>JADLCT010000054.1 GCA_020847045.1 Bryobacterales bacterium | reverse complement strand
GATCTCGATTTTTGTTGACATTCCAAAATCGGTATTCTAATATTGGAATCAAGCCGGGGAGGCAACTCCCACCAAAGCGAGACTAACCTCACTTGATAGACCCCTGAAGCAATTCCTCCCCGGCGCCTAAAACAAGTTCTTCTCCTAGTGATCCTTTCGCAACACCGGCCTGAATCAAGGCCGGTGTTTTGCGTTCAATCCCCAGTTTTCCAGGCTACACAGGGATGGTAGGATGAAGGCGGGACCACAAGTGTTCCCTGATCGAGTGCCCGTATCCGCATGAATCTTTGTATCCTGGGTTCCACCGGATCCATCGGCGTCTCCACGCTGGACGTGGTTCGGCGGCTCAACTCCCTCACCCCTGGTTTTTGTTCTGTCCACGCCCTGGTGGCCGGCCGGAACGCCGCCCTGCTCGCCAGCCAGATTGCCGAGTTCCGGCCACAAGTGGCAATTGTCGAAACGGAACAGGTGCTGGCGCATCTTACAGACAGGTTGGCTGAGTTGGGCCTGCCGCGCAGCCTGTGGCCTGAGTTGGCCTGGCGGGCGGAAGCCCGTGTTTCGGCTGCCATTTCGACAGAAGTCGACACTGTGATCAGCGCCATCGTCGGCGTCGAGGGTCTGCAGGCGACTTACGAAGCGGTGCGGGCCGGGAAAAAGATTGGCCTGGCGAACAAGGAGGTGCTGGTAGCCTCCGGGCGCCTTGTGATGACCGCGGCAAGGGAGCGGGGGGTGGAATTGATTCCGGTGGACAGCGAGCACAACGGCGCCCACCAGTGTTTGCGGGGGAACCGGCGGAACGAGGTGCTGCGCCTCATCCTGACGGCCTCCGGGGGCCCCTTCCGCAACACCCCGGCCGAGGAATTCGCCTCCATCACGCCGGAGCAGGCCTTGAACCACCCGACGTGGAAGATGGGCCGACGGATCACCATCGACTCGGCGACGTTGATGAATAAGGGCTTTGAAGTGATTGAGGCCTGCTGGCTCTTCGATCTCTCTCCGGACGAGGTGGACGTGCTGGTGCACCCCAGCTCCAGCGTGCACGCCCTGGTGGAATATTGTGACGGCAGTGTGGTGGCCCAGATCTCCACAACCGACATGAAAATGCCGATCCAATATGCGTTGACCTATCCAGATCGCTTGTCGGCCCCAGTGCCGCGCATGGATTGGTCGCAGGCGCGCGTGATGGAGTTTTACCCGCCAGAACCGCGAAAGTTCCCGCTGCTGCGCATGGCGTATGAGGCGCAGAAGGCGGGCGGTTCGGCGGCGTGTACGCTAAATGCCGCCGATGAGGTGGCTGTCGAGGCGTTTTTGGATAACCGGATCAGCTTCCCGGGCATCTGGGAGGTTGTGGACGAAACTTTGCAGCGTGTGCCGTCCCGCACGGCCTCGTCGGTAGAGGAGATACTGGAAATCGACGGTGAGTCGCGCCGCGTGGCGCGCGAGATGGTGGCCAAACGGGGGGGAGCCCGCGCCACGGGCGCGGACGCCTTGATGACAAGTGGCAATGCGGTGGGTTGAGCGGAAACGGAAGAGGTAACGGGTTATCGATATGGTTCTCTGGTTCCTGTTGTTAATCGGGGTGATGATTGTCATCCACGAGCTGGGCCATTACTGGGCCGCCCGGTGGTTTGACATCCGGGTGGACACATTCAGCTTCGGCTTTGGCCCGCGGCTGTTCGGCTTCAAAAAGGGCGAGACGGATTTTCGCGTCTCGGCGATCCCCTTCGGCGGCTATGTGCGCATGACGGGCGAGCAGCCCGGCGACGCCGGCGCCGATGATCCGCGCTCCTTCCAGGCCAAACCCCGCTGGCAGCGCCTGATTGTCGTCTTTGGCGGTCCGTTCATGAACCTCGTCCTGGCGGTGGGGCTGCTGACGGGGCTGTTCATGTGGCGCTTCCCGAAGACCCCGCCTCACGAGGTTTCTGGCGTCGTGGGCGTCGTGCTGCCCGAGTCCAGCGCGGCACGCGCCGGCATTCAGGAAGGCGACCGCATCACGCGCCTCGACGGCATCGCGTACCCCTCGTGGGAAGACATCGCTCTGAAAGTATTGAGCAGCCCCGGACAGCCTCTGCGCGTCAGCTACGACCGGAATGGCGTGGAAAAGGAAACCACCCTCGTGCCGGAGATGGACAAGCGCGACGGCATCGGCTCAGCCGGCTGGGGCGAGCAGATGGAGATCCAGATTGGCGGCGTGCAGCCCGGCATGGATGCCGAACGCAAGGGTCTCAGACCCGGCGATGTGCTGGTGTCCATCGGCGGTCAGCCCATCCGTTCGTCGATGAAGATCCGCGAGGTGGTGAAGGGTTCACAGGGCAAACCTGTGGACATCGTCTACCGCCGCGCCGGCAAGACGCAAACCGCCACGGTAACCCCCACGGAAGGCGAATTGGAAGGCCAAAAGACCTGGATGATCGGCGTGCAACTGGAGCCACGGTACGTTTTCGTGCAACTCGGGCCGGTCGAGGCCGTGCGGGAGTCCATTCGCGCCAACGTCAAGAGCGCCTCGCTTATCTACCAGTTCCTGCACGGCATCATCGAGCGGCGCATGTCTCCGCGTTCGCTCGAAGGGCCCATCCGCATGGCCCAGATCTCCGGCGAGGCGGCCAAGGAAGGCGTAATCAGCTATCTCAGCCTGATGGCTATGGTGAGCCTGAATCTGGCCATCTTCAACCTGCTGCCCATCCCCATTCTCGACGGCGGCTCGATCCTGCTGCTGTTGGTGGAAATGATCTTCCGCCGCGATTTGAGCCTGCAGGTGAAGGAAGCGGTATTGAAATTCGGTTTCGTGTTCCTGCTGATGGTCGTGATGTTCGTCTTGTACAACGACATCCGCAAGATCATGCCGATGGGCGGTTAGTGCTCCTCGGCCTCCAGGTACCGCTCGGCCTCGATCGCCGCCATGCACCCGGCCCCGGCAGCCGTAATCGCCTGCCGGTACACGCGGTCCTGCACGTCGCCGGCATGGAAGACGCCCGTCACGGAAGTGCGCGCGCCGCCGTGTGAAACGATGTAGCCGTCGGCGTCCAGGTCCATCTGCCCGGCGAAGGGTTTGGTGTTTGGAATGTGGCCGATGGCGACGAATAGACCGTCCACCTCGCGCCGCCACACCTCGCCCGTCTCCAGGTTCTTCAGCGTTACGCCGGTCACCAGCCCCGTGCCGCCATCTTCCACCTCCTGCACCGCCGCCGGAGTGACAATTTCGATCTTCGGATTGGCCATGGCCCTGTCCAGCATGATCTTCGAGGCGCGGAACTCGTTCCGGCGGTGCACCAGCGTCACGCGCCGGCCGAAACGCGTCAGAAAGTTGGCCTCTTCCATCGCCGTGTCGCCGCCGCCCACCACCATGATCTCCTTGCCGCGATAAAAGAAGCCATCACAGGTGGCACACGAGCTGACGCCGTGGCCAATCAACTTCTGCTCGCTCGGCAGGTTCAGCCACCGCGCCGAGGCCCCCGAGGCGATGATCAGCGACCGCGTCTCGATCCACTCCCCGTCCATGTTCAGACGGACCGGCTTTTTCGACAAATCGGCCTCGATCACGGTGCCATGCCTATACTCGGCGCCGAACCGCTGCGCCTGTTTCTTCATGTTCTCCACCAGTTCGGGACCCTGAATCCCCTCGGGAAATCCGGGAAAATTCTCCACTTCGGTGGTGAGCGAAAGCTGGCCGCCGGGCTCGTGGCCGGCGATGACGATGGGGTTCAGTCCGGCCCGCGCCGTGTAGATGGCCGCTGTGTTTCCGGCGCAGCCTGAACCGATGATGACGACGTTATGCATGGCGGATAAAGACCTTCCAATCTAACACGGACCACCCGGGCCGGATGGCGTGCCGCCTAGCCAAGCCAGGCGGTCACAATGCGGTTGGCGGCAAAGGCGCACACGTACGCCAGCCCGGTCATGTAGGAGAACTGCACCACGGGCCACTTCCAGCCGCCCGTTTCCCGCTTCACCACGGCCACCGTGGACATACACTGCATGGCGAAGGCGAAGAAGACCAGCAGAGCCACCGCCCCGCCGGGCGTCAGGTCCTTCTGCAAGGCCGCTGTCAGCCCCTTGGTGTCCTCTTCCGATTCGATGCCATAGATCGTCCCCAGGGTTCCGACGATCACCTCCCGGGCGGCCAGGCTGGTGATCAGGCCAATGCCGATCTTCCAGTTGAATCCCAGAGGCGCGATGACGGGCTCCACTGTGCGGCCGATGGACCCGGCCAGAGAGTCGCGAATCTCGGGCGGCTTGCCGTGGTTCAGCGGCAGGTGGGCCATGATCCACAGCCCGATGGCACAGGCCAGGATGATGGTTCCCGCGCGTTTCAGAAACACCATGGCGCGGTCATACAAGCGCAGGCCAAGCGAGCGCACCGTGGGCCAGCGGTAGGAAGGCAGTTCGAGCAGGAAGGGGGTGCCGTCGCTGCGGAGCACGCTGGACTTCAGCGCGCGCGCCGTCAACAGCGCAGCCAGGAAGCCGAGAGCGTACAGTCCGATCATGGCCGCCGCCCGCGTTCCGAGCAGATGGCCCAGCAGAGGCCGCTCGGGTATGAACGCCGCAATCACCAGCGTGTACACGGGCAGCCGCGCCGAACAGGTCATGAACGGGGCAATCAGGATCGTGGCGATGCGATCGCGCTTGTTCTCAATGGTGCGCGTGGCCATAATGGCCGGAACGGCGCAGGCATAGGCCGACAGCAGGGGAATGAAACTCTTGCCTTGCAAGCCAAAGCGGGCCATGGTGCGGTCGGCGATCAAAGCGGCGCGGGCCAGGTAGCCTGAGTCCTCCAGAATACCGATGAACAGGAACAGCAGCAGAATCTGCGGCAGGAAAACCACCACGCCACCCACGCCGGCAATGACGCCTTCGGTGAGCAGGTCGCGCCAACTGGATTCGGGCAGCGTCGTGGCCACCCATTTTCCGAAGTTGCCGATCAACCCTTCCACGCCATCCATCAGCGGTGTGGCGCCCGTGAAGATCGCCTGAAAGACGATCACAACGACGAGAGCGAAAATGAGCGGGCCGGCCAGGGGATGCAGAAACACGGCGTCCAGGCGCCGGCTCCACACCGAAGGCAGGGGAGCTTTCCAGGCGCCCTGCGAAACGCGCGTGGCCCAGGCGCGGCACGCCGGCACGTCGTTCATCGACGGCAGATTGTTCAGAATTGGGAACGGCGATCCGGCCGGGGGAGGCACACCCAATGTCCCGTCTAGAAACTCGAAAACCGGCTCCAGCCCTTCGCCCTTCGCGGCGCTGGCCAGCACCACCGGGACGCCGAGGCGCTGCGACAGTTCGGCTGTTTCCAGCGTGCCGCCGCGCTCCCGCAGATCGTCGGCCATGTTCAGAATCACCAGAGTGGGCAGGCCCAGGCTCAAAACCGGTGCAGCCACCACGAGATGGCGGGACAGGTTTGTGGCGTCCAGAATCAGCAGAATCGCATCGGGGCGCGGAATGCCGGCCATCTCGCCGCGCAGCACATCGTGAGTGACGCGTTCGTCCTCCGAGCGCGGCTCCAGCGAGTAGATGCCGGGCAGGTCGATCAGATCGGCTGTCGCGCCAGTGCGGGAATGGAGCTTCCCGGCATGATGCTCCACCGTGACGCCCGGATAGTTGGCCACCTTCTGCCGCAGTCCCGTCAGCCGGTTGAACAGGGTGGTTTTGCCGGCGTTCGGCGGGCCTACAAGAGCGATGGTCTTGTGCCCGGAAGAGGCTCCGTTCGGGCTGCCCGCCACAGACGTGGACGGCGAACTATGGCAGTCGCTCATGGCGCCGCTACATCCGGCGTTCGAGGTGAATGTGGCTGGCCGTCTCGCCGCGCAGGGCGACGTCGGCGCCATCCACGCGGTATACGCGCGGATCGCCACCCGGCGCCGAACGGGTGTAGGACACACTGGAACCGGGAACGAAGCCCAGGATCATGAGACGGTGCGCAATCTCCTCGGGCAAGCTCAACTCCGCCAGCGTCGCTTCTTCGCCCGGCGCGAGGTCCAGCAATGTCGCGCGGTGAGCGAGCCGACTGTTGCCACTGATTTGCATCAATCTCAGTATGCGCCTGGGCGCGAGCCGTGTCAATCGGTGTAAAATCGCCGCTACGCGGCTTCCGGTGAGCGCTTTTCTTCCACCGTTCCGCATGTACAGATGAAGCACAGGAGGAACCAATCGTATGGGCTTGAACGAACGGCGCAAGATCAAGGAGCTGCAGGAGCAAACCTTCCCTGAGCGCGTCAAGGAAATCGAGGAGATCTGCGGCGCGCCGATCCCCTACGAAGTGGATTGGGAGAGCATGGCCGACGATGCCGAGGCGTTGCGCTTCATAGATAACCTTTCGTGCCACCGGCTGAATATGGCGCTCCGGGTGATCTGCTCGGACGACATGGGCAAGGAGGCCGTGCGCTCGTCGCTCAAGCTGGTGAAGTTGAAGAACGTGAAGGACACCGGTGCGATGAAGATGGAGTTTGCCGCGGGCGTTCTGGAAATGCACTGCGCCTATGCGCAAGGTACGAGCGGCATGTTCAGCGACGGCGCCATCCGCCAGTTGCTTGAACAGAACTTGTAGCCATGCCCATGCCGGAGACGCAGCGCGCCGAATTGGAACGTTTCCCGCCGGTATTGCTGGCCCTGTTGATGGCCGAACTGGCGGCGGGAAACCATATCGTCGAGCTTGGGCACGGCTTCCCGGCCGCGCCCATTGGCGCCTACGCCCTGCTGGCCTCTCCGGTGACCACCCGGCCGCGGACCCCCGACGCACAGATCCGTTTTCACGACTACAACACGCCCACACACTCCGGCCGGTTTACCGACGCGACGGGACACTTCTTCGTGCTCGAACCGCCGCATCCGCCGGAGCCCGAGCCCAACATGGATGAGATTCGCGCACGCTCCCGGCAGCCGCGCGTGCTGCCGGAACCGGTGGCGGGTTCCCCTGCCTACACGCGCTTCCGGAAGAGCATGGAGATCGACTACGAAAAGTGGCGCGAAGGCATTGGCTACGATCTGGATGCCATCCACGAGGCCGGCGAAGCAGACCGCCAGTCGATCGAACTTCTCATGCTGGGGCGCGAGCCCGGCGACTGGCGGGACATCGAGGCGCTGGCCGCCCTCGGCACGGAAAAGACCGGGAGGAAGCTGAAAGCCATACTCGCCGGCTCGAACAATGAGTTGAAGCAGCATGTGATCCGGTATGCGCCGCACCTGGTGTCACCGGAAGGACGCAAGCAGACCCTCATCCGCGCATTGGAGGAGGCGGTTTTTTATTACGGCCTTTCACAGGCGCTGGACGAGGTGGTCCACTATCATCCGCCCGAGGTGATGGACGCTCTGTTTCGCGGGGCGCTGCGCCGGGAGGGCGAGGTGGCGGTTCATTTCGCGGCCAGGATTTTCTATCTCCACGGCAAGTCGCAAGAACCGTTTGATTGGAACCACCGCGCCTTCTTTCTGCGCTTTCACGCCCCGCTTGGCCCGGAGCGCGAGGCCGTGTTCCGGCAATTGTGCGAACAGACCGGCGCCGACGCCGGGCGCTACCTCGCCAGGCCCTGATGGGCTTCGAACCAGAGGCGGCTCCGCCGCACACTCACGCACGATACAATGACGCACACGTTGAGAGGAGCGAGTGGTTTGTGTCTGAACCGAATCCTGGGATTGTCTTCGATCTGATCAATTCACACCAGCGGACCGCCGCGTTGCGGGCGGCCGTGGAACTGAACGTTTTTGGAGCACTGGGCAAAGAAGGCGCGACAGCCTCCGCCGTAGCCCAGCGCTGTGGCATGCCGGAGCGGAGCGCGCGCATTCTATGCGACTACATGACCGTCGCCGGACTGATGGAAAAAGCAGGCGGCGTCTATTCGCACACGCCCACCAGCGCGGCCTTTCTCGACCCTGCCTCACCCGCGAGCATGGCGCCGACCATCCCCTTCCTGCTCGCGCCCAAGATCCTGCAAGCCTCGTCGTTGCTAACCGAAACCATCCGCCGCGGGCACACGGCGCTGGATGAACCGCTGGCCGGCGAGGAGGTGGCCGAATGGGTGACCTTCGCCCGTTCCATGCATCCGATGATGGCCGGCGCGGCGGAGTTCCTGGCCACGGTGGGTAGCGAAGCGGGCGCGCCGCGGAAAGTGCTCGATGTGGCGGCCAGCCACGGACTGTTTGGCATGGCCTTCGCGCGGCGCAACGCCGCGACGCGCGTGACGGCGCTCGATTTTCCGAGCGTGCTCGAAGTGACCCGGGAGAAGGTGCGCGCGGCGGGACTGGATGGCCAATACGACTATCTCTCCGGCAGCGCCTTCCAGGTGGAGCTGTGCCAGGGCTACGACGTCGTGCTGGTGACCAACCTCTATCACCACTTCGACATCCCCACCTGCGAAACGCTGATGCGGCGGTTCCATGCGGCGCTCGCCCCCGGCGGACGCATGTTGACCCTGGAGGCCGTGCCCGACGAAGATCGCATCTCGCCGCCGATGCCCGCTACATTCGCGATGATGATGCTGGCCAACACGCCCTCGGGTGATGCGTATACGCTGTCCGAGTACGCGGCCATGCTGACGAAAACCGGGTTCCACGGCGTGGAGAAGCGCGACGTGCCAAGGTCGCCGCAACAACTTGTCATCGCCGTGAAGTAGAACGCCGCCCCCGCTGGCCTCAGAAGCGCCAGCGCAGCGTGGCCTGAAAGGACCGCGCTCCGCCAATCTGCAGTGCCGGGGCCATGCCGCTGGCCGGTGTGCCCGTGCCCAGCATCACGTTCAGCATCGACGACGGCTGGCCGAACAGCGGGCTGGCCAGGTAGCGGACCGGGTCGCCGAACTGCGCGGTGTTGAGGATATTGAACCCCTCGATGCGAACCTGCAGACTCTGCCGGCGCGTCAGCGTGAAGTCGCGGGCCAGCGCGAGGTCCGTCTGAAACATGCCCAGACCAGCCAGAGCATTGCGCCCCAGCGTGCCCTGCCGGGCCGTGGCGGGAGCGGCGAAGGCGGAGCGGTTTAACTCGCGGCCGCCCGGCAACGCGGGGTTGGCATTCCAAACCGGCGCGCCGGGTACGGCGTCAGGACGGAAGATGTTGGCGAAGGTGGCGCCCATGACCGCTTCGGAGAGCTGCACGTTGATGGGGAAACCCGAGCGTGCGCGCAGGAATCCCTGCAGGAACCAGCCGCGTATCGGGGCCGGAGAGCGGCTGCCGGTTCCGGCGCGGAGGGCCAGGCTGAGCACATGGCGCGCGTCGAAATCCGACGAGCCATAGTCGTTGCGGGACGAGTACCCGGCGCCGGCCCAATGGAGTACAGAGTCCGTGGACGCGTTGTCGAGCGAGTGCGACCATGAGTACGATGCCAGCCATTGGACGTTGCGCGCCAGCCGCCGCCGCCACTGGATCTGCAATCCGTGGTAGTTCGCCATCCCATGATTGGTGAGCGCGGCCGAGCGGACCAGATTGGCCCCGAGCGCGCCTTCCACCTCGCGCCGCAGCAGCGCGCGGCCCGAAGATCCGGCATAGGAGAACGACAGCACGCCGGCCTGTGTCCAAGACCGCTCCAGCGATACGTTCCACTGCCATACCTGCGGCAGGCGCAGGGCGTTGGGGAAGCCGTAACTGATCAGCGAACGCATGGTGCCCGTGGTTTCCGGATAAGGACTGGCGATCTGCCAAAGCGTAAAGGGAATGCCGTTCAACAGGTCGGCGGCGGCGGCGAGGCTGGAGTCGTAGTAGAGGCCAAACCCCGCGCGCAGCACGGTGCTGCCCTGCGCATCCAGACGGTAAGCCACACCCAGCCGCGGCGCGAAGTTCGTCAGGCGCGTCCGCCACAACGGCGGGTCGGCGCGCGGACCGAAGAGGTCGGCCGGACGGCGGTCGCGCTGAATGGGACTCTGCGACGTGGGCGGCGGGCTGAACTCCCATCGCAGCCCCGGCGTGAACGTCAGACGCGGCGTGGCGCGCCAGTTGTCCTGGAGGTAGAGCGACATCTCCTGCATGGCGATCCGGTTCGATTTCAGCTCGGTTTCCGAAATCCAGACGTTGCGCAGATCCAGCAGATCCGTCAGGCTGTCCGACATCACGGTGAAGATGCCGTTGGCGGTCAGGCGTTGGGGCGCCATGCGGCGGTAGTCCACGCCGAAATGAAGATGGTGTGCGCCACGGGCAAGCGCGAAGTTCTCTACAAGGTTGAACTGGGGCTGCCGGTAGTCATTCTCACGCCCGGAAACCACCTGGCCCAGGCCGCTGGCGGCGAAGCGGAACAGGGAATCGCAGCCGGTGCGGCTCTGGAAGACGGCGGTGGCCATCTCGTGGAAGTAGCAGCCGGGCGGCGGCTGCTGCTGGCGCCAGGACGAAGAGGCCGTGGCGCCCGTGATGCTGAATCGCAGATCGTTCACCAGCGATGGCCTGATCTGCCAGTTCCATCCCATCGCGTAGGAGTGAAACGACGCCTGCAGCGCGTTAATCTGAACACCGCCGAATTCGGAATGGGAGGGTGTCCGGCTGAGGCGGCCAAACAGCGTCATGCGGCGGCTCAGAGCATGGTCCACTCGAAGACTCTGGCTGGCCATACCGGCCGGACGGACGCTCTGGCCAATCCATTCCGCGGCGCTTCCACCCAGATTGGGTCCGTTGGCTTCCGGGAAGAGAGCCAGCAGCGGCGCGGCCCAGGACGGCGCGGCGGCGCGCGCGGCGGCGGTGGGAACCGGAGTGCGCCAGGTGGCGGGCTGGCGGAACTGGAGCCATTCATAAGCGCCGAAAAAAAAGGTGCGGTCTCGCACGGCGGGGCCGCCGAAGGAGCCACTGAAGTCCGCCATGCGGTTCGGCGCCATGCCCAGGCCGTGGCGGTTGGCGAACCAGTCGTTGGCGTTGAACAACTCATGCCGCCCCAGGAAGGCGGCCGCGCCATGAAACTCGTTTGTGCCGGACCGCGTGCTCAGTGAGATTTGCGCGCCGGGCAGGCGGGCCAGTCCGGCTCCGGTGGTGGAGGTTTGAATGCGGAACTCGTCGAGAGCTTCCAGGCTCACCAGGTTGTGGAAGCTGCCGAAGGCGGTCATGCCGGGCAGTGTGCCGCCGGCCGGCTGGGCGGGCTGCCCGCCTCCCAGCACTCCGGTGTTCAAACTGACGCCGTCAATCGTGAAATAGTTCGCGTTGGGCCTCTGGCCGCTGGCGGAGAACTGTCCCGCTTCGCCGCGCGTGGCCGGGGTGGCCAGCGTGCCGGGCGCGAGATCGAGCAGGCTCAAGAGCCCCCGTCCGTTCAGTGGCAAGCCGGCAATCCACTCGCGGCCCACGATTGTGCCCACCGAGGCATCGTCGGTTTGCAGGGGCGAGGGGCCGCCCTCCACCGTGATCGTCTCCGACACGCTGCCGAGCAACATTTGAAAGTCCACCTGCGCCGGTTCACTGACGTCCAGCTTCACGCCCGAACGGACCACCGTGCGGAAACCCTCCTTGCGCACGATGACCTTATAGAGCCCCGGCGGCAGCGAGGCAATCGTAAAGCGGCCCAGGGCGTTCGACTGGGCGGCGCGGCGGAAGCCGGTATCCTCGCTGATGGTGGTGACCATGGCGCTGGTGACGGCGCGTTCCATCGGGTCCTTCACGAGCCCGGTCAGGTGCGTGTACTGCTGGGCGCGCACCACGGGCGTCCAAAGCCCAAGGCTCAAGAGCGCCGCCGTCCACGACCGGTGCATCACAACCCCTATTCTGCCGCTACTCGCGCGCCGCCGCTGGCTCGGGAAGCGCGCTCAGACGGGCGCGGGCCAGTTGCCGCACCTCGGCCAGCGACGAGAGCACGCGCGAGGGCAGATCGCGCGCATCGCCCTCAAGCGAGGCGCTGCCAAACAGCATGGAGATGCCGCGCTCAAGCTCCACCGAGGCGGCAAAGAGGCCGCGCTCGCTCCGCGCCTGCGCCGCGCGCCCACCGAGCGAGGACAAAGCCGGCCGGAGCGTACGTTCCAACGCCTCCGCCTGTGCCAGCAGGGCGTTCAGATGGTCGCGTTCCATCGCGGTGAGCATGGCGGCGAGCATGGCCGCCGGGACGGCGTCCGCCGGGGCGTGGAAGCGGGCCTCCAGCCTCCGCAGCGCGTGGGCGCGCGCCATGAGGGAATCGGCTTGATCGAAGGAGTCCGCGGCGAGCTGCTCCAGCAGCGCCCGGTTGCCCGCGTAGCGTTCCAATCCGGCGGCCAGTGGTGATGTGCCGGCTTGAATCGTGTTGCTGGCGGCGCCCGGCGCAGCCACTGGCTCTCCGGACGGTTCCATGAATCGGACCTCGACATGGGGAAGCCCGCGCAGGCCGGCTGTGATCTCCTGGCGGCGATGCGCCGTCAACCCGATGCCGGACACCAGCACCTTGCCACCGGTCCTGGAAACCTCGACAGGCTCGCCGAGGTCGGCTTGTAAGCTATGGAGCAACGCCCAGACGCGCAACTCATCGGCATCGGTGGCCGAAGAGCTCCCGGCTTCGGGCGCGGAAGCTGGCTCGGGCGCGGCGGAGGGCTGCCGGGCAGGCGGCAAACCGGACGGCATAGCCGCCTGTCCATCGGCCGGTTCCAACTCGGTCACCTCCACCCACTCCTGGTTGGCAAAGCGGAAGGAGCCCTGCACGGGATGCAGATCATCATGGCGCAGGCGCAGGCTGGCCTCGCGCAGCGTCCCGGCATAGGCGCGGGTCAGTATCAGAAAGCCATCGGCGTGGTCGGCCACCTCGTCGTCCTTGCGGTCGAGCGTCTCCCGCCAGGCGGCGAAGGAGCGGGCGCTGAGCGGATCCAGTCCATCGTAGCGGGCGCTGCTGAACAACGTGGCCAGCGGCCCAGGGTCCGCGGCCGGCAGCACGCGGGTAAAGCTGGCCGTGCGGGTGCGGATGCGCAGACGCTTGGGACGCCCGGCGGGTGCGGCGTCCCGTTCGGCGGCGGCGGCGCGCCTCAGCAGTTCGGCCGCCTGCACGGAAGGCGTGTCGCGCAGCATCACGAAGGCAGCAAGCAGGACGGCGGCGGCGCCCACGGGAAGCGCGACGCGGGGATTGGCGGCCGTCCGCAGCCACGCAAGCGCGCGCCGCCACGGGGACGGCGGAGCGATGGCGGCGTCGATGCGGTCCATCTGAGCATGAAGCCCTGCCCAGGGCGCGGGCGGAGGCGGCAGATGCTCCCGCAGAACGGTTCGACGGAATTCGACACATTCGGCGATTGTCTGCTCGAAGCGGTCCACCTCGGCGCGGCACTCCCAGCAGGCTTCCAGATGGGAGCGAACCCGCGCCGCCTCGGCCGCGGACAACTCGCCATCGCAGTAGCGAAGCAGTTGCTCGGCCGCCGGGTGGGCGCTCTGCTGGCGCTTACTCATGGCTGGCCTTCCTGAGGCGGTTCAGCGCACGGCGCAGAAACTCACCCACCGTGGAAGCGCTGATGCCCAGCGCCTCGCCGATTTCGGGGTAGCGCAAACCCTCCATGCGCAGCAACAGGCAGCGGCGCTGCTGTTCGGAAAGGGACTCCATGGCCCGGTGGAGATTCGCCATCCGCTCGTTTTGCGCGTACTGGCGCTCGGGGCTGGGTTCGGCGGCGGCGAGCTTCGTTTCCAATGCGGGATCAAAGGCCTGCGTGCGGTTCTGCGAGGTGCGCGATTTGAGCCCGTAATTATGGGCGACGCGGAAGATCCACGCCCGGTGGTTCTCGATGATCACGCCCTTGACGAGAGTCGCGTAGAGACGCAGGAACACCTCCTGCGTGGCCTCCTGCGCCTGCGGCGGGTGCAGACCGATGAGCAGCAGATACCGGTAGACGTCGTCGCGGGCCTCTTCGTACAGCGACGCAACAATCTCCCGCGGCCCGCCGGGGTGGCGGGCGCCGGCAAGTGTGGTAAGGGTTCCCGCCAAGCTTAACGGCACCATAGTGAGGATTGCATACCTGCCATCGCCACAAAGACCCGTACGGCCGGTCTTTCGCCTACAGGATAAACAGTATGATTTGCCGTGCCAGGCGTAGCCGGACCGGCGGCTTGCGGGGTCTTAGCGGCGGGTGTCATGAAACAACTGCCGGTAGCCATCACCATCGTCACGCATAACAGCGAGTGGTATATCCGGCCCTGCCTGGAGGCCGTGCTGGCCCTGGATCCGCCGCCGGAAGAGGTGGTGGTTGTCGACAATGCTTCCCACGACGGCACACGGAGCGTCTTGCGTGAGTTCGGCGCAAAGGTCCGCATCGTGCATAACGAGCGGAACACGGGCTTCTCGGCGGGACAGAACCAGGCCATCGCGATGACGCGCGCCGGCTGGGTTCTGACATTGAATCCGGACGCGCTGCTGCCGCCGGAGTTTCTGGCGCGTCTGCTGGGCGGGCCGGCGCCGGACGCCCGCGTGGGCGCGCTCTGCGGCCGGAGTCTCTCCCTACGTCCGGACCTGAGCCTTGACGACCCGCCACGGCTGGACTCAACGGGCATCGTCTTCACGCGGCAGTTGCGGCACCTGGACCGCGGCTGGGGCGAACCGGACGATGGGCGCTACGAACATCCATGCGAGGTTTTCGGGGCCAGCGCGGCGGCGGCGCTCTACCGCAGGCGGATGATCGAGGATGTGAGCGTGGAGGGTCAGTTCTTCGACGAGTCGTTCTTCGCCTACCGCGAGGATGCCGACGTGGCTTGGCGGGCGCAATTGCTCGGTTGGCGGTGTCTCTACCGGCCCAAGGCGCGTTTGTTGCACGTGCGGCGTCTGCGCCCGGGAGGACGGCGGCGGAACCCGGCGGCGGTGAACATGCATTCGGTGAAGAACCGGTTCCTGATGCGCGTGAAGAACCTGACGTGGCCGGTGTGGCGAAGGTGCTGGGCGGCTGCTCTGGCGCGGGACGCGGTGGTGGTGGGCGGGTGCCTGCTGGTGGAGCAGTCGTCGCTGCCGGCGTTCTGGCATCTGCTGCGGGCATTGCCGGGTGCGCTGCGGCAGCGGCGGGCGATCATGGCGCGGCTAAGTCCCGAAGCGGCTGGGGTGGCGCGGTGGTTTGGCGAGGATGAACCGGAGGCGGGCCGGCCGCACGCGTCGAAAAAATTCGCGCCGGCTGTCGTGCATCCGGGTCCGGAAGGGTCTTAGCGGTTGGACGCGGCAGCGCTGCGGCGGCGGGAGGAGAACTAGCATTTCGCTCCTCCTCCGCCACGGCGCGAAAATCGTTGGTCAGGCCAGAATCGCTTTGACGGGCGAGGCGGGCTCCACGCCGGTCAGGCGGACGTTCAAGCCCTGGTAGGCATAGGTCAGGCGTTCGTGATCAATGCCGAACAGGCGGAGAATGGTGGCCTGGAAGTCCCGCACATGCACGGGATCCTGTGTGATGTTATAGCTGAACTCGTCTGTTTCACCATGGACGACACCGCCCTTGATGCCGCCGCCGGCCATCCATAAAGAGAAACAGCGGGGGTGATGATCGCGCCCGTAGTCGGTCTCGGTAAGCTTGCCTTGCGAATAGATGGTGCGGCCGAATTCACCCGCGAGTATCACCAGCGTATCGTCGAGCATACCGCGCTGCTTCAGATCCTGAATGAGCGCGTAACAGGGCTGATCGATTTCCTTGCACTGGCTGGGAAGCACCTCGGGCAGCAGTCCGTGCACGTCCCATCCGCGGTGATAGACCTGAACGAAGCGGACGCCGCGTTCGGTGAGGCGGCGGGCCATCAGGCACGTTTGCGCGAAGGAGCCGGGCTTGCGCGCCTCCTCGCCGTACATCTTCCAGGTGGAGGCGGGTTCCTTGGACAGGTCGGTCAGCTCGGGTACCGACGACTGCATGCGGAACGCCATCTCGTACTGCGCGATGCGCGTCTTGGTTTCGGGGTCTCCCAACTTCTGGAAGTTGATCTCGTTCATCTTGCCCAGAGCGTCGAGCATGTCGCGCCGCACCGAGGTGGGAACGCCGCCGGGATTGTTGATGAACAGCACCGGGTCACCCGAGCTGCGCAGCGAGACGCCGGAGTACTGGCCGGAGAGAAAACCAGCGCTCCATAGCCTCGCCGAGATGGCCTGCACGTTGGCCTTGGGGTGGTTGTGCTTGGCCTGCAGAACGACGAACGTGGGCAGATCCTGGTTCATCGACCCCAGTCCATAGCTGAGCCAGGAGCCGATGCAGGGACGGCCGGCGATCATGAAGCCGGTTTGGAAAAACGTAATGGCCGGTTCGTGGTTGATGGCCTCGGTGTGCATCGAGCGGATGATGGCGATGTCGTCGGCCATCTTGCCGGTGTAGGGCAGCAGGTCGGACACCCAGGCGCCGGACTTGCCGTACTGTTTGAATCCGAAGACGGACGGCGCGATGGGGAAGCGGCTTTGGCCGCTGGTCATGGTGGTGAGGCGCTGGCCTTTGCGGATGGTGTCGGGCAGGTCCTTGTTGAACCACTCCTTCATCTGCGGCTTGTAGTCGAACGTCTCCATCTGGGGAGGCGATCCGACCAGGTGGAGATAGATGCAGCGCTTGGCCTTGGGGGCGAAATGGGGCAGTCCGGGCAGTCCGCCCACAGCGGGCCGGTCCGCGGAGGCGGCGCGGGCGTTTTCGCCCAGTAGCGAGGCCAGAGCAAGCGCGCCTATGCCCCGCGCTCCGCGCGAAAAGAAGCGGCGGCGGGACTCCTCGCGCGCCATCTGATGGGCAAGATCGTCAACCGGATGCGCTCCTTCACCAAAGCGCTGCGCCAACTGGGCATCGAGCGCGTGCGCCTGGGAAGAATAATGCCCCTCGTCATCAGGGCTCAGAATGTGGAAGGGCTTGCTCATTTGTTAAGGACCTCGTCGAGATTCAGGAGCTGGCTGGTGAGCATGGCCATGGCGGCGTAATCGGCCTGGCGCAGCGAGGGGTCGGGCTGGCGTTCGCCGGTGTGCAGCAGCTTTTCGGCGTCAGCCTCATGCGCCTCGTAAAAGCCGCGGAACTTGTCGAACGCGGCGCGGGCGATCACCCGTTCCGGAGCGGCGAGTGGCCGGGCCAGAACGCGCGTGGTGACGTAGTCCAGTTGCTCGTCCCAGGTGGCGCTTTCCTGCATGCCGTGTTCGGCCAGAACGCGGGCGGCCTCGACAAACTGCACATCATTCATGGTGAGCAGCGCCTGCAACGGCGTATTGGTGCGTTCGCGCCGGATGGTGCAGGCCTCGCGTGTCGGCGCGTTCATGATCTCCATCGCGGCGGGCGGGGCGCTGCGTTTCCAGAAGGTGTACATCGAGCGCCTGTACAGGCCGTCTCCCTCGTCCTGCTTGTAAAAGCGCGTATTGGAACCCAGCATCGCCACGGACTCCCAAATTCCCTCGGGCTGATAGGGGCGAACGCTGGGGCCGCCAATCTGGCGCACCAGCAAACCGCTGGCGGCCAGCGCATAGTCGCGGACCATCTCGGCGTCCATGCGGAAGCGGGCGCCACGGCTCAGCAGACGGTTGTCGGGGTCCTTGGCAAGCTTGGCCGGCGTGGTCCGGGCGGCCTGCCGGTAGGTGGCCGACATCAGCAACTGCTTATAGAAACGCTTCATGTCCCAGTTGTTCTCGCGCAAGTCGACGGCGAGCCAGTCGAGCAGTTTCTGATGCGAGGGCGGTTCGCCCTGGCTGCCGAAATCATCCGCTGTCTTCACAATGCCTGTTCCGAAAACCTCCTGCCACATGCGGTTCACGGTGACGCGCGCGGTGAGAGGATTCTCCGCCGTAAACAGCCAGCGGGCAAAATTCAGGCGGTTGTGCGGCTGGCCGGAGGGAAGCGGCGGCAGGAAGGAAGGCGTGTTGGCAGGGACCTCGTCCCGGCGCTGATCGTAAGCTCCACGGTAGAGAATCCAGGCGTGCGGCTTGTCCCCCGGCAGCTCGTGCATGATATGCGTGAGCGCGCCGCGCCGTGAGATGACGGCGGCCTCCTCGTTCAGCTTGTTCTGCTCATCGACGAGCGCGCGGAAGGGCTTGTGCTCCTTGAGGAGGAAGTAGGTAAGCAAGGCATCGCGGTCGGACGAAGCCAGCGCCGCACCCTCTTTCTTGAGGGCCGCCGAAATGCTCACCCACTCGCTCATCATGCGGGCTTCGCTCTCGCTGAGTACGCGGTTGAATATGCGGAAATCCGAGATCATGCCGCCTTCGAAGGACTTGCCGAGCGTGAGCGGGACATCGGCGCCCATCGTTCCCGGCAACTCGACGTTCTGATTCCCGCGTCCCTGCGTGGGGATGGCGATTCCGTTCACATAGAGCGTCATGCCGGACTGGTGGCGTGAACCGTCGTAGGTGAACAGAACGTGGTTCCAGGTGCCGTGCTTGAGCTGCTCCAGATGGCCGGAACGGATCTCAATGTTCCTTTCCTCGTCGCCGTACATCCTCATGCGGATGAGACGGCCGTTGACGTCGAGGAACCAGCCCCGGTTCTTACCCGTGCTGGAAAGCTGGGAGGCGAGGCCGTTGTTCTGTTCGCCCTCGGGGAAGAAAAAGTGAGCCGATATGGAAAAGGGTTCGTCGGCCTTGAGCTGGCGGACGCCGGGGACGGTGAGACCGTCTTCCTTGACGAACTTGAGCGCCGGCGCGCCGCCGGCAGGCGCCTGGCCCGCCGTGACGGCGCCGCCCGATCGAGCCAGCGCCGCGATATCGGCCTCGAAGACCGCCGTGGAGGCGCCAAAGGGGCTGGGCTCGGCTTCGGAGCGATGCGAGGCGAGCCAGGTACCGAAGGCGGGCGCGGCCGCGGTGCGGATGCCGTTCATGCTTTCGCGCACGCGGGCCTGTCCGGCGCTGATGGTTGCCCACTGCTCGCGGTCTTCTTTGCGGGGAACGACGATCACGGGCGGCGTATCGGGAATGTTGCCGTCCATCACGCGCTGCGTGGTATTGCGGAAGAAGGCGCCGAGAGCATAGAAATCGCGCTGCGTGATGGGATCGAACTTATGGTCGTGGCAGGTGGCGCAGCCAACGGTGAGGCCCATCCAGACGGCGCCCGTCGTGTCGGCGCGGTCCTTGGCGTAGATCTCCTCGTACTCCTGTTCGATGATGCCCGCCTCATTTGTGGTGACGTTGCAACGGTGGAAGCCGGTGGCGATCTTCTGATCGAGCGTGGGGTGCGGCAGCATGTCTCCGGCGAGCTGCTCTATGGAGAACTGGTCGAAGGAGAGGTTTCGGTTGAACGCCTGAATCACCCAATCGCGGTAGGGCCAGATTTCGCGATAGTTGTCCACGTGAATGCCGTGCGTGTCTCCGTAACGCGCCGCGTCAAGCCAGTACCGTCCGCGGTGCTCGCCATAGTGGGGCGAGGCGAGGTAGCGGTCGATCATTTTTTCGTAAGCCTGCGGCGTGGCGTCGCGCAGATAGGCTTCCATCTCGGCGGGCGTGGGCGGCAGGCCGGTCAGATCCAGAGCGACCCGGCGGATCAGGGTTCGTTTGGAGGCGGCGGCTTCGGGCGTAAGTCCGGCGGCCTCCAGCTTGGCCAGCACGAAGCGGTCAATCGGATTGCGCACCCACGCCGCGTTCCTGACGGCGGGAAGCGCGGCCTTCACCGGCGTCTGGTAGGCCCAGTGCTCTGGCCAGGAAGCGCCCTCGGCGATCCACTGTTTCAGCAGGGAGATCTGCTCGGGCGTGAGAGTCCTGCGCGAATGAGCGGGCGGCATGCGCAGCGCCGCTTTCGGCTCAATCAGGCGCAGATAAAGCAGGCTCTTCTCGGGATGGCCCGGAACGACGGCGGCGCCGTGCGGGCGGGCCTCCATGGCGGCGTTCTTCAGATCGAGCCTCAGTCCCACCATGCGCGACTTGGGGTCGGGCCCATGGCAGGCGAAGCAATTTTCCGAGAGAACGGGGCGGATTTCCTTCTGAAAATCGATGGTTTTGGCCTGAGACACCACTGCGAGGGCGCCCAGAGCCGTGATGGCGGCAAATCTCATGGCAAACCAGATGTATCGACTATATGCCCCCAAGGCGGGCAAGGGCAAATAACCCGGTGAGCAGCCGTTTACGGCATGAGGGCGTTAAACAGCAGTTTCATCGACTGGTAGCTTTGGGCGCGGTACTGCGGGCGCATCCCAAACAGAATCACCTTTCCCTTGCCGGCAGGAACCTCAACAAGGGCGTGGAGATTGGCGGCGTACTTTTCACCGAGCAGCCAGCCCGAGGCGAGCAGTCCCGTGGCGGGATAGCGCGCCACGCTGGCGGCGGCGGCGTCCTGCGGAATCTGGAACACGGGCGAATCTTCGTTCCAGATGGCGATCTCTTCGGGTAATCCGCGGGCCAGCCGGTGGCGCGCGGAGAGCCGGACATTCAGAAGGGAGCCGGGCACATAATATTCCCGCGAGGAGAGTCCATGAACGGCGTTGCGCACCGGCAGCGACAGCCGCTCGATGGCATAGTCGCAGGAGCCGTTCAGGAAGATCAGGGAGCCGCCCTCGGCGGCGAATGCTTTCAGAGCCGCCGCGCCCTTCTCACCCAGTCCGCCCGTGAGAGGCTCGGGCATGGATCCGCGGCCGTAGCCGGAATGGATGGAGGCGGGCGTCTGGTCCGGGAAGATGATCGCGTCGAACTGCGCATGCAGGTTGCCGGCGAGAACGCCGGAGTTGCCGAGACTCGTATAAGCGATGCCGAGATGCTCAAACATCCAGCGCGTCCAGCCCTCGTCCATCTGCGGCATGTGGCTCTTGTAGATCGCCACGCGCGGCGCCCGGCCGCCGGGAAAATGGAACCACTGGTTCACGGCGGGCAACTCCGCGAAGGAGACCGCGCGCGTGCTTTTCGCCTCGAACGGCGCGTCAATGGCTGCCACGTCAACGCCCATCAGCAGCGGCAGCGTCTGCGCCGTGACATCGTAGGGACGGCGCGGCGGTCCGCCGGGATAGAGGCGCAGATCGGGGTAGCGCTGACGCTCCAGCAGCGTCTTGGCAAAGCCGCCGTAGGGCTGCTGCATGCGGATGATGTAGGAGCCGGCGGGATAGGTTTGGCCGTCCGCCTGGAACGCATCGCCGGCCTTCTCGATCTCGACGGAGCCAAAGGCGAGCGTCTCCAGCAGCTTGCGCGTCAGCCCCGGATCGCGTTGCTTCGAGGAGATGACAAACGCGCTGGGCGACGTGCGCCCGGCATTGTTCCGGTTCACCGCATAGAAGTTGCGGAGCAGATCGGTGCGGCGTATGGCGGCCTGAAACAGACAGGACTCCCAGGCAATCATCTGATCCGCCATGATGTCGGCCACACGCCATTCGCCGCCCAGCCAGGGTTCAAGATAGTTCCAACTGCGCTCCCTCGGCAGATACCCGTGGGAGGTTTGGCTGATCTGATCGGGACGCACCACCATCGGTGTGGCCAGGCGCGCCGAGGCCGACTCGCTCAAAATCCGCATTCCGCCGTGATAAGCCTGATAGTGCCGGGCCGGCGTCCAGAAATCGTAGATGGCGTTGATCACCACGCCCTTTCGCCCGGCGGCCGTGAGGTCATACGCCATGCCCGTGCCGATCATGTTGGCCGACTGCGCCAGAATCGGATCGACGTTCGGGTCGATGGGATCGAGCCACGGCGGAATGAACATGCGCGACGCATAAGGCCCCTGTTGGTGCACGTCGTAGACGATCTGCGGCCGCCACACATTGTGAAGCTGCGTCACCACGTTGCGCGTCTCGGCCTGCGAAAAGATGTACCAGTCGCGATTGTTGTCGTGGCCGGCGTACTTCTGGTAGAGCTCCGGCGGCGAGGCGCCTTCAAATGGCGTGCCCAGCGTGCGGCCGTACCAGCTCTTCACAATGTCGACGCCGTCGGGGTTGAGCGACGGCACGAGAATCAGGATGACGTCCTTCAGAATGGCGTCAAATTTAGGGTTGGATTCGGTCAGCAGGCGGTAAGCGAACTGCACGGCGGTGTGCGTGGAGCCGACCTCGGTGGAATGAATCGAGCAGGTGATCATCACCACGGCCTTGTGTCCGGCGATGATGCGGGCCGCCTCTTCGGGAGGCGTGACGCGGGGGTCGGCCAGCCGTTTCTGGTTCCGCTGGTACCGGTCGAGCTGCTTCAGATTTTCCGGCGCGGAGAGAAAGGCCGCGATCATGGGACGGCCCTCCGTGGTGCGTCCGATGTCCCGCACGGCGATGCGGTCGCTCGCCGCCTGCAGGGCGCGGAAATAGGCGACGGTCTGGCTCCAGCCGATCAGAGTGCGGTCGGCTCCCACGGCGTGGCCGAAGTGAGATTCAGGGGTGGGAACGGCAGCCGGTGCGAGCGCCGCGGCGGCGAGAACGGCAGGGACCAGGAACAGCCGTTTCATGCGCAGTTCCTGTTCATCTCCACCCACAAGGCGCGGTACCAGCGCAGAAAACGCCCGGGCTCTTTTGACTCCTGGGCTTCGCACAGCGTGTACCGCTCGTACCTGGAGGCGCGCAGCAGCGCGAACAGCTCACGGTAGGGGTACGGACCGGCGAGTTCGTTGATGTGGACGTTCTTGATCCACGGGCGAAGCAATTGGAAGTACTGCTTCACACTGCCGTTCACCACATCCTGCGGATTCGAGTTCCAGCAGAGACCCACCTGCGTGTGCCCGGTGTGGCGCATGAGCGCGGCCATGTGAGGCGGCTCGGCAGTTTCCCGTCCGTGCACCTCCACCCAGGTTTCGACGCCTTTACCCTGGCCATAGTCTCCCAACTCGCGCAGGCAGGCGGCGATGTTGCGGAGCGTCTGGTCATGGCTGAGCCCGGGAGGAAAGCCATTCGGACGGACCTTAATGCCCCACGCGCCCGTATCGTGAGCCAGATCGATGAAGGTTTTGGCCTCGGCGACGTTGCGGGCGCGGACGGCCAGATCGGACGAATGGAATTCATTGGTGGTCCCGAAACTGAGAAGCCTCACCTTGGAGCGGGCGAACCGTTCGGCAACGGCGCGGCGGGCGGCGGCGTCCAGCGTGGGCTCCACGCCATGTTTGTGCGTGGTGCGCAACTCGACGGCTTCAAAGCCCGCGGCTTCGAGATTCCCGATCAGCGTCTCGAGATCCCAGTCCTTGCAGATGTTGTAGGTGACGGCGCCGAGCATCATAGCGCCACCATTTTGGCACGCCCGGCCCGGCTATCCAACCGGAGGTTCAGGCGCCGGCGGCCGTGGCGCGCGAAGGCGTCTGCGCCCTGCGCAAGCCGTTATGAAAGAGCCTGCGCACCGTCGCCAGGGCCCTCCGCAGGTGCTCCGGAGAGACACCGGCCTCGGCGCACACGCGGGCCGCCGGCTCTCCCTCCACAATGTAGCGCCGGAGCAACTGGCGGTCGGCGGGAGGCAACTGTCCCAGGGCGGCCTGCATGCTGCCGGCCTGCTCGCGAGACGCCATCTGGCGGACCGGAGCGGCGCCACTCTCCTGCCCCGCCCGCCGGGCGTGTGCGCGCACGATGTCGCGCAGAAAAGCCCCGAGCGAGTCCGATGCGGCGATGACACCGTTGCGAATTCCTGCAAACAGGTCCAGATAAGCATCCTGGACCAGGCGTTCCGGCGCATCGTGGCCAAGATGGTGGCGGAAGACGAGGCGGACGCCCCGGCTTGTTTCTTCATACAGTTGTCCGCACGCGTCGGAATCACCTGCCCGGATCTGGGCGAGCAGGTTTTCCAGCGGCGGCGCCGGCGGATTGGCGGTGTCCACGGCGGCGAAAGTAGGTGATCTCACAGTTCCCTCACGGTTGGCCGCGGGAGTGCGGCCGTACTTGGGGCAGGTAGGCTCGCTGCCGCGCGGCGCGTTCACTGGGAGACAACCAGCCGCCGCGAATGCTCAGGAGAAGCTATAGCCGATACTACGGAAACACCTTAAGATCACAATACCCGCTCGCACGGGTATCCCCAGACACGTCTGCGGAACCCTGAGGATTGCCGCCAAATGCGACGCCGGACCCTGGCAAATAGCACCAGCAACTTACAACCAATACTAGAGTACTGTAAGTACTATATTTCTGCCAGCAAAAAATGCGCCAAGCAGGAATGAACTGATGGCATATTCCCGGGGTACTACGACATACGCGGGGGGGATATTCGACGTGGCGGCAAAAGCAGGGCCGCCCGCGATAGGATAGGCATTTCATGCCACTCGAACAAGACCGGCAGCTTCTGGCCGGCATTCTGCGAACCTTTTCCATCCGCCGGGGCGGCGAATTCAAGCTGGCCTCGGGACGCATTTCCAACGTCTATTGCGACGCGCGCGTAACGACGTGCCGCGCCGAGGCGATCGGGCCCATTGGCCGGTTGTTCCTGGATGTGATCCGGCGCCGCGGCTGGCAGCCGCGGGCGGTGGGAGGGATGACGATGGGCGCCGACCCAATCGTGATCGCGGTGGCCCGGGAGAGCATGGATGCCGGCGCGCCCGTGAACGCGTTTCTTGTGCGGAAAGAGGCCAAGGGCCACGGTTTGAAGAAACAGATCGAGGGCTTGTCCGACGGGCCGCCCCTGGATGTGGTGATCGTGGACGACGTCTGCACGACGGGCGACTCGACCATCAAAGCGATTGCGGCGGCGCGCGAGGCGGGTTTGAACGTGCTGGGCGCGGTGTGTCTGGTGGACCGCGAGGAAGGCGCGCGGGATGCAATCGAAGCCGGCCTCGGCTGCCCCTTCGACCGCGTATTCACGATCGGCGAACTGTAAGCGGGCCGGCTGAGCGGCTGCGCTATCCTTCCCAATGGTGAGCCTGGCGGAAAAACTGAGGGAATGCGGCGTCGCCGGCGCTGGTGGCGCCGGGTTTCCCACTTATATCAAGGCGCAGTCCAGCGCGGAGTTCGTGCTGGCCAATGGGGCCGAATGCGAGCCGCTGATCCATAAGGACGCCGAGATCATGAAGCACTTCCCGGAGGGAATCCTCGCGGGCATGGAGGCGATGATCACGGCGACGGGCGCGCGGCTGGGCAAGTTCGGCGTCAAAACGAAAAACGCCGAATCACTGGCAGCCCTGGAGCGCCATGCCAACCGCGAGCGGATCGAGTTTGTGCCGCTGGGCGACTTCTACCCTTCAGGCGATGAATATGAGCTGGTCTACTCGGCCACGGGCCGCCTCATTCCGCCGGCCGGAATTCCATTGAACGTCGGCTGCGTGGTGAACAACGTGGAGACGCTGTTCAACGTGGACCGCGCCAGCCGTGGCGAGCCGGTAACGGAGAAGTTCCTCTCGGTGTGCGGAGCCGTGCGCAAGGCGCGGTCGTTCTGGGCTCCGGTCGGGATGACCTTCCGCGAACTGGTGGCCTTGGCCGGAGGAGCGCAGGTGGCCGATCCGGTTCTGTTCGTGAACGGGATCATGATGGGCTCGATGTCGCGCGACTTCGACGGCGTGGTGACCAAGACAACGGGTGGACTGATTGTGCTGCCGGGTGATCACTACCTGGTAACGCGCCGTGACCGGAGCATTCCCGAGATGGCCCGCATCGGGAAGTCGGCGTGCGACCAGTGCTCTTATTGCACGGAATTCTGCCCGCGCTACCTGCTGGGTTACGAGGTGCAGCCGCACAAGGTGATGCGTTCACTCGGCTTCACCACAACGGGCGGCGACATCTGGAACCAGTGGGCGGAGTTGTGTTGTTCGTGCGGACTCTGCACGCTGTATGCCTGCCCCGAGGATCTGTATCCGAAAGAGGCCTGCGATGCCGGAAAGCTCAGCCGCAAGACCGCGGGATTGAAGTTCATCCAGCAAAAGCCGGTGCAGGTGCATCCGATGAAAGAGTACCGCCGGGTGCCGCTCGCGCAACTGCGGAAGCGGCTCCAGATCGAAGAGTACGAGCGCGAGGCGCCGTTCGAGCAGCCTGAGATCCGTCCGGCGCGGGTCCGGATCAAATGGAAGCAACATGCCGGCGTACCGGCCGAGCCGTGCGTGGCCGAGGGTGCGCGCGTGTCGCGCGGACAGACGGTGGGGCGAGCGCCCCGGGACAAACTGGGCGTTTCCGTGCACGCGAGCATGGATGGCGTGGTGGCGCGACTGGCAGAGGAATTCATCGAGATCGTGGCGTAGGACGTGGCGGCATAACATGGCGAAGAACTCCATCGGATTGATTGAACTGACCAGCGTGGCCGCGGGCTTCCAGGTGTGCGACACCATGTTGAAGACGGCCGATGTGGATCTGGTGCTGTCGCGCTCAATTTGCTCGGGCAAATACATGGTTCTCGTGCGCGGCGATGTGGCGGCTGTGGACTCCAGCGTGAAGGCGGGCATCGGTTCCGGACACTTTTCGGTGATCGATTCGTTCGTGATTCCGAATGTCCACGAGTCGATTTTTCCCGCCATCAGCGGAGCCTCGAAAGTGGAAGCGCTGGAAGCGCTGGGCATCGTGGAGAGCTTCTCGGTGGCGTCGTTGATCGAAGGCGCCGACGCGGCGGTCAAGACGGCGAATGTCGAGTTGATCGAAATCCGGCTGGCCATGGCGCTGGGAGGCAAGGCGTTCGCAACGATGACCGGAGACGTGGCGGCGGTGCAGGCGGCGGTGGACGCGGCGGCGGCTGTTGTGGGCCAGCGGGGCATGCTGGTGAACAAGGTGGTCATTCCACACCCCAGGCCGGAGCTGTTGAACGAGATGATCTGATGACGCCGGGGCGGGTCCGGCGAGCGGGCGTTTCTTCCCGCCGCGCACCTGCCCCGCCGTGCCCCATAATATTTACAGTGTTGTTTTTTACGCGTACCCTGGGACGCCGTTGTGCGTCGATTTTTGCCTTCAGCGCCTGCCTTGCGTTCGCGCAACCGGCGGCGCAGACCGTCGCGGCGCCCAAGGCCGGTCCCGTGGCGATCATGCCCTCTTCGGAAGTGAAAGCCGGAATGAAGGCGACGGCGTGGACCGTCTTTGAAGGCGCGCATCCGGAGGCCGTGCCCATTGAGATCCTCGGTGTTCTGAAGAACGCCTGGGGGCCGAGGCAGGACATCATCATCGGCAAAATGGGCGGACGCGCCGAGCGCACCAACGTGGCGGGCGGCATGAGCGGATCGCCGGTGTACGCCGGTGGAAAGTTGATGGGCGCCGTTAGCCTGCGCATGTCGGTGTTTTCACCGGACGCCATCTGCGGCATCACGCCGGTGGAACAGATGATCGAGATCAACGACTTCGACTCGTCAAAACCGGCCTCGGCGCGCACGCCGGACCAGCGGGCCGCCTGGAAACCCGTGGCCATGCCGGGCGAGTTCGCCTCGGCGGCGGGTTCGCTCCAGTGGATCGACACACCGCTGGTGCTAAGCGGGTTCCACGAATCGACGCTGCGCGAGTTCTCGCCGGTCTTCCAGCAGATGGGCGTGCAGGTGGCGCAGGGCGGCGCGGGTTCGTCGCTGCGAGGCTCGGCGCTGGCGGCGGATTGGAGGTCGGCGCTGCAACCGGGCGACGCGGTGTCGGGCGTGCTCGTCTCGGGCGACCTGTCGGTGTCGGCCATGGGCACGGTGACCTACAACGACGGCAAGCGCGTGCTCGCCTTCGGACATCCGTTCTTGAACCTGGGACCGATCGACATGCCGATGGCCCGCAGCGAGGTGGTGTTGACGCTCGCCAGCTCCTTCGCTCCAAACAAGATGGGAAACGCCACCGAAATCGTGGGACGGCTCAAACAGGACCGGCACTCGGGCATCAGCGGCGTGCTGGGCGAGCCGTCGCCGATGATTCCGGTGCGTCTGAAGGTGCGGTCGTTCGGCGAGGGAGAGCAGGTGATCAAGGAGCGCGAACTCAAATTCGACGTGTTCGTGCAGCAGAAGTGGACGCCCTTCCTGATGATGCTGACCCTGTTCAACGGCCTGCAGGGGTTGAACGAGTTCGCCGACGACGTTACCTACCGCATGTCGGGCGACGTGGAGATGGACGGTGCGCCGAAGCTGTCTCTGTCGACCATGGCCGCGCCGGGCGAGATTCCCGTGCCGCCGCCGATGGTGCTGGCCGGATGGTGGGCCGAGAAATTCAACCGGCTGTTCCTCAACTCGGTGGGCAGCCCGAACCTGCGCAGCGTGAACGCCACGGTGGACCTGTTGCCGCGGCGGCGGCAGGCTTCGATCGAAACGGCATGGACGGCCGATGCGGAGGTGGAGGCGGGCGCGGAGATTCCAGTGCGGGTGTTTCTGCGTCCGTACCGCGGCGAACGGCTGGAACGCATCGTGCGTCTGCGCATCCCCAGCGGATTTCCTAAAGGCGATCATCGCATTCTGCTCAGCGACGCCGAGACGCTGAACCGCATGCAGTCGGTGGCGCTCGCCACAAGCCGCTTCCTGGATCTGAACCAGACCGTATCGCTCATCAACAAAGAGCGGTCCAACAACCGGCTCTACGCCTCGCTGGTGCAGAGCACCCCGACGGTCTACTACGAAGACAAGACGATGCCCGGGTTGCCTGGGTCGGTGGCCAACGTGATGGCCAACGGGCGGGCGGCCACGCGGCCTTTGCTGGCGACGCCCGAGACGGCGCGTGAATTGGCGTCGGTGCCGTTCGACCTGCAAATCACCGGCGGATACTCGCTGCGCATCAAAGTGAAATAAGAACCGGACTCTCCATGAAAACTCTCTTCGCACTGGTGTGCGTATCCTGCATTGGTCTGGCCGTGGAAACCGGGACGTGGAAGCACGACTCGGCGGCCGACTACGAGAAGGCCACGGTGAAGCGCCTGGCCGTGCGCAGCGATGGGCGGCTGTCGCTGGCTCCCGTGTTTGAGGAGATCCACGACCCGCCGCTGCCCTACCTGTGGGCCGTCGTGGAGGACTCCCGGGGCCGCGTGTTTGTAGGCGGCGGGGGGCCGGAGTCGGGCGCGAAGGTGATCGAGATAACGCCGGAAGCCCCGGCGGCCTCGCGCGCCAAGACCGTGGCGGCGTTCGCCGAATTCCAGGTGCAGGCGCTGGCCGTGGACAAGCAGGACCGTCTGTACGCCGCGACCTCGCCCGACGGAAAGGTCTATCGCATCGTGAACGGCAAGGCCGAGGTGTTCTACGATCCGAAGGCGAAGTACATCTGGGCGCTTGCGTTCAACCAGGCGGGCGACCTGTTTGTAGCCACGGGTGGCGACGGCTTGATTCACCGCGTGACGGCGCAGGGGCAAGGCAGCGTCTTTTACCGCTCGGGACAGACGCATGTGCGGTCGCTTACCGTGGACGGCAAACAGAACGTGATCGCGGGAACCGAGCCGGATGGCTACATCGTCTCGGTGAACCCGGCGGGCGCGGGCTTTGTGGCGTACCAGTCGCCAAAGCGCGAGGTGACCGCCGTGGCGGCGCATCCCGACGGGTCGATTTATGCGGCGGCCGTGGGCGCGAAACAGAAGCCGTTGGGAACCCCGCCCGCGGGGCTGGCTCCCGCTGGGCCGCCTATAGCTTCGCCCGCGGCGGCGCCTCCCACCGCCAACGTGGCGGTGCAACGGGCCATCCCTCCGCCGGCGGCGATTCCGAGCATGGGCCTGACCGCCTCCGGCGGCGCCGAGGTGTACCGGATCGAGGCCGATGGCTACACGCGCACGGTATGGTCGCATCCAAACGACTTTGTGTACTCCATCGCGTTCGACAGCCAGGGGCGTCCGGTGCTGGGCACGGGCAACCAGGGCAAGATTGTGCGCCTGGACAGCAACCTGCTGAGCAGTGTCATCGTGAATGCCTCCCCGACGCAGATCATCGCGCTGGCAGCGGGACGGAACGGACGAATCTGGACGGTGACCGGCAACATCGGCAAGGTGTTCGCGATGGGCCCAAAGCTGGAAAACTCGGGAACGATGACCAGCGAACCGTTGGATGCCGGGTTCTTTACGTATTGGGGACGTGCGCATTTGACAGGACCATCGCTGGCGGGCGCAAGGCTCGAGTTCCGCAGTGGCAATCACGGCGATCCGGACCAGGGCTGGAGCCCATGGGCCGCGCCCTCCGCAACGGGACGTGTCCCGTCGCTCGCCGCGCGGTTCCTGCAATACCGGCTGACCCTGACCGCGCCGGCGCAGGGAGCCGCGCCGGAAGTCGCGGCGATCGAAGTGGCGCACCAGGAGAAGAACGTTCCTCCGGTGGTGGAGGCCGTCGAGGCATCGCCGCCGAACTACAAGTTCCCGCCGCAGACGCTTACCCTGACGCCCAGCACAACGCTGTCGCTGCCCTCCATGCGCGGCCCCAGGCGCAGCGTTCCCCAGCCGCCTTCCATGGACTCGGGCGCTGTGACGATGAACGCGGCCAAGGGCTTCGCCGGCGTGCGCTGGCTGGCCAGCGACGACAACGCCGACGGTTTGGAAGCCACCGTGGAGATTCGCGGCGCGCGGGAAACGGCATGGCGCGTCTTGAAGGATCATGTCACCGAGCGGCGGTATAGCTGGGATGCCACGGGGTTTGCCGATGGCTGGTATGTGGTGCGCGTCACCGTGACCGATGCGCCGGACAACACGCCGCAAACAGCGTTGACGGCATCGCTTGCAAGCGAGCCGTTCCTGATCGACAACACGCCCCCGGCGATCTCGGCATTGCAGGCCGTGCGCAACGGCGCACGCATCACGGCCACATGGAAGGCCGCCGACGCCTTGAGCACGCTCACCCACGCCGCCTATTCGGTGAACGGCGGCGAGTGGACCGTGGCCGCGCCCACCACGCGGCTCACCGATTCGCCCGCGCATGAGTACTCGGTTGTGATTGAGAACGCGCCGCCCGGCGAAGTGAACCTGGCCGTGCGGATGGCCGACGCGCACGACAATCAGGCCGCGGCGTCCATCACCGTGCGCTGAGCCGCTCCGGCTCGTACAATCTGGGTATGCGTGCCGGCGCTGGGTTCGCGGCTGTGTGCGCCTGCTGCGTTATGGCGGGGGCCATGATTGTGGCTCAACCCCGCCCCGGAGGCCGGCGATGGGCGCAGTATGAGTTCGAGATGCAGAATCCGGCTGACGACCCGCCCGATGCCTGGGAGACAACCGAGTTCGCCTTTGGCCGCCTCCGCTACCGCTCCAGCCGCGACGGGCGCGGGTTCTCACGGTCCCGCTGGGGCATTGACGCCAACAAGTCGGACCGCCAGTTCATCACCGCGCTGCGGCGGCTCAGCCGCGTGCAAGCCCGCTCAGTGGAGCAAATCGTCGACATCGCCACGGACGATCTCTACGACTGGCCGTGGCTCTACGCCGTGGGCATTGGCGACTGGACGTTGACCAGCGAACACGTGGCGCGCCTGCGTAATTTTTTCGAGCGCGGCGGCTTCCTGATGGTGGACGACTTCCACAACGAGCGCGAATGGGCCAGCTTCATGGAGGGCGTGAACCGCATCCTGCCCGGCTCACGGATGGTGGAACTCGATGATGACGACGCCATTCTGCACACCGTCTACGACCTGTCGCACCGCTTCCGCGTGCCCGGTTTGAACGTGGTGCACGGCAGCCAGATCGAGCGTGGGGGCGTTGTGCCGCACTGGCGCGCGATCCTCGACGAAAAGGACCGCGTGGTGATCGCCATCTGTTTCAACATGGATCTGGGCGACGCCTGGGAGTGGGCCGACATTCCCGAGTACCCCGAACAGTACGCCTCTCTGGCCTTCCGCGCCGGCGTGAACTACGTCATCTACGCCATGACACACTAAGGCGTCTGCTTGCGCTCGGCGGCGAAGCTCTGCTCCTGACCCTTTTCGTCCCGAAGTTCCAGACGGCTGCCGCCGTTCCCGGTCACGATCCGCGCCTCGTAGGTCCTGTTGGTGAGCTTGCCCGGACCTTCCCGGTTCGACGAGGGCGCGCAGGAGTTGGTCATCTTGTAGGGATTCTTTTCAGGGCGCAGCGAGAGCGTGCGGCCGTCAAAGCTGTACGCGCCGGATTCGACGGCAAACAGCGTGGTGGTGCAGTGGTACAAAACGTTTTGCATCAGCCCGGTGAATGTGTACGAGCCATCGGCGTGAAACTCATACGCGAAGGCGTTGCCATTGGTGGGCGCGCTCCGTCCGGAAATCGAGTCCTGATATTGGATCATCGAGATGCGGCCGCTGGTCCAGCGTCCGGCGAGGGCGTCCGCGGGAGAAGCCGCCGGCATCGGGCCCGCGGTGGAGATGAGCGCGGCCAGCGCCGCCGTGGTGATCCTGTTCATGCACCTAACCACGCGCGGCGGCGGGAAGCGCTGGATCAGATCTTCATGACCTTCTTCGCGTTCAACTCGAAAATCTTGCGCAGGGCGGCGGCGTTGGGCGCGAGCTTGCGCATCATGATGATTTGCTGGCTGCCGCTGCACTTGGGGCCGGCGCCGTCGCTATCGTTGCAGTCACTGCCGTAGATGAGCTTGTCCTGGTGCCGGGCGACGAAGGCGCGCGCGTGGTCGAGGTCGCGCGTCATGGAGTTCAGGCCGCTGCCCGCCGAAAGGTCGGCGTACATGTTCGGATAGTCGCTCAGGTACCGGTCGGTCCAGCCGCCGGCGGTCACCTTCCACTTGGGATACAGAATCTCCTGCTCCTGCTTGGCGTCGATGTTGGCCCAGAAGGTTTGTGCGTGGCCGATAAAGTTCACGCGCGGGTACTTGGCGAGCACGCGGTGGAACTGGCCATAGTTCACGTTGTAGCGTTCATGCTGGAAGTGGAGCAGCACGGGCACGCCATTGGCCTGGGCGACGCCCGCGATTATGTCCATCACGGGGCTGAGCACATCGACGAAGAACTTCTGCTCGCCAATGCCGATCGCGCCGAGCTTCAGGTACTTTTCGATCACCTGAGAAAAGCCGTCGTCATACGGAACCTCGTTGGCGAACATGGTGAACTTGTCCGGATAACGGCGAACCAACTCCAGACAGCGGTCGTTGCCGCTGGCGCCCGCCTCCAGGCCATAGCGCGATCCTGCTGGCAGCAGGACGGTCTTCGTAATTCCCATGCGCGCCTGGTGGGCGAGGAGGGCCTCGTCCGTCCGCCCCGAATAATCAGTATGCTGATGAATATCGAGAATGAGCTCTCGTGACTGGGCAGAGACGGCCGCCGAGGTGGCCGCCGAGAGGAATGCGCGCCGGGAATGCGTGAACTGGGGCATGAGCTCAATCATAGAATGACGCACCGCGCTGGCGCGAACATGCTCGACGCGAAGCGTGTGACCACGGTCATATCCTCCACCGCCCTTTGCCTGACACGATACTCGTTGGAGATCTGGAAAGGGAGGTTCAGTGAGAAGGCTTTGGTATGCATTTGCGGCAGTATTGATTCTGTCGTTCGGCGTGTTGGGATGGATCGGCACGCGTATCTATCAGGAGATGCCGCCGATTCCCGCGCGCGTTGTCACCGCAAGCGGGAAAGTGGTGATCCCCGACGGGGCGATCGGCGAAGGCCAAAACGTATGGCAGTCGATGGGCGGCATGCAGGTGGGCTCGGTGTGGGGCCACGGCAGTTATGTGGCGCCGGATTGGACCGCCGACTGGCTGCATCGCGAGGCGATGTATACGTTGAACACGTGGGCGCACAAGGAGCACGGACGCGACTTTGCAGCGCTGAACGGCGAGCAGAAGGCGGGGTTGCAGGGCAGGCTCACGGAGTCCTACCGCAAGAACGCGTATGACGCCTCAACGGGAACCCTGGTAGTCTCCGACCTGCGCGGCGAAGCATTCGAGGACTGCGTGCGCCACTACGCAAGCGTCTTCCTGAATGGCAACGCAAACTACGCGATCCCCAAGAACACCATCAGGGATGAGGCGCGTTTGCGCAAGTTCGCCGCGTTCATCTTCTGGACCTCGTGGGCTGCTTCCACGGACAGGCCGGGCGACCGTCTTTCCTACACACACGACTGGCCGCACGAACCTCTGGTGGGCAACCGCCCGAGCGGCGAATCGGTGATGTGGACCGGCGTGAGCATCTTGATGCTGCTGGCGGGCATCTGCGGACTGGTGTGGTGGTATGCGTCTCAACCGCCCGAGGAGATGTCTCCGGCTCCAGACAAGGATCCACTGGGCAGTTGGAGTTCCACGCCGTCGCAGCATGCGACGCTGAAGTACTTCTGGGTGGTGGCGCTGCTGCTGCTGGTGCAAATCTGCGTGGGCATCGTCACGGCGCACTATGGCGTGGAAGGCGGCAGTTTCTATGGCTTCGATCTGGCGAAGATTCTGCCCTACTCGGTAAGCCGCACCTGGCACGTGCAGTTGGGCATCTTCTGGATCGCCACCGCGTGGCTGGCGGCTGGTCTGTTCATTGGGCCCCTGGTATCCGGCGCAGAGCCGAAGGGCCAGAGCCTCGGCGTGAACGTTCTGTTCCTGGCGCTGCTGGTGGTGGTGGCCGGCTCGCTGGCCGGACAATGGATGAGCATTCAGAACAAGCTCTCCGACGCGGCCTCGTTCTACTGGGGCCATCAAGGCTATGAGTATGTGGAACTCGGCCGCGGCTGGCAGTTCCTGCTGTTCATCGGCCTGCTGCTGTGGCTGTTCCTGGTGGTGCGCTCCGTACGCCCGGCGCTGACGCGGTCAAACGACAACCGGCACCTGCTGTGGCTCTTCCTGCTGTCCTCGGCGGCAATCGGACTGTTCTACGGCGCGGGCTTGACGTGGGGCCAGCACACGCATCTGTCCATCGTCGAATACTGGCGCTGGTGGGTGGTTCACCTGTGGGTGGAGGGGTTCTTCGAGGTGTTCGCCACCACGGTGATCGCCTTCTTTTTCACACGGCTGAAACTGGTGCGGCCGGCGCTGGCGGCCAAGACAGCGCTGCTGTCGGCCACCATCTTCCTGGCGGGCGGCATCATCGGCACATGCCATCACCTCTACTTCTCGGGCACGCCGACGGTGGCCCTGGCCTGGGGTTCGGTTTTCAGCGCTCTGGAAACGGTGCCGCTGGTGCTGGTGAGCTATGGCGCGCTGGATGATCTGCGGCGCGGCAGCATGACGGTGTGGGCGCAGCGTTACCGCTGGCCGATCTACTTCTTCGTTGCCGTCGCCTTCTGGAACATGGTGGGCGCGGGGCTGTTCGGTTTCATGATCAACCCGCCCATCGCGCTCTACTACATGCAGGGGTTGAACACGACACCCGTGCATGGCCATGCGGCGCTGTTCGGCGTCTACGGCATGCTGGGCATCGGCCTGATGCTGGTGTGCCTGCGCGCGCTGGTGCCGGACGCCGAGTGGAAGGAGAGCTGGCTGAAGTTCGCCTTCTGGTCGATGAACATCGGCCTGTTCGCCATGACCGTGGGCAGCCTGCTGCCCGTGGGACTGGCTCAAACATGGGCTTCGGTGGAATACGGCTACTGGTATGCCAGAAGCACGGAGTTCCTGGGAACGCCGTTGATGCAGACGCTGCGGTGGATGCGCCTGCCGGGTGACACCTTGTTCGGCGCGGGCGCGGTTGCACTAGTGGCGTTCGTGTTCTCGATCCGTCCCAAGCGCACGGCGGCGTAGAGCCGCTACTTCTCGACGGGCAGGTTGGCGCCCTTCCAAGCGCGCCAACCACCCGCCAGAGACCAGACGTTCGTGTAGCCCATCTTCTGCAGCGCGTCGGCGGCCAGCGCGCTGCGGAATCCACCGCCGCAATACAGAACCAGCTTCTGCGCATAATCAGGCGCCTTGGCCTCGATGTCGCGCTCGATGATTCCCTTCCCCAGCCAGATGGCGCCGGCGGCATGGCTGGCGGCCCATTCGCTTTCCTCGCGCGTGTCGATGAGGACTCCGGCTTCGCCCCGGGCCTGCTGCGCGGCGAACTCCTCGATGGTGACTTCACGTACGCGGGTCTTGGCGTCCTCCACCAGAGCGAGGAAACCGGGATGGTGGGACTTCGGTGGGGTGCTCATTTCGCTTCGATCCTTTCCATGCGGGCGCCGAGCCCGCGCAGCTTTTCTTCGATCTTCTCGTACCCGCGGTCAATGTGATACACGCGGTCGATGATGGTGTCGCCATCGGCCGCCTGAGCGGCGATGACCAGCGAGGCGCTGGCGCGGAGATCGGAGGCGATCACCTCAGCCCCGGTCAAACGGCGCGGTCCCGCGACAATGGCGCGTTGCCCTTCGACCCTGATGTTGGCGCCCATGCGCGCCAGTTCGAGGACGTGCATGAAACGGTTTTCGAAGATGCGCTCGGTGATGATGGAGATGCCCTCGGCCTGCGTCATCAACGCCATGAACTGGGCTTGCAGATCAGTGGCGAACCCGGGATGCTCCTGCGTCTCCATATCGACGCTGGCGAGCTTGCCGCTGGACTTGACCAGCAGCGACTTGCCCTCCTCGATCACGGTGACGCCCGCATGCCTGAGTTTGGAAAGCAGCGCCGTCAGATGCTCGGGCTCGCAGCCGTTCACGCGAACCTCTCCCCCCGTGATGGCGGCGGCGGCCGCGAAAGTCCCCGCCTCGATGCGGTCCGGGATGATCGTGTGCTCGGCCCCATGAAGGCGGCCCACGCCGCGCACGCGAATGGTGGAGGAGCCCGCGCCTTCAATGCGAGCGCCCATCCGGATCAGCAATTCGGCCACGTCGACCACCTCGGGTTCGCGCGCGGCGTTCTCCAGCACGGTTTCGCCGTCGGCCAGCACGGCGGCCATCAGAAGGTCCTCGGTGCCGGTGACGGTGATCCGGTCGAAGGTATATACACAGCCGCGCAGGCGGTCCGGCACCGTGGCTTCAATGTAGCCATGCGACTGTTCCATCCGCGCGCCAAGCTGTTCGAGCCCGGTGACGTGCATGCCGATGGGCCGCGCGCCGATGGCGCAACCGCCGGGCAGTGAAACGCGCGCGCGTCCCGTACGGGCCACCAGTGGGCCAAGGACAAGACTGGATGCCCTCATGGTCTTCACCAGGTCGTAGGGCGCCTCGGGTTGGGTCACCTCGGCCGCGTGGACCACCAAAGCCCCGTCCTCGCGTTCCGTGATCGTGGCGCCGTTGTGCTGCAGCAGCCGGCGCATGGTGCCGATGTCGCGTACGCGGGGAATCCGGTGCAGGACAACGGGCTCCGGGGTGAGCAGGCAGGCGGCGAGCACCGGGAGTGCGGAGTTCTTCGCGCCGCTGATGGCCACCTCGCCCGAAAGCCGGGTGGGCCCGGTGATGCGGAATTTATCCATGCAGAGCCTCGCCGAGACGGCCGCCGTGTTCCGCCAGCAGGCGGGCCGCCTCGTCGCGAGCCAATCCTTTCTTAGCCATGAGTATGGCGATGCGGACGTTGCCGCCGGAGGTATTCAGCAGATGCGCGGCGTAGGCCGCATCCGCTCCCGTGGCCTCGGCAATAATGCGCCGGGCCCGGTCGCGCAACTTGTCATTGGTGGGCTGCACGTTCACCATCAGGTTGCCGTAGACGTAACCGAGGCGGATCATGACGCCCGTGCTGATCATGTTCAAAACAAGTTTGGTGGCCGTGCCGGCCTTCAACCTCGTGGAGCCCGTTAGCACCTCGGGGCCGACGGGCACTTCAATGCCCACCTCGGCGCGCCGGGAAAGCTCGCTCCCCGGAGAACAACTGAGGGCCGCCGTGAACGCACCGAGCGAACGGGCGTGATCAAGAGCGCCGAGAACGTAGGGCGTGCGGCCCGATGCGGCGATGCCCACCAGAGCATCGCGCGCCGTGAAGCCGCGCATCCCGACATCGCGCGCCCCGGCCGTGGCGTCGTCCTCGCTCGCCTCGGTGGCGCTCACCAGCGCGCGTTCACCGCCGGCCATGATGCCCTGCACCATCTCCTGCGGCACGTTGAACGTCGGCCGGCACTCGCTGGCATCGAGCACGCCGAGACGCCCGCTGGTGCCCGCGCCAATATAGAAGAGCCGTCCGCCTTCGCGCAAACGCGCGGCCACGGCGTCGACGGCGCGGCTGATCTGCGGAATCGCCTTCTGAACCACGGCGGCGATGCGCGCGTCTTCCGTATTGATCACGCCCAGCATCTGCTCGGTTGGCAGCGAATCGATCTCGCGCGACGCCGGGTTCCTCTGCTCGGTGAGCAGTGAAGCGAGATCCTCGTTGTTCACTTAGAGCACTCCCGCCTTCTTCATGACCGCCGTGGTGGTCCGCAAGCCCAACGCCGCGCCCTGCTCGGGAGCCATGTCCTTCAACCCCCGGCCGAAGACCTCCGGGCTCACGCCATCGCGGTAACCCGCCTTGCGTAACGCTCCGAAAAACGCCGCGAAGTCGATGATGCCTTCGCCAGGCATCAGACGTTCGCTGTCGAGGATTTTTTCGGGGGGCAGGTTGGGCGCATCGGCCGCCTGCACATGCACCAGGTCGGCGAGCGGCGTCGAGGCGATGTCGGCCGCCGTGCCGCCGGCGTGGTGCCAGTGCCAGGAATCCACCAGCAGTCCGATCTGCCCGCCGCATGACTTGGCAAACGCCAGCATGTCGGAGTGGCGGTAGAGAAACTGGTGCGGTCCGCGGGTGCGAAGGTGCAGTGGTCCCAGATATTCGAGTCCAAGGCGGACGCCATGCGGTTCCAGGGCGTGATGGATGGCTTGAAATCTCTTCCGCCAAATTTTTTCTTGCTCCGCGCGAGGTAGTTCACACCAGGAGGGAACCCACGTGGACATGCGCGGACATCCAATGGCCTTGGCGAACGCGGCGGCGCCCGGAAGCTTCCGCATGCTCTCCACGAAGGCCGCTTCGTCTTTACGGAACTCCACGGGCAGAGCTACAACGGCGGGCTTCAGGTTCAGCCCGGCCAGCAGTTCAGAAACCTTCGCCGCGCCCATGTCGAACACTTCGGCGTGGAGCAAATCGGCGCCTGCGTACCCGGCCGCGTGCGCGATGCGGGCGAACTCTTCCCACGCCAGACGCCTTGCGACGAGCGTGCCATTCAGTGCGATGAACATGACGGCCTCCCCTAGTGTACCGGGATGGAGACGCCCATAATGCGACAATGGTAGATTCGCATGTTGTCACCCCGAAACCCTTCCCTACGTAATATTGCAATTATCGCCCACGTCGATCACGGCAAAACCACGCTGGTCGACGCCATGTTCAAGAGGAGCGGAATCTACCGCGAGAACGAACAGATCGCCGAGCGCGTGATGGATTCCAACGATCTGGAGCGGGAACGCGGCATCACGATTCTCTCCAAAACCACCGGCGTCCACTATAAGGGCGTCAAGATCAACATCGTGGATACGCCCGGCCACGCCGACTTCGGCGGAGAGGTGGAGCGCGCCCTGAAGATTGTCGATGGCGTGATGCTGCTGGTGGACTCGTCCGAGGGACCGCTTCCCCAGACGCGCTACGTTCTGATGAAAGCGCTGGAGGCCCGTTTGACGCCCATTGTGGTGATCAACAAGATCGACCGCCCCGACGCGCGCATCCAGGAGGTGCTGAACGAAATCTACGACCTGTTCATCGACCTCGACGCCAAGGACGAGCAACTCGACTTTCCGATTGTTTACACCATCGCGCGCGACGGCATCGCGCAGCTAACGCCCGAGGAGAAGGGCACGGACCTGCGCCCCCTGTTCGACGCGATTCTCGAACACATCCCCGGACCCGAGGGCGATCCGGAAGGACCGCTGCAGATGCTCGTGGCCAACCTCGACTACTCGGAGTACCTGGGACGGCTGGCCATCGGCCGCGTGTACAGCGGCACACTGCGTCTTGGCCAGGAGGTGGCTGTGGTGAAACTCGATGGGACCGCGCAGAAGACCCGCATCACCAAGCTCTACTCCTTCGAGGGACTGAAGCGCGTGGAGGAGACCGAGGGCGTGCCTGGTTCTGTGCTGGCCATCGCGGGCGTCGAAGGCATCACCATCGGTGAATCCATTACGGACGCCGACAACCCCAAGCCGCTGCCTCAGATCCAGATCGACGAGCCGACCATCGGCATGACGTTCACGATCAACACCTCGCCGTTCGCCGGACGCGAAGGCCAGTATGTGACGTCGCGGAACCTGCGCGACAGGCTCGACAAAGAACTGCTGACCAACGTTTCGATCAAGGTGGAGGAGTTGAACCCGGACACCTTCAAGGTGATGGGCCGGGGCGAACTGCAACTGGCAATCATTCTCGAAATGATGCGCCGCGAGGGGTATGAGTTGATGGTGGGCAAGCCCGAGATCCTGACACGCAACATCGACGGCAAACTCCACGAACCGCTGGAGACGCTGACGGTGGACTGCCCGGAACAGTTCACCGGCGTGGTGATGGAGAAGATGGGTGTGCGGAAGGGAAAGATGACCCGCATGGTCAACCACGGCTCCGGACGCGTCCGCCTGGAGTTCGATGTGCCCTCGCGCGGCCTGATCGGTCTGCGGAACGAGATGCTTACCGACACGAAAGGGACGGCGATCATGAACTCGCTGTTCGGCGGATACATGGAGTGGCAGGGCGATATCGTGTCGCGCCCCACCGGTTCGCTGGTTTCCGACCGCGCCGGGAAGGCGACTTCCTACGCGATGTGGAATCTGCAGGAGCGTGGCGAACTGTTCGTGTCGCCGGGAACCGAGGTGTACGAAGGCATGATCGTCGGTGAGAACTCGCGCGACAACGACCTTGACGTGAACATCGTCAAGGAAAAGAAGCTCACGAACATGCGTTCGTCATCCGCCGATGAAGCCATACGGCTGGTGCCGCCCAAGATTCTCACCCTGGAGCAGGCCATCGAATTCGTCCGCGACGACGAGTGGGTGGAGGTGACGCCCGAGTCGATCCGCCTCCGGAAGAAGATCCTGAAGGCGAACATGCGCTAGGCCGCGCTACCGCGCGGGAACCTGCCGGGGCGCGGGTGCCTCCAGATCGAGAGTGGAGAGGCGCAGCCGCCATGTCCATTCGGCGCCTGGCTTGAGCATGACAAGCCCTTTGCCGGACACCAGCGAGTTCTGCAAGCCCACCCATGGCTCGGGGCTGAAGTAGCCTGCCGCGGCGTCGCCCCACATGTTGAACAGGCACGCCTCCTCGGGCAGTGAGGAGGCCTGGTGCGTGATCGTGACAGCGAGTCCGGCGGGGTCGGAGAGCGTCATCCAGGCGTCTCCGCGATAGCCGCCCAGCGTTACGGCCTGCGCGCGCGGCAGCGTGGCGAGCGCGGCGGGACGGCCGAGCGAGTAGGGACGCTTGGCGCCGGTGGGCATGAAGCCGTTTTTCACGTACTCGATGGCCGAGGGCGATTGGAGCGTGACGGCGGCCGCGTTTGAGCCCTCCACGAGAGGCAGCCGGAAGGTGATGTGATTGCCGGCGCTAAAAAACATTTCGTCCATATTTTGGTTGGATGCCCGGACGCGCATCTCGATCAAGAGCTCGCGCTGCGCCAGCGTGTATTCGATCTCAAGCCGCCAGCCAAAGGGGTAAAACCGCCGGGTTTCCGCCGTATCGCCGAGCGAGAGCACGGCGCGCGCCGAGGCCGGACCGGCGTGAACGGACTCCACCTTCCAGGCATGATCGCGGGCGAAGCCGTGGATGGGCATCGGGTAGCGTTTGCCTCGATAGTCATAGGACGACCCCGCCGAATCCTCAGCCGGTGGGACATCCGCCGGGAAGTTGCGCGCTGTGGCGGGCCAAAGCCAGGGCGCGCGGCCGGCCCATGCTTTCGTGGGCGTATAGTCACAGGCACGATAGATCAATTGACGCCACTGCTCGCGGAACAGGACCTTCACTCCACACAATTCCGCGCCATGCTCCGGCGAAATGGTGACGCGCATGCCCTCGTTGTCGCCGAGCTCGATAAACCCCCGCTCCCCGGCGGCGCTGTACCGCTGGGCGGCCAAAGGCAGGGCGAGCAAAAGCGCAAGAAGGGCTTTCATGGAAAAAGCGAACTCTGCACGCTGCCCGGCTGGCGGCGGTCCACGCCGAAATATTCGAAGCCGTTGGGTGTGGCGACGCGGCCACGAGGCGTGCGGTCGAGGAACCCGAGTTGAATCAGGTACGGCTCGTAAACCTCTTCGATCGTGTCCGGCTGTTCGTCGATGGAGGCGGCAATGGTGTTCAGACCGACGGGCCCGCCACCGTACTTCACGAGCACCGTCATCATGATCTTCTTATCGGTCTCGTCGAGCCCAAGCGGGTCCACTTCGAGCAGATCCAGCGCCTGGCGGGCGACGGAGAGGTCAACGTGTCCGCTGGCGCGCACCTGCGCGAAGTCGCGAACACGCCGCAGCAGGCGGTTGGCGATGCGCGGCGTCCCGCGGCTGCGGCGCGCCACTTCCATGGCGCCGTCGCGGTCCATCGAAACGTTCAGCAGCCCTGCGGATCGAAGCACGATGCTGGTCATCTCGCCGGTGTCGTAATGATTCAGGCGCAGCACAAGGCCGAATCGGCCGCGCAGAGGCGCGCTCACCAGACCCTGGCGCGTCGTGGCCCCCACGGCCGTGAAACGGGGAATCTGCAAGGAATGCGTGCGCGCGCCAGGACCCGCTCCAATGACGATGTCCACGCGATAGTCTTCGAGCGCGGAGTAGAGAATCTCCTCGACGTCCGGCATCAGCCGGTGTACTTCGTCGATAAAGAACACCTGGCGCTCGCGGACGTTGGTGAGAATGCCGGTGAGGTCGATCTTCTTTTGCAGAACGGGGCCGGCTGTGAAGTCGATGCTCACTCCGAGCTCGGCGGCGACGATATTGGCGAGCGTCGTCTTGCCCAGGCCAGGTGGACCGTGCAGCAGAACATGGTCGAGCGCCTCGCCGCGTTCGCGCGCGGCTTGAATGGCGATGGAAAGGATCTCCTTCACCTTGGACTGACCCGTGAAGTCGTCCATGGTGGGCGGACGGAGGCTCTGCTCGAACTGGCGCTCCCCTTCGAGCGCGGACGACGATACAATGCCCCGGTCCTGCATGAAGCTTCAGGATAACGCGGGGCCGCCGGCTCAGCGCGCGTGTTCGAGCGCCTTCCGGAAGAGAGCCTCAAAGCCCGCGCCCGGTGCGGCGGCCTTTGCCTTCTTCAGCGCCGCCTCGGCCGCCGGGCGCTGCAAACCAAGGTTCACCAGCGCCGACACAACATCGTTGTCCAACGGATCATGCGTGTCGGCAATCATGCCCGGCGCTGGGGCGGGAACGCCCAAGGCGTCCATCTTGTCGCGCAACTCCAGCACGATGCGCTCAGCCGTCTTCTTTCCGACGCCCGGAATGCGCACCAGTTGATCCACCGCGCCGCCCCGGATGGAGGCGATCAGCGCATCGGCGGCCAGACCGCTTAATACGGTGACGGCCAGCTTCGGGCCAATGCCGGAGACGGTGATCAGCTTTTCAAAAAGCGCCTTCTCCCGTGACGAGCTAAAACCGAATAGCGCGATGGCGTCCTCGCGCACATGCGTATGAATGCGCAATTCGACACGCGCGCCCTGTTCGGGCAGTGCGGTGAACGTGGACACCGGAATCGTCACGTCATACCCCACGCCACCGGCCTCGACGATAGCCTGGTTGGGATGCTTCTCAATCAATGTTCCGCGGAGGAGCGCAATCATGAAACACTTGATTGTACATGGCACGCAGGCGCTTCTTCGTTCCCGGATTTCACCATCAGCGCGCCGAATTGAGCGGTGACGATGCGCACCATCTGACGCGGGTGCTGCGCGTGGAGCGCGGCCAGCGGTACGAGGTGTGCGACGGCGAATCGGCATGGCTGGCGGCGGTCGTGGAAGCGCACAAAGCACGCGTCGTGTTCTCGCTGGAAGAACGCCTGCCGCCCAAGCCGGAACCGCCGCCGCTGGCCCTCTACGCGGCGCTGTTCAAGTTTGATCACATCGAATGGCTGGTCGAGAAGGGCACGGAACTGGGCGTGGAGGCGTTCCACTTCGTCGCCGCCGAACGCAGCGAAAAGGGGTTGGACCGCGCCGCGGGCAAGCGAATCGAGAGGTGGCGCAAGATCGCGCTGGAGGCGGCTCAGCAGTGCCGGCGCGACCGGTTGCCTCTTCTACACGAACCGGTGCGGTTGCGTGAAGCGGCAGCCTCGGCGCAAGGTCTCAAGCTGTTGTTGGACGAATCAGGAGGCCAGCCGCTGCTTCGCGCACTGGAGGGACGCGGCGCCCAGTGCGTGAGCCTGATGATAGGGCCGGAGGGAGGCTGGACCGGCCCGGAGCGAGCGCTGCTGCAGGATGCCGGCTGGCAAAGCGTGACGTTGGGGAACTTGATCTTGCGCGCGGAAACCGCGGCTCTCGCGGCGGCTGCCGTGGCGCAGTCGGCCTGGTTGGCGGCAGACAGAGCTGGGGAGGACTAACGCCAGCGGGCCGTGGGATTTCGATACTATATGGCAGAGCCTATGAAGCGTCGCGACCTCTTTCGAGCCACCTCCGCGGTTGCCGCGGCCGCCTTGCCGCTGCCGGTTCTGCCGCAAGAGCGCGTGGCGCGCGAAGCCAGCGCGGCCGCTTGGACCCCACGCGTCTTCGATGCGCACCAGAATGAAACAGTGATTGTATTGACGGAACTGATCATTCCGAGGACCGACACGCCCGGCGCGAAAGAGACTCTGGTGAACCGGTACATCGACCTGCTACTGGCCGATGGCAGCGAAACGGCGCGGGCTTCTTTCCTCGACGGCCTGAACTGGCTGGATGGCTACGCACTGTCGAAGCATCAGAAGCCATTCATCGCCTGCGCGCCCGCGGAACAGACGTCTTTGCTGCAAACTCTTGACACCGGCGCCGGGGAGGAACTCGCGCCCGGCCGCCGCTTTTTCCGCCTGGCCAAGAGCTGGACGGCAAACATCTATTACAAGACAGCCGCCGGCTTTCAGGAATTGAACAAGGGTGGACGCGTTCCCAAGTCTTATGGCTGCACCCACCCCGAGCACGCCTGAACCTGCATCCTCCCTGACACTTTCCCGTCCTCTCGGACTGCGCGATCTGGTTCTGCTGAACCTCGCGGCCGTGGTTTCAGCGCGCATGCTCGCAGCCGTGGCGCACACGGGCGCCGGCTCTATCTGGCTCTGGATTTCCGCCTGCATCCTCTTCTTCGTGCCTTCGGCGCTCTGCGTCTCGGCGCTGTCCAGGCGCATGCCGGATGAAGGTGGCTTGTATGTGTGGGCGCGTGAAAGCTTCGGGCCCTGGCATGGGTTTCTCTGCGGGTACTGTTACTGGCTGACGAATCTCTTCTACTTCCCCAGCCTGCTGCTGGCCGGAGCGGCGATGTCGGCTTACACGATGGGCGCGCGCGGGGCGGCGTTCTCCGAATCAGCGGCATTCGCGCTTCCGTTATCACTTGGGCTGCTGTGGTTCGCCACCGCGCTGAACATTCGCGGACTGAACCTGGGGAAGTGGCTCGGCAACCTGGGTGGCCTTTCCACGCTGGCCACGGGCGGCTTGATTGTGGTGCTTGCGGCGATGGCGTGGCGGACACAGGGCCCGGCGGCTCCGCTCGATTGGACGTTGCACTGGAGTTGGGAAAATCTGAATTTCTGGCCGCAGGTGGCCTTCGCATTCGGCGGACTGGAATTAGGCGCTGTGATGGGCGCCGAAGTGCATGACGCCGAACGCACCATTCCTCGCGCGGCGTGGTTGAGCGGAGTCCTCATCACGGGCTTCTACCTTGCCGGCACAGTGGGGCTTCTCGTGCTGCTGCCGCCCGCCACCATTAGTCCCGTAACGGGGCTCACCCAGGCCGCCGGCGCCGGTGGCGTTCTGCTGGGACTGCCATGGATGACCGTGCTTGTGGCGCTTCTGCTGTCGGTGGGGATCTTCGGACAGTTCAGCGTGTGGCTGGCAGGCAGCGCACGATTGCCGCTTGTGCTGGGATTGGACCGGCACATCCCGGCGAAGTTTGGCCGTCTGCATCCGCGCTTCGGAACACCCTCGACCTCTCTGCTGTTTCAGGCGTGCGCGTGCACGGCGTTCCTGCTGCTGCTGCACGCCGGAGAAAACCTGCGTTCGGGGTATCAACTCCTGGTGGACATGACGGTGATCACCTACTTCATACCGTTCCTCTATTTGTTCGGCGCGGCGTGGAAACAACGCCGCGGATGGGCGGCCGCTTCGGGCATGGGCGTCTCACTGCTGGCGCTGGCGCTCTCCTTCGTGCCCCCGGGCAGCGCGGAGCATCCCTGGCTGTTCGTAGCCAAATTGCTGGGCGGTACTGCGCTGATGATCGGGTTTGCGCGATTCTGGTATGGCCGCCCGGCGGCAGCATGAAGACCTATCCCGATTCCGTCCGTTTCCTCTATTCACTGGGAAACGAGATCAAGACGATCAAGCTGGGCCTGGAGCGCATCTCGTCGCTGATGGCCGGCCTGGACCATCCCGAACGGGCGTTTCGCGTAGTTCATGTGGCGGGCACAAATGGGAAGGGTTCGACATGCGCGATGATCGAAGCCGGTCTGCGCGCAGCGGGTTACCGCACCGGACTGACCATTTCGCCACACCTTCTAGAGCCCACCGAACGGATTCAGATCGGGCGGAAGCCCGTGAGCGAGGCCGAGTTCGTGACAGCGTTCGAGCGCGTGCACGGCACGGCATTGCGCATGGTGGACGCGGGGCTTCTCGACGGCCATCCCACCTACTTTGAAACCGTCACGGCAATGGCCTTCTGGCTGTTTCGCGAGCAGGGCGTAGAGTGGGCCGTGGTGGAAACGGGACTGGGCGGACGTCTGGACGCCACCAACATCGTCCGTCCCGAGTTATGCGTGATCACCCCGGTGGATTTCGATCACGAGGCCTGGCTGGGATCGTCGATCGAGCAGATCGCGCGCGAGAAGGCGGGAATCCTGAAGCCCGGCGCCGGCGCCGTGTTCGCTGCTATGCGGGCGGACGCCTTGGCCGTACTGGACGAACGCGCCGCCGCCGCGGGCATTGCGCCCACGCATGCTGGTGAGGTTGTGCTGTCGCATGTGCACACCACCGCGCAGGGCTGCTCGTACACGATCGAATCGCCGGCGCGGATCGCCGTGGAATGTCCGTTGGCCGGAGATCATCAGGTGGGGAACTCCGCCACGGCGGCGCTGGCGCTGCACAGCCTGGGTGTACCGGCGGCGGCGATTACGCGCGGCATCATCGGGGTGCGCTGGCCCGGGCGCCTGGACGTGGTGCGCCGTTCGCCAGACATCATCGTGGATGGCGCTCATAACCCCGCGGGCGTGCGGGCGCTGGCGCATTACATTCAACAGCACTTCCAGGGCCGCCGCGTGTGGCTGATCTATGGCACCATGCGTGACAAATCGGTGGACGAGATCGGCGATCTGCTGGCTCCCGTGGCCTCCGACCTTATTCTTACCGCCGCCGACTCGCCGCGCGCCCTGCGGCCGGAGGCGCTGCTTCCTCTGTTTGATCATCCCCGTGTGCGCACGGCGCCGCGCCTTGCCGATGCGCTCGCCTTGACGGCGGAAGCCGCGCCCGGAGACGCCATCTTCATCACCGGCTCTCTGCTGCTGGCCGGAGAAGCCTACTCGTTGCTCGCATGAGACCCTTCGCCCTGTTCACTTCGATCATCGCCTTGAGCGGCTTCTATCTGGAAGGCCTGTACGTGCGCTTGCGGGGCCTCGGCCACACGAGGATGCACCTGGTGTCACGGCGCTGGGGACGCCTCATTCTTCGCTGGCCCGGTGTGCGGGTTAGCGTTGAGGGCGAGAGCAACATTCCACCTGGCCTGCCATGCCTGTTCGTCGCCAACCATGTCTCCTATTCCGACACGCCGATCTTGATGGGCCACCTTCCCGTGGACTTCCGCTTTCTCGCCAAAGCCTCGCTGTTCAAGGTGCCCATCATCGGCACTCACTTGAAGCATGGCGGACATGTGGGCGTGGCCCGCGAGGATCCGCGAGCGGCGGTGGAGTCGCTCAGCAAGGCCGCTCGCATCCTGAAGGACGACCGAACCAGCGTGGTGATTTTCGCCGAAGGTACGCGGTCACACGGCGAGGGCATGCGCGAGTTTCGCGCCGGCGCCGCGCACCTGGCGATTCAAGCGCAAGTGCCCGTTGTCCCGGTGGCGATCATGGGATCAGCCGACGCGCTTCCCAAAGACTACCTCTCACTTCAGAAATCGCGTGTACGCGTGTTGATCGGCAAACCCGTCTCGGCGGAAGGTCTGACGCGCCGTGATCGCGACTCCTTCACCACCCGCCTTCAGGAAGCCGTGGCTGCCCTGATCCCCGCGCGCCCGGTGTAAGCTCACAGCGTGAACTCCCGGGGTAACCTCCTGCGACGGGGTTCCGCCTTCCCCTATACTGACTGTTCAAATGAGATTGTTTTTGCCTTTGCTGGCCGTGCAGATTCTGTCCAGCCAGTCCATGACCTTCGAGGAGTATCAGCCGAAGAGCGGCCTGGTGGTGCCGGAGCATCCCCTCACGCACGCCAAAATGCCCTTCATCGACGTGCACGGGCATCCGCGCACCATGCTGACGGCGGAGAAGATCGACCAGCTCGTGAAGGAGATGGAAGGGTTGAACATGCGCGGCATGGTCAACCTGGACGGCCGTTCGGGCGACCGGCTGAAGCAGACCGTGGACCTCGTGCGCGCCAAGTATCCCGGCCGTTTCGTGGTGTTCGCCAATCTCGACTTCACCAACATCGACGCGCCTGACTGGACGGCGAAAGCGGTGAAGCAGCTGGAAAAGGATGTCAAGAACGGCGCTTCCGGTTTGAAAATTTACAAGAACCTGGGCATGGACCTAAAGGACTCCAAGGGCAATCGCGTGCGGACCGACGATGCCCGCTTCGGCCCCGTCTGGGAGGCGTGCGGCCGCTTGAAAATTCCCGTGTTAATTCACACAGGCGAGCCGCGGCAGTTCTTTGATCCCGCCGACAAGCACAACGAACGGTGGCTGGAGCTGAAGGAATTTCCCAGCCGCGCGCGGCCGCGCGACCGCTATCCGTCCTGGGAAACCATCATGGGCGAGCAACACCGGGTGTTCGAGCGTCACAGGAACACGATCTTCATCAACGCGCACCTGGGCTGGATGGGAGGCGATCTGGCCGAACTGGGCCGCCTGCTGGACCGCATGCCGAACGTGTATACCGAAATCGGCGCGGTGCTGGCCGAGTTGGGACGGCAACCCCGTTTCGCGCGCCAGTGGTTTCTGCGTTATCAGGACCGTGTGATGTTCGGCAAGGATTCCTACAATCCCGTCGAGTATCACACCTACTTCCGCGTGCTGGAAACCAGCGACGAGTATTTCGACTACTACCGCCGCCGTCACGCCTTCTGGAAAATGTATGGACTCGATCTGCCGGACGAGGTTTTGAAGAAACTCTATTACAAGAACGCCCTGCGCGTGATTCCCGGCTTCAACGCGAAGTTGTTTGCGGCGAAGCCGTAGTGCGAGGCTTAGGAGCGCTTCCACTCCCAACCGCCTGGCGGCTGCGTGAAGCCCGGGAAGACACTGGCGGCGTTGGCGACGCCGAGATGACGGCACGCGAATGAGGCCAGAACATCACGAAAATCAGTGGTGACGGCCAGGTCGCGCCCTTCGTGCAGACAGTCGCGGTCCAACCCCGGCCACTGGCCATAGATCGCGCCGCCGGCAACAGGACCACCCATCAGGAACATCGTGTTGGCGTGACCATGGTCTGTGCCGCCGTTGCCGTTCTCGCGCACAGTGCGGCCGAACTCGCTCATCGCCACAACGGCAATGTCCTCCATGCGGCTCCCCATATCCTGCGCGAAGGCGGCCATCGCGCCACCGAACTGGCGCAGAAGGCCGGGCAGTTGCGCGCGTTCGTTCGTATGGTGGTCCCATCCGCCCAGGTCGGTGAAGGCCACCTGCAGTCCCACATTGGCTTTGATCAGCCGGGCGATCTGCTCCATGCCGGCCCCCAGCTTGCCCCTGGGATAACTGGCGCCGTTCCCGGGCGAGTAGCTCTGGCGGCGCAACGGCTCCAGCAGTTTCATCGCTTCAAAAGTCTCGCGGCCGGCGGCGCCGAGCGCCGCATCATGCGATCCGGCATACATCGATTCGAGCGCCACTGAAGCGCCCGCCTGCTTCACGCGAAACTCCTCCACCGTGTTGAGCGCCACGGCCGGCTGCGCGCCTCTCAGCGAACGTGGCAGGCGCGGACCGATGGAAACGGCCCGCACGGGCGAGCCATCCGGCAACGGAGAAAGCGCCCGGTTCAACCAGCCATCCTGCGTGGACTTGCGGCCGGGAGTGCCGGATTCCATGTAGTCCTGCGCATCGAAGTGAGAGCGGGTTGGGTCTGGCGAACCGGTGGCCACAACCGCGGAGAACAGCTTCTCTTTGTAGAAGCGCTCAAGCGGAGCAAGCGCGGGATGAAGCCCGAACCGGCCGTCCAGCGAGATCGCGCCCTCGTCACGGCCCGGCCGCGGCACGGCCAGCGTGGGCCGCACGTCATAGTACGCTTGCTCGGTGAATGGCACAAGAATGTTCAATCCATCCGCCGCGCCCCGGAGAAAAATCGTCACCAGGACCTTGCGCCGGGCGGCCTCGTCCGTAGCGGCCAGCGCGCGCCGGATCCAAAGAGGAGCCGCGCCGAAGCCTGCCATCGCCAGCGCGGATTGCTTCAGAAAGATGCGTCGAGTGTTCATGGTCCTGCTCCCGGTTCCATCTCAGCGGCGTTGAAACTCCGGCGATCCCAAGATGAGGCCAGCCACCATGGCGGGCGTGGCCGGTTTGCCTTCAAGGCTCTTCTCCAGCGCGGCCAGCAGAGCGGGGCTGGGCTCTTCGTGCAGCAGCCGCAGCGACGCCTGGCGCGGGTCAGCCACGGACGAACCGTCTTGCGCCACGCCGGTCCCGCGAAGCCTGCCCCCGGCCAGTTGCAGCGAGAAGTTCATGCGCGCCAGCAGTCCGGCCGTGTTCACCCATTCGCCGGCCGTGTCCCTGTACCCGGTTGGTTCCTCCTTGCGGTACAGCGGCTGGCCAAGCTCATCGATCGCCTTGGATAGCGGCAGGGCAGATTGCACGCTGGCATCCAGAGCGCGCACGGCGCTGACCACCATTTCCAAAGGCGATTTCACCTTGGCGCGATAAGCGCCCACGGAGAAGAACTCGCGCGAGTGAATCATGGTCCGCATCACTTCTCGCAGGTCGCCGCCGGTTTTCAGATAGGTGGCCGCCATGCGGTCCACAAGGGCCGGAGGCGGATCATCGGCCACGAACCGCTGGGCGAGCTTGCGCGAAAGGAACTTTGCCGTCGAGGGATGCGCCGCAAGGATGTCCAGCACCTTGAGTCCATCCTCCATGCCGCCACCCGCCGGAATCTTGTGGCCGAGCACGAACTTCTCGCCTTTGTCGTGCAAGCGGGCCGCGAACTGAAACTTGGGATCGGTCAGCGGCGCTCCGATGGTCCAGCCGGTGAAGCAACGCGCCACCTCCACTACGTCCTTTTGCGTGTAACCGCCATCGGCGCCAAGCGTATGGAGTTCCAGCAACTCGCGTCCATAATTTTCATTCAAACCCCGGACGCGCCGGAGCGCCTGCGGGCCCTCGCCCAGCGCATTCGCGCGCAGCCTTTCGGCGGCGGCGGGGTCCACGCTCCTCCAGTTGTCGAGATAGAAAAGCATTGCGGGGTGCTCAGCCGTTGCGCGCAGCATGTCCTTGAACTTTCCCAGTACAAACGGGCGTATCGCGTCTCGTTCATACGAAGCCGTCAGGCGCCGTACCTGCCCCTTGTTCAGATAGACATTGAAATGGTTGAACCAGAAATCGACGAGCACCTCCTCCAACTGGCGCTCGGAATACACGGCCCGGTAAAGTTTGTTCTGCATCAGGTCCGAGGTGACGAGAAGCTGCGGAGCCACCTTCTTAAGCTCTTCACGCCGCTCCTCGCTGCCCCTGCCCGGCGTCACTCTCTCCGATGGCCGCTCTCCCGCCTCGGCGCGGATCAACCGCCGCGGCGGATATTTCGCCGCCATTTCGCCCATCGTCATGCGCACCGAATCCAATGGCGCCAGCCGCCCGGCGAGCACAGGATTTTCTTGCAACTTGGACGGATCCAGTTGTCCCTCAATCCATCTGTCGAGGCCCATCCTTCGCACTCGTTCCACATCGCCAGGCCGCGGCCCGAAGGCGAGCCGGTTCAAGGCGTGCAGCACCTTCTCGCCGCCCGCGAGTTTGCGGCTCCACGGCGTGGCGGCATCGCTCCCCCACAGCGCCGCCAGAGCCAGCGCGCTCACCATCAGTAGCTTGCGGCCACGGACTCGCATTGTCCTGTCTCCCTGCCTGTTACAAACGCGGAGGGAGGCCAAAAGTTGCTCCCCTCGCATGGCCCGATGACATGCCTTACCCTGGAAGGACACGCTTGTACGATGAGTCTTGCACCGGGGGGCGCCAGGGAATCCGTTTTTGAAGCTCGTGGCGTCACCAAGACGTACGACATGGGCGAGGTGCGGGTGCAGGCTCTGCGCGGCGCCGACATGGACCTGTTCGCCGGTGAGTTGATGGTTCTGCTTGGCCCGTCGGGAAGCGGCAAATCAACGCTTCTGAACATCCTGGGCGGGCTGGACACGGCGACGGCGGGCGCCGTGCGCTACCGTGGCTTCGACCTGACGCACGCTACCGATCGCGAGCTGACGCGCTACCGGCGGCTGCACGTTGGTTTCGTGTTCCAGTTCTACAATCTGATTCCCAGCTTGACGGCGCGGGAAAACGTCGCCGCCGTCACCGAGATTGCCAGCAATCCGATGAAACCCGAAGAGGCGTTGGAACTGGTGGGCCTCGGCGATCGCATGCATCATTTCCCCTCGCAACTGTCGGGCGGACAGCAGCAGCGCGTGGCCATCGCGCGCGCCATCGCCAAACGTCCCTCTGTGCTGTTGTGCGATGAACCAACGGGCGCGCTCGATTGGGAGACCGGCGTGGTTGTGCTGGAGGCGATTGAAACGGTGAACCGCGAGTTGGGCACGGCCACCGCCGTGATTACGCACAATGCCGACATCGCCGGCATGGCGAGCCGCGTGATTCACATGAGCAACGGCCACATCTCCTCGGTTGAGGAGAATACGGCCCGGCGCTCGCCGAGAGACCTGCACTGGTAGGCCGCATGCGCGCTCTGGACATCAAGCTGTTCCGGGACCTCTGGCACATGAAGGGCCAGGCGTTCGCCATCGCCATGGTGGTGGCGGGCGGCACGGCCACCTATGTGCTCGCCTCCTCGACGCTGGATTCGCTGAAGACCACGCAGTCATCGCTCTACCGCGAGGGATTGTTCGGCGATGTCTTCGCGCAATTGAAGCGGGCGCCCGAGAACATGCGCGAACGCATTGCCGCCGTGCCGGGCGTGCGCTTCGTGGAAACGCGCATCGCCGTTCCGGCCAATCTCGACCTGTCCAGTTATCCTCTGCCCATCTCCGCCATGGTTCTCTCGCTGCCGGAAAGCGGCCCTCCGGCATTGAACGCGCTCTATCTGCGCAGAGGGCGCATGCCCGAGCTGGGACGTGAGCAGGAGGCCGTGGTGAGCGACGGCTTCGCTCTGGCGCACAAACTGCAACCCGGCACATCCCTCACGGCCACCATTTACGGCAGGCGGCGCAAAATCGAAATCGTGGGCATCGTGTCGTCCACGGAGTTCATCTACCAGTTGCAGCCGGGCTCGATCATTCCCGACTTCAAAACGTACGCGCTGCTGTGGATGAACCACGATCCCGTGGAGTCGGCGTATAACATGACCGGCGCGTTCAATCAGGTGTCTTTGAAGCTCGACCCCGGCGCCAGCCAGCAGGACGTGATCGCGCGTCTCGACGATCTGCTCCGGCCCTACGGCGGCCTGGGCGCCTATGGCCGCGAGGACCAGGTTTCGCACAAATATCTCTCCGAGGAGTTCAAGCAGCTCACCGTGATGGCCACCGTGTTTCCAGCCATCTTCCTCGGCGTGGGAGCGTTTCTGTTGAACGTGGTGTCCACGCGGCTGATGGCCACGCAGCGGGGACAGATCGCGATTTTGAAGGCGTTCGGCTACACGACGCCGGCCATCGCCGGGCACTATCTGAAGCTGACTTTCCTGATCGTGGCGCTGGGCTGCGCGCTCGGCCTGGCCGCGGGGCAATGGATGGGACGGGGTATGAGCGCGATGTACATGGAGTTCTACCGCTTCCCCCGGCTCGAGTATGTGCTGCGTCCGCACGTGATTGTCTATTCGGTGATCATCAATCTGGTGGCGGCCTCGGCCGGCGCTGTGCTGGCCGTGGTGCGCGCCGCCGGCGAACCTCCCGCCCAGGCGATGCAGCCCGCCGTGCCCGGCAACTTCCGGATGACGATTCTCGAACGTCTGGGCGCCGCGCGCAGCCTGTCGCAGCCCACCCGCATGATCCTGCGCAACTTGGAACGGCGCCCCATGAAGGCCCTGCTGTCGGTGCTCGGCGTGGCGCTGAGCGGCGCCATTCTCGTCATGGGCGGCTTCTGGTCCAACGCCGTCGATTTCATGGTGGACTTCCAGTTCCGCCAGTCGCAGCGCGACGACTTGATGGTGGTGTTCATTGACGCCACCAGCGAACGGGCGCTCTATTCCTTGACCAGCCTTCCCGGCATCCGTTACGCCGAGCCCTTTCGCTCCGTCTCCGTCCGGCTGTGGAATGGCCCGCGTCAGTACCGGACATCGATTCAAGGGCTGGAGAATCACGGCGAACTGCGCCGGTTGTTGAATACCCAGTCGCGCCAGATCGATCTTCCCGAGGATGGCCTGATGTTGACCGATTTTCTGGCGCGAAAGTTGCGCCTCACGCCAGGCGACATGGTGACCGTTGAGGTGATGGAAGGCGAGCGCGGCGTCTATGCTGTGCCGTTGACGGACGTGGTGAGCGAGTACATCGGGGTCTCGGCCTACATGCGGCGGCCCGCATTGAACCGTCTGCTCGGCGAGGGCAACGCGATCTCGGGCGCTTACCTGGCGGCGGACATGACCACCGCGCCCACGATTTACAGCCTGTTGAAGGAGATGCCGCGCGTCGCCTCCACCACGGCGCGCAAGCGGATGCTGGAGAGCTTCTATGAAACCATGGCCCGGCAGATGCTGACCTTCGCATTTTTCAACACGCTGCTGGCGGCGACCATTGCCGTGGGCGTGGTCTACAACACGGCGCGCATCGCCTTCAGCGAGCGGAGCCGCGAGCTGGCCAGCTTGCGCGTGCTCGGATATACGCGCAGCGAGATCTCTTACATCCTGCTGGGCGAACTGGCGGTGATCGTCTTTCTCGCCATCCCGCTGGGCTGCTATCTCGGCCAGTTCATGTGCCAGCTCTCGGTGGCCCAGGCCAATGATCTGTTCCGCGTGCCGCTGGTGATTCTGCCGTCCACCTATGCCTTTTCGGCACTGATCGTGCTGGCGGCGGCCACCGTTTCCGGCCTGCTGGTGCGGCGCAAACTCGATCACATGGACCTTGTCGAAGTTCTGAAAACGAGAGAGTAACGAATCAAACGTATGAAACGCTGGCTCTGGATTATTCTGCTCATCGCACTCGTGCTTGCCGGTGCCTTCCTGGCCATGCGGCCGCAACCTGTCGAGGTGACCGCGGCGCCGGTCACGCGGGGACCGCTGCGCGTCACCGTGGAAGAGGAGGGTAAAACCCGCTTGCGCGACCGCTTCGAGGTGTCGGCGCCAGTATCCGGGTATCTTCGCCGCCCTCGCTGGAAGGAAGGCGACACCGTACGCGCGGGCGAAGTGGCCGCCGTGCTGGAACCCCTGCGAGCGCAGGTTCTCGACGCGCGCACGCGTGAGCAGGGCGAGGCGCGTTTGAATGCCGCGGAAGCCGCGCGGCGGGTGGCTGAAGCGCGCGTGAGCACAGCCGGGCAGCAGGCGCGCGCCGCGCAGGCCGATGCCTCTTACTGGGCGGGCCAGTTACAGCGCGAAAGGCCGCTCGCAAAATCGGGAGACATTCCGCAGGACCGCCTGTCCCGCACGCAAAGCGAAGCGGCGCAAACCGAGGCGGCGCTCCGTGCGGCCGAAACCGCCGTGGCCACGGCGCGGGCCGAGGTGGAACAGGCGCGGGCCGAGGTGGAAGCGGCGCGCACGGCGTTGCTGGAGCCGGCCGTGCATCACAAGGTTCAGACGGGTGGCCTTGTGACGGTGCGCTGGCCAGTGTCCGGGCGTATCACCAAACTGCTGAAGGAGAGCGAGGGCGTGGTGGCCGCGGGCGACCCGTTGGTGGAGTTGGGCAATACGCGCGCGCTTGAAGTGGAGGTGGAAGTGCTGTCGGTGGATGCCGTGAAAATGGCGCCGGGAACGGCCGTCGAGTTCACACGGTGGGGGGGCGACAAGCCCCTGGAAGGGCGCGTCCGCGTGGTGGAGCCTTCAGGCTTCACGAAGATCTCCGCGCTCGGCGTGGAGGAGCAGCGCGTGCGCGTGATCGCCGGCATCACGTCGCCCGAACAGGAGTGGGTCCGGCTGGGACATGGATATCGCGTCGAGGCCGTGTTCATCTTGTGGAGCGGCGAGAAGGTGCGGCAGGCGCCGGCCAGCGCGCTATTCCGCTCGGGCGATCAGTGGAGCGTCTATGTCATCGAGAACGGCCATGCGCGCCGTAAAGCCGTACAGCTAGGCCATCGCAACGGCCTGGCCGCCGAAATTGTTTCGGGCCTCAGCGACGGTGAACTCGTGATTCCACACCCGGATGAAACCGTGGAGGACGGAAAGCAGGTCGCCGTGAAGAAGTAGGACCGACGCGGCGTTCACTCGACGCCCGGCAGCCCCAGAAAGTTCTTCGCGTTGGCGAAGCAGATGTTGCGGATCATGGGGCCAACCAGAGCATCGGAATCGGGAATCAAGCCAGCCTCGATATCGTTCCCGATCAGGTTGCACAACGTCCGGCGGAAGTACTCATGTCTCGGGTAGGACATGAAGGACCGCGAATCGGTCAGCATGCCGGCGAAGCGCGAGAGGAGTCCGCAATTGGACAGTGCGTTCATCTGCCACTCCATGGCCTCCTTCTGATCCAGGAACCACCAGCCGCTGCCAAACTGAATCTTGCCGGCGATGGAACCGTCCATGAAGTTGCCGGCCATCGTGGCCATGGCGTAGTTGTCCGACGGGTTCAGGTTGTAAAGGATCATGCGCGGCAGCGAACCATCCGCATCCAGAGCGTTCAGGAAGTTGCCCAGCGCGTCGATCTGGGGGTAGTCACCGATGGAGTCGAACCCAGTGTCGGGACCAAGCTGCGCGAGCATGCGCGTATTATTGCCGCGGCGCGCACCGAGGTGAAGCTGCTTGGTCCAGCCCTTCCCGGCGTCCAGCCTGCCAAAGTAACGCATGAGGACACCGGCAAATAGCTGCTGTTCAGCGCCGCTGGCGGCCTGCCCGTTGCGCGCACGCTCAAATATGCGGGCGGCATCGCTTTCCGAGCCATGGACGGGCGGGGCGCAGTTCAGCCCGTGATCTGACAGGCGCGATCCCATCGCATGAAAATAGTCGTGCCTCTTGCCGAGCGCATCGAGCAGATTCTGGAAGCTGCGCACCGGGATGCCGGCGGCTTCTCCCAGCGCGTCCAGCCACGGATTGTAGAGTTCCGGCGCGTGGACATTCAATGCCTTATCGGGACGGAAGGCCGGCAAAACGATCGTGCCCATGGGATTCTTCGCGATCTGCGCGTGATAGCGGAGATCGTCAATGGGATCGTCGGTGGTGCACAGGGCTTTCACATGGAACTTGCGCAGGATGCCGTGGACGGAGAGTTCATCGGTGGCCAGCATCTCGGTAGTTCTGGCCCAGATGGCGGGCGCCGTGGTTTCATCCAGCAGTTCCTCGATGCCGAAATAGCGCTTCAGTTCCAGATGAGTCCAGTGGTAGAGCGGATTGCGGAGAGTGTATGGAACGGTGCGGGCCCAGGCGAGAAACTTCTGGTAGGGGCCGGCGCCGCCGGTGCAGAGCTCTTCCGGAACGCCGTTGGCCCGCATGGCGCGCCATTTATAGTGGTCGCCCTCAAGCCAGATTTCAGTCAGGTTGCGGAAACGGCGGTTTTCGGCCAGTTCCTTGGGAGAGAGATGGTTGTGATAGTCGAGGATGGGCTCGGGTTCGGCAAAGGCATGGTAGAGACGGCGCGCCGCCTGGCCAGCCAACAAAAAATTTTCGTGGATGAAGGCCATCGCCTTCTATTGTAGGATGCGGAAAACGCGACTCAGGCCCTTGGCCAGGCAGTTTCGCGCACAGGACCGCCCGGCGTAGTGCGCCGGGCAGGTTCCTTTGTGCGTGATGGATGGTTAGAAGCTGTAGCGCAGCGAAAGCTGAATATTGCGTTCGCTGGACTTGCCTGTCACCTTTCCAAACGTTCCGGAGGTCGGCGACGTGTCGACGCCGTTCCAGTTCGGGTGGTTCAGCCAGTTGAAGAACTCGGCGCGGAACTGCACGCGCTGCCGCTCGGTGATTTGGAAAGCCTTGAACAGGGCGGCGTTCCAGTTCTGGAAACCGACGTTGTTGAAAGCGACCGAGTTGCGGTTCTGGTTCCCGTAGGTGCCGTTGGCCGGACGCGTGGCCCAGGGCTGTCCGCCCGGACGCGGATTGAACCAGAAGTTCGAATCCGAGGCTCCCTGGCTGAACTGCTTGGGCTGTTCAGTGCTGGATGAAGTGAGGTTCCACGGCACGCTGTTGGTGGAGCCAATGCCGTAGATGTCCTCGCCGGTCTGCACGGTAAACGGCGTGCCGGTTTGGAACTGCATGACACCGTTCACCTGCCATCCGCCCAGAACCGACCGGGTCAACCGGTGGCCGTTCTTGAAAAACGGCAGGTCCCAGATGAAGTTGGCGACGGCCACATGGCGCGTGTCGAAGCTCGACTTGCCCCACGTGTTGAAGTCGTTGTAGGAGTCGATCAACCGGTCGCGCGGACCGGAAGCGTGGTCCATGGACTTCGAAAGCGTGTACGCGAACCCGTAGCTGAAGTTCGACTTGAACCGGCGGTTCACCTCGATCTGCAGGCCGTTGTACTCGCTGCGGCCCGCGTGCTCGAGCATCGGGATGCTGGCGAAGCCCTTGTACGGGCGCAGGTAGTTTACGTTCGCGCCGGCGTTGCCTGGCTGGAACGTGGTCCCGAAAGGCAACTGGTTCAGATCGCGTTCGCGAGCCAGGTGGTTCCCGGCGGCGCCCACATAGCCCACGTCGATAGTGGTCTCAAAGCCGATCTGACGCTGGTAGGTGAAGTTCCAGTTGTAGGCCTTTGGCAGTTTCAGAACCGGGTCGATGGTCATGAAGAACTGCGGGAACGCCGTACGCGTGGCGCCGCCCGGATTGTCGGCCAGTCCGTTGGAGACCGAAGCCATGGGCTGGAACGGCGGGTTGCCGCCCAGGAACACCGAGTCGTACACGCCATAGCGGGAGATGAATCCGCCAAATCCGGCGCGGAGCACATCCTTCGAGCCGAGCTGATACGCCAGGCCGAGACGCGGCATGACGCTCAGGTGCGATTGCGACGGATAGCGGTCGCCCCGGAGCAGGTTGTTGTACTGCCCGGAGTCGATAGCGGCCACACGGCCTTTGCCGGCGGCGGGGAATTCCGTGCCGGGAATGTACACGCCGTTGAAACGGTCGCCGCTGATCACGTTGCCGCTGGCGCGGTCCAGCACGGCGGCCTTCGACGTGTCATAGAGCGAAGGATCAAACACGGCCATATTGCCCCACAGCGATTTGTAGTAGCCGTTCATCCAGGTGCCGCGGAAGCCGATTTCCAGCTTCAGCTTCTGCGTGACGCGCCAGGAATCCTGGCCGAAGAACTCGAACATGTGGCCGCGGTACGGCGTATAGCTGCGCGAACCGATCTCGGCGTAGTTGCTGAACAGTCCCATCGCCGCGTTGGAGAGAGCCGTGCCCGTGCTGCTGGCGGCGCCGCGCGAGTCCGTGAATTCGAACCGGCCATTTTGGTTATTGGTCCCGCCAGGCACGCCCGACACGTTGATCTGGTCGAAGTCGTTCTGTCCGGAACGCTCAAAATAAACACCGAACTTGAACTGGTGGTTGCCCGCGATCTTCGTGAAGTTATTCGAAATCTGATAAATGGGGCCGGTGGACTGCGACGGGTACGGGCCGCCGTCTATGGTGCCAAAGTTCGAAATGGCGATGGTCGGGATTTTGTCCTGAATCTCCTTGGGATCGTTAAAGAGATAGGGATAGTTGATGCCGCGCTTGGAACGTGCGTACCGCTCGCCCGTGCGGTCCACGCCGATGTAGACGCGGTCCACCGAGGCCGCCACCATGAACTCGTTGATCATCGTGGGAGACACGGTCCAGACATGGTTGATGGAGGCGGTCTTGTTGGGACGGCTCCAATCGGTGATGGCGTAATCGAAGCCGCTCCGGAAGGCGTCCAGCGAGGTCCAGTTGTAGTTGTTGTGGCGGAAGCGGATCACCTGGCTCGATGTCAGGTTGTAGTCGATCGACACCGTATCCTTACGCTGATTCTGGGGATTCGGGCGGATCTGGAAGAAGTTCGCCGTGCCCTGCCGGTAGCCCGGAGTGGGCAGCGGGTAGGTCTTCAGAAATGCGACGCCATTGGCGCTCAAACGAGAGGCCGGGATGATGTTCCCGGCAAACGGCTGGTTCGTCGCCGGATCGCGAATGACGCGGGCGGAGTTGAAGAAGCCCGTCGCCGGGTTAAGCAACTCGCTAAAGTCGCCCGTGCGCATCAGCTCGCTCGGAACCGTCTGGCTGGTGCTGCTCTGAACGCGGTAGCGGATCCACTCCTGGCTCCACAGGAAGAACAGCTTGTTCCGGTCCTTATTGAAGACGCCCGGGATGGTCACCGGACCATCGATCACATAGCCGAACTGGTTGAACCGCCGCGCCTGCTTGGGCTGATTGCTGCGATTGTTCGCCCATGAGTTGGCGTCCAGTTTGTCGTTACGGAAGTAGTCGTACGCGGCAAAGTGGAAATCACGGCCGCCCGAGCGGGTGACCATACGCACCTGGCCGTTATTCGACCGGCCGTACTCGGCCGAGTAGTTCGCCGTGAGCACCTGCACCTCCTGCACGGTCTCCACGTCGGCCGTACCGATGGAGCTGCCGTTGGCGCGCGTACGCACAGCCACCGCGCCGTCAAAGGTGATCAGCGAATCCTGCGTGCGTCCGCCGTTGATCGTCAGCGACGCCTGGCTTAGGCCGAAGCTGAACCCATTCATCGCGCCGCCGCGCACACCCGCTTTCAACTGGGCCAGGAACAGCGGATTGCGGCCGTTCAGAGACAGGTTCTGAATCTGCTGCCGTTCCACCGTCTTGCCTACCGCTCCGGACTCGGTTTGCAACGTGGCCACGCTGGCTTCCACGTTCACCGATTCGGTGATCGCGCCCACGCTCAACTCCACGCTGACGTTGATCGGGATACCCGCGTCCATCTTGTTCCGGGTTTTTTCGAACTTCTTGAAACCTTGCGACTCCACCGTGACCGTGTAATAGCCCGGCGGCAGGTTTGTGGCGATATAGAGGCCCGATTCATTCGTTTGAACCTCGCGGGCAAAACCGGTGGCTTCGTTCTTGATCGTAACTTTTGCACCCGCGACAATGGCGCCCGTCGGATCTTTCACCGTCCCGGTGACGTACGAGTTATCCGACTGGGCCCACAAGCCCAGCGCGACTAACGAGGCCAATATCACTCTCGTCAGAATCTTCACATCTTCCTCCTTCAAAAAATGGCCTTCTCACCCACGGATCAGTCCGCGGAAGAAATTAGAGTGCCTTCGTCCGCCAACACGAAACGGACATACGGAGAAAATGTGAGCAGACGCGCGATTGCGCACCCTGCGTCAGCGTGCGGCCCACACCTGCCACAATGACCCCGTATATTCTTCGGTAACACTAGGCGAAAAACAAGTCAAAGCGTAACATCTAAGAAAATGTTAATTTTTAGATATTGCGCCGATTTGCGAACACCCTCACGGTGCATTAACACGCTCTGAAAATAGCGGATGCTGCGGCTTTCCGGCCGCCCTGTCAGACACAGAAGTTCCGGCCAGCGGGCCCGAGCACTTAGACCCGAGGACTTAGAATGGAAGCATGGTGAACTCATCCTTCGTGATCGCCGGACGGGCCTTCCAATCCAGGCTGATTGTGGGTACCGGCAAATACCGCAGCTTCCCTGAAATGAAGCGCTGTCACGAGGCATCCGGCGCCGACATGGTGACCGTTGCCGTGCGCAGGGTGAACCTGACTGACAAGACGAAGGAGTCGTTGATCGACTACATTGATCGCGACCGGATCTTCATCCTGCCCAACACGGCCGCCTGTTATACGGCGGATGAGGCCATCCGCACGGCGCGCTTGGGGCGCGAGGTGGGATTGTCGGACTGGGTGAAGTTGGAGGTCATCGGCGATCAAAAGACCCTGTTCCCCGACAATGAAGGCCTGCTCGAAGCCACGCGGGTTCTGGCGCGGGAAGGGTTCGTGGTGCTGCCCTACACCACTGACGACCCCGTGAATGCGCGGAAATTAATCGACGCGGGCGCCGCCGCCGTCATGCCGCTGGCCGCTCCCATCGGCTCCGGCCTGGGCATCCAGAACCCGGCCAACCTGCGCATCCTGCGCGAGCAGATTACCGAAGTGCCGTTGATTGTGGACGCGGGCGTCGGCACGGCTTCGGACGCCGCCATAGCCATGGAACTTGGGTTTGACGGGATCCTGATGAACACGGCCATTGCCGAAGCCGAGGATGCGGAACAGATGGCGGTGGCGATGAAGCTCGCCACCGAGGCGGGCCGGCTGGCGTTCCTGGCGGGCCGCATGCAGAAGCGGCTCTATGCCTCGGCTAGTTCGCCGCTTGCCGGAGTTGTGCGCTAGCCGTGGGATTGTGTATTATGGTCGTTACGGCTATTGGCCGCACGGCTGTCAATTCTCCAGCCTGACTGAAAGCCCCCCAGTTCTGAAACGTTGAGGTTGAGTTATGTACGCAGTGATCGAGACCGGCGGTAAGCAGTATCGGGTCGCCACCGGAGAAACCGTGCGCGTGGAAACGCTGCCGGGCGACAACGGAAGCCAGGTGGAATTCGCTCCGTTGGCCGTGGTCCGCGAAGCAGGCGAGGTGCTTACAGGCGGCGCTTTGAACGGCGCCAAGGTGAAGGGCACCATCGTTGGCAATGGCCGCGCGGATAAGGTGATCGTCTTCAAATTCAAGCGCAAGAAGCAGTACAAGCGGACGATTGGCCATCGCCAGAATTTCACTGCCGTCAAAATCGAGGAGATCTCGGCCTAACCGGCCGGGCCCGAAAGGAGGAACCCATGGCAAGTAAAAAAGGAATGGGCAGTTCCAAGAACGGACGCGATTCACATTCGCAGCGTCTTGGAGTGAAGGCCTTTGCGGGCGAGTTGGTCTCCGGTGGTTCCATTTTGGTCCGCCAACGGGGCACTCGCTTCTACCCCGGAGAAAATGTCGGCATCGGCAAGGACGACACGCTGTTTGCCAAAATTCCAGGTGTAGTCGAGTTTCGCGATCGAGGCCGCATGGGGCGCTTCATCAGCATCCGCTCCGCCCAATAGTTTAGTCAGCCTGCATCTCAATCGGCCGCCGGCACAGATCTGGCGGCCCTTTTTCTGTCTGCTTGGGGGCCCTGCCCTTGAGCCTGCCCCGAACCGGTGACGCGTGTTTATCGACGAAGTTCGCATCCGAATCAAGGCCGGGAACGGCGGCAATGGCTGCCTGGCATTTCGTCGGGAGAAATTTGTGCCCAAAGGCGGACCGTCCGGCGGAGACGGAGGCCGTGGAGGCGACATCGTTCTCGAGTCGAGCAACCATTACAATACGTTGCTCCACTTCCGCTATAACCCGGAGCACACGGCGGAACGAGGCCGCCACGGTGAAGGCAGCAACCGGAAAGGCCGCGATGGGAACGACATCGTCCTGCCTGTCCCAGTGGGCACGGTCGTCTACGATGAGGCCACCGGCGAACAACTTCACGATTTTGCCCAGGCCGAGGACCGTTGTATTGTCGCCCGTGGCGGGCGTGGCGGACGTGGGAATGCCCGTTTCGCAACCCCATGGCATCAGACGCCCACCGAGCACGAACCGGGCTCGCTCGGCGAGCAGAAGTCGCTCCGGTTGGAGTTGAAACTGCTCGCCGACGTCGGACTGGTCGGTTTCCCAAACGCAGGAAAATCGACACTGATCAGCGTCATCTCAGCCGCTCGTCCGAAGATCGCCGACTACCCGTTCACGACTCTCGAGCCCAACCTCGGGGTGGTCTCCACACAGGATCAACGAACCTTTGTCGTAGCGGACATTCCCGGACTGATCGAAGGAGCTCATGAGGGCGCCGGGTTGGGCATCCGTTTCCTGCGGCATGTGGAGCGCACACGCTTGCTTGTGCATCTGGTGGATGTCAGCGAACTGAGCGGACGCAAACCTTCGGATGACTTCAAGATTGTCCTGAAGGAACTGGAGCGGTTCAGCCCCGAATTGGCATCCAAGCCGATGTTCGTCGTGGCGGCGAAACTCGATGCGGCCCAGGATGCCAAGCGCCTGGACAGCCTGAGGCGCATGGCTGCCCGGCGCAACATGCCGTTCTTCAAAATCTCGTCGGTCACCGGCGAAGGGATCGAAGCCCTGAAGTTCGCCATGGCCGAGGCTGTCCTGAGCCCCCGCTAGCCGGGCCGCGCGGAGCGAGTATGGCATAATCGCGAGGTGAAATATCGCCATCGCGTCCTTGCCTTCCTCTTCTTTCTTTCCGTCATCACCTATATTGACCGTGTCTGTATTTCCGTCGCCGGGAAGACGATGCAAGAGGACATGGGCATCTCGCCGGAAAACTGGGGTTGGGTACTGGGAGCATTCGCCATCTCCTATGCGGTTTTTGAAATCCCTAGCGGATCGATGGGCGACCGCGTCGGCCCCCGCAGGGTGCTGACGCGAATCGTCATCTGGTGGTCGGCTTTCACAAGTCTGACCGGTGTGGTCAAGAGTTTCCCTGCCCTGCTCGGCGTGCGGTTCCTGTTTGGCGCGGGCGAAGCGGGCGCCTACCCAAATTCATCCGCGGCCATCTCCCGCTGGTTCCCCTTCGTCGAGCGCGCGCGCGCCCACGGACTCGTTTGGATGGCGAGCCGTGTCGGCGGCGCCATTTCGCCCTTGCTGGTGGTGCCCATCCAGATGGCGTTCGGCTGGCGCATGAGTTTCATGGTGTTCGGCGTCATGGGGGTGCTTTGGGCCGCTGCCTGGTATTTCTGGTTCCGCGACCACCCGTCGGAGAAGGCGGGAGTAACGGCGGACGAGATCGAAGAGATCGGCGCTGGCTCAAAACCGGAATCGCATCGCGGCTTGCCCTGGGGCCAGGTGCTTCGCAGTCCCAACCTGTGGTTCATCATGCTCATGTATCACACCTACTGCTGGGGCTCGTTTTTCTATCTCTCCTGGCTGCATACCTTCCTTGAAAACGGCCGAGGCTTTAGCAAGGAGGATTTGATCTCCTACTCGTGGCTTCCCTTTGTCTTTGGAGGCACCGCCAACCTGCTCGGAGGCATCACGAGCGATTACATGGTGAAGCGCGTCGGCCTGAAGTGGGGCCGGAGGCTGTGCGGCTTCGTCGGGCTCGGCGCCTCGGCGATCTTCTTGATCGCCACCACGTTTACCAAGCACAAGGTCATCAGCGTTCTCCTGTTGGCGCTCGGATACGCGGGCTCGGACTTCATGCTTCCGGTCGCTTGGGCCGTATGCTTGGACGTGGGCCGGCGATATGCTGGAGCCGTAACCGGCGCGATGAATACTGCGGGCCAGGTCGGATCGTTTGCGACTTCGGTGGCATTCGGCTATCTCGTGAAATATTACGGCAGCTATGATGCCCCGCTGATTCCAATGGGAATCCTCACCGCGGTCAGCGCCCTGCTTTGGTTGAAGATCGACCCGACGGTGCAATTGGTTCCGGAGCCGGTTTCGGACCAGCCCTCGTCGAAGGCAGCTTGAACCCGGCCAGGCTCCACCGGCCAACTGCCGACCGCCGCCCCCGATTCCTGGGGTGTGTGAACCAAACCGCGCCAGCCAGCAGCATCCACCAAGCGGCCACGCCAATGCGGTGAAAAGGGAAATCAACTAGGGCGTGCGCCAGCACCACAGGCAGGCCCATAGCCCACATCTGGCCGCGCACCCGGATGAGCAGAAGACCCGCGAAGATAGTCCACAGTACGGCGGCCGGGAGCCCACACTCAACCGCCAGTTGGAGCCAGTCGTTATGCGCCAGGTCCACGAGCCGTGCGTTGTCGAAGTGCGCAAAGGCCGGGTAGGCGGCTACAAACGTACCTAATCCAGCCCCTGTCAGCGGATTTGCCCCGATGATCTCAACAGCCGACCGATAGATGTCCCGGCGCAACACGAGCGGGTCTTCATAATGCAGGCGTGTTACGAATCCACCTTCTCCAATCGCAGCCAAAACAACCACCCCGGCAACGGCGCCACCAACGAGCATGGTGCTTGAGCGCTGCCGTCGATGAAGGCAGATACCGGCCAGGATTAATGACTCCAGAAGTATGAATACGCCCCCGGCTCTCGACCCTGAGATCAGCACGGACCCAACGATTGCTGTGGCATTACACAACCAAAACCATGAGGTCTTGGTATCCCGCGTAGCAAGCCACACCACGGCAGGCAGGGCAAGTTCCGCGAAACATGCGTACATATTGCGATTCGAGAACGTCGCCGCATAGGCGTCCGGAGCCGCTGACGAAAGCACACCAATACCGAGCCGGCCAACATACGGCTGCAGGATCGCCATCCACGCCAACACAGAGGCGAGGATCCCCAGCGTACGCAGCAGCAAGTGGCGGGAATCCCTGTCTCGAAACAATGTGGCTGATCCGGCAACAGCGACAGCGACCGCAGCCCAGTAGGTGATCCCCCGAAGTGTAGCCTGGGCATAGACACTCGAGCCGAGCAATAGCTGGAAAACTCCCCAGACAGGAAGCAGCAGTAGTACCCACGCTCCCCTCTCCGGGCTCTCCAGACGCATGCGAGCTGGCAGAACAATCACTCCAATTGCCAAGAGGCCCATCACAGGCGCCAGTTCCGACCAGGTTGTCCCAGTCCAAGCCAGCAACGTCGAGACCACACAGACAGCAAGGAGCAACCAGCCCCCCATGTCCAGGTTATCTCCGGTATTCAGGGTCAAATCGCCTCCTTTGCAGTGCCGGCCGCCGGCAGGAGCTCACCATCCTGGCTCGCTTCCACCTTTCTGGCCAACTGCACCAGGGATCCAACGTCGGTCGGCCCTGTGGTACGCAGCCGTCCAACGGCTTCCAACCGGGGCGGCACATGTGTGCGCAGAGATTCAACCCAGGGGATCAGAATGCCCGATCGATGACGGCGTCCGAACGCGCAACATAGCAGAATGTGGTTCGTTCCGCCAAGCGGAATCCATAGTTGCCAGCCAGGCGCGCCTGTTTCTTCACCGGCACTCTCAAACTCCTCATCCAGCAGCCGCGCTTGCAGCCGGATCACCTCAAACATCAGCGCCGACTCAAAAATGAGCTGCCAACATTCCTGCGCGGAGCCCGCGTGCCGGATCTGCCTTTCAAAATTTTGGATCGTGAGCTGGCCATGGACCAGCCGTTGCACATCTCCCGAGCGCAAGGTCCGCCCGGCGGCGTCAAACTCGTGATAGCCCAGGTGTTGGATTCCTGCCCAGGTGGCTAGGCAAAAGAGGAGAATGATCAGTCCCCCCACCTGGTTGGAAAGGACGCTTTGCAGCAGACTGAGCGCCGCATAGAAACCACACACCGAATAAAGGACCAGCACCACCCGTCTATGCGGCAGTCCTCTCTCCAGCAGCCGGTGATGAATGTGGCCGCGATCGGGCGAGAAAATGGGCTGTCCGCGCAGCCAGCGCCGGACAACGGATAGACACACATCGAGGAGAGGGATGGCGACGGCCATCAAGGGCGCCGTCATCCCCAGAAGGGTGGCCGACTTTTGGCTCCAGATCACCCCATAGCTCCCCAAAAGGAAGCCGATGAGAAGGCTGCCGGAGTCACCCAGAAATACTGAAGCGGGATTGAAGTTGTAGCGCAGAAAACCAACCAGCGACCCGGCCAGGGGCAGTGTGAGCAGCACGAGTTCCTGATTCCCGTGCAGTAACGCGGCCAGCAAAGTGGTCAACGTCGCGAACAGTCCCATACCCGACGCCAAGCCATCCAGGCCGTCAATTAGGTTGAACGCGTTGCTGCACATGACCAGCCAGGCAAGTGTCAGGGGGAAGCCGACCCACCCGGCTAGCTCATAGCCAGCCAGAGAGGAGATGCGGACGCCGGAAAAGTATGCCCCCATAGCCGCCAGAAGCTGCCCGGCCAATTTTTGCCAGGGGAGCAATCCTACGATGTCGTCTAATAACCCGGTCAGGAACACGATCCCAGCCGAGAGAATGAGGGGGACGATGAACGGCATCGCATGGACAGGCGATGCGCCCGCCGGGGACGCCAGCGCAAGCAGAGTGAACGGAGCCACGTAAGCAATCGAGATCGGTATGCCGCCGATCCTGGGCACGGCGCGCGCATGAAGCTTCCGGCCGCCATCAGGCGCATCAACGAGATTGGAACGGAGAAACGCGTTGCGTACCAGGGGTGTCAGCAGCAGCGTGATGAGGAGTGATCCGGCGCTGAGCGCGGCAAGCCAGGGAAGATTCATGGCTCGGGTTCCTCCTGGAACAGGGGAACGCCTCCAGGACTCCGGGAATCCATCGCCTTGTATAGATTCAGAATGCTATCGGCCATCACTTCCCGGCTAAACCGTTGTTGCGCGCGGCGGCGTCCATTGATTCCCATCTGGCGTCTCCTCCCTTCGCTTGCCTGCAGGGAGCGGATGGCCCCGGCGAGCGCTTCGGCATCGGCCGGAGCAACAACGAGCCCTGTCTCGCCATGTACATTCACCGCCCTGACTCCTGTGGGCAGATCCGTGCTGACCACCGGCAGGCCAGCGCCCATCGCCTCCACCATCACAAGGCCAAACGCCTCGCTCGGAGCGCAGGAAGGAAGACAGAAGACGTCGGCTTCCCGGTAACATCGCAAGAGATCGCTGCTTCCGACCCGCCCTAGGAAGTGCACACGGTGTGCCAAACCGAGCCGCTTCACAAGAGATTCCAACTCGGCCCGCTGCTCGCCGTCGCCGGCGATCGTCAACTCCCCTTCCCACCCCGGCATCGACTCAATCAGATAGCGAAAGCCCTTGTAGTAACTCAGCCGCCCAACTGAAAGCACACGAAGAGTTTCCGTTCGCGGCCGGGCCGCGGGATCGATGGCGAGAAAGGGGCGCAGATCAATGCCGAAGGGAATAACCAGACATTTGCCGCGGTGCCGGCGCAATATGGGGGAGTGGTCAATCAGTTCCCGGCTGCCGGCGATGACGGCCGTGGCGCGCCGCAGGCCCAGTTCCAGAATGGGACGATAGATCCATTTCAGTTTCCGTTGCCGGACAATGTCGCTGTGATAGTGGATGACCAACCGGCTCTGGTGGCCAGCCAAGAGATAGAAGATGAGCGCAAGTGGATTCGGCTCGTGGAGGTGGACAATTTCGGCCTGCTCCCGTCTCAAGATGGGCCATAACCCGGGTATGAGCGGTTGCGAAAAGATCGTCCGCCAGTTGGCCAGCCGGGTCAGTCGAAATCCGGAGCTCACGTCCTCCTCTCGTCGTGGCTTGTCATTTGCCACCACAACGCGAAGAGCCACGCGCGAAGAGATCGTTTCGCAGATGTCTTTGAGGACGGTCTCCATTCCGCCCCAACGGGGGGGGTAGTATTTACCGACATGGAGTACGCGCATTACGAAATGCCCGCCTCACGCCGGCGCCAATGACGCTCGACCTGGTCGCACGTGAGGCAGACACCGCAACAGGTGTAGAAGAACCCCATCACACGCCAGTTGTACGGAAACTCCCCAAACATCGAGGCCACGGCCAGCCCCAGCAGCCCGGCCTGGAGCCCGCCAGCCAGGGCGCGCAGTTCCGGGTGTGCGGCCTGCGCGGCAATGCGGGCGAATCGCCTCCGCAATTGCACGTATAAGATGCACCACAGGAGGAAGCCGAACGGACCGATGTCATACCAGACCGTTAAAGGAAAGTTATAGAGGCTCCGGCTGATTCCACTGGTGAACCGGGAGAGGTGTTCGCCCGCAATAAACCGGTATGACGAATGGCCATGCCCCGCGAGCCAGTAGCTGTCCCATTCAAACACCGGCGCGTTCCACACAATGTCGAGACGGCTCTGGGCAGAACCATCAATGGCCATATCCTCGTACAGGATTGATTCGAACCGCACCCAGGTGGTGGCCCAGAGAGAGGGGAAGAACGGTTGCAGGATGGCAACCAGCAAGACCACAAACATCAGCGTGGCAAGCGCTTGTGTGAGCGTGATTCGCCGCAACCGCGAGTAGGCAACACATGCGGCAAGGACCGGCGTGCGCGAGGCGCTCAGCAGGACGCCGGCCAGGGCGGCGACGAATGCGACCGCCCTCACCAGCCAGCCCGACCGGCGGATCTGAGTGGCATAGGCCAGCGCAATCGCGCCTCCGGCCATCATGAGCACTCCGAAGTTAACGGGATCTTCCGAGGCCCCGAACCGCGTGGCATCGAGAGTCCCAAAGAAGCCGGAGGCTCGCGGAAACGCACCGGCGGACCGGTACGAACCCGTTCGCAACGCCTCGGCAAATTCATAACAGGCCAGCAAGGCAGAGGCCCCCAGGGCGAGAACCACACAACGCCGCAAAGTCCGAAGTAGTTTTGGCGTGGAGTTCCACCGCGCGACGGCCGGAATCAGGACCATTAGGGATGCGTACTGTAGCCACTTCAAGTAGTAGAGGCAACTCAACATCGACTGGGAGACATCCAGCCGCGTCAGGTTCAGCGCGATCACCAATGGATAGAGAGCGGCAAGAGCCAGCAGCGCCGGCGGGAACAGTTCCATTTTGAGACCCGTGTGCCGAATCTGCCGCACGCTCGTGCCGAAAAGCAACGCCATGGTGATGGGATCGTCCAGCGAAAAGAAGAGCCCACGTGTGCTCACCTGCTGTGCCCCCAGTCCATCCTGTAAAACACGTACCACTGGAAACATGGGAGTCGTCAGCAATAGCAGTCCCACAAGCTTTTCGGGCGTCTGGAGAGCCAGCCAGACCGCTGGCGCCAGCGCTGCCCACACCACAAGCGGTTGATTCTCAACATAGGCCGCAACACCAATCGCTACGATGAGCAGCGCCAGAAAATCCGGCAGCACGCCACTGCGACGCCTGTAACCCTCTCCTGTCTGCCAGGACTGCGCGCCGGACGGCCACACGCCCTTCGCTTCCCACACCGCACCGTCCACACCGGAACTCATCCGCTCTGCCTCCCCCTCACGCTGGCCGCCGCACGGCCAAGTACTGCGCGACGGGCCGAAATCCGCCCGTGCAATACTCACTGAGCAACCAGATGGCCACGGCGCCGTTCCAGGCCAGCACCTGTACGGGCGTGGGCCACCCTGTCCGCAGGACGGCGCGCGCAATGACGCCGCACGCAACCACCACGAGCAGGCGAACCCAGATGCGCTTGCCCAATGCCAATGGAAGCTGGCTGCCCCAGCTGGCGGCCACGGAGCCGGCCAGGAACCCGATCACCAGCGAAACCGGCAACGCATTGGCTCCAAGCACCCCCGCCAGCAAGGGAATGCTCATCACATTGGCCAACAGCGCTACGACTACCCATTGCGAACTCCTGGCCGCACTTCCCATCACGGCTTCGCCGGTTAGAGAAATGCTGTAGATCCCGTATGCGAGCGCTGCCACGGAGAAGAACACCACGAGCAAGGTGTCGCCCTCATACGCCGGACCCAATAGGACCTTCAGGAGCCCGGCGCCGTTTGCCGACGTGAGACAGGCCGCCAGCGTTCCAGCGAGCAGGATGAATGATCGCAAGCCCGACAGCAGTTGGCGCGCGGCATCCGGGTGAGACGCGGCGCTGGCTGCCAGCGCCGGAGCAGCGGCATCCAGACAGCTGCTGACAAAGACAACCGCCAGCGAATAGAACCGGCGCAAAACGAAATAGGTCACGAGCGTGTGAGCCTGAAAGCAGACCGCCACCAATAGTTGATCGAGTTGCATGGCGCCAAACCGGAGCACTGCGCTCGAATAGTAGTGGCGCGAATCGGGCCAAAACTCTCTCCAGGGAAGCACTCCCGGCCCTTGCGCAAGCCATGCGCGCAAAGGGGCGGCCGCTGGCAACAGGCTTGCCGCCGTCAGCAAACATGTTCCCAGCAGGAACTCAGGCAACCGCCACTGCCACAGAACCGTGAGCAGCACGGGGGCCAGCCGTTGGGTGACGCTGAACCAGGCATTCCACAGCGCCATCGTTTTCATCTCGCCAAAGCACTGGAGGATGACGAGAAACGTGCTGGCCAAGCTTTGTAAAGCGAGACCGAGCAGCGCCAGCGTCCAATCGCCCGTACGTTGTCCCGGAGCGGCCAGATCGGGCCTGATGGCGAGCGCGCCCGCCCAGGTCAGAAGCGAGCCAGCCGCCAGAGGCGCTACCGAGCACCAAAGGTAGGTCCGGATCATCCGGGCGGCCAGCGCCGGCCGCTCCCGCGCGGCTGCGGGCAAATGGCGGATCAACCACGTACTCATGCCCAGACCCTTCCACACGTCCAACCATGCGGCCGCCAGCGCGGAAAAGGCCAGCATCGCTACCTCGGCCTGCGGGAACAGCCGAACCGTCGCCACCAGCCACACCAGGTTCACGCCCATGGCGAATCCGCGGCCAGCCAGCAGCGCGGCCAGGTTCCCCACTGCCCCGCCCCTAGGCGGACACCACGCGCTCATAGATCTCCGCCACAAGCGAGGCCGACTTTTCCCACGCCAAAGGCCCTGCAAACGCAAGCGAACCCTCGCGCAACCGCGCCCGTAGTGCGGCGTCACGCCGCAGACGGACCACATGCTCGCAAAAGCCTTCTTCATCTCCAGGCGGAACGAGAAATCCGTTCACTCCCTCGCGAATCTGGAGCGGAAAGCCGCCTACCCGGCTGGCCAGCACGGGCAATCCGGTCGCCATCGCTTCGACGGCGGCATTCGAATAGTTTTCGTAGTCGCTCATCAGGCAGAAACAATCCGCCGCCTGCAACTGCGCCGCGACGGAGGGCTTTGTGATATGTCCTGTAAACCGCACGGCATCCAGCAGTCCGGCGGCCTCTCTCTTCAAGCGGCTCTCCAGCGCTCCACCGCCGGCAATGACCAGACGGACCTCTTCCCCGCGCTCGCGCAGCCGCCGCATACACCGAAGCAGGAAGGATAGCCCCTTCCCCTCGATCAGCCGGCCCACAGTAATCAGAACGAATTCGTCCTCCCGAATGCCCGCATCGCGCCGTAAACGCCCCCGCGCGGCCCCCTGCTCGTCCGGATGGAACAGTGACCGGTCCACACCCGGCGGCACCTCGTTCACGGTGATGCCCAGATTCGACCGGAAGTATTGAACGGCATCTCCATGGGCAAACAAGGCCGCCTGCGGATGCGCGCCGATGCCGCGCAATTGTCTTGATTGAAACCAGGCGGGTGGACCGGGAAACCGCATCACGACCGGGAGCCCCTGGCGCAGCAACCGGCGTGCGAGATGAGGCACCGACAACATCTGCACCACATCGATCGAATATTGTTGAATCAGGCGCCTCAAGAGCGGCGCCGAGACCTGCTCGAAGATCAGTTGGTCCAGTTGGGCCAGGAGGCCAGGCACGAACCTGACATGGCCGGCCAGGTGGTACATGTATCGCCGGACATAAGGGATCACGACGCCGGCGGCTTCCACACCACCGATCTCACGGGGAATCTCATGGCCCGGCGGACACGCCGTGAGGATTACCACACGATGCCCCATCCGCTCCAGCGCCTGCGCCAGATGGTGGTCGTAGTTCTCTCCACCTCCCCAGGCAGTCCCCATCATCCGATTGACAAGCAGCACGTTCACAACTCCACATACCCCTTCCATCCCGGATGAGGCTGGAACCCGAACGAGCCGCCGGGCGCCTCCACATCCAGGTCCATCCATCGCGGATCATTGGAAACACACTCGATTCGGCCCGGCGCGAACTCCTCCAACGGCTCCTCGTCCGACCACGCGTGGCGCAGCGTCGGAAACGACTGCCAGCGATATCCCATCAGACGAGCCATCGCCGTATCCACCGCCGCTGGCGATACCCCGGCCAGGATGACCCCGCAGGGCAAGGGAGCAGGCGCCAGAGGACCATCCTTCTCACCCGCCACAATGCCATCGACCACCGACAGGACATGCCGTTGCGGACTGTCCCGCAGCACGCCATTCACGTCGGCGTAGCGAACGATCCGGTTCAGATCGATGGTCGTGCGGCTGATCGTGTCGTTTCCGTGCCAGCCGCCGTCCCACATGCCATTACCCTCTTCGCGCCCGTGTACGGCCTGCAACGCCCGATGCGCCAGCGCAGCCGCCTTCTTAACGGCTACTCCGCCGTGACGCTCCTTGTAGTCCAGGAGCCTGGAGTCCGCCGTCTTGAGCCTGCTCGCCCGGGCATACTCATCGCCTCCTTCCTCCGCCGGACCCTGCACATGATGTGGCAGGCAATCCTTGTGTCCGTTGATCCCGATGAAGTTTTTCAGGCATCCCGTAATGCCCGCCTTGTGATGCGTCTTCATCTTGGGCAGGTTCAGCACGACATCGGCTCGCAGGAGCGTGTTAGCGATCACATAGGAGTGCCGCCCGCCGCCATGGTGGCGGCCCATCCGCGCCGGATCGTAGCACGGCACACGGTACCGGCCGCTCCGTTCCCTGCGCGCATGCAAACTGCCCGGCCCGAGATCGATTTCCGTATATCCGGCCGGGTCCCCTTCGTTGTCGTAGTGCACAAGGACCTTGCCGAGCCAACTCCGCCTCTCGGCGACGGCCCTAACCAAACGCAGGTCCCGGACCTCCACCGGGATATCCCGGTCCTGGTAAAACCTGGCCAGCGCGGAGATGCCCGACAAGCGGCAGACCTCCTCGAAGTCGCAAGACTGGAGCGGCGCGTCGCCCACCACCAGCTCACCCTCTCCCTCCATGGCGCGCCAGGCATAGTCGGCCACGGCGCGCACCACGGAGCCGTGCGTATAAATCGCGCGGGTGTCCAGGCCGAATGGGTGGAAATGCCGCACCAGATTCGGCTTCAACAACACACGCATGCCCGGTTTGATCCAGCCACCCAGCGGGTTCCAGTCCGCTGCGCCGTACGCCTGCGAGTCCAACCCCAGTAGCCGGAATGCCTCGCGCACGGCCGCGTACACGGGGTTCGCGGCTGGCCCCAACTCCCGCAAACGGTATTCCGGGTAGGCTTCCCCAGGCGAAAACGGCGCGGCAGGGTATGCCGGAGTCTCCGCGACGGCAACACCCACTCTGCGCCTGTCATCCGCTACTGGCTTCATTCGGTCCCCACCATCTCCCTCACCTTCACGCGCGAGATGGTGAAGCGGTATTTTCCAGAGGCCGTTTTGGGGATCTCCTCGCGAATGACGATCCGGAGCCGGGCCGAGTGTCCGATCAGAGACCGGATCTCCTCCTCCAGGCCCGCGCCCGATTCGCCGCCGTACCCATCTCCGGGAACCAGATGCAGTTCGTAATCTTCGACCGAGTTTTGAATGAATTGGAACTGCCGCACCTCGGGCCGCCCGTAGAACAGGTGAGTAAAGTATTCGCCGTGCACAATGCGGCCATCCGGCATCAGGAAGTTGTCCGACGTCCTCCCCAGAACATCCAGTAGCCGTGGCGAAGTACGGCCACAAGCGCAGGGCGAATCCTCAATCTGGCCCACATCACCGATCCGGTAACGGAGAAAGGGCATCGCATGGTTGTGGAGGACCGTAATCACCAACTCGCCTGGGCGTCCGCGGACCGGCTCCAATGTCGCCGGGTCGATTGTCTCCACGATGTGCCCGGCCCAGGTGACATGAAGGCCAGCGTGCCGGTCGCACTCGGCCGCCATCGCCGACACTTCACGGCTGCCATACCGGTTGAAGACACGGACCGGAAATACGGCTTCAATCTCTTCCCGCATGCGCGAGGTGAGACGCTCGGCCGCCGAGATGATGGCGGCCCTCGGGTAAGTGGGACGGATCCCATGGCGGCGCAGGTGCAGCGCCAGAAGGTGAATGGAACTGGCGTACGCCTGGATCACGTCCGGCTGGAACTCCTCCAGTTCAATGTGGTATTGCCGCATCCGCTCCGGCCCCATATCGAAGCTGTCCAGGTACCTGTGATTCAACAACCACAACTTGGCGCGGCCCCACGCAGACTCGATCTGGCGCTTATCCTGCGGCGCACCCCATAGCTTCGCCATGCGCACGCCCGGAAAGGTTCCCGCCATTTCATTGCACAGCCGGGTGGACACGCTCATGTGGACCTTATAGTCGAAGTCCTGATAGAAGCGGATGGGAACGCCGGTCGAGCCGCCGCTGTAGTTGGCATAGCTGCCGCGCGCCGTAGGCACTCGCATTTCTGATTCGTGCTCGCGCAGAAGGTCCTTGGTCAGGAAAGGCAGCCGGGGGAGGTCGGACAAGGTGAAGCGATCCGGTTCGATTCCCAACTGTTCGATCACCGCCTTCCAATAGGGCGCCGAGACGGCGATCCTCAGCAATTCACGAAGACGTTTCTCCTGCTCCCGCGCAACCTCTCCCGGCGGGGCCCACATCAGGCGGCTCTCCTGCTCATAGGCGCGCCCGATGCGCCGCCGGTACGGTGACAGCTGAAGCGCGGCGGCCTTCCAGCCACTCTGCGCCACGCGGTCGGCAAGCCGAGTCTTCATGGCCATTCCTCCTCCCCTATCGCGTCCCATCCGCCGGCGGGTGCGCCGGCCGCCAGCACGAACTCCCGCGCCGGCTCTCACTCCTGACTAAAGGCGGCCCGGCGGGGAACAACTCGTCGCAGTGGGCAAAAGAGGCCCCCTCCGCCACAGCGTGGTCGAGGAACCGGTGAAACAGGTCGCGTGTCGCGCCGCGCAGCTCCCAATAGTGCACGGCCACCACCAGGTCTCCCCCCAGCCTCTGATGGAGCGCGAACCTCCCCGCCAGAGCAGACCACTCGCTACTGGCGGTTAAGCTCATCGACGGCAGCAGCCACGCCGGGCCAAGACGTTCCGGTGCGGGCGGGGGTGCGCCATAGGAAAGCTGCCCGGCTATACGCCGCGCCAGCGAACCGAGTGTTCGCGGAGAGGCCAGGAACTCCCGCCAGCGCCGCATAGGGACCGTGGCGAGAATGCGCGGGAAAACACTCCCGATACGCCGAATGGCCCGCACACGCATCGCATTCCCCGGCGGAACGAACGTTCGCACCTGGCAACCCAGGGCCTCCTCCAGGTGCTGTTTCGCAAGCACACCTTCCCGCGCCAGGCGCTCGTCGCCCTTCCAGACACATTCCTGGACGAGCCCGCCGCGGGAATGGCGCTTGTACTCATGGGAGTATCCGTGACACAGTACGCTGAAGCGCCCGCTCCGCAGCCCGGTCTTCAGGTAGCCGACCATTTCTCTGTTACTGGACAGGGGCAACGGAGGACCCTTCTGGAAAAACCGCACAGGATCCCCCAAATGAAAACTCTCCATAGCGAACGGCGTAACGGCAACCGAGACGGGCAGCCCCGCGCCAAACGGTCCGTACACGCGCTCCAGATCATCGGGCCTGGTGAAGGCACAGGCGTCATCGTCCCGAATGGCCACCCGCATTGCACGATCCTGGCTCATGCCCTGGCAACCTCCTGGTAAATCGCCTCCATTTGGCGCGCTTGTCTACGGGCGCTGAAGAGTTCCTCGCAGCGCAGGCGTCCGGCCGCTCCTTGGCTCCTTCGCAACTCCGGCTCGCAAACTAGCCCCTCCAGCGCCTGGCGCAGTTCGTCCGAATCTCCTGCGGGCACGAGACAACCGGTCTGCCCCGGCACGATGGCCTCTCCAATACCACCAATCTGCGCACCGGCAACAGGCAACCCGTGCGCCATCGCCTCAACCACGGTGCGCGGAAACGAGTCAGGCTCGGTGGACGGCGCGACGGCGATATCGATGGCGCTCCACACCTGGCCCATGTCCGGCACAAACCCCAGAAACCGAACTCGTTTGTCACACCCCGCAGCCATGACCTGGCGGCGCAACGATGTTTCAAGCCCTCCTTTTCCGGCAATGACAAGAGAGACTTGCGGATGCCCGGCGGCCAGCCGGCCGAACGCTTCCACCAGAATCTCCAGACCCTTTCCCGAGTCCAGCCGCCCGGCGTAGCCAATCACACATTCGCCATCCGGCAGAGCGTATCGCTGCCGGAAGTTATGGCGCATCGCCGGGATTCGAGTCAAATCCGGAAGGCGCACGGCGTTATACACCACCTCGGCTTCAGCGGAGGCCGGCAGTTCCTGCGCCACGGCTTGTGAAACGGCCAGCACACGCGTGGCTGCGCCGGTCCCCATCCGCTTGAGCAACGCCGTCATGGCCGTTCGCGGCAGAATGTCGCGCACATGCCAGAGCCGCGCCGCCCGCGATCGCGGTGTGGCCAGCGCGGCGACCAGAAGCATCTTCAGGTTGTTGGCATGGATGATATCGGGTCGCGTCTCGGCAACCAACCGGGCCCAGGACCGCCGGAGCGCAAAGAAACCGGGCATTCCAGCCACGACCTGCCACCAACCGCTTCCACGCCGCGAAAGTCCGCGAAACCCGGCCGGCAGCGCCAACGGATAGGTAGTGATCCCATGCGGAATCCGGCTCAGCAGTTCCTCTCCTTCCGGACAGGCCAGCAGCAGTTCAAAGCGATCCCTGTCAATTTCCTCCAGCAGGAGTTGCAGGCTCCGCTGGCCACCGCCGAGGCCAATGCCATTCGTGTAATCCAGAAACAGAATTCGCAGCCGGTTACCGCTCCGCATTGCCCACCTGTCCCCGCTGTCCCCATGGTGTCTCTTGCGCTACAGTCCGCGGCGCTGCGGCGGCTAGTTCCTCGTAATGCCGTAGCGTCCCGGCGGCCATCTTTCCAACCGTAAACTCGCGGGCTCGCACCACCGCCGCCTCATGAAAGCGGGCAAGCATCTCCGGGCTCTCCAGGGCGCGCGCCAATGCCGCCGTCAACTCGCTCCACTCTCCGGTCCAACCCGCCTCAGAACCAACGAGGACCGCATTGTCGCCAGTGCCGGTCGCGAATACGGCGCACCCAGCCTGCAATGCTTCGAGCAGTGTGTTGGAGCTACCTTCACGGACACTGGCCATGACAAGTGCATCGGCGGCGCACAACAAGGGCCACGGATCATCCAAAGCTCCCAGAAATTGCACATGGTGTGCCAGTCCCTTAGCCAATGCCCCAGCTCTGAGCCGTTGCTCCCATGGCCCATCACCACAGATGGCCAAACGGATTTGGGGGAAGGGCATCCTTAGCTCATCCACGAGATCGAGCAACCGGTCCACTCGCTTCTGCACCACCAGACGGCAGGCCGACACAAGGAGAACGCCCCTCTCCGGCACACCAAGCTCCGCGCGAAGCCGCCCGCGCGCCTCTTCCGTCAGGCGCTTGCGCTCGACAATGCCATTCGGAACGTAGTGGAGCTTTTCGCCGGGCAGTCCCTGCCGAAGAGCGCAGGCAAGACCTGCCTGGGAGTTGCAGAGAATCCGGTCCCACAGCCGGGATGCGATCCGGTCGGTGAAGGTCCTCACCGGCCCCTTCCAATCGTCCACATTGCGTATGGAAGCCACCACACGAGGCCGGCCGGGAAATGCCAGCCGGGCCGCCAGACCACCGGCCAGGTTCATGGAGGGAAGCCAGCAATGCAGAATGTCTGGCCGTTGCTGGCGCACCGCGCGCGCGATCCTCCAGACCGTCCGGGGATCGCGCGGCGAGCCGGGGCCGGCATCATGGACCACCGGCAGGCTCTCCGTCAGCCCGGGATAGCAGAACCGCTCCGTGCCCGCCGCCACAATCTGGTGATCCACCGAGTTTCGCGTCGCTTGGCACAGCAACGCGAGTTGCTTCTCAGCCCCACCCCGGCCGAGCCCCGCCACGCAATGCAGCACGCGAATCATGGATTCACCTCGACCGGCGGCTGGCTGGAGGGCCGCGCCATCGGAGCCGGCTTCACGTCCCCCCACCCGCGGCTTGGATGCAGAAACCTTGCAATCTCTTCCAACGTGGCCTCTACGCTTGTTCCGGAAGTAAAATCTGTTGCTTGAATTTCGACCGACTCCCGGGTGAACGGATCCAAGGGATAGGAAGGCAGATGGAATGCGCCCTGGATCAGCCGGAGGCGCCCCTCCGGCCAACCAGCCAGACGCGTGGCGGCAATCTCGGCGGTCAGCGGGTTCACGGAGGCCAGCAGTGTTCCCAAGGGTACGGGTTCGGGAGCCATCGGTCCCTCTCCCTCGCCCGCTTGAATCGCATCGACGATGGTGAGCATCGTGCGCTGTGGCCGCGGTCGAAGGATCCCACCCGGGTCTGCATACAAGGCAGCCCTGTTGAGATCGAGAATGGTTCGCCACAGCGTGTCATTCCCGTGCCACGAGCCTTCCCAGGACTGGTCGCCCGTCAGCCGGTTGCCGAGTCCGTACACAAACCGGCGAGCGGCGTTCCAACTCAGCTTGCCCGCAAGCCGCGCGGCTGACTCCTCACGTTCCACCAGCCAACTGTTCAACTTCTTCCACGCGCTGATGTCGCTGTATTCATCCCCGCCTTCAGGCACGCTGCCACCGGAGTGGTGGGGAAGCCAATCTTTGCAACCGTTGATCCCCACCATATTTTTCAGGGGTCCTGTGAGCCCGCACTTTCGATGCGTCTTCAATTTGGGCAGATTGATCACCACGGGCGAATGGAGAATGGAACGCGCAATGAGATACTCATGCCGCGTATCGTTGTGGTGCGATCTCATGGCCTCCGGGTTGTAGTTGGTCACCCGGAAGCGCCGCCAGTCCCGGCCCGCGTGGAGACTGTCCGCGCCCAAGTCAACCGCGGCGTAGCCGTTGGGATCGCCGGGCAATGGCACGGGGGAGCACTTCATCCCCTTGCGGTCGGTTGTGCGGACAGTTCGAAAGTCGGTCAACGTGAGCAAGTAGCCGTGTTGCGAATAAAACACCGGCAGACGATCGAGTTGCGACTCACGAATGAGCGAATTCCAGTCGGCCGACTGCAGGGGCGCATCTCCCACGATGACGTGTCCTTCACGGCCGACAGCCAGAAACGCGTAGTCGCACACCGCCCGGATCACGCGAGGATCGGTAATTACCCAATGGAGTTTCCCCCCGCGATAGTGCCTGTGATGCACCAGGTTCGGCTTGACCACCACCTGGTCGCCCCGTTTCAGGAACTCCGACAGTGGATTCCACCGTTTCGTGCCCATGTTGGCCCTGTCGAGCCCCATCGCCATGAATAGCCGCCGGACCAGCGCGTAGACCGGATTGCGCAATCCCGCAGTCGGGACTTTGGATTCAATGTAGCGCTCGGGTGGCGATTGGTAGCGGGTATCGTCGAGTAGTGACGCCGCGGCATCCCGGACGGCGGTTACCTGCGACGGCAGCAGCCTGGCGCCGGAGCACCCTGTGGAGACAGTCTGAGTCATGAATCAGAGCACCTCGTCATCGGAACGCCGTCAGGCCTTTCCCTGCGCTGTGTAGTATTTGCTGTAGTTCCCGTAGTAGTAGTAGCTGGAACTGGTCTCCTGATGTACCTCATTCAATACGATGCCAAGGACATTGGCGCGCAGGCGGCGCAAGGCGGTCAAGACGCTGGAGACGGCCTTCCGGTCGGTTTGACCGGCGCGCGTCACCACAATGACGCCGTCCACGATGGATGCCATTTGGAGCGGTTCGGCAAAACCAAGCAGGGGCGGCGCATCCAGGATGATGAGGTCATAGATCTGCCCGGCCTCGGTGAGCAACTCCTCCAACCCCCGGCCGATCAGGTCGGAAGCCTTGCGCGAAGGGGGGCCGGCCGGGAGGATGTGCAGGCCAGGGAGTTCCTCGGGACTTACCAGCAGCCCCTTCCAATCCTCTTCCGCTGTCAGTACATTGCTCAGGCCTTTTCCCGCCTGCAACCCGAAGCGCTTGTGCACACTGGGACGCCGCAGATCGCCGTCAATCAACAGCGTTCTGTGGCCTTGCTGCGCGTGCGCAATCGCCAGGTGCACGCCCATCGTGGACTTGCCCTCGCTCGGCGAGGCGCTGGTAATCAGAAGGGAGCGAATCCGGCGGTCCACATCGGATAGCAGAATCGAATTGCGGAGGGTTCGCACAGCCTCCTCGAAACCGCTCACCATACTCTCCGGCTGGCTCGTGGCGCGAACCAGCGCGGTAGACTCTCCCGCTTGAGGCGACGGCGACAAACGCCCGCGCCAGTTTTTCACAGCAGGAAGGCTGCCGATGACTTCGGTATTCAGGGTCCGGGATACCTGTTCGGGGTCGCGGACCGTATTGTCGAGCATGTCACTCACAATCGCGGCCGCGAAAGCGAACACGGTGGACAGCAGGAGAGCCAGCGCCAGATTCAGTTTGATATTGGGGGAGACGGGCAGAAAGCCGGGCCGCGCCGGGTCGGCCAGCCGTACGGAGGAATTCTGAAATCCGGCGTTAATCCCCGCTTCCTTGATCTTGCGCACGAGTTCCTCATACAGCGACTTGTCGGCATCGGCCTCCCGTTTCAAAGACTGGTACTCGAACGACCTCGCGTTGAGACGGTCCAGGTCGGTCTTTGTCGAGGCGACCTCCTTCTGCAACATGGCTTCGCGGCTCTGTGCCTGCCGCAACTCGATCTCCACGCGCGACAAAATATTGCGCCGTGTGGACTCGATCGCCCTTTGGATCTCATTCACCTTGACGGATGCCTTGCGGTGCTCCGGGTGGTTCGCTCCATACTGAGCCTTCACCTGCGCGAAACTCTCCTGTGCCTCGTTCAGCCGTTCGGCCAGGCGGCGCAGGTCTTCTCCCTGTGCCGAGGTTTGCAAAGCTTCAATCGATCCGCCCTTCACGGACTCAAACACGGCGTCTCTGCGGACGCGGTCGGCCTGGGCATTGGTGAATTCGGTATTCAACTGCAGCAGGCGCGAGGAGAGAATGCTTGTTTTCTCCTCGGGGTTGATCACGTTCAGTTCCCGCTCAAAGCGGGAGAGCGCCAACGACGAGCGCTCCATCTTGGCGCGTAGCTCATCCAACTGCTTCTCCATGAACGAGGAGAGACTGGCCGACGACCGGATCCGGATATTGTATGTGTGCTCCAGATAGGAGTTCGAAATCGCGTTGGCCACATCGGCAGCCAGTTGGGGATCGGGCGAACGGTAGCTCACCAATAGCAGATAGGTATTGGGTGGCCGCGTCACCTTCAGGTTCCGCAGAAGCACCGGAGCTTCTCCGGCGCGAGCCAGCGCGTCCTGTGGCTCCTGCGGATCGCCCTGCCGCTCGTGACGCAGGAGACCGTACTTTTCCGCCACTGGTCTTAAGACCGAATCGGACTGAATCAACTTCACCTGCGTTGACAGAAACTGGTCGGAATCGTTCAATGTACTGCGAACTGCCTCCTGGCCAATCACCCCTTGCGGCGTCTGCCGGTCGACATCGATGGTAGCGACCGACTCAAAAATGGGCGTGATTCTCAACGAGACGGCCAATGTGGCCGCCAGACAGATCAGGATGAAGGCCAGCATCTTCCACCGGTGCCTCTTGAAGACCCACAAGTAGTGGGACAGGGGCATGGAGGCGGCATCCATATCCATCTCGGGCAACGGGGGGAATCCGCCCGTAGGCGTCAGCGCGGCGCCCGGCAGCCGGCTCGGGCCTGACAGCATCAAATTCCTGGTCATGCGTTCATCGGACATATCGTTATTCCAGTTCGCCTCCGTGCAACAGTTCCGCCACCCGGGCTCTATCGCGCAACACCCCAAATGAGGACGCCGGAGGCCGTCGCCGATCCAAAACCGACGATCCTCTCGAGAGCGGTGAGCCCAATGCGCTTGCCCCGGTTGTCGGGGATGTACAGGATGTCGTTTGAAAGCAGGGGTACGTCGGGCGATTTCCGCTGCATGATCCTGCTGAGTTGCAGTGGGATCTCATTTTTCGCGCCTGTCGAGGCCTCGCGGCGGAAAATGTACGCATTCTTCGAGGCGTAGGGCGCGAGCCCCTCCGACATCGCCAGCAACTTCAACACCGTGGTATCCGTGGCATCGCCCGCCGTGTAAGCGCCAGGCTTCTTCACGTTTCCCACCACATAGATTTTCCCGGCCTCGGGAACCCGGATCTCCTCGCCGCCGTGAAGTGCGATGTTGAATTCGGGATCGGCCGCGTCCACGAGCCCTTTTACTGGGATCCGCTGCACGAGCGAAAGATCGTTATCCGTCTCCCCGCGCTGGCGGCGCGTGACGAGAATCTCCGGTCCGGCATCCTGTGACAAGCCCTCGGCCCTGGTCACGGCATCCAACAGAGAGACCGGTCCGACCGCCTGAAACGTCGTCGGCTTATGCACGGCGCCCATTACGCTGATGGGCCGGCTGAAGTACTCGACAATGGTGACCGTCACGACCGGGTCGACCAGAATCTCACCCTTCCGCAACGCCTCCGCGATTGACCGCTCCAACTCCATGGGCAGCTTGCCCGCGGCATGCAACTGCTCGCGGACCATCGGCAGGCTCAGCTTGCCGGAATCGTCAACCCGGACGCTCCGCGTAAACTCCGGCGCGCCATAGACGCTCACGGCCAGCAGGTCATTCGGGCCAATCTTCTGAGCAGGCAGGTTCCCCGCCGCCACGCCGGCGGAGGGCGCCTGCGCCTGAAGACTGCCAATGCCAATGAACGCCGACAGCAGAACAACGTCCCATTTCATCTCGTGTGCTCCTCCCGGTTCAGCTCCGCTCTAAATGCCGCTCATCACATCTCGAGGCGCCCGCACGGCGGAGGGCGTGGCCTCTTCGCCCAATGTTGCGAGTGGTGATGTCCCAGTTGCTTCCAACAGGTGAAGCAACTGCCCCACGCGCGCTTCCAACTCGTTCACCTTTGTGTCCAAGGATTGAATCCGGTGGCTGGGCGCTGCTTCCTGCCTGGGGTCCAGTTCCAACCGCGACAGGACAGAACTCCGGGCGAAGTCGGAGATACTGCGCGCGCCAAACAGCGCGCAACTGTCGCGCAATTTCTCAAATTCGTCCTCACTCAGACGAAAATTGACAAGACGATTCCTGGGTCGTATAACGCTCATTTTGATTCCGGCAAATGGTGGGAGTATTCCGGACGGCTAGCGCCGGTCCGTCTGACGTACACGCCTAAACATGCGTGTGCGTCACACTTAGCTATCGGTGGTTTTCAGGAGAAGAACAGGCAAACAAAAGTTTTCTTTTCCGTCTTCCACATTGGTAGTGTGGCCGTCCTCTTCTTCCTCTCAAGCGCATGGAAAAAGGGACACTCGACGGAACTCTCCCCACCGTTGGACGCGACCGGGCGTTTAAATGGATGGGAGCGGACGAACGGCTTACTCTTGCACCGTGGGGTAGGTGATGCCCAACTGCTCTAAGTAACTTCCGTATTTCTCGGGGTCATAGCGCAGCTTCTTCAGCTCCGGTGCGAATCGCTCCATCTTTTCCCGGTTCATTTGGATGGGAGGCTTGGTTCCCGGAGGGATGAGCGACTGCCACTTCGTCGCCGCCGTCTGCCTCTGGAAGTACTCCCTGGCGGCAGTCAGCAGTTCCGGCCTGGTTAGCAGGTCGATCACCGTCATCGCATGCGCTTTGGCGCCGGCCGTGGCGCCCTTGTGGGCAATTGGCGTGGCCATTGAGATGCCACTCGACCAGTGATGGCCAGTCATCCCTGGAATATTACCGGGGTAGCTCAACACGACCGTGGGAAGATTCCACGACACCTCGGCGATATCGTCCGAAGCGCCGCCCGCCCGGACGCCAGCGGCGGAATCGACGAGCCCGCCCACCTTCCCAGGCAATCCTTTCGGATCCACCTTCATCATCTTTTGAGACGCGCGGGCCAACTGTTGATCCTGCTCACTCCAGGAGGGCATACCCACGCGCACGATGTTGGCATATAGCGCGCGCGCCAGAGGTTCATTGTAATGTCCCGGCCAAGCCGAGCCGATCACACGCTCCGTCATGGTGGTGTCGGTCATATCTGCCGCAGCCCGGCCGATCTTCGTCCCGATGTCGTGCAATTCGCGGACACGGTTGTAGTCCAATTCACGAAAGTAATACCAAACCGTGGCCAAAGGCGGCACCACATTGGGCTGGTCCCCACCATGCACGATCACATAATGCGAGCGCTGTTCGGGCCGCAGGTGTTCGCGCCGGAAGTTCCAGCCGACGTTCATCAGCTCCACGGCATCCAGGGCGCTGCGTCCGCGCCACGGTCCGGATGCCGCGTGCGCGCTCGTTCCCTGAAACGTGTACTGGGTTGACACCACGGCCGAGCCCTTCGGGAAGCCGTACGTCGTCGCGAACTCGGTGGAGATGTGGCTGGAGAGCATGATATCGAGGTCGCGGAACATCCCGTCGTTCACCATATAGGTGCGGGAACCGATCAGCTCTTCGGCCACGCCGGGGTAGACACGCAGGGTCCCCTTCAGGTTGTGGCGCTGCATCAGTTGCTTGGCGATGATGGCCGCCGTGACGTTCACGGCCTGTCCCGCATTGTGCCCTTCGCCGTGGCCCGGACCGTTCGGAATGAGCGGTGCATGATAGGCGACGCCCGGCTTCTGCGAGGTTTCCGGCAGTCCGTCGATGTCGGCCATCAAGCCGATTACCGGCTTGCCGCTGCCCCAGTCGGCGATGAAGCAGGTGGGCATGCCTGCGCAGCCACGTTGGACGCGAAAACCTTCTTTTTCGAGCAAACCCGTCACATAGGAGGCGGTTTCAAACTCCTGATAGCCCAGCTCGGCGAAGCTGAAGATCGAATCCACGATGATCTGGGTGAACTTCGCGCGCCCATCAGCCATCTCCATGGCCGCCTGCTTGAGCACCTCTCGATCAGGGGATTGGGCGCGGAGTGGAATCACCGCCATGAGGGCGGCCAGCAGGGCGTACGACGGCTTCATGCTGAGGGAGGATAACATAGTTATTCATATGCGGATTCAGTTTCGGCATCTCGCATGCTTCTTCCTCCTCACCACACTCGCCGGCGCGGCGGAGCGCCGGATCTCCCTCGCCGAGTTACGCGACCGCATCGAGGGCGGCTGGGCCGGCCAGATGATTGGCGTCAGCTTCGGCGCCCCCACGGAATTCCGCTATCTCGGCAAGACCATCGACGGCGATCTCCCGGCCTGGACGCCCGCCCGCATCAGCAACTCGCTGGATCAGGATGACCTCTACGTCGACATGACGTTCGCCCAGGTGCTCGACGACAAGGGGCTCAACGCCACCACCGAAGACTTCGGCCGGATGTTCCGCGACTCGCGATACCAGCTCTGGCACGCCAATCTTGCCGCGCGGCGCAATCTGAAGCGCGGCATTCCGGCGTCGCTGGCCGGAGATCCGCGCTACAACGCCCATGCCGACGACATCGACTTTCAGATCGAGTCCGATTTCATTGGACTGATGGCGCCCGGACTGCCTCGCGCGGCCACCAATATCGCCTGGCGCGCCGGCCGCGTCATGAACTACGGCGATGGCATCTATGGCGGCATCTTCGTCTCGTGCATGTACGGCGCCGCCTTCTTCGAAAAGGACCCGCGCGCCGTTGTGGAGGCAGGACTGGCCTGCCTGCCGCGGCAAAGCCGGTATGCCCGCATGATCGCCGACACGCTCGGCTGGCACAAGGCCAATCCGCGCGACTGGCGTTCGGCCTGGAAACAACTCGACGCCAAGTGGGACCGTCAAGATCCCTGCCCGGCCGGCGCGGCCCTGCCCTACAACATCGACGCCTCGCTGAACGGCGCCTACATCGCGCTGGGCCTTCTGTACGGCGAGGGCGACTGGGACAAGACGATCGACGTTTCCACGCGCGCAGGCCAGGACTCGGACTGCAACCCATCCAGCGCCGCCGGCATTCTCGGTGTCATGACGGGCTACCGGGCCATTCCGGACAACTGGAAGTCCGGCATCCCGGCCATTGAAAACCAGAAGTTCAACTTCACGAACTACACCTTCAAGACCATCGCCGATTCCACCGCCAAGCGCGCCATCGAGCTCGTCAAGGCCAACGGCGGACGGCTCGACGGCGAAACGCTGGTGGTGCGCACGCAAACGCCCGCCGCCACGCGCCTGGAGCAGTTCAAACCCGGCAAGGTGCAGGGCCGGTACAACACGAACGATTCGCGCTGGAGCTTCACCGGAGACTGGCGCGCCGACGACAGCAAACGGCGCGACGGCACGGCCAACACCGGCCGGCGGTCCTCCACGAAGGGCGCCGAGGCCACCGCATCATTCACCGGAACCGGCGTCATCCTGGTGGGCTCCTATACGGACGCGGGCGGAAAAGCCGACGTCTATCTCGACGGGAAATTGCACGGCACTGTGGATGCCTTCCATGAAGGACGCGGCGAACGCAGTGGCGAAAGCATCTGGCACGTCTATTCGCTGAAACCGGGACGCCACACCGTCCGGCTGGTGGTGCGCGGCGAACCGTTCCCCGGCTCGCGCGGCAGCGAAATCGTTCTGCGCGATCTGATCGTGTTCGAATAAGCCGGCGCCCGCCCGGCGCTATCATGGAAAAATCCTTCCGCCGTGGGCCATGCCTCGCTTCGCATGTGCCTGCGCGGGATTCGCGACTCTTGGGAATCCGTCTTCAGGAAAACTGCATGCAACGCCTTCTTTGCGCCGTCATCACGGGGCTTCTCTGCCTTCCCGCCTCCGGGCCTCTCCACGGTCAAACCGGAGCCTCCGCCCTCTCCGGCACCATCACCGATGCGACCGGGGGCGTCGTCCCCGCAGCCAAGGTGTCGGCCACGAACGAAGCCACCGGAATCGTCTACCGCCAGCAGACCACCAACTCCGGACTCTACAGCTTCGCCTCGCTTCCGGTGGGCGTCTACTCTGTCGCCGTCGAACAGCAGGGATTCAAATCGGCGCGGCGCACGGGCATCACGCTGACGGTCGGCACGCCGGTCACCATCGACATCACGCTTGAGATCGGACAGGCCAGCGAGACCGTCGCCGTCGCCGCCACGTACGAACAGTTGCAAACCGCCAACGCCACCATCGGCAATGTCGTCGAGCGCAAGGTGATTGTCGAGCTACCGCTCAACGGACGCAATCCGCTGAACCTGATCGTCCTTGAGCCCGGCGTCGTGCAGCGCACGCAGGGCGGCGCCGGCACCGGCATCCACGTGAACGGTTCGCGCGACTTCGCCTTCAACACCACCATCGACGGCATCGAGGCGAACGAATCCAGCGTGCCCAACCCGACCAACAACGTCTTCCGCCTGAACCCGGACAACGTGCAGGAGTACAAGGTCACCACCTCGAACGCCACGCCGGAGGAGGGCCGCAACTCCGGCGCCAGCGTCTCCATCGCCACACGTTCGGGAACCAATGAGCTGCACGGCACGCTGTTTCACTTCTTCCGCAACACGGCCCTGAACTCGAACGACTTCTTCTCCAGCGCCAACGGCACGCCCAAACCGGACATCAAGATGAACCAGTTTGGGTTCGAGGTGGGCGGCCCCATCCGGAAGAACCGCACCTTCTTCTTCGGCAGCTTCCAGAACGCCATCGTCAACTTCGCCCAGCCTATCGACCAGGTGTTCGGCGGCCCGCCCATCATGTACACGCCCCAGGCCCTCGGCGGCCAGTACCGCTACTTCCGCGCCGACCCCAATTCGCCCTTCTTTGTGAACGGAACCCGCATCACGCAGAATGCTCCGGCGCTGGTGAACCCGCACACAGGCGAATTGAACCCCGGCGTGCGGAACTGCGCCACAAACACGGACCTGAACTGCATCGCCACGTACGACATCTACGGGAACGATCCGCGGCGCATCGGCGGCGATCCGAAGATCCTCGGCTTGCTGCGCACCTATCCGGCGCCCAACTCGTGGACCGCCGGCGATGGCCTGAACACGGCCACCTATCTCTGGAACCCGCCCGTCCGCCAGCGCGGCCCCAACATCATGGGCCGCGTCGATCACACCTTCAACGACAGCAACACCTTCTTCTTCCGCTACCTGTTCGGCGACGCCAACACGCTCGGCGGCGACCCCAACAACTCGCGTCCGCGCGTGTTTCCCAACTTCCCGCCGCTCGGCGAGGTCTACCGGCGCTCCCACAACTTCGCCGCCAGTTTGCGCACGGTCCTCTCGCCGCGCATCGTCAACGACCTCACCGTAGGCTACTCGCGCTTCTACTTTCTCTTCACACAGGGCGAGGCCAACCCCGCTTTCCCCGACATTCCACCCTACGACTTCGCCAACATCAGCGACGCCGTGCTGAACCGCCCGCGCACCAACCGCGCCGTGAATACGCCGCAGATCCTCGATAACCTCAGCATCGTCCATGGCTCGCACGTCTTCCGCGCCGGCTTCAACTTCCGCTTCTACCAGCACAACGATCAGCGCGGCCAGCCGGGCGGCGTCAACGTCACGCCCGTGCTCAGCTTCAGCCGTTCCACGCGCCCGCCCGCGCTCGACGCCTCGCTCGTGCCCGGCATCAACACCAACGACAGCAACCGCCTGCTGCAGGGTATCAACGAACTGCTCGGCATTCCCGCGCAATTGCAGCAGGTGTTTCTGGGCGACCTCAAAAGCGACCAGTTCCTGCCTTACCGCACCGGCAACTCCGTCACGCTCTGGGCCCAGGGCCAGCGCATGCAACAGTACAACTTCTATGTCCAGGACGAATGGAAGGTGCGCCGCAACATGACGCTGAACTACGGCGCGCGATGGGAAATGAACCTGGCGCCCACCGAGGCCGGCGGCCGCGTCTACGTGCCCGGCCAGCCCCTGACCGGCGGAGAACTGGTCAGCTTCGTCAACCGGAAGCGCTGGTACCAGAACAATAATCTGGGCGCCATCGGTCCGCGCCTCGGCTTCACCTGGGCGCCGGGCAATGGACGCACCGTTTTTCGCGCCGGCTACGGTATGGCCTTCGACCCCATCGCCAGCTTCCAGGTGACCGCGGTCGCCGGCCGGCCACCGGGAATCACCACCACCTGCCAGTCCATCCCCGGCGGTTCCACCACGCCCGGCTGCTCGCCCGTGGCCGATGTGCGGATCAACGAAGGCTTTCCGGCCGAACTCACGCCGCCCACATCCAAGCCCAGCCAGTTCCTCACACCGCCGCGCCAGCTTTCGGGCACCGCGCCCAACATCACCGTCTTCGACCAAAACCTCAAAATGCCCACCGTGCACCAATGGAATTTCAACATCCAGAGGGAACTCGCCGGTGGCACGCTTGTTCAGATCGGCTATGTCGGCCGCCGCGGCACCCGGCTGTACCGCGCCTACGATCTGAACCAGATCAGCGCCGCGCCCCTGCTGAACGACTTCATCGCCATGCAGCGCAACGCCGCCGCCGGATGCGCCGCCGCCGGCACGGGCTGCCCCTCTGGCGTAGCCGGCGCGCCCATCGGATTGGTAACCAGCGGCGTGCTCACGGCCGCCTTCGTCAACTCCGCCACCACGCGCAACGAACTGACGCAGAACGCCGCCGGAGCCTTTGCCGGGCGCGTCGAGACGAGCACGCTCGCCGCCCGCCTCCGCCCCAACCAGCAGTTCAACCAGATCACCTACGTCGATTCCGGCGGCGACAGCTACTATCACAGCTTCCAGGCCGTCCTGCGCAAGCGCTTCTCGAACGGCCTCACCGTGAACGCCTCCTACGCCTTCGCCAAGTCCATCGACAACCAGTCCGTCGATCCCATCGCGTCGAGTTCAAGCGGCGGCTTGAGCACCACCAACTCGCGAACCCCCGCTGACACCTCCAACTGGCGCAACGAGCGCGCCGTGTCGGACTTCGACCGCCGCCACGTCTTCAACTCCGCCTGGCTCTATGAGCTGCCCTTCGGGAAAAACAAGGCTTTCCTCGGCTCGGCCTCCGGCCTGCTCAACCACCTGGCCGGCGGCTGGAGCCTGAACGGCATCTTCAGCGCCTACACCGGCGAGCCCTGGACCATCACCAGCGGCACCCGCACCAACAACGCCTCGCACGTCTCTCGCGCGGCCCTGCTCACCAGTGAGCTGCCGTCGTTTTCCCTGAAGCAGCAGGCCGGCTCGGTCGGCCCGGTGCTGGTTACGCAGGCCGAGAAGGAGCGCTACTTCGGCATTCCGGGCCCCGGCGAAAACGGCATGGGGCGCAACCTCTTCCGCGGCCCCGGCTACTGGAACTTCGACCTCGCCGTTCAGAAAAACTTCGCCATCACCGAACGCTTCCGTCTCCAGTTCCGGGCCGAGACGTTCAACACGCTCAACCACGCCAGCTTTCAGAACCCGTCCAGCGCCTCCAGCGGATCGAACCAGATCACCAGTGCGCGCTTCGGCGAAACCTGCTGCGAGGCGGTGGCGCCGAACACCACTTCGAACATTATTCAGACGGGCGAGTCGGGACGCGTGGTCCAATTTGGATTGAAGCTCAGATTCTGACGTGCTTTGGGACCGTCAATGCTGCGCGCCCCGCTGCTGGTTGGCCGACGCCGGCTCGGCCTGCAGGCCCATCTGATTGAGAATCACGATGTCGACGCGCCGGTTGCGCCGCCGCCCTTCTTCAGTAGCGTTATCGGCGATCGGCGCGTTGTCCGCATACCCGGCGATGGACAGCCGCTGCCGGGGAATGTTGCAGTAGCTCACCAGAAGCTCCATCATGGCGATGCTGCGCGCCGCCGACAGCTCCCAGTTGCTATGGAACCGCCCGCCCTTGATCGGAATCGAATCCGTGTGCCCCTCCAGGCGCACCGGATTCGGCAGCCGCTCGATCAACTCGCCCACCTTGGCCACCGTGCCGTAGGTCTGCTCCGGTATTACGTCCGTGCCGGAGGGAAAGAAAGCCGCCTCGCGAAAGCTCACCACCAGCCCGCGCGCTTCCATGCTGACGCTCATCATCCCGTTGGCGATCTCATCGGCCAGCTCCTGCTCCAGGTACTTCATCGCCGGAACCAGCTCCACAAAGCGCCCATCCGTCTTCTGGTCCTGCGTCATCTGCCGCGTCCCGCCGGGACCCTTCATCTGCGCGTTGCCTTTTCCCTTCTCTGTGACATCGCCGCCCAGAATCCCCGCCATCACCGACACGAACTGATTGTCCTCAAGCGCCCGCCGCACCGACTCCTGCACGCGCTCGGTCTTGGACCGGTCGGTCTGCGAGCTGGCGAACATCACCACGAAAAAGGCGAACAACAACGTGATGAAGTCGGCGTAGGAGACAAGCCACCGCTCGTGATTCTCATGCCCGCCCTGCTTCTTCCTCCGCATGGCTCACTCACCCGGCTCGCCCGGCGCGGCCTGGCCCGCCGGCTTCTTTTTCTGCGTGATGAAGGCGTCCAGCTTGCTCCGGATCAGCTTCGGGTTCAACCCCTCGACAATGCCCGTCACGCCCTCCAGCATCATCTCCCGCATGTGCGCCTCCTGCTGCACGCGCGCCTTCATCTTGTTCGCCGCCGGCAGCAGGAAGATGTTCGACAGCGCCACGCCGTACACCGTCGCCACGAAACTCACCGCGATGCCATGCCCCACCTTGTCGATGTCCGACAGATTCTTCATCACCTGAATCAGCCCCATCACGGCGCCGATAATGCCGATGGTCGGCGAATACCCCCCCGCCACCTCGAACACCCGCGCCGCCGACTCGCCGTGATGCTCGGCCTGCACAATCTCCAGCTCCATCATCTTGCGCAACTCCTGCAGATCCGTCCCGTCCACGGCCAGCGTCAGCGCCTTCATCAGGAACGGGTCCGAGGCCTGGTTCACCGACTCCTCCAACGACACGATCCCCGCCTTGCGCGCCTTGGAAGCAAAGCCGATAATCTCCTCCACCAGCGCCTCGGGGCTCGCCTTCCTCTCCAGAAACACGTGCGCCAGCCCCTTCACGCCGAGCAGCACCGTTCCCAGCGGCGTATTGATCAGCACCGCTCCAAACGTACCGCCCAGCACGATCAATGCCGCCGTCACCTGGCTGATGTCGGCCAGCTCGCCGCCTTCCAGAATCAGCCCGCCCACGATTCCGGCCAGCGCCAGTACGATTCCTCCCAGCGTGGCGAAGTCCGGACGCACACCTCCCGCCTTCGGTTTGGCTGCCTCACCGGCCATGAGCCGCTATTCCTCCCCACCTGAGAAAACCGGCCCACCCCTCACCACGCCGTTCCGCCACTCCACGCTGGACTGGCGGCGGAACTCCGCCACCCGCCGGATGATCTCGTCCGCGCTCTCGCGAACCATGAACTTCGTCCCGGTCGTCAGCGTGATCACCGTGTCCGGCGTGGATTCCACGTGCTCAATCAGATCGGAATTCAACACGAGTTGCTGCTGGTTCAGCCGTGTCACCTGGATCATGGGATGTCTCCAGAACTCTTATCGGCCCCTCCCGCGCTGTCATGACTCGCGCCTCGCCGCCAGCCCCGTTTTCCTGTCCGGCCGGACGCTTTCCACCTTTTTCCTCTGTCTTTGTCCAGCCGCGCCGATATGAGCTTTGGTGCAAGCAATGGGCTTCGGGCGTCTGCCCGCCCAGATCAGCTTCCTCGCCGGCAATCTGCGGGAAGCATTCCTGGGTCGCGACGACAATCAATTCCGGCACAGCCGCGCCGCCACGGCCGCCTTACAGGCTTCCGCCGCCGGCTCTCCGCTGGACACATTCACAAGCGAGCGGTGGGAGCTGCTGAACGCCGTCAGCGAGGCGCTCGAAGGAACTCCGGAGGATAGTCCACCGCTCGACCGCGTCGCGCTCTCCCAGTTCGCGTCCCATCTGTCGCTGCTGGAATCTCTTCAGGACCCGGCGCCGGCCAGCGCCCGCCGTTAACCCCGCCCCGTCCCGGAGCCCTGCCGCACTTACGCCTCGCGCCAGTTCAACTCCGCATCCGAACGGCGCACATAGTTCGCATCGGCTTCTGCCGCCAGGGGCCGCTCGCCCAGGAGAAACCGCTCCGCTGCCCGCCGCGCCACAGCCGCCGCCATGCCGGCCGGAACACGGCTCACCGCGCGGCCGCTCAATGCACCGAATCTCTCCGGATAGGGGCACAGGATCTCGGCTCCCTCGGGCAACTCCCCGAGCCACCCCGCCAGAGGTTGCACCACCTCGGGCCGCACGGGGCGCAACGCGCCGTCATACACCCCGCCGTAGATCTCCCCCCGGCGCGCATCCAGCAAAGGCGCACGCAGCGGCGCCTGGCCCAGCATCGCCATGGCTTCCAGATTGGAGCAGGTAAGCAACGGCTTCCCCAACGCCTCGGCCAGCCCTTTGGCCGCCGAAAGCGCCACGCGCACACCCGTGAACGAGCCTGGGCCCGATGCCGCCGCGAACGCATCCACATCGCCCAAACTCACGCCACACCTGTCCAGCAGCTTTTCCAACTCAGGAAACAACAGGTGCGCAAAGCCCTCCGGCGCATGCGCCACACTCTCGCTCCACTCTCCCTCGTTCCACACGGCCAGCGACCCGTACTCGCCGCTGGAATCCACCGCAACCAGAATCATTCCGCCAGTTTCACCACGCGGTCCAGCGCGTAGACCTTTCCAAGAGAATTCATGCCGTACACGCGCAGGTTCAACACGGCCGGATAGGTTTTCGTCAAACCCCTGGGAATCGTGAACCTTCCCGAAGCGCCCGTGGCCACCACACGGTAGCCCTGCCCGCCCGAGGTCGCCTCGGCCGTCCACAGGTACATCATCTTCGACGCCGCCTTGGTCTCCCGCTTCAACTTCACGGCAAACGCCACCGGCACGCCCACCGGGAGCGTATCGCCCTCCGGCGCCACCACTGCAAACGGCGTGCGCTGTGAGTTCGGCTCCACCTCCTGCACAAACTGCCGGCGCGACTCGAAATAGTAGCTGCGCAGCATCGACTCCTTCCGTCCGTCCCGCGACAGATGCAGCACCCACGCTCCCGCGCCCGGCGCCGTAGCCGAAAAACGCTCGCCCTTGTACTCCTTCTTCTCCGTAATCACCTCGCCCGTATCCACGTTGAGCCAGTAAACCTTGTAGCCTTTTTTCTCCGTCGTCAGTTCCACCGCTCCGCCCTGTTCGAGAAACACCACATACTCCACCCCGGTCAGGTAGAGCGCCCGGCCGCCACTCACTTCGAAGTACGGCTCCAGCTCCCAGAATCTCGTGCTCGACATGAATTCGAACCAGTCCGTCATCGCCTTGGCCCCGGGCGCGTCCAGATACTTCGCCTCCACCGTCGAGCTTTCGCCGCCATAGGTGCCCGTGTTCCCGTACGCCGGATATTGGCCGTTCATGGTTGCATTCCACAAACGCCGCTTGAACTCCGCCGAATCCACATCGGACGGCTGAGACTTCCCGGCGCCGGAGTCCTCGTTGCCGAACCCGGCGTTGACGCGGGGCGCCAAAGCCACCTGCCGTTCAATGGCCCCCAACTGATCGTCGGGGCTGTGGTACAGGATGTGCGTCATCCAGCCATCGGGCAGCAGCGGCGCCGATGTGGCCACCGTGCCGGTGCCGCGCGGGTGATGGAACGGATCGTTCGCTTTCAGGTACAGCCCCACCTCCTTCATCAGCGCCCGCCCGTCGTCATACCCCTCAAACTCCCGCACGCCTTGCCATGTGATCTTGAATGACGCGTAACGGGCGATCAGGTAGCGCAGAAACCGCTCCCGCTGCTTCCACTCCGGAAACACCTTCACCAGATGGTTACGGCCGCCGGCCAGCACCAGGTCCACAAACATTCCGTGCTCATTCAACGCTCGCACGCGCCGGTCCAGTTCCTGGAAATGCTCGATGTCCGGCTCGTCCGGCGAACGGAACGCCTTGCGGTACCGCTCGTCCGGATGCATCACCAGACCTCGCATGTGCGTGAACCTCTGCGCGGCGCGCCGGGCCACCATCTGGTCAAACAACTCCCGGCCAATCCAGGCGAAGGTGTAGCATGTGTCGCCCATCCAGAGATGGGCCTGCTGCTTTTCGGTGTACTTCCAGTGGAACAGGTTGGCCGGCTGCAAAAAGCCGGGATCCTCCGACTCGGCCGCCTGAAACTGTCCCCGCTGCCCGTCCCACGCTTTTACGTTTGACGACACGCGCAACAGCCACTCGCCCGCCTCCACCGGCGTAATCCGGATCACAAAGCGTGTGCCGCCGTCCCAGAAGCCGGGCATCAGAAACGTACGGAACTTGGGAGAGCGAAACTCGGCCTGCAGGCTCACCTGCACGTACGGGTTCGAATACCGTCCCGCCTCAGCCGCCGGCATCTCGAACACGATGTCGCACACCTGCATCACGCGCGCGCCAGGGCACGGCGGCGCCATCTGGGCCAGCGACGGCAGGGCCAGGCACAACCACAACGGGGCGAGGCGCCACTTCATTCCCACAGTGTAGCGTCTGACGCCCGCCGGCTCAGTCGATCCAGGACAGCAGACCGCTCCGCGCGCTGGCCGTGTCCCGGTAGAACTGTTGCAGCCGTTCGAAATCCTGCTCGAGAACCTTCCGCCACTCAGAAGCGTCGGCGAAATCACCGGGATAGACTGCCTCCCGTTGCATCGCCGCTCCATCGTAGCGCTGCATCACCTGCGCCGCGCTGAGCGCCCCCAGCGCGTGCGCCACTTCGGCCACCTGGTCCGGATCCATCAACCGGGGCGGACCGTACCCCAGGTCCTCACCAATCTCCTCGCCCCCCAGAATCACGCTCCGGTATGGCTCCGGCCCTTCCCACACCGACTCGCAGAGCAGCCAGTGAATGCCATGCCACGACTTGTCCAGGTTCAGTAAGGCGTGCTCATTCCGCGCCTCGGCTTCGGCCCGGCGCGCCACCCCGATCTGTTTGCGAAGCAGAAACCGCATCGGCCACCGGACATACCAGGGCAAAATGGCGAGACTGGACGCGACATCCAGATGATAAAATTTCGTGGCCAGCAGCTGGCTGCGAAATCCCTCATCGGTCCGCACTCGCTCCAACTCGTGGGCGGGGACGCGGCGCAGCTTGCCTGACATACTCATACGGCTCTCCCTCTGCCCATCTATCGGCGAAGGGCCGCCAGCGCCCAATCGGAGAAATACCTGAGCCGCTACCGGCTGACGAAGCCGTTTCCCCGCAACCAAAAACGCAGCGGCAGGTCGGGGTACAGACCGATGCCGATACGAGGCCCGCTCGCCACAGGCTCGCTATGCTCCCCATACGCCACGCGCAGCCGCCCGCGCGTCAGATCCGCTCCATAGAGCTCGCGCGTGATTCCCAGCGCCCGCGTCAGCCGCCCCGGACCGTTCGTCGCCAGTTTCACCCCCGCCACGGGCTCCACCGCCCGGATCAATACGCACCCGGCCTCGCCATCGGGCTGAGTCACGAAGTTCAGACACTCGTACATGCCGTAGATCAGGTAGACATAGGCGTGTCCCGGCGGGCCAAACAGCACGCGCGTCCGATTGGTCAGGCCGCGGTAGGAGTGCGATGCCGGATCGTTCCGCCCTGGATAGGCCTCCGCCTCCACGATCCGCGCCCGTTTTCGCCCGTGGAGGATGACACAACCCAACAGGTCGCGCGCCACCTCCGCCGCCGGCCGCTCATAGAACGACCGGGGCAGAATCGGACTTGCCGGTCCCGCCCTCCCCGTCGCAGACTGAAGAATGGTATGCGCCTGTTCACCGGACTGGACCTGCCCGCGCCCGCCGCCGCCGGACTTGCTGATCTGATCGCCCGCTTGAAGCCTCATGCCCGCATCCGATGGTCCCGCGCCGAGAACCTGCACATCACCACTCAGTTTATCGGGGAATGGCCCGAAGATCGCCTGGAGGATCTGAAACGGGCGTTGGATACGACCGTAAGCCCCGGCCGGTTCTCTTTTACACCCAAAGGGTTAGGTTGGTTTCCCAACCCCCATTCGCCCCGTATTTTCTGGGTAGCCATCCAACCCGCCGCGCCTCTGGCCGCTCTGGCCGCCGCAACCGCGGACGTTCTGGAGCCCCTCGGCATCCGGCGCGAACGCCGTACCTACACGCCTCACCTTACCCTCGCACGGGTCGAGCCCGGCGCTGATCTGGCCGCCCTGCGGCGCGCCGTGGCCCAGATGCCTCCCGTCGACGCCGGCGCGCTGGAGGCCGCGCACTTCCACCTGTACGAGAGCCGTCCCACCCCGGCCGGCTCGGTCTACGCGAAGCTCCACTCCGTAAAACTGTAACCCGTTTATGCCCGGGCTGCGTCCAGGAAAGACAGGGGCGGGGACATGATGGGGAAATCAGAGGAAGAGGGCGCGGGCCGGGCCGATCCGACGGCCGGGAATTCGCGCATGCCGCCGCAACCTTTCTCGCCTCCGGGGGTTCAAGGAGATATGGCGTCGGTCGCAATGCCGGAATGGGATGCCGAATTGATGCTGCGCGTCCGGGAGGGCGACGAGGCCAGCTTTTCCCTCCTCCTGGAGCGCCACCGCAGGCCGGTTGTCCATTTTCTGTTCCGGATGGTGCAGAACCAGGCGGTCGCCGAGGAACTGGCCCAGGAGGTCTTCCTCCGCGTGTACCGTTCCCGCGAAACCTACGAACCCACCGCCAAATTCACCACCTGGCTGTTCCGCATCGCCACCCATCTGGCCCTGAACTGGATTCGGGACAACCGGAACGAGCGCCTGCAAACGAGCCTGGATGGTGAGGTTCTGGAAGGGGCCGTCCGGCAGGTGTCCGACAACGCCCCGTCCATCGAGCAGCACCTGCTGCGCGACGCCCGGCTGGCCGAGATCCGGTCAGCGATTGAAGCCCTGCCCGCCAAACAGCGGGCCGCCGTGCTGATGCACAAGTACGAAGAGCTGGATTACGCACAGATTGCCCAGATACTCGAATGCTCCGAGTCGGCGGTAAAATCACTACTGTTCCGGGCGTACGAAACCCTACGATTGAAATTGGCCCGCTTCGCCCGTTGAAGGAAGGAGGACATGATGCACACCGGAAACAGCGTCACGAATGGACTCCACAGCCCTGATCCTGCCCAATGTCCGTTACAAGCGGGCGGCGAGGCCGTCATCTTCCTGCATTGGATGGAGGGTTCGCTCAACCCCGAGGAGTCGGCGCTGCTGGAGCGCCATGCCGCCGCGTGCCCATCGTGCCACTCCGTACTGCAGGGCCATCAGGCCGTACGCTCCGCTCTGGACGACTGGCAGCCCGAGGAGGTCTCACCAGACTTTACGCGGAAACTCTATGCAGCCATCGCGCAGGAACGCCGGCTGCCGTGGTGGAAGAGAGCTTTGGCCTGGGCCGCCCCGGTTCCGGCGCGCGCGGCCCTTCCCCTGGCGGCAAGCTGCCTGCTTCTGCTCGGCGCGATCCTCTTTCAGTCCCCGTTTTCTCCCGGCTTCAAGGCCAAACAGCCGGTCATCGTCGAACGCGTGGATGTGGAGCAGGCGGACCGCTCGCTGGACGACCTGAACCTGCTGCGCGAACTGCACGAGGAACTGAAGCTGGAAGGCGCTACCGCCGGGAACCTGTAATCCTCAGCCCGGCGTTGAACAGAATGGGGGAACCGGTACCATGCGCTGCCTGACCACATCGCTGGCCGCCATGCTGATGGCGCTGACGGGGCTCTCTGTTCCCGCTCGCGCTCAGTCCGCCGGAACCCGAATCGTTCTCGCGCAGGGACGGAAAGGCGCCATCGCCGCCCGCCGTCAGGAAAACCAGTTCCTGCGCCACCTCGACCGCCTGCAACGCATGCCGCCCGAGCAGCGCCGGCGCGCCCTCAACGCCCTGCCGCCGGAGCGCCGCCAGCTTTTCGAACGCCGGCTGGAGGAGTACGCCCGGATGAACCCGGAGCAGCGCGAACGGCTGGCTCGCGAACTCGACAATTTCCGGCAACTCCCCCCCGAACGCCAGCGCGCTCTCCGCGACACCCGCCGCAAGCTCGCCGCCATGCCCGTCCCGAGACGCCGCCAGATCGCCCGTGAACTGAGAAACCTGCGCGGTATGGACGACGAGCAACGCCGTGCGCGGATGGACAGTTCCGAGTTCAAGGAACGGTTCACCGATGAGGAACGGCAGATGATCGGCGACCTTAGTTCCGTGCTAGAACCTGAAGCTTAATTCATAATTACAAAACACCACTCGCAGGTGCTAGCCCGCGCGCTCCCTCTTGCTACGATGACAGGATGGTCACTCGGGGCTCTCACGTCTTACTTTGTCTGTTCCTGCTCTCCACGGCAGCGTTTCCACAAGGCACAACCTCCCGCGCGGTAGGAACGGTTCAGGATTCCACAGGTTCGACGGTTCCCGGCGCCACGGTCCGGATCGTGAACGAGGGTACCAACGCCGCGTTCACGACGAAGACCTCCGACGCTGGAGCCTACGTCTTTGAAGCGCTACAGCCGGGCAGCTACACGGTCACGGTGGAGGCAGCCGGGTTCAAGAAATTCACAACCACCGGCAATCAACTGAACATCGGCCAGCCGATGACGGTGAACATCTCACTGGAAGTAGGCCAGGTGTCGGAAACTGTCGAAGTCGCCGGAACCTACGAAACCGTCCAGACCTCTTCCTCGGGCAACTTCGGCAACGTTTACGAAGGGAAGGTGATCCGCGACCTGCCCATCGTCGGCACGCGCGGACGCAACCCGCTCGATCTCGTTCTGCGGCAACCCGGCGTCGTCAGCGGCGCCAACACCGGCGGCGGCACCCACGTCCACGGCGCGCGCGACCGCGCCTGGAACTTCACGATTGACGGGATCGACTCCAACGAAACCTCGGCCGGCGGCTCCAACTTCTCCCCCGTCCGCACCAATCCCGACTCGCTCGCCGAGTTCAAGGTGCTCACCGGCAACTTCACCGCCGAATATGGCCGCAACTCAGGCGGCCAGGTGGCCATGGTCACGCGCTCGGGCACGAACGAGTTTCACGGCGACGTTTTCTGGTTCTACCGCACGCCGCGGTTGAACGCCAACGAGTGGGAGAACAATTACAACTCCGTCGGCAAACGGCAGTTCGTGCAGAACATCCCCGGCTGGTCCATTGGCGGCCCCATCCTGAAGAACCGCACATTTTTCTTCTACAACCAGCAGTTTCTCCGCGCCCGCGAGTCCGCCGTGACCGACCGCACCGTTTACACGCAAACGGCGCGCCAGGGAGTTCTGCGCTACGTCATTGGTGGCCGCAACACGCCGTTCGGCGCCGCCGGAGCCTCCGTGGACGCCTCCGGCAACGTGACGCCCGGATTGAACATCGGAACCTACAACGTGGCTGCCTCCGACCCCGAACGCGCCGGCCTCGATCCCACCATCAAGGCCGTCATCGAGAGCGCTCCCCTGCCCAACAATTTCCGCGGCGGCGACGGTCTGAACACCGCTTTTTACACCTTCACGGCGCGCCAGATTGAAAAGCAGTACGACACTACGCTGAAGTTCGATCACATCGTCAATGACCAGAATGCCGTCTACGCCCGCATCTCTTTCGGCCGCCAGGACACCACGTGCGACCGGGCCAACGGTGGTTCGGAGGCCTTTCCCGGCACAGGCTGTCTGGTGAACACCCAGCGCGACCCCAAGAACTACGCCTTCAACTGGCGTCTCACGCCCAGCTCCCGGCTTACCAACGAGTTCGTCTTCGGCCTGAACAAGTTCGCCTTCGATTTCGTCACGCCGACCGCCGATCTGGCGAAGTTCGCCCTCAGCGGCCCCGTGCAAATCCCCTTCGACTACTCCTACGGCAATCTCCGCCGTCTCACCACCTACCAGTTCGTAGACAACGTGGGCTACTTCACTGGCGCCCATTCGTTCAAGTTCGGCACCAACCTCCGCTTCCAGCGTCACACCGATACGCGCGGCTCCATCGGCGGTTCCAACGCCACCCAGCAGGTGAACTTCTCGCGCACCATCGCCACGGTTGACCCCGCCGCCTATGGCATCCCGAATGACATTCAACAGGCCAACGACCGCCCGGCCCTGGAAACCAACATCAACTTCATGCTGGGCCGCGTCGGCTCCACCTCGAAGGCGTTCGTCGCCGAAGGCGACCAGTTCGTCAGCAAGCTGTACGATGTCACGGCGAAGTACAACGAGTACGACTTCTTCGTGCAGGACACCTGGAAGATCCGGAAGAACCTGACCCTGGACATTGGCCTGCGCTGGGAAGCCAAGCTGGCCCCGTCCAATAGTGAAGGACGTCTCCGCCGTCCCAGCCAGGCCGTGGCCGCCGGTGCCGCGCCGTCCAACTCGCTCACCTGGGAGCAGGGCTCGCTGTTCCGCAGCGATTGGAACAACCTGGGCCCCAGCATCGGCTTTGCCTGGGATCCGGACGGCAAGGGCAAAACCAGCGTCCGCGGCAACTACCGCATCGCCTACGACCGCCTGAACACCTTCGTCATCTCCTCGACGATTCTGCAAAACCTGCCCGGCGTCGCCACCGCGCGCACCGAGCAGCCCAACGTCCGCCTGCGGGCGCTACAGGCGCTGCAAGCTCCCTCCAGCAAGCCCAGCGACTTCGCCACGCCGCCGGCCTTCTCGCTGAACAACATCACGGTGATGGACCGCAACTTTGAAACCCCGCAAACCCACCAGTGGGGCCTCAGCATCCAGCGCGAGGTGTTCAACCGCACTGTGGTCGAGGTGAACTACATCGGCCGCCGCGCCCACAATCTCTACGGGGCGTATAACGCCAACCAGGTGGACCTCGTTCGCAACGGCTTCCTCGATGGCTTCCGCACCGTGGCGGGCGGCGGCGAAAGCCCGCTCGTCAACCAACTGATGGGCGCCGACTCGCGCCGCAACGCCGGCGAATCCGGCTCGGCCGCCATGCGCCGTATCTACGCCGCCGACCTGCGCAATGGCGCCGCCGGCACTGTGGCCGCCGCGCTGGCTACTCGCGTTCAGGGTGGCCGCGCGCTGCCCGACCTGGCCGGACTCGGCAACTACTTCTTCCTTGCATTCCCGCAGTTCGCCAACGCGATGAATGTGATCGACTCGAACGACTTCTCCACCTACCATGCCCTGGAGGTGCAACTTGAGCGGCGCTACGCCAACGGCCTCGCCTGGCAGTTTGGCTACACGCTGTCCAAATCGCTCGACACGCGCAGCTTCGACCCGGCCTTCACCGTCGCCGCCACCGGCAGCGGCCAGTCGGCCAGTTCGACACCTTTCGACATAAACAACCGGAAGTTGAACTACGCGCTCTCCGACTTCGACCGCACGCACGTCGTCCAGAGCTACTGGACCTACGAGCTGCCCTTCGGCCGCGGCAAACGCTTCGCCAACGCCGCGGGCGGATGGGCCAACCGCCTCATCGGCGGCTGGGAGATCACAGGCTTTGCCACCATCTCGTCCGGCCGGCCTTTCACGGCCTACTCCGGCTTCGCCACCATCGGCAATACCGTGCAATCCACCGCCAACTGCAACGGCTGCACGCGGGGCATGGGCGCCGTGCACGACGAAAACGGCTTCCAGTGGTACTTCGACACTTCCGAACGCGCCCAGTTTCAACCCACCGGCGCGGGCGACTACGGCAATACCGGCCGCAACTTCTTCCGCGGTCCCGGCCGTTTCAGCATGGACTCGGCCCTGCTGAAGCGCACCGCCATCACCGAGCGCGTCAACCTCGAGTTGCGCGCCGACGTCACCAACCTGACCAATACGCCCGAATACGGCTTCCCCACCACCACCTTCACCTCGACGCTGTTCGGCCGCATCGGCGGCACCATCTCCAGCGCCTCGCGGAAGTTCCAGTTGGGCGCCAAGATCCGGTTCTAATGTTTCAAACACGATCCGTCTGAAATGTGAAGGCGGGTAGTGCATCGCGGCGAAAAATACGGTACGGTAAGCGGAAGGCATGAACTTCGAGATCATCGCCTTCCGCTTTCATTTCGAGGCGGTTGAGCCGGTTTATTTCGGCGAGGGCAAGGCGGGCAATATCGTCCGCGGCGCCTTCGGCATCCATTTTCGCGACATGGCCCGCCAACTGGGCCAGCCCGAATTGTTTGACCGCATCTTTCAACCCGCGCTGGAAGAGCAGGCCGCGCTTACCGAACGCCTCGAAGGCCGGGCGCCAAGCGGCCTCGGCGATCTCCCCCGCCCCTTCGTTTTCCGCGCCACGCATCTGGACGGCCGCACCATCGGACGCGGTCAGCCCTTCCATTTCGACCTCCACCTGTTCGACACGCGGGATGCCGCCGTGGATGTCTTCGCGGGCGCCTTCGCACGTGTCGCCGAAGCGGGGCTCGGGGCCAACCGCTCCAAGGCCACTCTCCGTTCGGCCGAGCACCGGTCCGTGGTGCTGAACCTGCTGCCCCGCCGCGGCCAAATCGGGGCCATTCGGGTGCGTTTCGCCACGCCGACCGAGATGAAGTCCGACGGCCGCCTGGTCTCCCGGCCCGAGTTCTCCGTGCTCATCGGCCGCATCCGCGACAGGATCTCCACGCTACGCGCCCTGTACGGCCCCGGTCCGCTCGCTTTGGATTTCCGCGCCTTCTCCGACCGCGCCGCCACGGTGGCCATCACTCGCTGCGCCATCGAGCGCACGCCCACGGCGCGGCGTTCTTCGCGCACCGGACAGGTTCACCCCATCGGCGGCTTCACAGGCGAGGTGGAGTATGCGGGGGAGTTGAGCGAATTCGTACCGTACCTGGAGGCCGCGCGGTGGACTGGCGTGGGCCGCCATACGGTCTGGGGGAATGGGGCGATCGAAGTGGAGCCGGCCGTCTGAGACCGCGCGGCGGACTCAGCCCTTGATCTTCCGGACCGCTTCGGTGAGCGCCGGAACCACCTCGAACAGGTCTCCCACGATTCCGTAGTCGGCCACGTCGAAGATGGGCGCGTTGGCGTCTTTATTGATCGCCACAATCGTCTTGGACCCCTTCATGCCGACCAGATGCTGAATGGCGCCCGAGATGCCGATGGCGAAGTAAACCTTCGGGCTCACGGTCTGTCCGCTCGACCCCACCTGGCGTTCCATCGGCAGCCAACCGTTGTCGCAGATGGGCCGCGAGGCCGCCATCTCCGCGCCCAACGCCTGCGCCAGGGCCTCCACCACGGGCATGTTCTCCTGCTCCTTGATGCCTCGCCCTACGCTGACGATCATCTCGGCGCTGGACAGGTCCACGGCGCGCGCCGACTCACGGAACGGCTCCTCGGCCCGTGTGCGAATGGCGCTGTTTTCCAGCGTGGGAGGGAACGAAACCAGCTCCGCGCCACCCGCCGCCACGGCATCGCCCTGATAGGCGCCCGCCTGAATCGACGCAAAATGAGGGCCTTCGCCCGCACACCTGTAATCGGCGTTCAGCCTGCCCTGGAAGAGCTGGCGCACCATCACCAAGGCTCCGCCCTCCACGCGAACCTGCACCACGTCGGAGACGAGTGTCCGCCCGCGCCGCGTGGCCAGCTTCGGCGCGTAGTCGCGTACCTGGTAGGTGTGGGGAAACAGCACCAGCGACGGCTGTTCGCGCTCGATCACCTGGCTGAGCGCGGCCGTGTAGCCATCGGCCGAATACGCGTTCAGCAACTCGTGCTCCACCGTGATCGCCTTGGCCAGACGCTTGTCCGCCAGTTCGGCGGCGCTGCCACCCAGAACCACGGCGCTGGCCCCAACGCCCAACGACGCGGCGATCTGCTGCCCTGCGGCCAGTGTCTCCCACGACGTGCGATGCCAGCGGCCGCCCGTACGCTCCATCACCACGAGCACGCTCATAGCACCCGCACCTCGCGCTGCAGCTTTTCCACCAGTTGGGCCGCCTGCTCGGCCGGCGAGCCTTCGAGCATCACTGTCTGCTTGGAGCGCGACGGCGCATAGACGCGCTCGATGGTGGCCTCCGCCGCCAGGCTTACGCCCAACTCGCTCGCGTTCGTGGTCCGGATCTCCTTCGCACGGGCCTTCTTGATGCCCATCAGCGTCGCATAGCGCAGCTTGTTGATACCGCTTTGAATCGTCAACACCGCCGGCAGCGGCAAAGTGAGGTACTGGAACCAGCCGTCTTCCAACTCGCGCTTCACGCGAATGGAACCCTCGCCCGCCTCCACCTGCATGATGATCGTCGCATGGGGCAGGCCCAGCAGTTCGGCTACCACGACGCCCGTCTGCCCGTGGCCGAAATCGTCGGACTGCAAACCCGTGAGCACCAAGTCGGGACTTTCGGCGGCGATCGCCTTGGCCAGCAACCGGCCCAGGTGGAAGCCGTCAGCCGACTCCAGATTGTCCTCGACGGCGTGCACGGCGCGGTCGGCGCCCTTGGCGAGCGCTTCGCGGATGGACGCAGTGGCCCGCTCCGGTCCGGCGCACAGGACAATCACCTCGCCTCCGAGCTTTTCGCGCAATTGCAGCGCCTCTTCCAGCGCGTACGCGTCCGGCTCGTTGATCTCGAACGTCAGGCCGGACTCGTCGATCCACCGGCCATCCGCCGCGGTTTTCAACTGCCCGTCGCGCGAGGGCACCTGCTTAATGGCAACAAGGATTTTCATCGGGGCCCGCCGTGTGTCCGCCTACCCGTCGAACCGTTTGAAGATCAGACAGCCGTTCGTGCCGCCGAAGCCGAACGAGTTGCTCAGCGCGTAGTCGATCTTCATTTCGCGCGCCTGGCCGACAACGATATTCAGGCCGGTGCAGTCCGGGTCCACGTTCTCCAAATTGATGGTCGGCGGCGCGACCTGCTCGCCAATGCCGAGCACCGTTACGCCCGCCTCCAAACCGCCCGCGCCCCCCAGCAGGTGGCCCGTCATCGACTTGGTGGAGCTAATCGCCATCTTCATGGCGTGGCCGCCAAAGCAGGAGCGCAGCGCCAGCGCCTCCAACTGATCGCCGATGGGAGTGGAGGTGGCGTGCGCGTTGACGTAGTCGATCTGGCTGGCGTCGATGCCGGCATCCTTCAGGGCGCGCTTCATCACGCGGATGATCCCTTCGCCGGTTTCCGAACCGGCCGTGATGTGATAGGCGTCCGACGTCATGCCGTAGCCGACGATCTCGGCCAGAATGTTCGCGCCGCGCTTCTTGGCAAACTCCAGTTCCTCGATCACCAGAATGCCTGCGCCTTCACCCACGACGAAACCGTCGCGGTCATGGTCCCACGGGCGCGAGGCCCGGTGCGGCTCGTCGTTGCGCGTCGACAGAGCGCGCATGGCCGCGAATCCGCCCACGCCCAACGGCGTGATGCTCGCCTCAGCGCCGCCGCAGATCATGGCGATGGCGTCGCCGCGCTGCACCAGCCGGAACGAATCGCCGATGGAGTGCGCGCTGGTGGCGCAAGCCGTCGCCGTGGCCGAATTCGGTCCCTTGGCGCCGTACTTGATGGAAACGTGGCCGGAAGCCAGGTTGATGATGGTCGCCGGAATGAAGAATGGCGAGATGCGGCCCGGCCCTTTTTCGAGCAGGTTCTTGTGCTCGCGCTCGATCACCTCGAACCCGCCGATGCCGCTGCCAATGTAGACGCCCACGTCCTCGGCAATGTCCTCGGTCACCTGCAATCCGCTCTGTTCCATGGCGAACTGCGAGGCCACGACACCGAAGTGAATGAACCGCCCCATCTTGCGCGATTCTTTCCTGTCAATGTACTGCAGTGGATCAAAATTGGGCACTTCGCCGGCGATCCGGGCGCTGAAACCCGTGGTGTCGAACAGCTGAATCGGCCGGATGCCGCACAGTCCGTTCTTCACCCCATTCCAGGTGTTGCGCGTGCCAATGCCGAGCGCGGACACAAGTCCGACGCCAGTAACAACAACTCTCCGTGACAAATCCTGTCTCCGTGAAAGAACCGGTAGCACAGCACCGGACGCGGCGGGTGCGCCGCCCGGCGTCAGGGCATTCCTTACTTTTTCTTGCTCTTGATGTATTCGAGCGCGTCCTTGACGGTCGTGATTTTTTCGGCGTCCTCGTCGGGAATGTCGAGGTCGAAGGCTTCTTCAAACGCCATCACCAACTCGACGATGTCGAGCGAGTCGGCACCGAGGTCTTCCACGAAAGAGGCCGTATCGTCGACCTGTGCCTCGTCCACACCCAACTGCTCGACGATAATCTGCTTCACTTTTTGTTCAACGGCCATGGATCCTCCAGATGGTCCACAAAGATTTGAGTCTAGCGGGAAGGGCTAACTCCCGCAAGTGGGGGGCGGCCCCGCGAGCGTCCGCGCAGCCAGATCTCCGCCGCCATCAACAAGAGCTGAAACGAGATCAGCCCGCCCAGCCACAGGAATGCGGCCGCCGCCCATTGTACAGGAAGCAGGCTGAACGTCCCGCCCGAAGCGCTTTCGGCGGCTATTCCCACGCCATGCCGGCTCACCCGCCACAGTAACCATGCCTCGAAGCCGCACAACGCCGCCAGCACGCCCCGTACGGTCCACAACGCCAGACGCAGGAGAGCCCGGCCGCCGCGCATCGCTCACGCCTCGATCAAAAACGGTTCGGCGTGCGGCAGGCGGCAGTAGCTTACCTTGGGCGCGCGCAACGCGAGCGAGGCCCGGAACTGCCCCGGGTCCACGGCGTTGTCGGCGAACATGTCGTAGTGGCACGGGATGGCCAGTTTGGGACCGATCTTGCCTGCGATGTCGGCCGCCTCCCAGTGCGACATATTGTTGAAGCCGCCGTTGATGCAGGTGATCATGACGCCGGGCTTGTGCTTGGCCGCGGAAACGAGCAGTTCCGTATGGTCGGTGTCGCCGGTGACATACACGCGCGGACCGCCAGAGCCGAATCCGAAGACGAAACCCATGTGGTTCAGGTCCGAGGCGTCGGTGGGCAGAGCGAAGACGCCGCGGATCTCCAAGTCACGGAAACCCAGTTCGCAATCGGGCCACGCCATGTGGATGCGGTCATCCGTGACGCCTTCGGCGCGGTAGACGCCGCACGAGGGCGGCGGCCCCACGAAAGCCATGGTGTCCTTGCGCGACAGCCGGCGGATGGTTTCCGGATCGGTGTGGTCCTGGTGGTTGTGCGTGCAGGTGAATACGTCGAGTTCCAACTCCTCCGGCTCGATGAACACCGGCACCTGGCGCTTCAAGTCGACGCCTTCCACCAACCCTTCGCAGCTATGCGTCAGATAGAGGTCCGTGGAAACGGTGGCGCCCTCGGCGGTCTTGAAGATGAAACCGTTCTGGCCCAGCCACCAGACGGCCACGGCGCGCCGGGGCACGCGATAGTCCCGCACCTGCCGCATCAGGCTCATGATCGTTCTCCTACATCATCGCCTGAGGCGGCGGAGGCTCATCGGGCGATCCGGCATACCGCGCGGGCAGAACGATCAGCAGCACGGCCATGGCGGCCAGCACGGCCAGACCGGCGGCATAGGAGGGGCTCGCCAGAAACTCCGGCAGCGACCGCTCAAAGAACCGCACCGTGGCGTCCACCAGCCCCATCAGGGCCTCGCCGGCAATCAGTCCGCTCGCCGTCAGCACGCCGGCGTTTTCGATCCGGATGCGCTGTCCTTCGTTCATTCCGGCGCGGGCGGCCCGCAAGTCGGTGATCCAGCGGATGACGCCGCCGGCGAAGATGGCAAACGTCGTTCCCAGCGGCAGATACATGCCCACGGCCACCAGCATCGGGCTCCGCACCTGGGCCATGATCATCCCGATGCCCATCATGATGCCCACCACGACGAGCGGCCACGGCATGTCGCCGCCCACGATGCCTTGCGCCAGCAGCGCCATCAGGCCCGCCTGCGGAGCGGAAAGTTTGGGATCGCCAAAGCCCGTGCCGCCCGCATTGATGTTGCCCTGGTGCAGCACCAGCAGCGGGAAGTACATCACCAGGCTGGCCGCCACCACGGCCACCAGTTCGACAATCTGAATCGTCCTCGGCGTGCCGCCCAGAATGTATCCGGCTTTGAAGTCCTGCAACAGTTCACCGGCCACGGCGCTGGAGACGCACACCACGGCGGCCACTCCCAGTACGGTCGCCACGCCCGAGGCGCCCGCCGCGCCGAGCGACACCATCAACAGGGCCGCGATGATCAGCGTGGAAAGGGTCAGCCCTGAAATCGGGTTGTTCGTGGAGCCGATCAGCCCCACGAGACTGCCCGAAACGGTGGCGAAAAAGAATCCCACCACCAGCATCACCACCGCCGCCACGGCGCCCACCAGCAGGTCGCCCGACAGCGACACATACAACACCAGCATCGCCACGAACATCACCGCGATGAGCGCGAACACGACCTTGGCGCTCATGTAGCGCTCCGTCCGGCTCAGCTTGTCCTGCGAGACGGCCTCGCCGCCCAGCTCCTGAAATGCGCGTCCCAGTCCGCCGGCAATACTCTTGCGCATGCGGAACAGCGTATTCGCCGCGCCCACCAGCATGCCGCCCACCGCGATCGGCCGCACGATGTAGCGCCAAACCGCGGTGGCCATGCCGGCCCAGCCTTCCTCGCCGGATCCGGCCGGCACATACTGCTGCAGCGAAGGACCCATGAAGAACAGAAGCAGCGGCACCATCAAGCCCCAGGCCAGCACGCCGCCGGCGAAGTTCAACGCAGCCAGCTTCGGTCCGATGATGTAACCCACGCCCACATACGCCGGCGAGATGTCCGGACCGGCGAACTTGCTCGCCGCGCCCACCGGGATCACCTTGTCGCCGCCCAGGCGCACGACGCTTTTGCCCAGTTCGCCGATCTTCGTCGTGAACTCGTGGTTCACCAGGAACAGCTTCATCGCGCCCAGCAGATAGATGGCCCCGCCGATCACCATGTTCCAGCCCAGTAGCTTCGCCGATTCGCCCGCCCGTTGTCCGGCTTTGTGAATTTCGGCCGCCGCCACGGATTCCGGAAAGGGCAGTTCGGGATCCTCCACCATCACGCGCCGCATCAGCGACACGAACAGCACCCCCAGGATGCTGCCCGTGATCATGAGCACGGTCGATTTCCAGTAGGCCTCGGCGGGGTTGAAGGACGCCCACGCCTTTGAGATGACGAACGCGGGGATTGTAAAAATGGCGCCGGCGGCCACGGACTCTCCAATCGAGCCGGCCGTGCGCGCCAGGTTCTCTTCGAGCACCGACGCCTTGAAGGCGCGCAACACGGCCATGCCGATCACCGCCGCCGGATAGGTGGCGGCAATGGTGATTCCGGCGCGCAGTCCGAGGTAGGCATTGGCCGCACCCAGGACGATGGTCAGCACCAGACCCACCAGCACGGCCCTCACCGTGAACTCGGTCATCTCCATGTTTTCGGGTACAAACGGCTGGTGCTTGCGTTGGCTCATCGGCGGACCCCTCTCGCAAAAGCAAATGAAGGCAATATCTTAGCAGGAGGCGCGCCGGTTTACCGCCCCGGCCCGGACGCCGCGGCGCGCGGGCGCGCGAACACCCATTGCAGCAGCGGCGGCGTCATCATCGTCGTCAGCATCACCATCACCACCATTGCCGAAACGACACTGCCGGGAAACACCGGCTCGCCCCGCACTCTCAGTCCCGCCGCGATGCCCACGAAGATCAGCCCCACCTCGCCGCGCGGGATCATGCCGATGCCCACAGCCAGACGGTTCACGCCGCGCTCGGTCACGCCATACATGGACACCAGCTTGCCGGCGATGGCCACCACGGTCAGCAGGCCGGCAAAGAGCAGCACCTGCGGCGAACCGAAGGTCCGCAGGTCGATCTTCAGCCCCATCATCACGAAAAACACGGGGACGAAGATCATGGTCATGGGCCGGATGTATTCGTCCAGAGGCGGTTCCTTGGCATGGTAGGCCTCGTAGTCGGCCTCTTCGAGCACCAGTCCGGCGGCGAAGGCCCCCACAATCGGCGCCAGTCCCATCAGTCCCGCCAGGCCCGACAGCAGGAAGCAGAAGCTCACCGCCGACACCAGCGGCACCCCCCGCACGCGCAGCTTCTCCCCGAAGCGCAACATCCGCAACTGCACGAAACGGCCCACCCACACCGCGGCGGCCAGAAAGCCCACGGCCTTGCCGATGATGACCGCCACGGGCCCCAGCGCCACCTCCGCCGGGCCTCCCGAGGCCAGCGAAGTGACCATACCGCTGACCACGGCCAGCACGATCAGCCCCAGCACGTCGTCGATCACGGCCGCTCCCAGCACGATCTTCGCCTCGCGCGATTCGGTCCGGTTCAGGTCTTTCAATACCCGCGCCGTGATGCCGACACTGGTTGCCGCCAGCGTCGCTCCGGAAAACAGGTGCATCCACCAGCCCGCCTGGGGAAACAACCCGGCCGATACGCCGTAGCCCAACGCCATCGGAGCGGCCACGCCCAGAACGGCCACCAGCAGAGCTGACTTTCCCACCGCCACCAGATCGGACAGCCGCGATTCGAACCCCACCTCGAACAGCAGCAGGATCACGCCCACCTCAGCCATCGCGGCCAAAATCGCATCGCGGTGCAGGAAATCCAGCCAAGCCACGCCCACCAGCGTCAGGTTCCCCAGCAGCACCCCGGCCGCCAGCTCTCCCAAGACCGCCGGCTGGCCCAGCCGTTCGGCCGCCTCGCCGCCCAGCTTGGCCGCCAGCAACACCACGGCGAAGCCGAGCAGAAACAGCACCGTCCCGTCTCCGTGGCCGGCCCCGGCCGCGTACAACGCCGGAGTGGCTGCCGCCAAGGCAAACAGAGGCTTCCGAGTCATGAGGGAACCCTTAGAATATCGCGCCTGCAACTTTTCTATGCTTCGCCGCTTCCTATACTGGAGTTACCGTGCCTTCCGCAGCACCCCGTTCCACGCTCGACTACCGCATCCATGGTTTGGACTGCGCCGAGGAGGTCTCCGTCCTGCGCCGCCAACTGGCAGCGAAAAAAGGAATTTACGATCTTCGCTTCGACGTTCTTCAGGCCAAGATGACGGTGGAGTTCGACCCTGCGCGCATTCCGGCCGAGGGGATCGAGAAAGCGGTGGCCGAAACCGGGATGCGCGCTGAGATCTGGCGCGAAGTCCGCGAGACGGCAAGCTGGCGGGAACGCTGGCAGCGTCCTCTGCTCGCCGGGGCGAGCGGTCTGTTTCTGGCGGGGGCCATGACGGTACAGGGACTGGCGCACGGCGGCCTGCTCGACGCCATTCTCCACCACGAGCACGCGGGCGGCTCCATGCCCGCCGCGGCCATCGCCCTCTGCCTGGCCGCCATGCTCACCGGCAGCGTTTTCGTCTTGCCGAAGGCCTGGTTTGCACTGCGCCGTCTGCAGCCGGACATGAACCTGCTGGTGACCATCTCGCTGTTTGGCGCCTCCTTTCTCGGCGAATGGCTGGAGGGCGCCTCGCTCGCCTTCCTGTTCGCCACCGCCGCGCTGCTGGAGAGCTATTCTCTGGCCCGCGCGCGGCGGGCCGTCATCGGGTTGATGAAACTGGCCCCCGGCGATGCGGCCGTCGTGCACCACGACCACGAACACCGCATGACCGTGGACAAGGTGCCCGTCGGGGCCATTGTGCGGGTCCGGCCCGGCGAGCGCATCCCCTGCGACGGACAGGTAGCGGCGGGCGAATCCGATGTGAACCAGGCCATGATCACCGGCGAGTCCGTGCCCGTCTGGAAAGAGCCGGGCGATGATGTCTATGCCGGGACCATGAACGGCGACGGACTGCTGGATGTGCGTACGACGCGGGCAGCCGCCGACACCACGCTGTCGCGCATCGTGCGCATGGTGGAGCGCGCGCAACAGCGCCGCGCCCCCAGCGAACAGTTCGTGGAGCGTTTCTCGCGCATCTATACGCCCGCCATGCTGATGGTGGCGTTGCTGGTGGCCGTAGTTCCGCCCATGCTCGGACGCGGCGATTGGTCCGGCTGGTTTTACCAGAGCATGGTCATGCTGCTCATCTCCTGCCCCTGCGCGCTTGTGATCTCGACGCCGGTCAGCGTGGTGGCCGCGCTGGCTTCGGCGGCGCGCAACGGCGTACTCGTCAAGGGCGGAGCGTTTCTCGAAGAGGCGGCCCGGATTCGCACGGTGGCTTTCGACAAGACGGGCGTGCTCACGCAGGGCGAGCCCAGTGTGCAGCGCATGGTGTGTCTGAACGGGCGCGGCGCCGGAGAGGTGCTGGAGCGGCTGGCCGCGCTGGAGAGCGCCAGCACCCACCCGCTGGCCAGCGCCGTGCGGCGCTACGCACAGGAGCAGGGCGCCGCCACGCTCCCGGTCACGGGCTTCCAGAACTACCTGGGCCGCGGCGCCGAAGGCGAGGTGAACGGTGAATATTTCTGGGCCGGCAGTCTGCGCATGATGGCCGGCCAGGGATTCGACCCCGCGCAGGTCCTCGACCGGCTCTCCGGGCAGGAGCGCGAGTCCGGTAGTCTGATCGTCTGCGGCACTCGCGAGCAGGTGTGGGCGGCGCTGCTGCTGGATGATCCGGTGCGCGAGGAGGCCCGCGACAGCCTGGCCCGCCTGCGCCGGATGGGCGCGGACCGCATTGTCATGCTGACGGGCGACAACCGGGCTACGGCCGAACGCGTTGGCCGGCGCCTCGATGTCGATGAGATCCACGCCGAACTGTTGCCCGCCGGCAAGGCCTCGGCGGTCGAAACGCTGCGAGCCGCCTCGGGCCACGTCACCATGGTCGGCGACGGCGTGAACGACGCCCAGGCCATGGCGGCCGCCAATCTCAGCATCGCCATCGGCTCGGGTGGCTTCGATGCCGTACTGGAAACCGCCGACGTTGTCTTCCTCAGCGGCGGACTGACGCGCCTGCCCTTCCTGCTGAACCACGCGCGGCGCACCGCGGCTGTGATCCGCCAGAACGTCATCTTCGCCCTCGCGCTGAAGGGAGCGTTTCTCGTGCTCGCCTTCTCCGGGTGGGCGACGTTGTGGATGGCCGTCGCCGCCGACATGGGGGCGACGCTTCTTGTGACGGTCAACGGTTTACGTTTGCTGCACGCCCGCCCGCGCTAACCGCGCCCCTCCCGCATTTCCCCTTCACGGAGTTTCGTTTTCACACGATATGCCTAGTGAAGACCCGCACCCGCGGGCCCAGCCGGAGCGGCGTCTCCGGCCCACCACCAGGGTGTTCACCCGGGCTGCCGTGCCCCGGTGCGACGACTGGACCGCAGGCGGAAGCAGCCGGCGGCCGGATGGAAAACGGGGAAGGCGAGCAAGTCAGGAGAAGAAAAACTATGACAGCGACGGTTTCGGACAACAAAGCAACGGCGGGCCAGGCCACCGATCATCGCAGCGGCAAGTATCTGGCCTTCCACCTGGGCAACGAGGAGTTTGGCATCCAGGTGATGAAGGTGCGCGAAATCATGGGCGTGCAGGATATCACGGCCGTGCCGCACACGCCCCACCACACCAAGGGCGTCATCAACCTGCGCGGCAAGGTGATTCCGGTGATCGATCTGCGGGTGAAATTCGGCCTGGAGGAGGTGCCCTATACGCAGCGCACCTGCATCATTGTCGTCCAGGTGAAAGGCGACCACGCGTCCACGCTGCAGATGGGCATCGTGGTGGACGGCGTGAGCGAAGTGCTGAATCTGACGGCGGCTGACGTGGAAGACACGCCGGATTTCGGCACGGGCGTCGAGACGCGCGGCCTGCTGGGCATGGCCAAGCTCAAGGGCAAGGTGAAGATTCTGCTCGATATTGACCACGTATTGACGGCGCATGACCTGACCAGCCTGCAGGAGGCGCTGCGCTAGGCCGCACGGGGCCGCGCCACATGGTGGGCCGGGAAGACAGAAACAGCGGAGAGGACAGGGGAAGCGATGGCTATGCGGCGGGAGTGGGAAGCAAGGATTGATTCGGTTGCGGCGCAGTTCGTACTGGGAGAGGCCGCCACGGTTGCGCCTGCGGCCGAAGCGCTCGCGTGGATGCGCCAGGAGGCCGGGCGCGAGGGCTGGGAGGAGATCGCGCGGCTGGCCGCCCGGATTGCCGAACGCATGGCCAGTTCACCCCAGTGGCACACCGAGGGCGCTCTGGCCGAGGGACTGGACAAGTTGCGCCGCGCCGTCGAGGCGGCCACGGCGGGAGATGCCCCGGCCGCCGGCAAGCCGCCGAATGAACTGGCGCAGGACCCCGGGCTGGTGGGTGACTTCATTCTGGAGACGCGCGAGCATCTGATTTCGATCGAGAACGATCTGCTGACGCTGGACCGCGAGCCTTCGCAGCCCGAGGCGCTGCACAGCATTTTCCGCAGCTTCCACACGGTGAAGGGGCTGGCCGGATTTCTGGAGTTCGACGCCGTCCGCTCGCTGGCGCACGAGGTGGAGACGATCCTCGACCTGGCGCGCAACCAGCAGTTGGCCATCACCGCCACGGTGATCGACGTGGTTCTGGAGAGCGCCGACTACCTGAAGCAGGAGATGAACCGCCTGGAGGCCGGGCTGGCCGGAGCGGCGGCGGGGGAGGCGGCCGCCGTGGATGCGTTGATTGTCCGCGTACAGTCGCTGAACCGCACGAGCGTGGCGGCGCCGCAGCCCGTGTTGGCCGCGCCGCCTGAGGCGGTGACGGACGCGGTGACTGGAACGGCGACGGAAGCCGTGACGGGAGCAGTGCCGGAAGCCGCGCCAGCCGCCGCGCCGGCCACCCCCGAACCGTCTCCCGCCGCCCCAGGCGCGCAGCCTCCCGCCGCGGCGCCCGCCGCCGTGCAGGCATCGGCCGAGAAATTTTCCGTCCGCGTCGATACGCAGAAGCTGGATCATCTGCTCGACATGGTCGGCGAGATGGTGATCGCGCAGTCCATGGTGCGGCAGGATCCCGAGCTGGCCGGGCTCCGGTCACCGCGCGTCACGCGCAACCTGACGCAGTTGTCGCGGGTGACCGACGAGGTGCAGAAGACGGCCATGGCCATGCGGATGATGCCCGTCGGGCAGCTCTTCCACCGCGTGGCGCGGCTGGTGCGCGACCTGTCGCGCAAGATGAACAAACCGGCCGGCCTCGAGCTGTCCGGCGAGGATACGCAGATCGACAAAACGATTGTCGAGGAGCTGGCCGATCCGATGATGCACATGGTGAGGAACTCGCTCGATCATGGCATCGAACCTGTGGCCGCGCGTCTGGCGGCGGGTAAGTCCGAGAGTGCCCGCATCTCGCTGCGCGCCACGCATCAGGCCGGCCACATCCTGATCGAAATCGAGGATGACGGCCGCGGCCTGGACCGGGACAAGATTCTCGCCAAGGCGCGCGGGCGCGGCTTGGTGGGCGAGGGCCACACGCCTTCCGACAACGAGGTCTACAACCTGATCTTCGAGCCCGGCTTTTCCACGGCCGCCGCCGTGACCGACGTCAGCGGGCGTGGCGTGGGCATGGACGTGGTGCGCCGGCAGGTGGCCAAGCTGCGGGGCCGTATTGACATCCACTCCGAGCCGGGCAAAGGCACCGTGTTCCAGTTGAAGCTGCCGCTGACGCTGGCCATCATCGACGGTCTCGTCGTGGGAGTGGGTGGGGAGCGGTATATCGTGCCGATCTTCGCCGTGCAGGAGATGTTCCGTCCCACGCCAGGGATGCTCTCCAGCGTGAAGGGGCAGGGGGAGATGGCGATGGTGCGGAACCGTCTGCTGCCCGTGGTACGGCTCCACAACCGGTTTTCGGTCACGCCCCGGACGCAGGAGGCCTCCGAAAGCCTGTTCGTGGTGGCCGAGACCGGCGGACGGCGGTTTTGCCTGATGGTGGACGAGTTCATCGGCAAGCAGGAGGTGGTGATCAAGAGCCTCGGCGAGGGTATGAAGAACATTCCGGGTGTTGCCGGCGGGGCCATTCTGGGCGATGGGCGCGTGGGACTGATTCTCGATCTGGAGGGCGTATATGGCGAACATACTCTGGCGTAACCAAACGCCCGCCGCACGGACACCGGCTGCGCGGGCGCCGTCCGGCGGACCGGCGGCCGCTCCGCCGCTGCCGGGCAACCGGCCCGTCCTGTCCACGCAGGAGTTTCAGGAGATCCGCAAGTTCATCTACGCTCAGGCGGGCATCGATCTGCATCCGGGCAAGGAGGACCTGGTTTCGGCGCGGCTCGGCAAGATCCTGGCGGCCCGCGGGGTGAGCAGCTACCAGGAGTATCTGCGCCAGGTGCGAGCCGACACGAGCGGGGCGATGCTGGCGGCGATGATCGACGCGCTCACCACCAACTACACCGGCTTTCTCCGCGAGCCGGTTCATTTCGAGTTTCTCCGCCGGACGGTGCTGCCGGCCGTGGAGCGGCGGCCCCGGATCGACATCTGGAGCGCGGCCTGCTCGACAGGCGAGGAGCCCTACTCCATCGCCTGCGTGACGCTGGAGGCGCTTGGAGCCAAGGCGGGCTCGCAGGTGCGCATCCTGGCCAGCGACATCTCCACGCGGGCGCTCGGTTTTGCCCGCGAGGCGCTCTACCCCGCCGAGCGGACCGGCGGAGTCCCGCCGGACTGGCAGCGCAAATACCTGGCGCGCGATGGAGAGGGACGGGAGGCGGGCTGGCGCATCCGGCCCGAGGTGCGGCGGATGGTGGAGTTCCAACGGCTCAACCTGATGGAGCCTCTGGCGGCCGGGCGGCGTTGTCCGGTGATCTTCCTGCGCAACGTCATGATCTACTTCGACCGCGCCACTCAGGAGGCTCTGGTGAAGCGGCTGATGGAGCAACTGGAGCCGGGCGGGTATCTGCTGATCGGCCATAGCGAGAGCCTCACGGGCATGAACCTTGGCCTGGAGTATGTCGCCCCGGCCACCTACAAGAAGCCGGGCATGCTGGCGTGACCGGCCAGGCGGGCGGAGCGGCATGGAGATGGCGTTTGGGAAGGTGAGGAAGACAACATGGCGCAGCAGATCGTCGGCATCGCCGACTGCAAGTTCAGCCGCGACACGGGCGATCAACTGGTGACCTACGCTTTGGGCTCGTGCATCGCCGTGGTGGTGTATGACCCGGCTTCCAAAGCCGGCGGGATGCTGCATTTCATGCTGCCCGAGAGCAGCCTGGACACGCGCAAGGCGGGCCAGACGCCGTACATGTTCGCCGACACGGGCGTTCCGCTGCTGTTCCAGCACGTCTATGCGCTTGGCGGACAGAAGAAGAATCTCATCGTCCGCCTGGCCGGCGGGGCACAGGTGATGGACGCGGGCGGCGTGTTCAATATCGGCAAGCGGAACCATCTGGCGGTGAAGAAGCTGCTCTGGAAGGAGGGCGTGTTCATCAGCTCCGAGCATGTCGGCGGAAACCTGTCGCGGACCGTGCGCATGGAACTGGGCGACGGACGGATGACCATCCGGGAGCCGGGCGCGCCGGAATACGAGGTCCCACTGCGGAAGCAGGCGCGGGCGGAGCGGCCCCTGGCCACCCCGGTGGGGTAAGGAATCGGCGAAGGAGACAACGCGATGGCATATGACGTACTGATCGTGGATGATTCGCCCGCCATGCGCAGCTTCATCGGACGGGTGCTTGGCCTGACCGGCATGGAGATCGGCGAGCGGCTCGAAGCCGGACATGGCCGGGAGGCGCTGGAGATCCTCGGACGGAGCTGGGTGGACGTGATACTCACCGACATCAACATGCCGGTGATGAACGGCGAGGAGTTTCTCGCGCATGTGGCCGCGCGCGGCGATTTGAAGGCCGTGCCGGTGGTGGTGGTGTCCACCGATTCCACGGGAACACGGGTGGAACGGATGATGTCGCTGGGCGCCAAGGGCTATGTGAAGAAACCGTTCTCGCCGGAGTCGCTGCGCGAGGAACTGGAACGGGTACTGGAGGTGTCGCATGGTTGAAACGGGAATGGCTGAAACCGGAAGCCAACGGCCGGGCGCGGATGTGGCGGCCGGCGAGGCGGAGCAGGTGGCTGCGTGCCTCCGGGAGTCCGCCGGCGAGGTGCTGGAAACCATGTTCTTCCTCACCGTGGAACGGGAGGCCGGATGGGAGGAGGTGGCGCACAAGGAGCACCTCTACGCCGAGATGGACTTTCAAGGCGCGGCCGAGGGACGCCTGGAGCTGGCCGTCAGCCGCGACCTTGCGCCGGTGCTGGCGGCGGGCTTCCTGGGCAAGGATGAGCCGGAGTTGACGGAGCGGGAGATCGAAGGGGTGGTGTGCGAGCTGGCCAACATGCTGTGCGGCAGCGTGCTGAGCCGCCTGGAGAGCCACTCGCTGTTCCAGTTGGGCGCGCCCCAGGTGACGCAGTCCGATCTGGAGGGCTACAGCCGGATGGATGCCGGCCACAGGTGCGTCTTCGACCTGGGCCATGGCGACGTCAAACTCTGTTTCTGGATGTGGCGGGAGGCGAAGGCGGCCTAGCTCATGACACCTGGAAAGAAAGTACGCGTCCTGATCGTCGACGACTCCGCGCTGGTGCGCAAGATTCTCACCGAGGCGCTTTCGAAGGACGCGCAGATCGAAATCGCCGGCACGGCGCCGGACCCGCTGGTGGCCCAGGAGCGGATCGCCCAGCTCAAGCCGGACGTGCTGACGCTCGATCTGGAGATGCCCCGCATGGACGGGCTCACCTTCCTGCGCAAGCTGATGGCCACGAACCCGCTGCCCGTGGTGGTGATCAGCTCGCTTGTGAGGGCCTCTCAGGAAAACGCGCTGGAGGCGCTGCGCTCGGGCGCCGTCGAGGTGCTGGCCAAGCCCAACGGCCCCTACTCGGTGGGCGAACTGGTGGACACCCTCTGCTTCAAGATCCGCGCCGCCGCCAAGGCCCGCGTGGAGCGCAAGGCTTCGCCGGCCGGCTGGACGTCCGGGCTGGCCGCGCGCGCAACGCAGGCCGCCGCGCATACACCTCCAGCCGACGATCCCACGCTCCATTACCCGCCGCACACTCTGTTCGGCATTGGCGCCTCCACCGGGGGCACCGAGGCGATTCTGAATGTGCTCTCGCGCCTGCCCCGGAACTCGCCGGGCATCCTGATCACGCAGCACATCCCGGCCGGCTTCAGCAAGACCTTCTCCGAACGTCTGAACGAAAACTGCGCCATGGACGTGAAGGAGGCCGCTGACGGCGACGTGGTGGGACCGGGCAAGGCGCTGGTCGCCCCGGGGGGGCTGCACATGGTGTTGCAGTGGGCCGGCAACGGGTACCGCGTGGCGCTGCGGAACGGCCCGGCGGTGTGCTACCAGCGGCCGAGCGTCGATGTCATGTTTCAGTCCATGGTGCAGGCCGCGCGGGGGCCAGTGGTGGCCGCCCTGCTCACCGGCATGGGGGCCGACGGCGCGCAGGGGATGCTGGCGCTGCGCCAGGCGGGCGCGCGCACGATCGCCCAGGATGAGCAGAGCTGCGTGGTGTTTGGGATGCCGATGGAAGCCATACGGCTGGGCGGGGCCGAGCAGGTTCTGCCTCTGCTGAAAGTTCCCGCCGCCATGCTCAGCGCCCTGCGCCAGGCGCGTGCGCTCGCCACGCCAGCCCGGTTCTAGGCAATCGCTTTGCGCCGCCGGATGGGCACGGGCAGCTTCAACTGGCGCGCCATCTCCCTAAGGCGCGCCTCCAGCCGCCGCAGGTCGGGCTGATAGACGCCAATCGTGGAGGCCATGCGGAACAGCTCACCGGCCGTGGCCGCCACCTGTAACGCGCTCACGGGCTGCCACTCGGCGCCCACAGCCTCCACGCGCCCCCGGCCATTGGGGCACAGCCGGGCCAGCATGAGGCGAACCGCCTCCCGCCCCTCGTCACTGAATCCGTTCGGCGTCGTGCACAGATCCAGCATCAGCTTCCCGGCGCGCGCCGCCTTGGATGGCCGCAGCCACACCAGCACGGGAACGCGCATCTTCATACACCATCGCCCCCAGGCCCTGAGCGCAGCATCGTCCTCGCCCGCCGCCGCCCGGAGAAATCCCTCGCGCCGGGCCGCCGCGAGAAGGCGTTGATGTCGTGTGGTGATTGGCATGGACCGAAGGGAAGGCGCAAAACCTCCGCTCAAGTGGTCTCGCCACGCCGGAAAAACTCTCAGGGCGCGATGCGGAAGGCCGCCATCTCCGTGGTGTTGCGCACCAGTAGAATCCCGTTGCTGATGGCCGGATTGTTCCAGGTTTTCCCGGTGACCGCCTCGAACCGCGCCAGTTCCTGGTGCGACTCTGGCGACGCCTTCACCAGCACCAGTTCGCCCTCCTCCGTGATCACCACCAGGTGGCCGGAGGCCAGCAGGAGTTGCCCGAAGCCATACCGCCCCCCCTTCCATTTCTGCGCCCCCGTCCGCGCATCCAAGCAGGCGAGAATGCCGTCATCCAGACCGTACAGGTATCCCTGATGCAGCACCGAGCTGTTGAACTTGTTCTTCATCCGGTTGCTGGACCAGACCTTGCGCGCCTGCCACCCGGCGCCCTGCGCCGCCACCTCCACGGCGGACGCCCCGTGGCCATAGCCGGCCGAGATGAAGAACGACGCCGGCCCCACCGGCAGCGGCTGCGCGCTATTCACGTCGTACTCGGTGCGCCAGGGATACTCCCAAAGCAGCGCTCCGCCGGCGGGTTCCAGGCCAACCACGCGTTCGGCCGTCACGGCGACAATCTGTCGTTTCCCGGCCAGTTCCATCACAACTGGCGACGTGTAGGCCTGCTTATCGTTCAACGCCGACCAGGCGCGCTCGCCCGTCTCCTTGTGATAGGCGACGATGCTGCGGCCGTTGGAGCCGCCCGGCTGCACCACCACCAGCCCGTCCACCACCAGGGGCGACGCGGCCATGCCCCACTCCAGGTTGCGCGCTCCGTTGTCGCTCAGTATGTTCTTCCGCCATACGGTCGCCCCGGTCCGGGCGTCGATCACGCGCAGTTCGCCCTCGGCGCCCATGGCATACACCCGCCCCTCGTGCCACACGGGCGTGGCGCGCGGACCATCGCCGCCCATGGACTCACGGAAATCGCCCGGCCACAGGTTCGTCCACCGCTCGCGTCCCGTCGCCAGGTCATAGGCGGCCACAACTTCCTTGTCGCGCCGCTGTTCGATGGTGAAGGCCAGGTTGTGCGCCACGACGAACGAGGCATATCCGCCCCCCACAGGCTGCTTCCATAATCGTTTCAGTCCGGAGGCGGGCCATGTGGTCAGAACCGGCGTCTGCGCGTACACGCCCTGGCGTCCGGGACCACGGAAGTCCGACCAGTAGGTATCGCCGTCCGGGGCCGTCTCTTCGGACTGCTTTTGCGGCGCGGGCGCGGCCGGCTTCGCATCGGCGGGGGGCCGCGGCGCGATCTCCGCGCTCACCGGTTCGGGCGATTCCTTTTGCACGGCGCGGCTCTGCTCCAGAACCTCGTCGCGCGTGTCTCGCGTGCCGTACTTCAGCATAGGCCGCGCTCCGGTGCCGTCCCACTCCGTGCGCACTCCGGCCCAATAAGCCACCGCACCGCCCGCCGCCAGCGCCGCCACGGCGCCGATCACGATTCGCATAATGGACAAATCCGCCTCCTGTTCCGCTGTATACGAGTTTGCCACTACCGCGTGAGCCCGTACGTCAATCTTCCACGCGTTGCGTTACAGTGGAACTCTCATTCCGGGTTATGACCTCCGACCGCATGCGCAAGCTGGCGCGGGCTCTCGATCTGGTGGCCGAAAAGGACCGCCAGGAGCTGGCGCGCCAGTTCGCTCTGCAACAGGTGCGCCGTGAGGCGGCCGCGGAGCTGCACACCATCTGCCGCCGCTTCGTGGACGAGTTGAACTCGCTCACCGGCCAGGTGAAGCTCGACCTCTCGCCCGCGCAGTTCGACGCGGGCCATTTCCAGGAAAACAGCGCCACGCTGTTCCAGATCAACCTGAACGGCCGTCTGATTCAGTTCACCTTCCGGCCCACCGAATCCATGATTTCCACCGACAACTTCCGCATCCCCTACACGCTGGAAGGCCATGTCAGCTCCTTCAATCAACACATGATCGAGCATGACGAGATCCGGGATCAGCGGCTGTTCTACTGCCTGGAGCGCGGCATCAACCGCTGGCGCTACCAGGAAGGCGGCAACGGCCGCAACGGTTTCGTCGACAGCGACTATATCGCCGCTCTGCTCGAACGCCTCACCTAAAGCGACCCTTTTTCGAGCAGCCGCAGGGCCGCCTGCGCGCCAAACTCGCCGCGCAATTCGAGTACGCGCGCCGCCAGATCATGGCCGGGCCGTATCTTCACAATGGCGCCCAGCGCGCGAATCCCGAGCGCCTCGATCAACTCCCGCGCATCATCCAGAAAGACGCCCGCATCGGGGACCGCTTTTGTCCGGGCCGCCAGTTTCAGACCGCCCATCCGCACCGTACCGTCGTTTTCACCAGCCAGCACGCCAATCAAACGCAGCGCCGGCAATGGATGCAGCGGCGCGGCATCGAGAATTTCCGCCAGCGCCGGCAGCCCCTTCTCCGCTTCACCGCTCGCCTCCAAGCGCTCGGGAGGAAATCGTTGTGCGATCTCCAGCCAGAGGTCCAGCCGGCCCAGGCGGGCCGCCGCGCGCGCAAGGATCACCGCCGCGGACACCGCGTCATCGGTCGCCGGCGCATAAGCCGCCACAGATTCCAGCAGCTTGTGCGCAGCGTAGTGATCGTCGCACAGCGCCATGGCCTCCATCAGCGCCTCCATGCCTTCATCGCCCAACCCGCGCATGGCCTGCCCCAGCCTGGCCACGCCGGCCAGCCATGGTTCCCGCGCCTGTTGCGGGCACCGCTCATACCATGCAGGGAACCGCTTCAGAACGAAGGACATGGTCTTGCGGTCCGGCCGCGCCTCCGTCAGCGAATCGCGCCAGACCTGCATCATCACAATGGCTTCGTTGGGCGGTAGCGCCGCCGCGCGAGCACACTCCTCGCGAAACGTGTCCGGCACGCGCAGTTGCTCCTCCAGCATCAGGTCGATTACGCCCGCCGCGGCCGCGCGGACCTGCGGCGCCGTGAAGTCGCGCAACGCCGCGTAGGCGGGCGAGATACTGTTCGCCAGACGGTCTATGGTTTCCTCTGTGCTCAGAGGGCTCGGCATGGCACAAGGATACAATGCCGTCTCCGCGCCATGCGATGCTTGCGAAGTGGAAGGTGGAGCTGATGGAGATAATGGTGTGATGGTCCCCCACGCCGGCGCGCCCCTGCGCATCCACTGCCTGATGCACGTTCCCTTCGAAGGTCCGGGCGCCATCGCGGAGTGGGCTCGGGACCGGGGTCACGCCTTCACGGCTGTTCGTCTGTTCCAGGGCGAACCACAACCCCGTCCGGATCAGTTCGACCTGCTCGTGGTGATGGGAGGACCCATGAGCGTCCACGACGAGGCCGAGTTCCCCTGGCTGCCCGGCGAGAAGGCTCTCATCGCCAGCGCGCTGCGGCAAGAAACCTTTGTTCTGGGCGTCTGCCTTGGCTCACAATTGATCGCCGAGGCTCTCGGAGCCACGGTAAGGAAGAACGCCTGCAAGGAAATCGGATGGTTCCCTATTCGCGCCGGCGGGGGCGCGGACACCTTGTTCGGCGGTCTGCCGGAAGAGATGACCGTGCTGCACTGGCATGGCGAGACCTACGATCTTCCCGAGGGCGCGCGCCTGCTTGCATCGAGCGAGGGATGCGCCGTGCAGGCCTTCGAGCATCGCTGCGCGCTTGGCTTGCAGTTCCACTTCGAGATCCAACGGGCGGGTTTGGAAGCCCTGCTGGAGAACTGCGCCCACGAGATCGGCGCCGGCCCTTACGAACAGGAGCCGCGGACGATTCTCAGCGGCGAGTTCACGCACGGCGGCGAAGCGCGCCGCATCCTCTTCGAGCTTCTAGACCGGATCGAGCGCCGCCTCGTCTCTTCATGAATGGCGGGCGGACAGAAACTCACGCAAGGCGACGGCGTTGTTGTGCTCCTCATCATGGGCGGCGAACAGCAACGTGACATTGCTCTTCCGCAGCGCGTCCACAATGGGCGCCCACGCCTCCGGGTTGGACTTTAACTCCGCGAAGTACCGCTTCCGGAACTCCGGCCAACGCTCGGCCTCGTGTCCAAACCAGCGCCGCAACTCCGTGGTGGGCGCCACGTCGCGCAGCCAGAGATCGTACTTCACCGAGGCTTTGGTGTGTCCGCGCGGCCAAAGGCGGTCCACCAGAATCCGAGTCCCATCGCCGTGGCCCGCGTCTTCTACAATGCGCTTGATCTGCAAAGTACCCATCATTTGCTCCTTCGGGCTCCCGCGCTTCGGCGGGTGGCTGCCCCTTCAACCCCACCACCTGCGCCTCTACTTTTATTAGACAGCAATCGAGCCGCGCCGTTACAGGAGCACTTATAGCGACAGGCTGCTTTTGCCCTTTGGGAGATCGGCGCAAACCAGGACATGGCCACCCTGGCGCGTCCATGTACCGCCATCGAGAGCGAGCGGATGCGGCGCCTCCCGCAACGGTTTTGTTTCCCCATCAACCGTCTGCCGGGGCGCGCCACCGATCCGCGCCGGACAGCGCAGCGTAAACCGGGGACAGGCGAAGGGGGCCTGGAAGGAAACGGTTCCGCCGGAAGCCTCGATGCGGGTCAACTCCTTCGCCGCCCAGTAGCGGGCGATTTCGCTCAGCTTCATCCAGATCAGGTTGTCGAAGCCCGCCTGGAGCCGCGCGACTACCTTCTGCAAGGTATGGAAGCCTGTCTCCTGGCCGTTGCAGTAGATTCCCGGCCAGTGCCCGTAGAGCACGGCAGGTTCGCCCCGCCGGATCACCTCGGGAAGCCGCCCGCCGCGCGAATCCTCCGTGATCATCTTGTCCAGTTCCGGCGCGGCCAGACCATCCCAGCCGCCAAACCAGTCGCTGGTGCAGGCGATGATCGAGACGACGCAACGGGGATCGCTTCCGTCCAGCCCGGAGGCGTACTCGACGCGGGGGGCCACGCTGCGCCCGTCGAGAATCGCGTGCCGGAAATAGTGCGGAATTTCCGCCTGAAACACATCGCGGCACGATTGCAGCGTAGCTTGTGCGAGCGCGGGCAGCACGTGGCCGGCAAAGCCGCCCGGCGTGGTGATTCCTTCGCACGGCAGCTCCACGTTCTTCAGGATCCGCAGCGCGTAGGACATGTAGACGGCGAGCTGATCGGCCGACTTCCCCTCAGACCAGCGGAAGTTCTCCATGAAGAAGTCGGTGCGCTCGGGGTAGGGGCGTCCGGTGTTCGTGTCGATGATCCAGGTGTGCGAGATCATCTCGGGGTGGATGTCCCAGTTGGGAAGCATGAGCGTCCGGACCAGCCGGAGGCTCTCATCCAGATCCTTCTTGGACCAGCCGGGACTGTCGCGATCCATCCAGCCCGTGCAGGCCGGGTAGGGGACGATGCTGTACTTCCCTTTCACGCCGTGCGCATGGCACCACTCGCCGAACTTGCGCACAAAGCTGTCGGGAATCTCGCGCGGCAACGAGCGCCAGTCCTGCCGGTAGCGGTCCGGAAACACTTCGGCGAACTGCGGTATGGCGAAGTGAGCCAGGTTCACCAGGCATGTCGAATCGTCGATCATGAAGCTTACCGGGACGCGGTTCCGGGGGTTGAGAACCTCAACGCCCGGCGGCTTCGGCGGCCTCTGCCCGGGAATCTGCGCGGCGAGCGGAAGGGCGAGCCCGCCCGCGGCGGCCCCTGCGAAATGACGGCGCGAGTAGTGTTTCATAGTTGCCCCCCTACCTGCAGCGCTTCCCCGAGCGAAGCGGCCACGCGAATGGACTGGTTCTTACCGTACAGAGCGTAGATCGACCGTGTGTATTCGTACGCATCCGGCAGCCGCGTCAGGGACACGATCTCCCTGGGAGCGGCCATGGCGGCGACCTCGGCAAGATCGGTGAAGCGCAGGACGTTCAGCATCGCCGGGCCCTGCCAGTGCGAACCGGGTGGGTCATCGAGAATGACACGAGTGACGCGGCTGTCCAGCGCCGCCGCGTACAGAGCCAGGCCTCCCATCTCCTTGCGCCCGTAGACCGAGATCGAGGTGAGATTCAGCTTCTCCTCCTCTGTCAGATAGTCGATCGAGCGCAGCACATCCCAAAGCTGGAGCGATTCGAGCGTCGCGCCCAGCAGCGCCACAGTCATTTTCGTCACCGAAGTCCGGTTGGTGTCCATGGGGTAATCCACGGCGCGTGGGTTGAGCACGAGAACAGCATGGTTTGCGAAGGCGGACAGCAGGTTGTCGTAGTCCACGGCAAAGACGTTGTCGGCTTTCGCCTTCACAAAGATCAACGCGGAGGTGGCCGCCTTGCCGTTTCGCGGCAGAAACAACTGCCCATGCACGCGGATGCTCTCCTCGGTGGTGAACTCAACCTTGTAGGACTCCGCGTACCGTTCCGTCCACATCCTGTGGGGGCTCTTCCATGTGTCGAACGGTACACGCTGCTTGGGGAAAGCGGCGAACACCTTCTCGCGCAGCGTCCGGGACAACTCGTTCCGCCGGCGGCGCCATTCGGGAAGCGTCTTCCACTTCCGCGGCGCATGTGCGGCAATGAAGCCGCGATGAATGCCCTCGTTCCTGGCATCGGGGGGATAGCGGTCGAGCACCCTGAGCTCAGTGCCGGTCTCCTTCTGGATCTCTCCTTCCTCGAACGGCGAGGCGTCGCCGCGCAGCCAGCGGTTGAGCCACTCATCGGCCTCCTTGCGGAAAGGAGGCAGGTCGGCGTGTTGCGTGGGGGCGTGAAATTCAGCCAGTTTCTCCGGCGCGCCGTACCAGCCGTAGACCATCCGCAGCTTCTCATGCACCGGTTCATAGCCGGACGGCGGGAAGGCCCCATCCTTAGTGGCGTTGATGATTTTGAGAGGACGCGGGGCGATCAGCGCTCCGACAACGGGCAGGTCAAGCTGGTGGCTGTTCCAGAAATAGATGCAGTCGCAGTTTTGCTTCACCACGTCGTTGGCGACGTGCGGCCCCACGGTCCAGGTGGCCAGCACGGGAACGGCCGCGCGGAACCGCTCGTCGGCGGCGGCGGTGAACCAGGTGATCGCACCTCCGCCGGAGATCCCTGTAATCGCGGCCTTAGAGGTGTCGGCCTCGCTTCTGGTCTCGAGATAGTCGAGCGCCCGGATGGCGTTCCACACCTCAGCGCCGGCTGGCGTGTAGCCGAGTGACAGCCAGTACCACATTCCGAGGTTGTGAATTCCGTGGTGGATGCCCGGAATCTCGCCGAACTCGATCGTGTCCAGAAGGAACGCGGCATAACCATGGCGGGCGAACCAGATGCCGTGCTGCTGGTAGTCCACCTTGGCCCCCAAGGGCCCGGGCGAATGGCCGGACACATAGACGATCGCGGGATATCGCGCCCGCGGCGGCGATGGGTGGGGAAGATAGAGGTTGCCGGTGACGTACAATCCGGGCTGGCTCTCGAACACGATGTTCTGCACGCGGTAGCCGGAGCGCTGAAATTCTCCCGTCACGCGCGCATTCAGGGGCGTCCTCGCCGGCAGCGGATCAAGACCAAGCATGTCGAGAAACTTGCGCCGGATCTCAGGGCGGCGCCGCTTCCATTCCTCGATGCCGTTCATCCCGTCGAACTGGCCGCGCGTGATCGCTTCGCCGCGCATCGCCAGATTCTTTTGAAACATTTCGTACCGCTCGGCAGGAGTGTGCTGCGCGGCGAGCAGCAGGAACAGCAGCGGGCTCATTGCGCCCACACCCGCAGCGCTTCGGCGAGCGATGCCGCTTCCCGGATCGAAGCGCCCTTGCCGTGAAGACCGTACACAGACCGCGTCAGCCGGTATGCCTCCGGCACTGGCGTCAGCGAAACAATCTCCCGCGGAGCGAGCATTCCGGCCACCTCGGGCAGATCGGTGACGCGAAGCACATTCAATAAGGCCGGACCCTGCCCGTGCGAACGCGGAGGATCGTCGAGAATCACGCGTTTGATTCTATCGTCGAGTGCCGCGGCGTGAAGAGCAAGACCACCCATCTGTCTCCGTCCGTAGAGCGTAATTGAATTCAGGGTCAGCCCCTCCGTAGCGGCCAGGAAATCCACCGAGCGCAGGATGTCCCAGAGCTGCAGTGTTTCCAGCGTGCCGCCCAGCAGCGCAGTGGTCATCTTCGTCACCGAGGTCCGGTTGACGTCCATGGGATAGTCGCTCGCGCGCGGGTAGAGCACAAGCACGGCATGGTCCTTGAGCGCGGAGAGCAGGTGGTCGAAGTCCACGGAGAAGATGATGTCCTCGCGGTCCTTGACATAGATCAGAGCCGGATGGCTGGTCTTCCCGTTCCTGGGAATGAACAGGTGGCCGTGCACGCGGACGCTTTCCTCGGTGGTGAACTCCACCTGGAACGAGTCCGCGTAGCGCTCGGTCCACATCCTGTACGGGGCTTTCCATGTATCGAAGGGAACCTGCCGCTTCGGGAAGGCGCGGTAGACCTTAGCTTTGAGTTGCGCGGCCACCTCCGCGCGGCGCGCCGTCCATTCGCGCAGCGTTCGGGGCGCCGTCAATGGATGCGCCTTGATAAAGGAGCGGTGAATGCCTTCATTGACCGCCCCGGCTGGATACTCTTTCAGCACGGTGAGCTGGGCATCGGGTTCCCGCTCAATGCCGCTCTCGTCGAAGGGCGTGAGATCGCCGCGCATCCAGCGGTTCAGCCACTCGTTGGCGGCTTTCCTGTAGGCGGGCAGGTCGGCGTGCGGCGTGTCCTGGGCAAATGTGGCGAGCTTTTCGGGCGCGCCATACCAGTCATACACGGGCCGCAGACACTGATAGACGGGCTCGTAGCCGGAGGGCGGAAAAGCGCCGTCCCTACTCGCGTTCACGATCATCAGAGGACGCGGGGCGATCAACGCGCCTGCCAGCGGCAGGTCGATCTGATAGGTGTTCCAGAAGTAGATGCAATCGCAGTTTTCCCGCACCACGTCATGGGCGACATGCGGCCCCACGGACCATGTTCCATGCACGGGCGCCACGGCCTGGAACCGCTCATCGGCGGCGGCCGTAAACCAGCTGATGGCCCCGCCGCCGGAACGCCCGGTGATGGCGGCGCGGGAGACGTCGGCCTCGGGCCGGGATTCCAGGTAGTCCAGCGCCCGGATGGCGTTCCATACCTCGACGCCCGCCGGCGTGTAGCCGAGAGAAAGCCAGTCCCACATGGCAAGGTTGTGAACGCCGTGATGAATGCCGGGAATTTCGCCGAACTCGATGGTATCGAGCAGCAGCGCGGCAAATCCGTTCCGGGCGAACCAAACGCCGTGGTGCTGGTATTGCGCCTTGGCTCCCGCCGGACCGGGCGCGTGGCCGGAGACATAGACCACGGCGGGGAAGCGGAGGGATGGCTGCCCGCCCGCCGGCAGATAGAGATTGCCCGTGACATACATTCCGGGCAGGCTCTCGAAGACGACGTTCTCCACACGGTAGCCCTGCCGCTGGAATGCTCCCGTGACGCGGGCGTTCAGCGGAGTCCGCTTCGGCATCGGATCCAGACCGAGCATGTCCAGCAACTGGCGGCGGACCTCCGGCCTGCGGCGCTTCCAGTCCTCCAGACTGTTGATCCCCTGAAACTGGCCTGCGCTGATCGCCTCAGCGCGCAGCACCAGATTGCGCTGGAACATCGCATAGCGTTCGGCGGCGGTGTGCCGCCTGGCCAGGGAAACTCCGGCCGGCGAGGCCCCCTCCTGCGCCCACGCCGCCGCGGCGAGAGCCAGGATGACCAGTAGTCTCATGGCGCGAATCTCAGAAGTCGAAACGCGCTCCGAACAGCATGGCGCGTCCACTGCCGGCTCCGGTCACCAGGCCGAAGGAGCCGGATTGAATGTTGAGATTCGGCGTACCGAAGTTGGCCCGGTTGAAGGCATTGTGCATCTCCCATCGGAACTGCACCTGGGCTCGTTCGGCGAACACCAGCCAGTTCTTGTGAACACCGACGTTCCATGTGGCCGTGCCCGGACCGGTAAGGATCGCGCGCGCGGAGTTGCCATAGAATCCCCGGCCCGTGGCGGGCACCGTGAAGCCGGCGAGATTGAACACCGGCCTGCCGGACTTGATGAGGCTTCTCATTTCGCCGGAGTCCAGATTGCCGTTGCCAACGCGGTCCGGCCTTCCGGAAAACACGTTCGTATAGGTGGGGTCCGCGTTGGAGTAGGACGGGCTCAAACGCGCGCCGGTAACCATCGTCGTGATGCCGGCCATCTGCCATCCACCGATGATGAAATCGGCCACGCGCGGCATGTTGCTCAGCGCTCTCCGGCCGCGGCCAACCGGGATGTCCCACACATAACTGAACCGCAGTTGCTGCCTCCGCAGGGCCGGATCGTCGGAACGCTCCAGATACCGCTGATACTGGTTCTGCTGAATGCCTCCCGTGTAGCCGTTCAGGCTGGTGTCGGTGAGTCCCTTGGCCCATGTGTAGTTCACATTGAACCAGAGACCACGGCTCATCCGCCGGTCCGCCTGGATGGTGAAGCCGTTGTAGGAGGAGCCGGCGCCGGTTTGAATCAGGTTTGCGTTGTTGAACCGGGGATAGGGCCTGCGCGCCGCGCTGAACGGCGTGGTGCTGGGGCGGAGCAGATTCAGATCCTCGTTGTAAGGCAACCGCAGCGAGCGGGTTCCGATATAGCCGATATCGACGGCCATTCCGAGAATCTGCCGGCCAATGGAGATGTTCCACTGGTGCGTGCGCTCGGTGGGGAAGTGTGCGCTCAGTCCGCTGATGGACTGGATGCCGGCGAAGGTCGAGCTGACGGCAAAGGGGTTGGGAAAGCGGAGCGTGGGGTTATTGGCGTTCTCAAGAATGAAGTTCTCCGTCGATTGCCAGGGTCCGCCCGTCGCGTTCTGTCCCAGAAGCCCCGGCCAGAACTGCGAATAGAGGCCGTAGCCGGCGCGAATCACGGTGGTGGCGTCGCCAAACGGGCGGTACGCCAGACCGATGCGCGGACTGAAGTTGTTCGAGTCGTTGTACATCAGGCTGCGCAGCGGCAGTCCGGCATCCTTGGCCGTCGTGATGGGCAGCGATGCGGCCACGGCGGGCACGAGGTCCTTGGGGATGGCCGAACCCGCCGTCACCATGCTGCCGGTGGCGGGGTTAAAGGTGAACATACGGTCGAACTTCTCCACCCAGGGCCACTGATATTCGTAGCGAAGGCCATAGTTGAGCGTCAACCGCTGATGGAGCTTGAAGTCGTCCTGAATGTAAAAGCCGGAAAAAGTGCTCCTCGTGTACGCGTTGGGGCGCGCGATGCCCCGGGTGGCGCCGGAAAGATAGCCCAGCAGAAAGTTGGCGTAGGCCAGGCCGCTCAACCGGTCGTCAAACGAATAAGTGCCGCGGATGGTCAGCGGCTTGTTCTCGTTGTTCACCTGCAGGCGGCGGACATCGGCGCCGAACTTGATGTTGTGCCGTCCCTTGTACCAGGAGACGTTGTTGATCACCTGGTAGGTGTTCTGCGCATTGGAAGCTATATTTCTGTTGTTGCTGGCCGCGATGGGAATCGCGCCGCCGAAGGAAAACAGTGGCATGCCCGCGATGGCGGGGTCATTGCCGGGGTTGTCGATGCCGCTGATGCCAAGCTGCGACTGCACATCCTTTCCGAAGTTGATGTCCTGATTTTCCGAATAGGTCCGGTTGAAGCCCAACTTGAACTCGTTCACCAGCGCGGGGGAGAAGGTGTGCGTATCCGAGATCACCAGGCTCGCGCCGGGGATGTTGCTCAACGTGCTGCCGCCGAAGCCGCTCTTTAACGGCCCTGGATAGGTGTCGCCATTGGTCGCGGTGCGGCCGAGACGGACAAACAGCAGGTTCTTGCTGCTGATCTTGTGATCGGCGCGGATGGAATATACGTTGGAGTCGTAGGCGCCCCCAGGGTCAGCGTAAAAGTTTTGGGTCATGCCGTAGATGCCTTGTCCGGGCTGGTTCGGGTCTGGATACAGCAGGTCCTGCGCTTTCTGCGCCACCGTGCTGATGCGGTTGGCCGGCAGCGTATTGTTCGGGAACGGCGTGCGGTTGTTGAGCGGGTCCACCACGGAGATCAACCCGTTGAGCGCCGAGAAATTGCCCTGACGCATGGCCGCCGTCGGCACGATCATGTATTGCCGGTTGCCGATTCTGTACCGCGCTCCGCTGTAGGAGGCAAAGAAGAAGGTTCTGTCCTTGCCGTTGTACAGTTTCGGAATGACCACCGGTCCGCCGCCGCTGGCCGCGAACATGTTGTGGTTGGTGAAGGACACGGGCTGGCGGTCGGCCCAGCTTCGCGCCTGTGTCGCGGAGTTGAATATACCCCAGTAGAACGCTCCGTGAGGCGCATTCGTGCCTGACTTGCTCACGGCCAGGAACTGAGCAACTTGCGCGTACTCGGCCGATGTGTTGGCCGTCAGGATCTTGATCTCCTGGAAGGATTCGATGTCGCCGGAAAAGCCGTTCGCCGTGTTGCGGCTGCTCACCATATCGTTCACCGAAATTCCATCGGCGGTGAAGTTGTTCGCCGTATCGCGCGCACCGTTCACCTCGAATCCGCTGGTGCTCTGAATTCCGGCGGTGACGTTGGTGATGTTGGACCACGCGCGGCCGAAGACGCTCATGGGAAGCTGGGCGAAATCGCGGCTGGTTTTCAGATTGGACAGCGTGGCGGTTTCGGTTTCCACCTGCGAGGTGCCGCCTTCCACCGTCAGCGTGGTCGCCACGTCGCCCACTTCCAGGCGCACATCAATCCGCTTCACCTGGGCGCTGGCCAGGTCGATGCGCGTCTGGGTGTAGGTCTTGAACCCGGCCGCCGTGACGGTCACCTGGTAGAGCCCCGTCTCGAGTCCTCCGACGCGGTAGCTTCCGGCCTCATCCGTCTTCATCGTCCGGATGAAGTTGGTGCCCTCGTTCCGGATGGTGACGTCGGCCCCGGTCACGGCGCCTCCAGCGGAGTCCACGATGGCACCCAAAAGGCTGCCCTGAATCGACTGTCCCTGGAGACTTCCCGTCTCCAGCAAGATCAAAGCGAGTATCGCGGCCACTGAAGCAATCTGCCTGTTCATGGCGACGGCCCTCCCATTGGCGGTGTTGAGTGCACAAACCTCTCCCGGCGCACACCAGGAGATTAATTTGTGCAGTTAGTGTAAATTTCTCCGGAAGCGTTGTCAACGGAGAAATGAGCTGGACGGGAGAAAACCGGACGCGCGCTCCTACGCCCGCTTCACGGCGCGCAGCGGCGGGGCCGGAGCGCCACTGAACTGGCCCGCTCCGGCGAGGGACCGCGAGAGCACCAGGGCCACAGCGCCCTTCAGCGTCGAATCGTGGCCATGGCGCGAAGGGATGACCCGCAGGCGGGAGAGAAACCGTTGTGGGCCGCGGCTGCGCATGGCCGTGAGCACCCAGTCACCCATTACGTCCCAGGCCGAGGCCAGGTAATCGCCGACGACAATCGCCTCGGGGTTGAAAGCGGCGTTGAGGTTCGCAAACCCGGTCCCCAGATAGTTCGCCACCTCGCGCAGGGCTTCGATGGCGGTGGAATCGCCCTGACGGGCCAGTTGAACAATCTCGTTCACGCCAACCGGCCTGCCGCGCCGCTTGGCGTTGATCCGCCCGGCGTACAGGCGCTCCACGGCGCGCTGGGAAGCGTACTCCTCCCAGCAGCCGATGCCGCCGCAGGGGCAGCGCCTGCCATCGTGGACGATGCTCGTGTGGCCGAACTCGGAGGCCTCGCCCGAGACGCCATGGAGCAGCCGTCCTTCGATCATTACTCCGGTTCCCAGCCCTTCGCCCAGCACGACAAAGACGAAGGTTTCCAGCGGCCGCGCCCCCGGCTCGCAGAACCAGCGTTCGGCCAGAGCGCCGAGCTTGGCGTCGTTCTCAAAGAAGCAGGTTACGCCGGATCTCTCCGAAAGAATCGCGCCGGCGTCGAAGTCGAACCAGTCCAGGTGTTCGGCCGCGATCACCCTGCCCGTGGCGCGGTCGATCGTTCCCGGCAGGCTGATTCCGGCGCCGAGCAACCGTTCCTCGGGGATGCCTTCCGCCAGGGCGCGAATGGCGTCGCCAACCCTGGCGAGCATGAGGCGAGGATCTCTCTGCCACTTGATCTCGCGCTGCTTCAGAAGGTTGCCATACAAGTCGGCCGTGACCACACGCGATTGCAGGTGCGAGATCTCAGCTCCCACGGCGATCATCGCCTCGGGCCGGATGCGCAGAGTAAACGGCCGCCGGCCGACCTGGGCATGGCTGCCGTCCGGCGTCTCCACCAGCAGGCCGTCCCGCAACATGCGGTTCACGACAAACGTGACGGAACTCGGCGAGAAGCCCGTGATTCTGACGATGTCCGCCCGCGAGGCGCCCTGGTTCTCCCGAATGATGTTGAGCAGCAGCCTCTGATTGGCTACCCGCAGGTCAGACTTTTTGAGCGCGCCGCGCGCGGCCGGAATCACCTTGGACATGACGGATAAGTCGGATTCTATCACTCATCCAGTAACTGAATGAATCGTTTCCAAAACCCTGGCCGCAGAAGTCCGAAGCTACCGGAACGCCACAACGGTGTGGACGCCGACGCGGTCCAGCGCGCCTACCCAGGCGCCGTTGATCCAGGCGCCGGGCAGAACCTGGCCGCCGGGTTCCACCGTGACGCGCGCTGGCCGGCGGTCCAGCCGCAAGGAGATCGTCACCGGTCCAACGGGCGGAATGTAGTCCATCGTGCCGTAGTCGGCTGCCACCTGCATTTGCGCGGCGTTCAGCAGATGCAGCAGCGTAACGCCGTCTTTGCGCCGCAGGACGGCTTCAATCACCGGCGGTGCTTTCAGCACCAGGTCCGGCGTGTAGACGGCCGAAACCACCTGGCGCAGGAACTCCCGCGCGGGCGGAGCGTGCGTGGTGGCGTAGGTCGCGCCAAGGGGCCCGTAGATGGCGGCGATCCGGCCGGAGCCGAGACTGCTCAGCGTGGCGGCCGGGACGCCGTCGCGCCGGGAGTCGAAGGTGGGGAATCGCGTTCCGATCACCTTTGCTTCGCCGGGCTCGACATCGGCCCACAGGCCGCTCACATTACCAAACACCTCCGTGCCCGCGATAAAGGCCTGTTGTTTGGATGCCTGCCCAAGACGCACCGGCAGTTCGGCCGCGAACAGCGAGGCGTTCGCCGCTCCCACCAGAAGCAGCGAACCTCCGCCACGCACATAGCGAGCCAGCGCCTCCTTTACTTTGGCTCCCGTGGCGGGCCAGTCGGGCAGCACGATCAGCCGGTATTGCGAGGCGGACTCGTCGAGTTTCCATTCCGGGATCACATCCACCGTATAGTGCGCGGCGGCCAGCGCGTCGACAATGCCTCGCGCCGGGTTCGTGTGCGCGCCCCACCCGCCGAACATTTTGTTCGCGCTCGTATAGAGGCTGTGTGTGGAGAAGAGAACACCGATGCCCGGCACGGTCTCCGTCTTGTGGCTCACCTCCTGGCGCTCACGGCAAAATTGCGCCACGCGCTCCATCACGCCGACGTTGCGGTCGTCGATCCACCCGGCGCGCGTGGGCTGATAGTAAATCTGAAATCCACCGCCCTGCGCCAGCACGACGGCGGCCTCCTGCTGCAACTGCACCGCCGGCTTGTGGCTGACCGTGGTGTCCGACGCCGGATTGTGCTGAAAGCCCCAGGCCATCAGATCCCACGGCTTGCCCACGGCCGAAAGGTAGCGTGCTTCCAGCCGCGCCGTGGAGATGCTGGCGTTTCCTAGGTAGTCGCCCGAAATGAAGTCCACGGGCAGTTCGGGCCTCTCGGGGACGAAGGTCGTATAGAGCCAGTTGCTGGCCACCTGAAAGCTAGGCCTGAAGCGGTGCAACTCGTCGATGTAATGCTTCACATAGCGGCGGAAAGCCGCCCGGTGAAAGTCGAGAAACTCCTGCCAGCCGGGGTCGGCGGGGCCTTTGGGAAGATCCGCCAGCCCGGAGCTTTTCCGGAACGCGTCCGCCGCCGCGGCCGAGTAATCGAGGCGTACGGCCCAGCACTCACCATCCACCCAGGCGCCATCCAGATCGTACCTTTCGATGGCTTCTTTGAGTTGCGGCAGCATGCGCTCATCCACATAAGGGCCGAAGGTGCTCGTGGCGTTCGGATCCTTCGTTCCGCCGGCCTGCACGGAGGCCCACTCGGGATGCTGCTGGATGGCGAGCGAATCCCACACGCCGGAGAAATGGATGTAAAGCCCGGCGCCGTGCTCCGCCGTGGCCCGCCGCCAGATGGCGAGCGAGTCCTTCATGATGTTGGAGGCCGGCGTGGAGACCGAGGACTGGTAACCCATGTAGCCAACATGCCCTTTGCAGTCGTACTGGATGTAGTCGGGCTTCACGCGGTCGAGAAGACGGTTGGCCATGCCGCTGGTGAGATCGCGGCCGAGCGCCTTGTCCTTGTCATTCGGGTGGAGATCGAAGTGGAGCCCGAAAAAGCAGTCTTCGCGGCGAAGCCGGCGCTTTTGGGCCGGAACCGGCACAGGCGCAAGCAGGGAGGATGCGAGGGGAGCGAATTGCCGCCTTGTCATAACACCGTTTTAGCAATCCAAGGTCCGGCTGCGGGCCGGGGTGGCCCAAGGATCGCGGCGGGATGGCGCCGGAATGGCGAGTGAAATGCACACCGTCCCACCATGAAGCGACGCCACTTTCTGCTTACGCCTGCGGCAGCCCTGGCCGCGGTGGGCCCCAACGACCGCATCCGTCTGGGCTTTATCGGGCTCGGCGGCCGCGCCCGGTGGTTGCTGGCCAACGAGCAGTTCCCCGGCGCCCAGATTGTGGCCGTGGCCGATTGTTTCCTGCCCCGTTGCCATGAGGCGGCCAAAACGCGCGGCGATGGCGAGCAATGGACGAAGTATCACGACTACCGGGCCATGCTCGACAAGGAGAAACTCGATGCGGTGTTCGTGGAGACCACGACGCACGCTCGGGCTTTGATCTGCATTCACGCCATGCAGGCGGGTGTCGACGTCTATGCGGAGAAGCCCCTTACGTTGACCGTCGCCGAAGGGCGCGTGCTTGTGCGCGCGGCGAGGCATTATGGCCGCGTGCTGACGACAGGCACCCAGCAGCGCTCCCTGCCCGCCAACGTGTATGCGAGCAAACTCGTGCGGGAAGGGGCCATCGGCAAGGTGCGCGAAGTGATCGTGTGCAACTTCGAGGCGGGACGGCGCTGGTCTCCGCGCCCGGCCGAGCCCATTCCGGATGGCATGAATTGGGACCAGTGGTGCAATCAGACCGAATTGCGGCCGTTCAGCGCCGAGTTGCAGAAGCGCTGGGCCTGGTACACGGACTACGATGGCGGCGGCCAGTCCTGGGGCGTCACCGGCTGGGGCGCACATTCGCTCGACCAGGTGCAGTGCGCGCTGGGCGCCGATGACACCGGGCCGGTGGAAATCGCGCCGGAAGGTCCGGGTCTTACAGCGCCGGTCATCATGCGGTTTGCTTCCGGCACGCTCGTCAAACTGGTGGGCGCCAGGCGCGACCACGCCGACCTGGGCGCAATCTTTGTGGGTGATAAGGGCCGCATTGAAATCAAGCGCGGATCGTTCACCGTGGAGCCCGGCGACCTGGCATCGAAGCTGATGAAGGATGCGCCCGAGTTCACCCCCGAGGGTCCCGGCGAAAACCGCTTTCACATCGCCGACTTCTTCGACGCTGTGCGCCGCCGCCGCAACCCGAACGCCGATGTGGAGGCCGGCCACCGCGCCTCGACCCTCTGCCACCTGGTGAACATTGCCAGGGATCTCGGCCGGACGCTCAAATGGGACCCGGTAGCCGAGAGATTCCACAGCGATGCGGAAGCCAACACATTTTTGAGCCGCCCACGACGGAAGGGCTATGAGTTTCCACGCATTGGCTGAGTGACATCACCCACCTGATGCGCACTTTAACGCAGGACCGGCAGGAGGTTCAGCATGAGTGCTTCACGACGGACATTTCTCGGCATGGCCGCGGGCGTTCCAGCGGCGGGCGCTCCGGCGCGAACCTTTTCGCCGAATGACCGCATTGGCATCGGTCTGATCGGCGCGGGTTCACGGGGCAGGCACCACTTCGGGGACCTGATCAAACTGAAGCCGGAGAACATCGCCATTACGGCCGTGTGCGACGTGCACCGTCCGGCGTTGGATGAGATGGTGGAGCGTTCCAGTTCGGCGTTCAACGGTCCCGTGCGCAAAACCACGGACTACCGCGAGTTGCTGGCCTGGAAGGAGGTGGACGCGGTCATTATCGCCTCGCCCGATTTCACGCACGCCGAGATGCTCGCCGAGGCCGTGCGCGCGGGCAAGGACGTCTATTGCGAGAAACCCATGGCGACGGTGTTCGCCGATGCCAAGCGTGCGTTTCACACCGTCAAGCAGTCCAGCCAGGTGGTGCAGATCGGAACGCAGCGCCGCAGCGAACCGGGTTTGATGGGCGCGGCCGCGCTCATGCAGCGGGGAGTTCTCGGCCGCGTGACTCGCGTCGACATGGAGGTGAATTTTCACCAGGCGCGCTGGCGCCGCGACTATTCCGGCCTGCGCGCCGAGGATATCGACTGGCCGCGCTTTCTGTTCGGACGCTCGGACAGGCCCTTCGACGCGCGCCGTCTGCGCGAGTGGCAGTTGTTTCGCGACTATACCAACGGGCTGCCGGGACTGTGGATGAGCCACTATATCGACCTTGTACCCTGGTTCCTCGGCGCGCCGTATCCGCGGTCGGCCGTGGCCAGCGGCGGCGTCTACTTGTGGAAGGACGGCCGCGAGACGGAGGACGTCTTTCAGTCTCTGCTCGAATATCCGGACGGCTGCCTGGTGCGCTGGGCGATGAGCCTCACCAACGCGGCGCCGGTGCGGAACGCCTGGTACGGCACGCGCGGCGTGCTGGATTGCGAGCGTCTGACGGTTTCCGGCGAAGGCAGCTCGGACAAGGACAAGATTCAGTCCACTCTGGCCGTGGAGCCCGTGCAAACCGATACGCACATGGAGAATTTCCTGCGCTGCGTGCGCTCGCGCAAGACGCCACGAGCGAACATTCAGGACGGCTTTTCGCACGCTGTAGCCGGTATCATGGCCGCCGAGGCGATGCGAACCGGCCGCCGCGTGACATTCGACTCGACCCGCCTTGAAATCGTATGATGCGGCGGGCATTCCTTCCCATTGTGAGTGCGGGAGCTATGGCGGGAGCTGTTCCAGGCGCCTCTGCCGGACCGCCCATCCAGCGTGTCGAAGTGTTCCCGGTGATCTACCCGGTAACCGGCCACTTCCGCTTCTTTCCGAAGCCGCAGCGCCCGGCCGTGTTCGTGAAGATCACCGCCGAGGATGGCTCCTCCGGTTGGGGCCAGAGCGTGCCCACGCATACATGGAGCTATGAAACGCCCGAGTCGGTTGTCTCGACGCTGCGCGAGTACCTGGCGCCCGTCCTGACCGGGCGCGATCCGTTCGACATCGCCGGCGCGCACCAGGCCATGAACCGGGCGGTAGCCGCATCGTTCTCGACAGGCATGCCCATCGCCAAGGCAGGAATCGATCTGGCGCTGCACGACCTGGCCGGGCGGCTGGCCAAACGTCCCCTCTCCACATGGTGGGGCCGGAAGGGGCGCGAGCGGATCACACTGAGCTGGACGTTGAACCCGCGCACCCTCGACGAAACCGGCGGCCTGGTCGACGAGGGACTGCGGCGCGGCTACCGCCACTTCAACATCAAGGTGGCGCCGGATCCAAAGTTCGACGTCGAACTGGCCCGGCAGGTGCGGCGGCAGGCGCCGGACTGTTTTCTGTGGGCCGACGCCAACGGCGGCTACGATACGGCCACCGCGCTCGCCGTTGCGCCCAAGCTGGCGGCGGCGGGCGTCAACGTGTTTGAGCAGCCGGTGGCGGCCAACCGGTTGTCGGGCTTCCGGGAGTTGAAACGGCAGGGCGCGCTGCCCATTCTGATGGACGAAGGCGTGGTCTCCTCCGTGGAGCTGGTGGAGTTCATCAAACTGGGTTTGCTGGACGGCGTGGCGATGAAGCCGGCGCGCACGGCAGGACTATGGGACGCCCGGCGGCAGATGGAGATTTTGCGCGACGCGGGTTTGATGGTGCTGGGCAGCGGCCTGACGGACCCGGATGTATCGCTGGCCGCCTCGCTCGCCTTGTACGGCGCCTACGATGTGGCCTTTCCAGCAGCGCTCAACGGACCGCAATTTCTTACCGGCAGCTTTCTGCGGCGGCCCTTCCGGCTGGAAGATGGCGCGCTGGCGGCGCCCACGGGTCCTGGTCTGGGCGTCGAGGTGGACGAAGAGTTGGTGCGAAAGGGGACCGTCGCATGAGGTTCGCGCTGGCACTTTGGATTGCCGCCACGGCGCAGGCTGGTGACCTCGCGTGGGTGGAAAAGGGCGGGGTTCTGCTCGAACTTACCGAAAACAGCGCGCTCGTTCTCGCCTACCATCACGGCCAGGGGCGGAATTGCTGTTATGTGCACCCTATCGCCTCTCCTGCCGGCGTGATCCTGACTGACGACGGACCCGCCGACCACCGCCATCATCGTGGCCTGTTCTGGGGCTGGCCGGTGCTGGATGCGAACGGCCAGCGGTACGATTCATGGCTGCAGAAAGGCATTGAGCACGCGAACGAACGTGTGAGCCACCGGATCGAGCCCACGGGCATCGCCGAGCTGGAGGCGGCCCAAACCTGGCGCGCGGGTGGCAGAGTCCTGATGCGGGACCGGCTCGTGCTTCGGGCGCACCCGGCGTCGGACGGCGCGCGCGTCATAGAAGCCGCACTGACGATTGAGGCCGTGGGCGAGCCCGTGACGCTGGCTGGCGCGCCGGAGCAGAACAAAGGGTATGGCGGTTTCAGCGTGCGTTTCGCACCGCGCACGGACACCCGCCTGCTATCAAGCGAAGGGACGCTCGCCAAGGACGAGGATCACGGCGCTCACGAATGGGCGGCGCTGGAAGGCGTGTTCGCGCAAGGCCGCGCCGGGCTTCGCATCACCGCCGAACGCGGCAACCCTGGATTTCCGAACCACTGGTGCTTGCGCCATTACGGTTTCACGGGAGCGAACTTCCCCGGCGTCACGCCCGTACGCCTGGAGCCGGGCCGTCCTGTGACGCTGCGCTACACCGTACGCGTCTGGGATGGGGCCTCGGGCGCGGCAGGTGCGCGCCGGACCGGCGCTTCAACGCAGGTGGAACACGCGCTCGGTCCACTCCCGGCTGCGCCGCAGGTTCTCCGTTAGGCCGCGTGTGATTTCAGTCGCCCCCTCCCAGGCGAGCTCCACCACCAGCCAGCCTTGAAAGCGGTTTTTGCGCAGGTATTCGGCAACTCTTGAGTAATCGACATCCCCGTCGGCCACCTCTTCCAGCCACACGCCGTTCCGGGAGTTGCGCAGGTGCAGGCTACCCAGGCGGGGCCCGGCCTCGGCAAGCAGCGTCATTGGGTCCAGCCCGCCTTTCAGCACCCAGTGCACGTCGAGACAGATGCCTACGTGCTTCGGCTCCGTGCCGTGCAGCATGTGACGCCACTCCCGCGCGTTTTCGGCCAGCTCGGGGGCATGTTCGTGCACCAGGAGCTTCAGGCCCTGGGCATGGAGCCGCCGGCCCAGGCTCTCGATGGCCCGCGTCTGCGTCTCCAGTTCGGCATCCGTCTTCCGCTCACCCTTCGGCTTGGGGTTGGCATTGAAGCTGACAGCCGCGATGCCCGCCGGCTTCACGCGCCCGGCCAAGGCCAGCGTGTCGTCGATGGTGCGCCCGGCCGCGGCCGGCTCGTGCATGGCCCCGCCGTTGTAGACCACGGCCAGTTTCAGACCGTGCCGCGCCAGCAGGTCCAACATCCGGGGCGCCAGCTCCGGCGTGAAGAAGGCCGAGGTGAGTTCCACCGTGCGGAAGCCCGCCCCGGCCAGACTGGCGGCCACCTCTTCCGCGCCATCCGCGATAGTTCGTTTCTGGCGTGCCAGCGCCTGCTGCCAGACATAGGCTTGCACGGCGAGCGTGGGGGCATAGCCGCTTCGCGTGGCGAGCGGGATTCCAGCCAGCAATTCTCTGCGCGTCATGGCAATCACGGTTGCAATCCGGCTTCCACGACGCAAATGGCGTTCGGATTGCTCACCAGTTCCACACGGATCACCCCCATGACACAGTCCTCCCGCCGGAACTTTCTTCGCACCACCAGCACCGCCGCCACCTTCACGGCGGCCTCCACGGCGCGCGCCGCCGGGGCCAACGAGCGCATCCGTCTCGGCATTATTGGGACGGGTGGCCGGGGCTCGCACTTGATTCGCATGGCGCAAAGGGCCGGAGGCGTGGAGTGGGCCGCCGTGTGCGACGCCTGGGACCAGCGCAGGAACCACGGGGCGGAACTTGTGGGGACACCGGTGGACAAGCTGGCCGATTACCGGGCGCTGCTCGACCGGAAGGACATCGACGGCGTCATCGTCGCCACGCTCGACCACCTGCACTCGCGCATGACCGTGGATGCCTGCCGCGCGGGCAAGGACGTGTTCGTCGAAAAGCCGATGACCTCGCTTCCTGAACAGGGGCGCGATGTCGTGCGCGCCGCCCGCGAACACGGCCGCATCGTCCAGGTGGGCGTGCAACAAAGAAGCCTGGCCCACTTCATCGAAGCCAAGCAGCGCTTCTTCGATACCGGGCTGATTGGCCAGGTGACCATGGTGCGCACTTTATGGAACGCCAATGGCGGTTACCTCACGCCCGTTCCACCCGGCATGGAGCGCAAGCCGGACGGCCTCGACTGGAACGCCGTGCTGGGGTGGCTGCCCCGCATTCCGTGGGATCCGAAGCGCTACTTCAACCGCTTCGCCTACTGGGACTTTTCCACCGGCGGGCAGACGGGCGGACTCTTCGTCCACATGGTCGACGTGGTGCACTGGTTCCTCGGCGTCGACAGGCCCCGCAGCGCGGTGGCGGTGGGCGGAATCTACCGTTATCCCGATGGCCGCGACACACCCGACAACATCAACTTCCTGCTCGATTACGGCGGCAAGTTGAACGTAAGCTTCGAGGCCACCATCACGGATCTGCTAGCCAAGGAGTCGGCCGATATCGTCTTCTTCGGTTCGGGCGGCCGCCTCAATATCTTCCGCTACGGCTACCGCTTTCTTCCGGCGGATGGAGGCGAGGCGGTCACGGCCGGTCCGTCGCCCGAGGTGGCGCACATGGCCAACTGGCTCGAGTGCATCCGGTCCCGCCGGCAACCGAACGCAGGACCGGTGGACGGTCATTATTCGGCGATGGCCTGCCACATGGGAAACCTCGCGTACCAACGGCGGGAGCGCGTGGATTGGAACGCGGAGTGGAACGTATGAACACGGGCGTCAACCTGGAATTCATCCGCTGCGAAGATAAGCCGTTCGCGGCGGGCGTGGAACGGGCGGCGGCGCTGGGATACCGGTTCGTGGAACCGATGGTGCACGATGGCCGGGAGTTGTTGAGCGAAGCCGGCTATTTTCATTCGGTGTCGATGGACGGCGAACCGCTGGAGGTGCGGGATGTTCTCGAACGCAATGGCGTGCGCGCCTCGGGACTGAGCGCGCACTGCCCCTTGATGCGGCCGGAAATCGCGGTGCCTTACCTGCAAAAAGCCATCCGGTTCGCCCATGCCATCGGCGCGCCGGTGGTGAACACCGATGAGGGTATCCGCCCGTCCTGGGTCGAGGGCGAGGATGCGTTCGCCGTGATGAAGTACACGCTGACCACGGTGCTGCGCACCGCCGAACGCTATGGCGTGTTCGTCGCGATCGAACCGCACCAGAGCATTACGAAGACCACGGACGGCCTGCTTCGCATCGCGACGCTGGTGGACTCGCCCCTCCTGCGCGTGAACTACGATACGGGCAACGCGTACCTGGGGGGCGAGGATCCGTACGAGGGGTTGCGGGCCGTGGCCGGACTCGTCGTTCACGTGCACGCCAAGGACATCAGCATCCGCATGTCGGAGGAGGAGAAGGGAAAGGTTACCGGGACGCCCGTCGGCTGCGCCTGCGGCGATGGTGTCATCGACTGGGAGCGCGTGACCGGAATTCTAGCCGGGGCTGGCTATACGGGGGTGCTCTCGGTTGAATGCGGAACGCCGGAGCAGGCCGCGCGCAGCCGCGGCGTGCTGGAAGCGCTGATCGCAGCCCGGACGGCCGGGACGGGACGCTCTCATGCCCGCTAGATTCGCTCTCGCGCTGATCCTGGCGGCTTGCCCGCTGGCGGCCGCTGGCGGGCCGCCGTTCTTTGAGGAGGGAAAACTGCGGGTGCTGATTCTTTCAGGCCGCAACAACCATGACTGGCGTTCCACCACGCCCGCGCTGGCGCGCATCCTCGAACAAACGGGGCGCTTCGACGTGCGCGTGACGCAGGAGCCCGCCGGGCTGAACACCAGCGCACTGGCGCCTTACCATGTGCTGGTTTCCGATTACAACGGCCCCCGGTGGGGTCCGGTGGCCGAGAAGGCCGTGGAGGAGTTCGTGCGCTCGGGCCGCGGTTTCGTTTCCACACATGCGGCCAGCTACGCCTTTGGCGAGATGGAGATTCTGGGTGACCGCCACGTGCGCACTGGACTGCGCGAACCGCCGTGGCCCGCGTATGCGGAACTGACAGGCGCGCGATGGTCCGCCAGCGCCCCCAAAAGCGGCCATGGCAAGCGCCACCTGTTTCGTGTGCAGTGGACCGGCCGCGCTCACCCGGCCACGGCAGGGGCGGGCGATGGATTCCTGATCTCCGACGAGCTCTATCACAACCTCCGCATGCTTCCCGGCGCGAACGTTCTGGCCACGGCGTTCGACTCACCCGCGATGGACGGCACGGGGAAGGATGAACCCATTGCCTGGACCACGGCGTTCGGCACCGGCCGCGCCTTCCACACCACGCTGGGACACGACACCTCCGCGTTGTCGTCACCGGGGTTCGCGGCTTTGTTTGCACGGGCCGTTTTGTGGGCGGCGGGAGACGCCGTGACACCGCCCGGGGCCGCGTCCTCCTCAACCCCGTCCTCCTCAAACAATGACGGCCGCCCCGTGCGCGTGACACTGGTGACCGGGGGCCACGACTACGAGCCCAGCCTCTACGGCGCATTCGACCACCCGGCGCTGCGCGTCCGCGTCAATCCACACCCGGTGGCTTATCGCGGAGATTTACGGAAGAGCACGGACGTGCTGGTGCTCTACGACATGGTGCAGGAGACGCCCGAGGATCAGCGCCGCAACCTGACGGCGTTCCTCGAAGCGGGCAAAGGGATGGTGGTGCTGCACCACGCCCTGGCCGACTACAACGGTTGGGAGTGGTGGTGGCGTGACGTGGTGGGCGGCCGGTACCTTTTGCAACCGGACGGCGGCCAGCCAGCGTCCACCTTCCAGCACGACCTGGCCATCGAGGCCAATCCGGCGCCGGGACATCCGCTGGCGCGGGGCTTGGCGCCCATGCTGATTCACGATGAGGCCTATCACGGCATGTGGATCTCGCCGCGCGTAACGGTGCTGCTGGAGACCAAGCATCCGGCAAGCGATGGCCCACTGGCCTGGGTCAGCCCGTACGAGAAGTCACGCGTGGTGGTGATTCAGTTGGGACACGGTCCCGAGGCGCATCGCCACCCCGGATTTCAACAACTGGTTCGCAAGGCCATACTGTGGGCGGCCGGGAGGCCCTAGCGGGGAGATTGTCGTGTGAGGGGCGCGGAGGAGGTTGGTTGCGGGGGAAGGATTTGAACCTTCGACCTTTGGGTTATGAGCCCAACGAGCTACCAGACTGCTCCACCCCGCAACAGTATGGTAGCAAGCCGCTTCCATCCGGGTCAACTTTCCGGAGCACTTCGCGGCGATTCCGCTTCAGGCGTTCGTGGGCGCCAACCGCGCATCGGTTGCGTCGCCTTCCGGCGGGGCCGCCGGAATTTCCACCATGAACCGGGCACCGGCCGGCACATTGTCGACGACGCGAATCTGCGCCCCGTGATCGTCCAGAATATGGTGCACAATCGCCAGCCCAAGCCCCGTCCCGCGATTTTTTGTGGAGAAGTAGGGGAGGAACAGGCGTTCGCGGTCACTGGCTGAAATCCCGTGCCCGGTGTCGGCTACAACCAGTTCCACGGTGTCCTGGCCAGCCATACGCGTCATCACCGTCAGGTGGCGCACCTCGGCATCCCGCATCGCCTCGGCGGCATTGTCGATCAGGTTCACAACCACGCGTTTGAACTGTTCCCGGTCCAACATCAGCCGCGGCAGACCGTCCGCCAACTCTTTGGTTACGACGACGCCCTCCAGCCGTTCCGAGAAGACGTGGAGCGCCCCTTCGACAACCTCGTTCAAATCGGCCGGTGCCAGTTGCGCCGCCGGGAACCGTGCAAACTGGCTGAACTCGTTCACCAGCGTCTTCACCGACTGCACCTCACCCGAAATCGTCAGCGAACACTCATGCAGAACCCGTATCACCTCGGGCGTCAGCCGCTCCGGATCCTTGCCCACACGGTCCAACTGCCGCCCGATCCTTTCGGCGCATAGCGCAATGGGCGTCAACGGATTTTTCATCTCATGCGCAATCCGGCGCGCCACCTCATGCCAGGCCGCGGCCTTTTGCGCCCGCAGAAGTTCGCTTGTGTCCTCGACGACAATCACGAAACCCGGCGACTGCCTCGATTCGATGACGGCCACCGTAATGCCCAGATGCAACGTCGCCGCCCCTGGCCGCTCCAGGTCCATTTGCGCCGCGGCTTGGCCTGTGCGCCATGCGCGGTTGGCGAGGTAGTGGATCTCCCGCGCCTCGGGAAGCGGAAACAGGTCCTCCAAGACCGCCGCACCGGCTACGCGTTCGGCGCCCAGAATCGTCCCCAGCGCCGAATTCACGCGCCGGATGCGGCGCTCGGCCGAAAGCGAAATCACGCCGGTGGGAATGCTCTCCAAAATCGCTTCGATGAACTGGCGGCGGCGCTCGATCTCTGCCTTATTTGTCTCCAACTCTCGCGCCATGTCGTTGAAGCCGCGAATCAGCGTCCCCAACTCGTCCTGGCCCTGCGCGGAGATCCGGTATCCCAGGTTCCCCTTCCGCAACTCACCCGCCGCCGTCAGCAGCGCTTGAATCGGTCCGCTGATCTGCTTGGACAGGAACAGGGCGATCCAGGTCGCCACGAACAGGATGAACAGGCTGATCAGGACCAGCAGCAAAATGTAGCTCCAGCGGATCTCCTTGCGCGCCGTCAGCAGCTTGTCGAACTCGCGGTTTTCCCGTTCAATGATGCTTTGCGTGAAGGCCAGGTCCACCGGGGTCCGCGCCCTCACCACCACGCCGCCTCCACCGCCGGACAACGCCACCGCCACCGTGTGCAGCCGCTCTCCCTGCCTGCGCGCCGTCTGGGACGAACAGACTGCCAACTGCCCGCCACCGTCCACCCGCAGAAACGCCTCGTCAATGCCGTTGGCGCGGCAAAACGCCACCGAAAAAACGGCCGGCCGCCTTCCGGTCCGCTGATACTCACGCATCTCCGGCATGCCCGCCAGCCAGCGCGCCTGCGACTCGCTGCGCCGGCGTGTCTCACTGTCGAACGAGTTCGACACCTCCACCAGGTTGCTGAGAATCGTCGTGGCCGGTCGGCTGAACCACTTATCCAGGTTCCGGTTCAACACATAGATGGAGAACACCACAAGGAAGAACACCGGCATGATGCTCAGGGCCAGCGCGCCCACCACCAGCTTGGTCCGGATGCGCGACCCCTCGCGCCCGGCCCGCCGCTCCACATACAACTTCACGCCCGTCCGCACCAGCATGAAGCCGAGCGTCACCATCAGAATGAAGATCAACGTCGAAACGGACCAGAGCAGGTAGGTTTGCTCGCTGGTCGCCGGACCATAATTGCCGAAGTCGAACGAACCTTGCCACACCACCAGCGCCACCAGAATGGCGAGGAGGAATCCGGCCGTGCCATACAGGAAGCGCTTCTTCATAGCACCGTTCGGCAGGCGCCGCGAAAGGCCCCAGCAGCTTGATTATAGGGCCTGCTCCCTCCCGCCCTCCCGGCTGGTGTATTTACTTGCGCCGGCCGCCCGCCTATTCTGATAGGGAGGGCTGTTCGCAAGAGCATGGGCGCCGCCGCTCCCCAACCCCAGGAGGTGTTCGTGTTTCACCCGTTCCGCTTGGTTGTTCCGATGCTGCTGCTGGGTTCACTGGCCGCCGTACGCGCTGAGGTCCCGGTCCCGAAAGGCGCACAGGTATCGGTCAGGACGCTTGACGCCATCCATTCGAAGGATAGCGCCGTGGGACAGAACTACCCCTGCACGCTCGAAGCCCCCATCAAGGTGGACGGCAAGGTGATTGCCGGCAAAGGCGCCGATTGCATCCTGCGCATCGCCGAGATGAAAAAGGCGGGCAAGCTCACGGGCAGCAACGAGTTGCAACTGATCCTGGCCGAGATACGAGTAGGCGAGGAGATGACGCCCGTGAACTCCTCGCGCGCCGAGCTGAAGGGGAAAGGGAAAGGCAAAGGCACCGGTTGGCGGACCGGGTTGGGAGCGGCGGCCGGCGCGGGACTTGGAGCGGCCATCGGCGGAGCGCGTGGCGCCGCCGTCGGAGCCGGTGCGGGTGCTGGCGCTGGCGCGGCAGCTTCGGCGCTCACCAGTGGACCCGAGATCAGGGTGGCTCCGGAGACGGTGCTCACGTTTCAAATCCAGTAGCCCCGCACCGGGCAGTCTCCACACGCAACAAGGCCCCCCGTTGCGGGGAGGCCCATCGCAGCAAGTCACACAGTTTGTGGAGAAGGACCGGTTGGCTTAGTTTTGGCTGGCCATGAGAGGCTTTTGCCCCTGCGTCCGGAACTCGTAGTGATTGATCTCAATCGCCGCGCGGCCCGATTCGAAGCGGACAATCCTGCCTCGCGCCACCAGCTTCAGCGGGCAGGCGTCGTTCAACTGCGCCGGCCAGCTCACCGACAGCTCAATCGTGCGCCCAGGCAGCAGCACATGCTCGGTCGTGAACAGAATTCCAGAACTCGAAATGTTCAGCGTTCGCCCACCACCCTGCTCCTGGCTGCCCTTCTTGTTCAAGACGCGATACCGGACCTCGCGCTCAATAGGAAACCGGCTGGAAACCCGCCGGTCACTGGATGTCGTTGTAAACTGCAATGGCTCCTCCCATATTGCTGCCTAGGAACTACGTCAAGCTGAATCTGGACGGGATCGCTTTCCGCCGTGCGCTCTCCGCCTATGACATTGCCATTTTGCGATCCGCCTCGGGAGCAAACAATGGTAAGAAGAGTGGATTTCACGGTAGTACCAAACGGCGGGCAGAGGGGACCAAAGTACCACCCAAAGTACTATCGGCGCGGTAAGATACCTGATATGCGAAACGCGATTCTCACAGCTCTCCTGGTGACCTCCGTCTGCCTCCCCTCGCTTCGGGCAGAAAAGAAAGCCATTCATCCTAAAGAGTTTGCCAAAGGTGGCCCGTTCACGCCGGGCATTCTCTCCGGTGGCACCCTCCACGTCTCCGGCCAGGTGGGCCGCGACCTGAAGACCGGCCAGTATCCGGCCGCTTTCGAGGACGAGGTGAAGACCTGCCTGCAGAACATCGGCATCATTCTGAAAGAAGCCGGCATGGGCTTTCAGGACGCGGTCGCCGTTCAGGTCTATCTCACTGACATGGAACTCTTTCCTCGGATGAACTCGGTGTATACCACGTTCTTCCCCGAACCGCGCCCGGCGCGCACCACCGTGGGCGTCGCCAAGCTCGTGGGGACGGCCCGTATCGAGATCACGGTCACGGCCCGGAAGTAGGGTCTTCCCCTGAGTTTTTGTCTTGTACCTGAGAGCGTTTGGCGCGCAACTGCTCCAAACGCTCTGCAATCTTGATTTCCAGCCCCCTCTGTACCGGGTTGTAGAAGCGCGTCCCCGCAAGAGAGGGGGGGAGGCATTGCATACTCACGAGGGCATCGGCAAACTGATGGGCATGTTGGTAACCTTCGCCGTAGCCCCACTCCTTCATCGCCCGCGTAGGCGCGTTCCTAAGGTGCAACGGCACCGGTTCGGCGGGTAGCGACCGCACAGCCTCGCGCGCCGCGCCCAGCGCACGGTAGCCGGCGTCCGACTTCGGCGCCACGGCCAGGTAGATCACCACCTGGGCCAGCGCCAGGTCCCCTTCCGGCTCGCCCAGGAAGTGGAAACATTCCTTGGCGGCCATCGCCTGCTCCAGCGCCCGAGGGTCGGCCAGGCCGATGTCCTCAATCGCCATCCGCACCAGCCGCCGGGCAATATACAACCGGTCCTCGCCCGCCTCCAGCATCCTCGCCAGCCAGTAGAGCGCCGCATCGGGGTCCGAACTCCGCACGGATTTGTGGAGGGCCGAGATGATGTTGAAATGCTCCTCGCCCGACTTGTCGTAGAGCAGCATTTTCCGCTGCATCGCATCTTCGACGGTCTGGCGCGTCACCACGCCGGTGGGTGTTCCCGCCGCCACGATCTCCAATAGGTTCAAGGCGCTTCTGGCGTCTCCGTTGGCCTGTGCGGCGATCATCGCCAGCAACTCATCGCCGATGCTGAGCTCCAACTCGCCCAGTCCGCGCTCGCGGTCGGTCACGGCGCGCCGCAGCAGCACGGCTGTCTCTCCAGCACTCAACGGACGCAGCGCGTAGACGCGTGTCCGCGACAGCAGGGCCGAGATCACCTCGAAGCTGGGGTTTTCCGTCGTCGCGCCGATCAGAATGACGTCGCCGCGCTCGACGTACGGAAGAAAGGCATCCTGCTGCGCCTTGTTGAACCGGTGGATCTCATCGACGAAGATCAACGTGCGCCGTCCCAGGCTGCGCGCCCGCCCGGCCTCTTCCATCACGGCGCGTACTTCTTTGATGCCGCTCATCACCGCCGAAAACGGCACGAAATCCGCCTCGGACTGCCGCGACAGGATGCGCGCCAGGGTTGTTTTGCCCACGCCGGGCGGTCCCCACAGAATGATCGAGGTCAGGTCACCGCGCTCCAACTGCCGCCGCAGCGGTTTCCCCTCACCCAGAATGTGTTCCTGGCCCAGGTAGTCGGCCAGCGTCTCCGGACGCATGCGCTCGGCCAGCGGACGCGGCGGTCCGGCCCTGTTGTCCGGCGCCTGGTCAAATAGGCTCACGCGTGCGTTCCCTGGCGGCCAGCATCCGCTGCCGCGCCGCTTCATACAGGATGACACTGGCGGCAACGGCGGCGTTCAATGACTCGACGCCCACGGTGGGAATGCGAACATCGGCCGCGCACCCCCGCATGGCCGCGCTGACGCCATGCGCCTCGCTGCCCACCAGCAGCGCCGCTTTGCGCGTGAAGTCGGCCTGCTGCAGAGGCATCGCCCCTCTCGGTTCCGCCGCGAACACCTCCACGCGTCTCTGCCGCAGGGCGGCGCGCGCCACGTCGGCGTCGAGCGAGGCCAGAAACGGGAGCCGGAACAGGGACCCGGCAGAGGCTCGCAGCGTCTTGGCGTTGAACGGACTCACCGACCCCTTCAGGAACATCACTCCCGTGGCGCCGAACGCCTCCGCCGTGCGAATCACCGTGCCCGCGTTGCCCGGATCCTGCACTCCATCCAAAACCACCACTAGGGAGCGGCCACGGAACAACTGCTCCACGGTCCATGAGGGCGGCTCCACCAGGGCGATGACGCCCTGGGCCGTTTCGGTGGTCACCACGGCCTGAAATAACTCGTCGGGAACCACGTGCACGGCCGTTCCGCGCAACCCCTTCACGTGCGGCTCCACGGCCGCGCTGACGCTTTCGGCGGCCAAAATCGCCCGCACCGGCCGTCCCGAACGGATGGCTTCCTCCAGCAAATGAAAGGTCTCCGCCACGCAGCAGCCGTCGCCGGTCAGCTCGCCGCGCGACAAGGCGCGCCGAACCTCCCGTAGCAGCGGATTCTTGGCGCTCGTAATCAGACGGGAACTCGTTATGCGGGGCGTCGTATGCTGAATTCTAACGCAGAAGGCTGACACGCTTGCGATTCCCCCGAATCCATCCTGTGCTTCCGGTTGCCGGAGCGGTGCTTCTGGCCGTGCTCGCGGCCGGATTCCTGCACGTCACCACAGCCATCGCACGCCAGTCCAGCGTTGATGAAGCCCGCCCGGCCGACGTGATTGTGGTGATGGGCGCCGCCGAGTACAGCGGACGGCCTTCACCGGTGCTCCGCGCCCGCCTGGACCACGCGCTTGGTCTGTGGCGGCAGAATCTCGCCCCGCGCATCCTTACCACGGGCGGCGCCGGCGGAGACCCCGTGTTCACAGAAGGTGAGGTCGGGCGGGCCTACCTGACGCAAAAGGGCGTGCCGCCCGAGGCGGTCATCGTCGAACCGGAAGGCGAATCCACGGCGCACTCCGCGCTGGCCGTGGGCGAGCTCCTGCGCCGCATGGGGCTCCGCTCCTGCATCGTGGTCAGCGACGGCTACCACATCTTCCGCGCGAAACGCCTGCTGGAAAGCCGCGGCCTAAAGGTGTATGGATCGCCCCGTCCCGAAACGGTTCAGGAAGGCTGGCGGCGGTGGCGGCTCTACGCGCGCCAGGCCGCGGGCTACATCCTGTGGTCGGTCGGCGTCGTGATCTGACCGCGCCTCCATTGGCGAACCCACGATGCGTACCGTCGCGCGCCAGCTCCAGCGGGCGCGTTGAAGGCCGCCCCGGCGCCTCGCACGGCCGGGCAACACGATGTCCTTCATCGATGGGTTGCGGCCGCTGAAAACGGTGCAGGCGCCGTTCCGCCCGCGAACCACACCACCGTCCCGAGATCTGTTCCGCAGCCTATTGTATTTATTGAAATCAACATCCTACTATACGGTAATTCGTATTGACTATGTTTCGGCATGGAGCATAATCGTTCCGTGCGAAACATACTCTTCGCTCTCCTCACGCGCTTGCTCGCGCACGGCACGCACAGCCCGGCCAGCGCTGGATGTTCCAGTTACGCCTCAGGCTGCTGCGACACGGAAGATTGCGATTACACTTTCGTCCCGGTAACCTGTGACGGCGCACCAAGCTGGGCCTGCCTATATTGGGAATGCACATACGAGGATGGCGGGAGTTTCTGGACCAATTCCTGACAATCCTGCTCCAATATGTAATTGAGCCAGACAGCCTTATGCGCATAACATTCTTGAAGCTAGCCAATCTCGCCATGGTTATCCCGGCTGCATCGCTGTCTGTCTATGGACAAACAGAAGCTCCGGCTCGCGGCGCCGTCAAGATTCCAACTCAAGTTGTCGAATTACAAGACCATCGTCTGACTATCAATATGCAAGGGCTGCGAGACGGCGAGGACTGGGTGCTGGGCGTGGTCCCGGCGCCAAAGCAGGTTTCAAATGCGCTGGTTGCGGCCGTGCGGGGCGACTCGCTGCGCGCAGACAAACCACCAGCCATTCGGGTTCCGGCCGAGCAATGGATCAGCTCCACTCCAGGGGAAGCGCGAATGCGGCTGCCGGAGAGCGAGATGGGGCGGGAAGGCACGCTCTTCGTGCGCGTAAATGCGCCTCCCGGCACTGAGCTCCTCGTCCAAGCGCGCGGCAAGCTTGCGGCCGCGCTTACCCTGGCGTCCAGTGAAATCGTTCTCCACAACGGCAGGCTCGCCGATGGACGCGCCACGGCCTTTTCCCGCATGGCGCGAGCCGCGGCGAGTCCGCTGGACCGCGGGCCGCAGCTCTTGCCAGACGGAACCACGCGAGTGGAAGTGGATCAACTAAAGCGTCACATCAAGTCGGTGAGCCGCCCGGCGGCCTCAGCCATTCCGGCGAACTGCTGCCAGGGCAAGGCTGATCAGGCCGTTGTCCTCCGGCTGTCGATTGGTGCGGACGGGAGGGTCACTCATACCCGGCGCATGTTTGGCGATCGGTCTTTGGGCGAGGCCTGCGCGGCCGCCGCCATGCAGTGGGAGTTCATACCCATCCATGTGGATGGGACAAACTCGGCGGTTGCCGCGGACGTAATGTTCCTGGCCAGCCCGAGTGGCTTCAAGGTCTCGCTGCTGGACTGACGCAGCGCGGATTCGAAGCACGCCGGTTCGCGCCGCGTTCCTACAGCTTCAACAACGCCCGCAGGCGTTTGGTCTGCACGCGGCTCACCGGAATCTCCGAAGCCTTCTTATCGTCCATCCGCAACTGGTAGCTCGATTTGAACCACGGAATCACCTCGCGAATCCGGTTGATGTTCACCAGGTAGCTGCGGTGCACGCGCCAGAAGGTCTCCGGATCGAGGTTCGACTGCAGCTCTTCAATCGTGCGGTAGTTCGAGATCCCCTCGAACTGAGCGCTCACCACGGTGATCAACCCGTCGTCGATCGTCGCGTAGACTATGTCTTGCGCATCGACGATCAGATTCCGGCCGGCCGACTTCACCAGCACCTTCGTCCGTTGCAGCGCCGGCTTGGCGGCGGGAGGCTCGGGCGCGGGCGCCGCCGCCTCGGCCTTCTGGCGTTCGAAAATGATCCGCTGCGCGCGCTCGACGGTTAGCTTCAGCCGCTCGCGGTCGATCGGCTTCAGAATGTAGTCCAGCGCCTCGTACTGAAAGGCGGGCACGGCATATTCGTCGAATGCCGTCGCGAGCACGAAATAGGGGACATGCGCACCCTGCTCGTGCAAACTCCGGATGACGCCCAGCCCATCCAGGCCCGGCATCTGAACGTCCAGGAAGACGAGATCCGGCTCCAGGTCAAGAACCTTTTCCACCGCCTCGATGCCGTTGGCGGCGGTGCCGATAATCTCGATTTCGGGGAATTCCTTCAGCAGGAAACTTAGTTCGTCCGTGGCCAGCGGTTCATCGTCGGCCAGAAGCGTGGAGATTGTAGCCACCGCGCGAGCCTGCATTCAGTGTTAGTATAACAACGTTGGTTTAGCAGCCACGCACCCTGCCATTGTGCCCTCAAGGAGTTGATTTTCTTGCCTACATCACCTGTAAATATTGCTCCGGCTGAAGGAAAGCTCGGAATTCTGGTTCCCGGCGTCGGAGCCGTTGCCACAACGTTCATGGCCGGCGTCGAACTGGTCAAACGCGGCCTGGGCGAACCCATCGGCTCCCTCACCCAACTCGCCACCATCCGCCTGGGCAAACGCACCGAAAACCGCACGCCGAAAATCAAGGACTTCGTTCCTCTCGCCAAGCTCGACGACATCGTGTTCGGAGGCTGGGATATTTACGAGGACACTGCCTACCAGGCCGCCTCGCACGCCCGTGTGCTCGATCAACATCTGCTCGACCAGGTGAAGACTCCTCTGTCGGCCATCAAGCCGATGAAGGCCGTCTTCGACCAGGAGTATGTGAAGCGCATCCACGGTCCCAACGTCAAAACCGGGCCGAACAAGCGGGACCTCGCCGAACAGCTCATCGCCGACATCGAGAACTTCCGCAAGACGAACAACTGCGCCCGGCTTGTCATGATCTGGTGCGGCTCCACCGAGGTCTTTCACCGGCCCACGGCCGTTCACCAGTCGCTGGCCGCCTTTGAAAAGGGCCTGGAGGCAAACGACCCCGACATCGCCCCCAGCCAGATCTACGCCTACGCGGCGTTGAAGACGGGTACGCCCTTCGCCAACGGCGCGCCCAACCTGACCCACGACATCCCCGCCCTGCTCGACCTGGCGCGCGACCTCGCCGTCCCCATCTGCGGCAAAGACTTCAAGACCGGCCAGACGTTCATGAAGACACTTCTGGCGCCCGGCTTCAAGTCGCGCATGCTCGGCGTGTCCGGCTGGTTCTCCACCAACATCCTTGGCAACCGTGACGGCGAAGTGCTCGAAGATCCCGGCTCATTCAAGACCAAGGAAGAGACCAAGCTGAGCGTGCTCGAGCAGATTCTCCAGCCCGACCTTTACCCGAACCTCTACAAGGACCTCTACCACGCCGTCCGCATCAACTACTATCCGCCGCGCGGCGACGCCAAGGAGGGCTGGGATAACATCGACATCTTCGGCTGGCTCGGCTATCCGATGCAGATCAAGATCGACTTCCTGTGCCGCGATTCCATTCTCGCCGCGCCGCTGGTTCTCGACCTGGTTCTCTTCCTCGATCTCGCGCAGCGTTCCGGCATGCGCGGCATTCAGGAATGGCTCAGCTTCTACTTCAAAGGCCCGATGACCGCGCCCGGCCTCTATCCCGAGCACGACATTTTCATCCAGTTGATGAAGCTGAAAAACACTCTCCGCCACCTGAAGGGCGAAGACCTCATCACCCACCTCGGCCTCGAATATTACGATTAGAGGATGCGAATTCTCGTCATCGGTGGCACGCAGTTCATTGGACGCCACCTGGTGGACGCACTCCTGGCCGCCGGGCACCGCGTGACTATGCTTCACCGGAAAGCCCGGCGGCTTTTTGCTGGCCGCGCCGAACAGCTTCTGGCCAGCCGTGACGACGAAACCACCGTCCGCCGCGTCCTCAAAGGCCGCCGGTTCGACGCCGTCTTCGACAACGCCTACGACTGGGCCAACGGCACCACGGCGGCCCATGTGGGCTTCATGGCCGATGCCTGCGCGCATCCCGGCCTGAAGCGCTACATTTTCACCTCCACCGTGGCCGTCTACGGCGATGGCCAGGCCATGTGCCGCGAAACCGCGCCTCTCGTCAAGAGCAACGCGAGCCCGTACGCGCTGAACAAAGCCGAAAGCGAACGCCTGCTCTTCCGCCTGCACAAACGCTCCGGCTTCCCCGCCGTCACGCTGCGGCCGCCTTTCGTCTACGGACCCCACAACAACTTCTACCGCGAGCAGTTCTTCTGGGACCGCCTCCGCCTGGGCCGCCCTATCCTCATCCCCGGCGACGGCCGCACGCTCATGCACTTCGTCTATGTGAAGGACCTCGCCCGCCTCGCCCTGGCCGCGCTCGACAACGACGCCGCCGTGGGCCATGCCTTCAATGCCGCCCACGGTGAGCCGCTCTCGCAAACGGATGCCGTGCGCCTGATAGCCAGCGTCGCCGGCGTGGAACCCACCCTGGTGCGCGTGCCCCGCAAACGGATTGCGGACTCCGGCGCTTCGCAGTTCAGCGAGCCGTTCTACTTCGCCCAGTACTTTGACCTGCCGCCCATCACGGAAGACATCACCAAAGCCCGCCGCCGTCTCGGCTTCACACCCACCTCCATGGAGCAGGGCTTTGGCGAAACCTACCGGTGGTATCTTCGTCATCACAAGCCGCGTTCCTCGGGCTTCGAAATCGAGGATCAACTCATCTCTCCTGGAGTCTCTCGCACATGACTGGCGCATCCCTGTTCATCGACACCCTCGCGGCGCTCGGCATCCGTGAAATCTACACCCTGGTCGGCGACCACCTGAACGAAGTCCTCTCCGAAGCCGGCAAACGCGGGTTCGACATTGTCGATTTCCGGCATGAATCGGGCGTGGTCCACGCGGCCGATGCGGTGGGCCGGCTGCGCCGCAAGCCGGTTGTCACACTGGTCACCGGCGGCCCCGGCCACACGAACTCGCTCACCGGGCTGGCCACGGCCTACCAGGCGTGCAGTCCCGTTATCGCCGTCAGCGGCGCGCCCTCGACGGCGCTGGGCGGACGCCAGGTGTTCCAGGTGATCGACCAGGTCCCCATGGCCGCCCCGGTTTGTAAATGGGCCGCCACGCCCGCCTCGGCGGGGCAGATTCCCTACTATCTCGGCCGCGCCTGGCAGGAGGCCACCACGGGCCGCATGGGTCCCGTCCATCTCACCATCCCGGTCAATCTCTTTGAATCGGCGGTCACCGGCCCCGTACTGCCTTTTCAGCCTCCATCGGCTCCGGCCGAAGCCGCGCCATCGGCCGCTGAAATCGAACGCGCCATGGCTCTGCTGCGCTCCGCCCGGCATCCCATCGTCATCGCCGGCAGCGGTGTTTGGTGGTCGGACGCGGGCGCCGAACTGAAGGAGTTCCTCCGCCGCACCTCGCTGCCTCTCTATACGGTCACCATGGCCCGCGGCGTGGTTCCCGACAGCCACCGCCTCTGCTTCGGCTACGCCGACGGCGCTTTGAACAAAGCCGTCCACCGCGCCTTCCCCCAGGCCGATGCCGTGCTGCTGCTCGGCAAGCGGCTCGACTACCGGCTGGCGCTGGGCGGGCAGCGGCTCTTCTCGCCCAGCGTCAAGTTCATCCAGATCGACATCCACGGCCCCGAATTGGGCAACGCCCGGCCCATCGAGGCCGGCATCCACGCCAACCTGAAATCTGCGCTGCGCATGATGAACGAGGCCGCCGGGAAGAAGCCCTGGCCCGCGAACGCCGCCTGGCTGCGCACGCTGCGCAAGTACCGGTCCGAGTGGAGCGCCGAACTGGCCTCCCTCGCCCAGGACCGCTCGGCGCCCATCCATCCCGCGGCTTTTTTTGCCGAACTCGGCAAGGCGCTTCCCCCAAACATCCTGTACGCCTGGGACGGCGGCGATTTCATCCATTGGGGCCGGGCCACGCTGCCGGCCGAACGCGCCGGCACATGGCTCCGTCTGGGCCCGCTCGGCACGATTGGCTCCGCGCTGCCGAACTCCATCGCGCTGCAACGCGAATTTCCCAGCGAGCCCGTGGTGATGATTACCGGCGACGGCTCGCTCGGCTTCTACCTGGCCGAGCTCGACACACTGGTGCGCCACAATCTTCCGGTGGTCGTGATCGTGGGCAACGACGCCGGTTGGGGACTGGAACGGGAACTGCAGGGAGAACTGCAGGGCACAACCGTCGCCTGCGAGCTCCGCCGGTCGCGATACGATCTCATCATGCAGGGATTCGGCGGCCGGGGTGAGAATATAGAGAAGTTGGCCCAGGTGGGCCCGGCCGTGCGGCGCGCCTTTGCGTCCCGCCGGCCCTATCTGTTAAACGTGAATGTGCGCGGAGCCCGGTCGCCCTTCACCCAATGGCAGATCGGCGGAAAGAAAACGTGAGCGAAAACCCGTCCGGAACGCCACACTCGGAATCCACGGAGCAGGTTACGCGTCTGCTGCTGGAACTGAACGCCGGAAACCACGCCGCGATTGAATCCCTCATGCCGCTGGTGTACGACGAGCTTCGCCGCATCGCCGCCCGCCACCTGAACCGGGAACGCCTCGACCACACGCTGCAACCCACGGCTCTGGTTCACGAGGCCTACCTGCGACTTGTGGACCAGCGGGCGCCCCACTGGCAGAACCGTCTGCACTTCATGAGCGTCGCCGCCACCATGATGCGGCGGGTGCTCATCGACCACGCCAAGGCGCGCCATCGCGTCCGCCGGGGCGGAGCGAATCAACAGCGCGTTCTGCTGGAGGACAACATCGCCGGCACTGACAACCGCGTGCTGGAGGTCCTCGCCATCGACGAGGCTCTCGACAAGCTCACCGCCCTGGACCCGCAACAGGCGCGCGTCGTGGAGCTTCGCTTCTTCGGCGGGCTCAGCGTCGAGGAGACGGCGCAGGTAATGGGCGTCTCCACACCCACCGTCAAGCGTTACGCCAACTCCGCCCGGGCGTTTCTCCACCGCGAGATGCATCGCGATGGTCCGTCACCGGAAGCCACCGCGCCCTGATTCCTCCGCTCAACTGGACCAGGCATGAATCCGGAACGCTGGAAACAGGTTCGTGACATTTTCGACGAAGTCGTCGAGATGAGTCCCGTCGAGCGGAACCGCCACCTGCTCGTTTCCACCGATGGAGACCCTGGCCTGCGTCACGAAGTGGAGGAGCTTCTCCGCAGCTACGACGAGTCCGACGACATCATGGACCGTCCGGCGGCCGACGGGCTCGGCGACCTGCTCTCTTCGGGCCCCACGCCGCGCGCGGCAGGAACCAGTCCTTTTTCCGGAAGCGTGCTCGGCGGCGCCACGGCTTCCGGCGCGCCCCTGCGCGGCACGCCCAGCGACTACACCTTCACCGGCCATCATGTGGGCAGCTTCCGCCTGGTCCGGAAAATCGGCGCGGGCGGAATGGGCAGCGTCTATGAAGCCCTGCGTGACGACCATGCGTTCCAGCAGCGCGTGGCCATTAAGTTCGTCAAGCCCGGCATGGGCGCCAGTGGCATTCTGCAGCGCTTCCTCACCGAGCGCCAGGTGCTGGCCGGACTGAACCATCCCAATATCGCCCGGCTGCTGGACGGCGGCACCACGCCCGACGGCCTTCCCTACTTCGTCATGGAGTATGTTGATGGCACGCCCATCGACCGCTACTGCGACGAGCAGCGTCTGAACATCGCCCAGCGTCTCGCCCTGTTCCGCACCGTCTGTGAAGCCGTCCAGTACGCCCACCAGAACCTGATTGTCCACCGGGATCTGAAGCCGGCCAACATTCTGGTTACTCCGTCCGGCGCGGTCAAGTTGCTCGATTTTGGCATCGCCAAGCTTCTTGGCCCGGCTGTGGGCGAGGAGACTATCGCCCACACCACCGACGGCTCACCCATGACGCCGGAGTTCGCCAGCCCCGAACAGGTGCAAGGCGAAACCGTGACCACGGCCAGCGACATCTATGCCCTGGGCGTGCTGCTCTACCAACTGCTCACCGGCCGTTCCCCCTACCGTCTGGACTCCTGGACCGCCCCCAAGCTTTTCATTGCCATCGCCGAGCAGCAGCCCGAGCGTCCCAGCGAACGCGTTCTCACCGACGAGGAGACCATCGCCGGCAGCGGGGAAAAACGCGCTGTCCAGGCCACGCTCGCCGCGCTGGTGCGCGAGGGCACGCCCGACCGGCTCCACCGCCGCCTTTCGGGCGACCTCGACATCATCGTCCTCACGGCCCTTCGTAAGGAACCCGCCCGCCGCTACGCCAGCGTCGAGCGCTTCTCCGACGACCTGCGGCGCTTTCTGGAGGGCCACCCCATCTCGGCCCGCCCCGATACGCTTTCCTACCGCGCCGCGAAATTTACACAACGCCACCGCGCCGGAGTCGCCGCCGTCGCGCTCGGCTTGCTGGCCCTGTTCGGCGCCACGATCGTCAGCCTCTACTACGCGCGCGCCGCCCGTCAGGAGCAACTGGTCGCCGACCGCCGGTTCCAGGATGTCCGCCAACTGGCCCGCTTCGTCATGTTCGAGTTCGACGATGCCATCCGCGCGGGCGAAACTCCGGCGCGCATCATGCTCGTGAAACGCGCCTTCGAGTACTTGAACGGGCTGTCCAAGGAAGCCATGGGCGACATCTCGCTCGAACGCGAGGTGGCGCAGGCCTACCTCAAGCTCGGCGACATCCAGGGCAACCTCTATACCTCCCACGTCGGTGACCGCGAGGGCGCTCTCGAAAGCCACCGCCGCGCGCTGGACATGGCCAACCTGCTGGCCGGACGCCCCAGTCCCGAACCCGCCGACCTGGTGCTGGTCATCCGCGCCAAGACCGGACTCGGTGACCTTCAGGCCCTGGGTGGCGACCGCCGCGACGCCCTGCGCCTCTACCAGGAGGCGCGCGCCGAAGCCGAAGCCCTTGACCGCCGCGGCCGCACCCAGGAAACCATTCAGCAACTCGCCGAAGTCGTCGCCAAAGAGGGCTTCGTGCAAAGCCAGCTTGGCAACCTCAAGACCGCCCGTGAGGATTTCCAGCGCGCGCTCCGCCTCGCCACGGACTGGCAGCGGCTCGACTCGAACAACCCGCTCGCCCAACGCTGCATCGCCATGGCCACCAGCCGCCTGGGCGAACTGCTCGTGCGTTCCGGCAACTCCGCCGAAGGTCTTGTCTCTCTCCGCCGCGGCGTCGTGCTGTATGAAGACCTTGTCCGCGCCCAACCCGGCGTCACCAGCCACACGCGCGACCTTGCCGCCACATCCATCCTCTATGGGGACGCCCTGCTCAGCGCCTCGCACACCAGCGAGGCCGTTTCCGCCTACCGCCGCGCGCTTCATATCGCCGAGGGACTCTCGGCCGGCGATCCCAAGAACCAGCAGTACCAGCGCGACCTTCACCTGGCTCTCGGCCGCCTCGCCGATGCCCTATCGAGCGCCGGGAACCATCAGGAGGCGCGGCTGATGACCTCCCGCGCGCTGCACGTCCTCAAGCCTCTGGTGGATCTCCCCTCGCCCTCGGCCTACGACATCCAGCAGTATGTCTGGCTCCTGGTCACAACGCCTTATGGTGATCTGCGCGACCCCGCCCGCGCGCTTCCCTACGCCCAGGCCGCCGCCCGCATGACCAACTCCTCCGATCCCGCCGTGCTGGACGCGCTGGCCCGCGCCTACTTCGGCGCCGGCAACAAGGCCATGGCCGTGGAAACCGAACGCCGCGCGCTTGCGCTGCTCCCCTCCCGCAATGCGGGCAGCGTCAGCGCCCTACGCCGCGAGCTGGAAGCGAATCTGGAGAGGTTTCAGAAATAGGCGGCTACCGGCGCCGCCAGGCCACCAGCAGCAAGCCCGCACCCATCAGCGCCAGCGTGCCCGGCTCAGGCACTTCGGATGTCTCACTGAACGGCGCCCGCGCGTGGAGATTGAAATTGGCATCCTCGCCATAGACGCGAATCCGGTGCAGCACCTCCACCCAGTTCGTCGCCTCTTCAAACGTCACGCCATCGAAGGCTTGATTCGCGCTCAGCACCAACGGCCCATAGAACGACCCAAGGCACTCGCCGCGCGCGAAGCTCCCGCCCACGCACAGCTCCGTGTACACCTCGGCGCCCGGCGCGGAGAACGCCTGGAATCGTGAGAACTCGCCGAAATCCATCTCCATCTCGAAACCGAGAATGACGGGTGGCGGCGGATCGATGGTGTATTGAATCAGGTATTCGGCATACTCGGTTTCGGTCTCTGACGGAAAGGCAAACGGTCCGAAGAAACCGATGCCGATGCTCCCCTCGCCATAGCTGACGTTCACGCCGACACCGTCCGCCGTGGTGGCGTCTTCGCCGGGAGGCGCGCTGAAGGAAACGTTGAAGATCGAAAACGGGGCCGCCCCGCATCCGCCGCTGCCCGTCAGTTCGCTCAGAACCGTGACACTACTGCACGGTGTGAGGCTGGAAGGATCCGGACCAATTCCGCCTCCGAAAGCGGCAACAGCAAAGAGCAGGGAAACGAACCCCAACTTGCACATGATGTCCCCATTATCCGGATGGGTTGTAAAAAAAAAGCAAGGGAAGGAAGTACCAGTGAGTACTGGTGCGCAGCCACCGTCTCCGAGAACGGTGGCTGCACCGTCGCGAACGCTCGCTCCTCCGTCAAGCGCTCGCGGCAAAGGGAGGTCTCCGACACCCCCCCAGCCGGCTTCCGGTTCGGAAATGATCCGGGCTCCTCCAAATGAACCCGGTTCGAACGGTTTGGCCGCTCAATCCGAATCAGAACGTCTGATGTACGCTAACGCGACGCGCAGCTCGCGAACGGATCAGCCAGGTGAGATTTTTTGGCAGTTTTTCCCGTGAGGAGTCTTACCGCAATGGCGGACAAGGCCGTCCGAGCAACAATTCGACGTCTCTTCGCAGCGGTTCCACCGCATGAGCGAACATTTGCTGATAGGCGCCACAGAAATAGTCCAGATCACTGAAGTCGCCCCGCCGTCCCACGCGGAACTTGGGGCATCCGCCATGGCAGAGTTCCTTCCAGCGGCACTGCTCGCACGCCGGATGCGGAACCGCCTTTTTCGAAGCGAACTCCGCCCGCTGCGCCCGCCGCGCCACCTCGGGCCAGGAATCCGTCATCAGGTTTCCCAGACGCCAACCGCTCTCCACGAAAAAGTCGCACGGATAGATGTCGCCGTTGTACTCCACCACCACATAGCTGTCACAACTCTTGTGCATGGTGCAGGCGCCGGGTTTCATCCCCGCCACGCCCTCGGCCAGGTTGTCGAAACAGCGGATGCGAACAGTCCGCCGCTCCGGCCACCACAGATCGAACGTCTCCACCAGGAACCGGCCATACTGCGCCGGCGTGATGGTCTCCGGCAGCGGACGCCCTTCGGCGTCGAACTCCGACAGCGGAATGTATTGGATATTGTCGATGCCCAGACCGCGGAAGAACCGGTAGATCTCCTTCGGCCGCTCCACGTTCGACTGGCTCAACACACACAAAATGTTGAACTCCGCCTTCCCGCGCTGCAGCGCCTCCATACCCCGCATCACCTGCCGCCAGGATCCCGCCCCGCCCTTGTTGACGCGGAATCGGTCATGCAACTCCTCGGGCCCGTCCATGGAAAGCCCGATCAGCCAGTTGTATTGGTGGAAAAACTCCGCCCACCGGTTGTCCAGCAGGACGCCGTTCGTCTGCAGTGCGTTCGACACGTTCTGGCCGCTCCGGCCATAGCGCTGCTGGAACTGCACCAGCTTTTCGAAAAACGGCAGCCCCGCCAGCGTGGGCTCGCCGCCTTGGAACGCGAAGGTTGAGTTCGGATAGCTGTAGTACATCCATGAATCCACCAGCCGGCGCAGCGTCTCTTCCGGCATTCTCCGCTGCTCGATCTCCTTGTAGGGGTCGGCCGCGCGGTCCAGATAGAAGCAGTAGGTGCAATCCAGGTTGCACAAGGCCGAGGCGGGCTTGATCAGCAGCGACTGAATCCGCGGGGCGGCCACGGGAGCCCGAACCGGCGCTTCCAACTGGACCAATGGACTCATGCCCGAATTGTACGCTGGTGTGTGATGGCCGTCCAAATCGACCCGCTGCTCCGGCAGATACGCGAACGTCTCCGCGCGGCCGCCAACGAAGGCGACCGGACGGCGATCCGGCGATTCTTCCGCGAGACCGTCACGCCCTACGGCGTAAAATCCACCCTTGTCCACGAACTCACCCGTTACGCTCTGCCGCTTTTGCGCGAGCGTACGCCGGCCGCGCGCAACCGCTTCTTTCAGGAGCTCTGGAAGTCAGGAATGTATGAGGAGGGCATGCTGGCCGTGTATCTGGCGCGGCGGTTTACACGCGGTTGCGGACCGTGTGAATTCAAGTTGTGGGAGCGCTGGCTGGACCGCTACGTCACCAACTGGGCCCATTGCGACGGCATTTCGATGCACCTGATCGGCGCGGCCATTGCGCACCACCCCGAACTGGCCGCGCGCCTGGAGCCCTGGACCTTGTCGCCGAACCTCTGGAAGCGCCGCTCCGCCGCCGCGTCGCTGGTGCGCGAGGCGCGCCAGGGCCGTCATCGAGCGTTGACGGGCCGGATTCTACGCCGTCTTGAAGGAGACCCCGAAAGCCTCATCCAGAAAGCTGTCATCTGGCTGCAACGCGAACGCGCCCGCGCTCCGTCCTTACGCGCCCGATAGCGTCCGCGCCGCCTCTTCGACGGTGGCGCAGTGAATGGCCACGGTGTCGGCCGTGTCCTCGGCATAGCCGCCCGCCAGCGTCACCACAAACGGCGCTCCCGCGCGCCGCGCCCACTCCATCACCAGGCGGTCCCGTGCGCGCAATCCTTCGCGGGTCACGTTCAAACCGCCGAGCTGGTCCCTCTCATAGGGATCTGCCCCGGCGACATAGTGCACCAGCTCCGGCCGGGACATCTCGGCGCTGCGCGCCAGCCCCAACTCGATCGCCCGCAGATACTCCTCGTCGCCCGCGCCGTCCTCCAGGTTCACGTCCAGGTGCGAAGCCGGCTTCTCATACGGATAGTTGTTCTTCTGGTGGATGGAGAAGGTGAACACCTCGGGGTCGCCCTCGAAAATCGCCGCCGTCCCGTTGCCCTGGTGCACGTCACAATCCACAATCAGCACGCGCCGGGCCTGTCCGGCCCGCTGGATGGCGCGCACCGCCACGGCCACGTCGTGAATCGCGCAAAACCCTTCGCCGTGCGCCGGGAAGGCATGGTGGAACCCACCGCCGATGTTCACGCCGGCGCCGTGCGCCATGGCCAGTTGCGAAGCCAACAACGTACCGCCCGCCGCCAGCCAGAAGGCTTCCACCATCTGCCGTGAGTAGGGCAGCTCCAGCTTCAGAATCTCTTCGTAGCTCAGCGTCCCGCAGCGCAGGCGATTCACCCACCCGGCCTCATGCACCAGCAGAATCTCGTCGTCCCGCGCCGGGCAGGGCGTCAGAAAGTCCGGCTCTTCGGCCACGCGCGAAGCGAGCAGTTGCTCTCTTATGCTCCGGTACTTCCCGGAGGGAAAGACGTGGTTCCCCAGGTTCAGGTCATAGCGGTCGTGATAGATCAGCTTGAACGGCAGCATGACTCGGCCGCGCTAGCCCAGGCGGCGCCGCTCGGCATCCTCGGCTTGCAACGCCGTCACCAGCGCCACGGCATAAATGTCCTCGGCCGAGCAGCCGCGCGACAGATCGTTGGCTGGTTTGGACAGGCCCTGCAGAAAGGGGCCGTATGCCGCCGCCCCGCCCAGCCGCTCCACCAGTTTGTAGCCGATATTGGCCGCGTTCAGATCGGGGAAGATCAGCGTGTTGGCCCGGCCGGCCACGGTCGAACCCGGAGCCTTCGATGCCCCCACCGAGGGTTCCAAGGCCGTGTCGGCCTGCAGTTCCGCGTCCACGTGCAGCTCCGGCGCGCGCGCCTGCACAATCTTGTACGCTTCGACGATCCGCGCCGATTCCTCATGCCTTCCGCTGCCTTTCGTCGAGAACGACAGCATCGCCACCACCGGCTCGACGCCCAGGATGGTCCGCGCGTTTTCCGCCGTGGCGATCGTGATTTCGGCCAGTTGCACGGCCGTCGGCCGGATGACCATGGCTGGATCGGCGATCACCAGCAGACCACCCGAACCGTATTGCTCCTCGCGAACGCACAAAACCATAAAGGTCGAGACCGTCCTCACCTTAGGCGGCGTCCCAATGCAGTGCAACGCTGCGCGCACCGTGTCCGCCGTCGAGTTTGACGCCCCTCCCACGAAGCCGTCGGCCTCCCCCAGCGCCACCATGAGCGAGGCCGCATACAGCGGCTTGGCCGCCAGCGCCTTGGCCTCGCCGTGCGTCATCCCTTTCGCCCGGCGGCGCTCCAGCAAGTAGGATGCGTATTTTTCCACCGGAAGCGTCTGCCCACCAATCAGCACAGGCTCCACAAGGCCCTCGGCTCGCAAGCGTTCCGCCGCCGCGATGACCCGAGAATCTTGACCTTCCGGGAACACTATCTTTTTGCGTTTAGGTATTCGACGCACCTTTTCGGCCTGCGCCGACAGGAAGCGTTGAGCCGGGAACGGCAATGTCATAGAATGTTCAATTGTATCGCCTGAATTTTTTCCTGTTGTGCCTTGTTGCACTTCCGGCCACAGGCGAAGAGGCAAAACCGCTCTTCCCCTCCTGGTTCAAGGCCGGCGTAGAACTTCGTGGCCGTTTCGAGGGGACCAACTCCAACAACTTCTCGCGCGGCTCCGGCGACCACTACTACCTGCACCGCACCCGGCTCGACCTCCAGTTCCGGCCCGTCAACGGCGTCAGTTTCGTCTTTCAGCCTCAGTTCACCAAGGCCCCCGGCTACCGGCCTCCCGCCGCCCCTGGAGCCGAGGATCACTTTGACTTCCATCAGGCCTATGCCGAATTCGTCCGTGGCGCCAAGGATGCCCCGCAGTACGGCGCAAGGCTGGGACGGCAGGAGCTCAACTTCGGCGCACAACGCCTGATCGGCTCATCGAACTGGGGCAACACGTCGCGCACCACCGACGCGATCCGGCTGTTCCGCGAAGACTCGTCCACGCGCGTCGATCTGTTCGCCTCCACCGTCGTGCAAACCCAGCAATACAAACTCGACCGGTTCAAGGGCGACATCCAGCTCCAGGGTCTGCACGTCGCCTGGAAGAAGCTGCTGCCCGGCGGCCTGATGGAAACCTATCTCTTCCGCAAGATCGCCAACCGCGAGACGGGAGAGGGGCGGGCAGGGCGCACGGACCACTACACGCCCGGTTTCCGCGCCATTGGCAAGCTGCCCCACCGGTTCGATTACAACCTGGAGATGGCCGCGCAGGCAGGCACGCGCGGGGCCTCCACCCACCGCGCTTGGGCCGGCTACTGGGAACTGGGCTACCGTGTCGCCGAAAGCGCCCGGGCGCCGCGACTGCTGGCCGGATACTCCCACGCCTCGGGCGATTCCAACCCCAACGACGGCCACAGCGATACCTTCGACCAGCTCTACCCCACCAACCACGCCTTCTACGGTTGGGCCGACCGCATGGCCTGGCAGAACCTCAACGAACTCCTGCTGGGCGCCGACATCCGCCCCCTTCCGCGTATGGTGATGAACCTCCAATACCACTCCTTCTGGCTCGCCACCCGCCAGGACGCCTACTACAACTTCGCCGGCCGCGCCGCCGTCCGCAACCCCAACGCCACAAGCTCGCACATCCAGCAGGAGTTCGACATCAACACCACCTGGGACCTCCACAAGCACCTGCAGGTGATCGTTGGGCTCAATAACGTGTTTCCGGCGGGCTTCCTGAAACAATCCACCTCAGGCGTCCATACCTTTGTGCCCTACCTCCAGTGGCGCGCCGTATTCTGAAACATTTGTCGGATATTGTTGGTACAGTTTTTCCCAACTTGGTGTAAACTCAGGCGATCTCACTCTTGGAGGCATACATGTTCTGTACCAGTTGCGGCGCCCAGTTACCAGATGGAACTAAATTCTGCACCGTGTGCGGCGCCGATCTAGGCGGGTCCCCATCCGCAGGCGATGCGCCACCGTCCTATGCTCCTCCGCCTCCGCCCAGTTGGTCCGCGGGCGCGGGCGGCGGCTCTTCCGCGCCGTTTACACCGCCCACGTCGGTTCGCGTCGACACCATGGGCTGGATCACGGCGGGTTGGAACCTGGTGCAGCCCGACCTGGTGGCGTGGATTGTCGGCGCACTGTTGATGCTGGTTCTTTCCAGCGTCGTTCCGGTGGTTTTGCAAGGCGCGATGATCATCGGCCTGCACATCATGGCCATTAAGAAAATTCAGGGAAAGACGCCCGAGTTTGCCGACGTCTTCAAAGGCTTTAACTTTTTCGTTCCCGCCCTGGTGGCCTCGCTGCTCATCAGCGTCGGCGTCTTCTTTGGCATGATTCTCTGCATCGTGCCTGGACTCGTTGTGGGCGCGGCCACCATGTTCAGCTATCTCTTCATCGTGGACCGCGGCATGGACTTCATGCCTGCGCTCCAGGCCAGCCATGACGTGGTGAAGAACGATTACATGGGATTCACGCTGTTCTTTCTGGGGCTGGCCGTGCTGCAGATCGTCGGCGCGCTGCTCTGCTTTGTGGGCCTGCTGGTGACGCTGCCCATCATGTATTGCGCCATCACGGTGGCCTACAAAGAGACAGTCGGAATTGCCAGCAACCAGGTCTAACCGAGGCTGGCTGCTGGGCTCCGGCCTGGCTGTCATCACCCTCGTGTGGCTTTTCGCGTTGGGGGCGGACGCAACTTCGTTTCTCGTCTGCCCCTTCCGCTGGTTAACCTCTCTCCCCTGCCCCCTGTGCGGCATGACGCATGGCGTGGCCGCCCTCCTCCATGGCCACATCGTGGAGGGGGTCATGCTTCACCCCTTTTCTCCCCTGGCTCTGGCCGGCCTTGCCGCCACCGCCGCCGGCCGCGCGCTTCCGCCGCCCATGTGGTCCCGCCTGTTCCTGGGATTGGCTGTTTTCGGCGCCTTCCGCATGTTGCTGGCCGCGCTATAATTGCACTTCAATCTCCGTCCAATCGAGGCATTCATGCGAAAGAAAGTTACTGTTGTAGGCGCCGGCAACGTCGGCGCCAATTGCGCGCTGCGCATCGCCGACCAGGAGCTCGCCGACGTTGTTCTCGTCGACGTGGTCGATGGCGTTCCCCAAGGCAAGGGGCTCGACATACTGGAATCCGGCCCCATCCAGGGCTACGATGTCCGCATCACCGGCTCCAACGGCTACGAGGAGACCGCCAATTCCGACATCGTCATCATCACCGCCGGCTTCCCACGCAAGCCCGGAATGAGCCGCGACGACCTTCTGCTGGCAAACTACGAGATTGTGAAGAACGCCACCGAGCAGGCGGCCAAGTATTCCCCCAACGCCATTCTGATTCTGGTGACCAACCCGCTGGACGCCATGTGCTGGGCTGCCTGGAAAGTTTCCGGCTTTTCGCGCAACCGTGTGATCGGCATGGCCGGTGTGCTCGACACGGCGCGCTACCGCACCTTCATCGCCGAAGCGCTGAACGTCAGTGTGGAGAACATCACGGCCATGGTGCTCGGTGGCCATGGCGACACGATGGTTCCGCTGGTCCGCTACACCAACGTGAGCGGCATCCCTCTCACCGAACTCCTTCCGGCGGACCAGATCGAAGCCCTTGTCACGCGCACGCGCAATGGCGGCGCCGAAATCGTGAAGTACCTCAAGACCGGCAGCGCCTATTACGCGCCTTCGGCGGCCGCTGTCGAGATGGCCGCCTCCATCCTGAAGGACAAGAAGAAGGTGCTCCCCTGCGCCGCCTTGTTGCAGGGCGAATACGGCGTGCAAGATCTGTTCGTCGGCGTTCCGGTGAAGTTGGGCGCCAACGGCATCGAAAAAGTGTATGAAGTCGGTTTGACGGACTCCGAGAAGGCCGAACTCGCCAAGAGCGTCTCCGCCGTCGACGAGCTCGTCACGGTAATCAAATCGAAGATGTAAGATAGCTCGACCGGGAGGCGCGGCGCTCCATGCGCTCCGCCTCCCGTCCATAGCACCGGGAGGATCTTGTGACCCAGGAAACCGTTCAGCTCGTCGCCGCCGTATTGGCTGTTCTCTGCGTGGTAGCCATCATCGTCAGGCGTAAGAACAAGAAGAAGACTACCGCACAGGACGATTTCTAATCGCCCACATGGCCTCATCAGAACAAACACAAGCAGAACCCCTTCCCAAGATCGACGAACGGTACGCCTGCTTTCCGCTGCGCGTTTTCCGCTCCAAAATCCACCGCTGGGGCATTAAATCTCTCACCGACATTCCCAGGAACCGTAAGATCATCGAGTACTCGGGCGAGAGGATCAACCGCAAGGAGACCAAGCGCCGTGCGGATTCGAGCGCGCTCCACTATCTGTTCACGCTGGACAACTACTGGACCATCGACGGCACGGTGGGGGGCAGCGGCGCGCAGTATATCAACCACTCGTGCGAGCCCAACGTCCGCGCCGTCATTTTCAAGGGCCACATTCTCTATTACAGCGCCCGCGACATCCGGAAGGGCGAGGAGTTGCTGATCGACTACCACTTCGATCCCGACGTGGAGAAGGTGATCTGCATGTGCGGCGCGAAGGCCTGCCGGGGCACCATCAACCTGAAGAAGGAAAAGAAGCGCTAAGAGAACCGCAACCGCGCGTACTCGATGCCGCCCTTGGCTTCGAGCTCCAGCAGCCGGTTCCACTTGGCCAGCCGTTCGGACCGCGTCACGGAACCTACCTTGATCTGGCCGGCGCCGCTGGCAATGGCGAGGTCGGCGAGGAAGCTGTCCTCGGTTTCGCCCGACCGCGCCGAGATTACCGCTCGCCACCCCGCCGCAAGCGCCCGGCCACTCACTTCGAGCGTCTCGGTCAAAGTGCCGATCTGATTCATCTTCACCAGAACCGCATTGGCCGAGCCCTCCCGGATGCCGCGCTCCACGCGCGCAAGGTTCGTCGTAAAGAAATCGTCGCCAATCAACTGAGCCCGTCCGCCCAGCCGCCGGGTAAGCTCGGGCCAGTGGGGCCAATCGTCCTCGGCCAGTCCATCCTCGATCGATAGCACCGGGTAGCGCGCGCACCAGCCGGCCAGTTGGCTAATCATGCCGTCCGCGTCCAACCGCCGCCCTTCGCTGCGCAGGTGATACACGCCGTCCTTGTAGAAATGTGTCGAAGCCACATCCAGGGCGATGGCCACATCCTCGCCTGGACGGTATCCGGCGCGCTCGATGGCCCGCGTCAGCAGCGCCAGCGCCTCCTCGTTCGACTTCAGACGCGGCCCCCAGCCGCCCTCGTCGGCAACGCCTGTGAGAACGTAACCGGCCTCCACGCATAACTCGTAGGCCGCGGTGTGCACGGCCGCCGCCGCTCGCAAAGCCTCGGAGAATCTGGGCAGGCCCAGGGGAAGAGCCAGAAAGTCTTGAAACTCGATATTGTGCGCGGCGTGGTGGCCACCGGAGAAGATGTTCACCATCGGCACGGGCAGGGTCAGCGGCCGACCTGACGCGGGCAGGCTCCGGTAGAGCTCGACGCCTCTGGACACGGCCGCCGCACGCGCCACGGCGCATGAGACACCGAGGATGGCGTTGGCGCCCAGACGGCCCTTGTTGGCGGTTCCGTCCAACTCGATCATGCACCGGTCCAGACCTGCTTGATCCCCGGCGTCCAGGCCCGTCACGGCCGCCGCGATCTCACCCTTCACATGCGAGACGGCGCGCAGAACGCCCTTGCCGCCGTAGCGGGCCGCGTCGCCGTCGCGCAACTCCACCGCTTCGTGTTTTCCCGTCGAGGCGCCCGAAGGCGTCTGCGCCTGCCCCACCGAGCCATCGGAGAGACGCGCCTCCACAGCCACCGCCGGTCTTCCGCGCGAATCCAGAATCTCCCAGGCGTTCAACGACTCAATTTTCATGCACCCAACCTGTCCCATATGTCGCCCACGGAACGCGCGGGCCACAGAATCAACTCCCTTGCGAAACCACGCACCCGGTTGCGTGCATCGGCGTCCAGATACTCGGCGGGCGACTTGCCTTCCACCCTCGCCAGATGCAGGCAACCCAGGTGCCTCAGGGAGGTGTCGAGAAACCAGGCCCGCCAGTCCTCCGGCGCGCCTTGCCACGCCTGGTTCCAGAAAGCTTCCGCGCATTCGCGGTACCCCGCCGCCCAGCCGCGCCGGTGATGCGACTTCAGCAGCAGATGATTCAGCAGGAACCCCGCGTCGAAACCCGGATCGCCGAAATGAACCACCTCACAGTCGATCAGCATCACACCCGAGCCGTCCACCAGCAGGTTCTTAGGCGAGAAGTCGCCATGAACGAGCGAGTGAGCCTCGCGGCGGCAGGAATGGATCCGGTCGGCGAACGCCTCGGCGAGATCGCTTTGCCGGGATGCCGTGAAACGGTAGTAGGGGTCCAGGCGCAACTGGTCGAAACAGGTCTGATCGCCGAAGGCGTCGAACCAGTCCGGCGCATGCCAGGTGGCCTCCATCATCCGGCGTAACAGGAACCCCACGCGATCCGCAACGGCCGGATCCATCTCACCCGCGAGCAGCCGGGTTTTCCAATCCACCGACGCCTCGGGGCCCGCCTCCATGGCGAAAATGTACTCGTCGCGGTCCTCGAACACCACGGCCGGAACCGCGCCCGCGGGCAACACCCGCGCCAGGCGGCGCAAGGACTCGCACTCGCGCCAGATGCGCGCGCGGTCGGCCAGCCACTCTTCTTCCACGCGCAACCGCCCCAGGGCCTGCTTTAACACCCAGCGCCGCTCGCCGCTGACGGCCAGCACCACGGTGTTCGATACGCCGCCCCCCAGTGACCGTGACCGCCAGGCGCCGGTCATTCCGCGCCCGGCCAGGTACTGGCCCGCGTTATCCTCTGTCAACTCGAACAAGTGGCCATCTTACCGCGCGTCAGTGTTACCCCGCCGCGCTTATCGCGCGGCAGTATGGCCATGCCGCGGCGTCGCGCGACAATACGGTCATGCCCCGGCTTCGCATCGACAAGTGGCTTTGGGCGGCGCGTTTCTTCAAGACGCGGTCGCTGGCCACTCACGCCTGCGACCTCGGTCGCGTCACCCTGAACGGACAGACCGTCAAGCCGGCGCACGAGGTGCGAACAGGCGATCAGTTGACCATCCGGAACGCCCTGGGCGACTATCACATCGAGGTTCTCGCGCTCAGCGAGGTGCGTGGGCCGGCGCCCATCGCCCAGGCGCTGTATCACGAACCCGAGGAGAGCCGTGCAGCGCGCATCCAGGCCGCCGCCGCGCGTAAAGCCGCCGCCGGCGAGACCGGCTCGTTTCCGAAAGGACGCCCCGGCAAAAAGGACCGCCGCGAGATCAACCGGTTTCGTGGCCGCGTCTGAGCCGCCGCGCCGCCACGGCCCGCGCTCAGTCCTCCCGCAGCAGTTCTTCCCGCGCCTCGGCCAGCTTCGCCTTTTCGGCCTCGGGCAGCACCGGCGCGCGCAGTTGGAGTGAGTGCAGCTTCGCCGACAGGATGCTCGCCACCAAAGCCCGCATCATCCACTTGTTATCGGCGGGAATGATGTACCAGGGCGCCGCTTTCGTGCTGGTGGCCGTCAATGCCTCCTCGAAGGCGCGGCCGTACTGGTCCCACAAACGCCTCTCGCCCAGGTCCGCCGGATTGAACTTCCAGTGCTTCTCCGGATTGTCGATGCGTTCGAGCAGCCGCTGCCTCTGCTCCTCCTTCGAGACGTGGAGGAAGAACTTCAGAATCACGGTGCCGTTGCGCGTCAAGTGACGCTCATAGGCGTTGATATCCTCGTAGCGCTCGCGCCAGAAGCGTCCGTTGAACTTCTTGGCGGGCAGTTTCTGCGGGACGAGGTATTCGGGGTGCACACGCACGACGAGCACCTCCTCGTAGTAGCTGCGGTTGAAGATGCCGATCATGCCGCGCTCGGGCAGGTGCTCCGTGTAACGCCACAAAAAGGTGTGGGCCAGCTCCTGGCTGGATGGCGCTTTGAAGCTGCTTACGCGCACGCCCTGCGGATTCAGCCCGGTCATGACGTGCTTGATGGTGCCATCTTTGCCGGCGGCGTCCAGCGCCTGGAAGATCACCAGCAGCGCGCGGGAGCGGCCGGCATAGAACAGCTCCTGTGACTTGGCCAGTTCAGCCAGGTCACCGTCCATTTCGGCGGCGGCGATCGCGCGCGCGGCCTTGCGGGAGATCTCTCCGCCGCCCGCCCAGGCCGGATCGTGACGCTCCAGCCTTACCTTAGTTCCCGGCTTCACCTCGAAACGCCTGTGCAGTTGATCGAGACGGTCGTTCTGCTTGGCCACGGTCATCCTCCGATGGCGTACATGGGCCGCGGCGGCGGGACGAACTGCGTGGAGTTGATCTCATGACCGATCCACTTGGCCCGGACGTTGGCGCGGATCCGCTCCGCCAGAGCCTCCTCGCGCGCCTCCGCATCGAGCGACTCATCGCGCAGCACGCCCTTCACATCCATCTCCTCGTGCGCGAACAGACAGTAGCGGAGATGGCCGTCGGCGGTGAGGCGGATGCGGTTGCAGTTCAGGCAGAACGGACGCGTCACGCTGGCGATGAAGCCGACGGCGCCAACCCCGTCGCGGAAACGGTATTCGAGCGCAGGGGCGCGCGGGTCACTGACGGGAAGCGGATCGAGCGGACCAATGCCCTCGGCCAGCATGGCCAGGATGTCGCTGGCCTTCAGCACCTTGTCGCGCAGCCAAAGGCCCTGCGCGTCCAGCGGCATGAACTCGATGTAGCGAATCTCGATGCCGCGTTCGCGGCCGAACCGGGCCAGGGGAACAATGTCGGGCTCGACCAGTCCCTTCACCGCGACCGAGTTGATCTTCACGGGCAGTCCGGCGGCTTGCGCGGCGTCGATGCCGGCGAGCACGCCGTGCAGCTCGTCGCGCCGGGTGATGTGCTCAAAACGGGCGCGGTCGAGCGTGTCGAGGTGGACGTTCAGCCGTTTCAAGCCGGCTTCGGCCAGGGGGCGCGCGAGACGTTCGAGGAGCACTCCGTTGGTGGTGAGGCCGAGATCCTCGATGCCCGGAATGACGGCCAGCTTTTGCACCAGTTCTGGCAGGTCGCGGCGCACCAGCGGCTCTCCGCCTGTGAGGCGCAGCTTGCGCACGCCCAGACGCGCCGCCACACGAGCCACCTGCTCAATCTCCTCGTAGCGGAGAATTTCCCGGTGCGGCACAAAGGGCGCGCCCGTCTCGGGCATGCAGTAGAAGCAGCGGATATTGCAGCGGTCGGTGACGGAAATGCGCAGGTTGTCGTGCAGGCGGCCGAAGCCGTCCACGAGCGGTCCGGGTTGGACGCCAGGGGTCACTTCAGAGCCAACATGCGCTCAATGGGCAGCGCGGCGCGCCGCATGAGCTCGTCCGGAAGTTCCACGCGCGGCTCCAGCGTGTCCAGGCAGTCGCGCAGCTTCTCCAGCGTGTTGCGCTTCATGTAGGGACATTCGCTGCAGTTGCAGTTCTCATTGGGCACGAAGACAAACCGCTTGCCCGGGGCCAGGCGTTCCAGCGAATGCCGGACGCCGCTTTCGGTCATCACGATAATCTCTTCGCTTGGTGCGTTGACGGCCCACTCGATGATGGCCGAGGTGGAGCCGATGAAATCGGCCAGGGCCAGCACCTCGGGCGGGCACTCTGGGTGGGCGGCCACCAGCGCGTCCGGATGCTGGTGCTTCAAGTGCACCAAGCGGCGAGCCGGGAAGGTGGCGTGCACGATGCAGGCGCCCTGCCAGATGCGCATGTTCTGGCGGCCCGTCTGGCGCTGCACCCAGTTGCCCAGGTTCACGTCGGGCAGAAAGAGAAGAGGCTGGCTGGCCGGGAACGACTCCACCACTTTCACGGCGTTGCGCGAGGTGCAGATGATATCGCTTTCGGCCTTCACCTCGGCCGAGGTGTTGATGTAGCTGACCACGGCGTGGTCCGGGTAGCGGCGTTTGAAGGCGCGCGTCTGTTCGGCCGTGCAGGCGTCCACAAGGCTGCACCCGGCCTCGGCGTCGGGCACCACGACGGTTTTCGTGGGGTTGAGAATTTTCGCCGTTTCGGCCATGAACCAGACGCCGCAAAAGGCGATGACGCCGCCGTCGAAGTCGCGCGCTTTCCGCGCCAGCTCGAGGCTGTCGCCGGTATAGTCGGCCAGTTCCTGGATCTCGCTGTCCTGGTAGTGGTGAGCCAGGATCACCGCCTTGCGTTCGCGCTTCAGGGCGAGAATTTCGCTGGTAATGGTCGTGACTGCGGACATGATCGCTCCCCCGGGATCCTCTTCTAGTTTAGAACGGCCAGAGGCCGCAAGGCCGGAGGCCGTCACTCGGCGACATCCGTGGCCCACAGGTTGCCTGTTACTTCGCCCATGGCGAATACCAGGCGTCCGGCGCTGACGGTCAGATTCACGCGCGCCGGGCCGTCGATGTTCATCATGTTCCGGACGGCGGTGTGGGCGTGGAAGACGGGGAACGGCGCGCCGGAGGTGCGTCCGGCCTCCAGGTCCAGATGCTGCGCCCAGATGCACCGGAAGGAGTCGCGTTCGGAGAGGAAGTACAGCAGCTTGCCGTCGGGCGACCAGACAGGGTTCCGGTCCATGGAGACGCCGTCGCTGACGCGGATCCACCGTTCCTGGGGAATCGGGCCATCGGCGGCGTAGGGAGCGATGTAGAGCACTCGCGCCGTGGGTCGCTCCACCACCTGGAAGGCCACCCACTTGCCGTCGGGCGAGCGGCGCGGGCCATAGACGGGATGCTTCGGATGCGAGATCAGCGGACGGAGGCGGCGCGTGGCCACGTCCATCTCCTCGACGTGCTGGGGCGGTCCTACCTGCAGTAGCAGCTTATCCATGGCCGGGGTGGCGTCGCGCATCAGGCCGCAGTCGTCGCACAGCTTCTCGGGGGCCAGCCCGCCTTCCCGCCACAGGTAGATTTCACGCTTGTCGTTGGCAATCGCGCCGTAGGCGATGGAAGCGCCGTCGGCGGATAGATGCGGATTCATCTCGCGGGCGGGCGTGGCGGTGAGCTGCGTCTGGCGCATGGTGGCCGTATCCAGAAGCCAGATGTCGCCGGCGGCGCCGCCTCGCTGGCTGACGAAGGCGATGCGCTTGCCATCGGCGGAGATGTGCGGGTATTGGTCGTCCAGTGGGTTCCGCGTCAACTGTTGCGGCTCGCCGGCCACCTTCCCCGTGCTGGTTTGCACGGGCACCTGCCAGACGTCGGCGTTCGACCGTATGTTGGTAAACACGAGGCGGCCGCCGGCGGAAACGGCGGGCGTCAGTTCCTCGGCCGGACCGGAGGTGATCTGCCGCGGCGAGCCAACCATTTTCCAGGCGCTGCCGAAACGGGCCAACCAGATGTTGGTGGTGTCGCCGTGTCCGCTGGAAAAAATGAAACGTTCGCCCCACACCGCGAACGGATAGGGACCGATGGTGAATTTCAGCTCGCGCAGTTTCGCCAGGGCGCCCGTGTTGACGGGCTCGCCGCCATCGAGAGGAGCGAGCCACCAGTCGTAGTCGGGCGGTCCTAACTGCTGGGTGCCCAGAAACACGACGTGCTTCCCGTCGGCGGTGAACGCCGGATGTTGCGCCACGGCGAAGGATGGGGCCAGACGCCTGGGCGGTCCGCCGTCCACAGGAATGACAAATAAGTTGCTGGAGCCGAAGGCGAAGGTGGCGCCCACGCCGGGCGATCCCACGGCGTAAGCCAGCAGCTTGCCGTCGGGCGAAAAGGCCGGGCTGCGTCCTCCGGCAGCCACCAGGCGGGGTTCGCCGCCGCCCAGCGCGGGCATGATGTAGACGCCGCCGCCTTCGCGATCGCTGCGGAAGGCGATGCGGGCCGCATCGGGCGAGAAGGCCGGCTCATACTCGTCCACCTCGTGCCGGGTGAGCCGGACGGCCTCTCCGCCGGGTAGTTGCTGCACCCAGATGTCGAGGTCGCGCCCGGTGGCGCGGTCGGTGGCGTAGGCGAGGAGCTTGCCGTCGGAGGAGATGGCGGGGAATCCGGTAAGGCCGGGATCGGAGGTGAGCCGCGTCAACTCGCGCGGCGCGGGCGCGCGGGGGGTCAGCAGCTTCCACCAGGCGAATCCAATACCGGCCAGCATGCCGATGGAGAGCAGGGCCAGCATCCAACTGAAGCCGGGACGGCGCGCGACGGCCGGAGTGACGGGCTGCAGAGAGCCCGAGTCGTGCTCCTCGCGCAGTTCTTCCAACGCCACGCGCAAGTCGGCGGCGCCCTGAAAGCGCCGCGCCGGATCCTTGCGCAGGCAGCGCGTGACCACGCGTTCCAGATCGTGCGGCGTGCCGGGGGCGAGCGTGCGGACGGCGGGCGGCTCATCGTTCACCAGCGAGGCCATGGTGTTCACCGCCGAGTCGCCGGGAAAGGCACGCTGGCCGGTGATCATCTCAAAGAGAACCGCGCCAAACGAAAAAATGTCGGATCGCACGTCCAGCGGTTTGCCGCTGGCCTGTTCGGGCGACATGTAGGCGGCCGTGCCGAGCACGATTCCCTGCGCCGTCAGCAGAGGCGAGCCGGATTCGTTCTGCGTGTCGGCGCCGGCGATGACGGTCTGGACAAGGCTGGCGCCGGGCTCTGTGAGCTTGGCCAGTCCGAAGTCGAGCACCTTGGCGATGCCGCTGGGCGAAACGATGATGTTGGCGGGTTTCAGATCGCGGTGGATGATCCCGGCGGCGTGGGCCGCCTCCAGCGCGGAGGCCACCTGCGCGCCCACTTTCAGCACCTGCCCGGTGGTGAGTCCGCGGCGTCCGATGAGTTCGTCGAGCGGGCTGCCTTGCACGCGCTCCATGGCGATGAAGTCGACTCCCTCTTCGGAATCGATCTCATAGATGATGACGATGTTCGGGTGGTTCAACGCGGAGGCGGCGCGAGCCTCCTGGGCAAACCGCTTGCGGCGGTCGCTATCGTGAGGCGTTCCGGGGCGCAGCACTTTCAGCGCGACGGTGCGGCCGAGGCGTGTATCGCGGGCCAGCCACACCACTCCCATGCCGCCCTCGCCAATCTGTTCGAGGACCTCGTAATGGGATAGAGTGCGTCCAACCACGGGGAAAAGCCAATTGTATCGCGCCGCCGCCAGCAGGGCCGCGCGAGATCCGTCACAATACGACAGTCGAAGGGTTTCCCTCGCTATGCCGCGCGTCTCCACCAAGCTCCTCTACTTCCTGATCGCGGGATTGCTGTGCTCCACGCTGCTGTACGAATCGCGGAACACCTACGATCTGGTCCGTAACTGGAGCGAGGAGCGCTTCACGCTGCTCGAGCACATGGATCTGCTGCCGGGCACGAATATCGTGTCGGGAACGTCGGAGAGGTCGCGCGGCGCGGGCCTGCATGAAGGCGACCGCGTGCTGGCCGTGAACGGGAAGCCACTGCGCGGCATGAAGGACCTGCCGGGGTCCGGCGAGCCGGGCCAGTCCGTACGTCTCAGCATCAGCCACCGCACGGGCCGCCTCGAGGAGATTCTGATTCCCGGCGGGTCGCGCCCGGCGCGGGGTTCCTCGTTCGGGCGCACGCTGGTGAGCGCCGTCATGATGCTGGTGATGCCGTGGCTATGCGTAGCGCTGGGCTTCTGGGCGGTGCTGGTGCGGCCGCGCGACGCGCAGGCCTGGCTTCTGCTGCTGCTCATGCTGTCGTTTCCGCAACTGGTTGGCGGCACCTTCTGGCACTGGCCGGACGGCTGGCGGCAGTTCGCCATCGTCTATCACGAGGTGTTCGCGGGACTGCTTCCCACGGCTCTGGTGCTGTTCGGCATCTATTTTGCCGAGCGGTACGCGCCGGACAGGCGATATCCGTGGGTGAAGTACGTCCTGCTGGCGCCCTCGCTGGCCGCGCTGGTCTTCAACACCATCCACGCCGTGGGCGCGGCGGAGAGCTTCACGTTCACCGAACCGCTGCTGCCCCTACGCAACCTGTCGCGCACCACCGGGTTCACCTCCGTATTCGGCGCGTTCGGAGCGTTTTTCTTCACGCTGGGCACGAAGTGGGGCACGACGAAATCGGCCGATGTGAAGAGGAGACTGCGTCTGCTGTTGTGGGGCACGCAGTTCGCCTGCGCGCCGCTGGCTCTGCTTCTGGCCGCGTCCATCGCCATGGGCCGTCCGCTTCACGAAATCGCGCCCTGGAGCGTGCTGGCGCTGGCGCTCACGATGCTGTTCTTCTTCCCCGTGACCATCACCTATGTCATCGTCGTGCACCGCGCCCTGGACGTGCGCGTCGTGGTGCGCCAGGGCATTCAGTACGCGATGATCCGCGGCGGCGCGCTGCTGTTCGGCGGTCTGCTGACGGCGGCGATCATGCTGGGCTCGATTCTGTACGCGCTCAATTCGGAGATGCGGCGGCCGGAGAAGGTTCTGGTGATTATGGCCGGACTGGGCGTGGCCATGCTGCTGCAACGTCTGCGGCGGCGGCTGGCGTCCTGGATCGACCGGCGTTTTTTCCGCGACGCCTACGACGCCGAGCGCGTCCTGAGCGGCCTGAGCCAGGAGGTGAGGAGCATCGTCGAGCCGGAGTCGCTGCTGCGCACCGTTTCCGAACGCATCTCGGAAACGCTCTATGTGCCGCACGTCGTCTTCTTCCTGCCGGCAGGCGGCCCGTTCCGTCCTGCCTTCGCGCTTGGCTATGAAGGCAAACCGAGCGTGGCGTTTCCGCCTGGCAGCGGAACGGTGTGCCACATCGAGGAAGCGATGGCGCCGTCGCGCGTGTATCTGGATGATCATAACTCGTGGCTCTACCAGGACCCGCGCGTCACGCCGCAGGAGCGCGAATGGCTGATGCAACTGGATTCGCAGCTTCTGCTGCCTCTGCCGTCGAAGGACAAGCTGCTGGGGTTTCTCAGCCTGGGCCAGAAGCGCAGCGAGGAGCCCTATTCGGGAAGCGACATCCGGCTCCTGAACTCCGTGGCCGCGCAGACCGGGCTGGCATTGGAGAATTCGCAACTGACGGCCGAAATCGCCGCCGAGGCGGCTCAGCGCGAGCGGCTGAACCGCGAAATCGAAATTGCGCGTGAGGTGCAGGAGAGACTCTTTCCGCAGAAGTTGCCGGCCATTAAGGGGTTGGATTGCGCCGGCCATTGCCGTCCGGCGCTGGGCGTGGGGGGCGACTACTACGACTTCCTGGCGCTGCCGGGCAGCCGGTTGGGCCTGGTGATTGGCGACGTGTCGGGCAAAGGCATCGCCGCGGCGCTGCTGATGGCCAGCCTGCAGGCGTCGGTGCGGGGGCAGAGCATGAGGGGTGAGCAGAACCTGGCTCAGTTGATGGCGAACGTGAACTCGCTCATCTACGAGGCCTCGGCGTCGAGCCGCTATGCCACGTTGTTCTACGCGCAGCTCGACCCGGCCTCGCGCCGGCTGGACTATGTGAACGCCGGACATAACCCGCCGCTGCTGGTGCGCGGCGGCGAGGCGATCCACCTGGAGACGGGCGGAACGGTGGTGGGCCTGCTGCCCACCTACACTTACCAGCAGGGAACGATCGATCTCCAGCCGGGCGACGTGCTGGTGGCTTTTACGGACGGCATCAGCGAGGCCATGAACCTTCAAGACGAGGAGTGGGGCGAGGAAAGGCTTCTGGCCGCGGTCCGGGCGTCGAGCGGGCGCACGGCGGGCGAGATGATTCCCGAACTCATGCGCGCGGCCGACGCCTTCGCCGCGGGCGCGCCGCAGCACGACGACATGACGCTTGTGATCGTGAAGCTGCAGTAGACGCTGATGAGAATGCTTTCCCAGCGGCGCGAATGGGAGCGCGCGGGCGCGCGGCTGGCGGCGTGTCTCCTGTGGGCGTTCGGAGCGACGGCGGCCGAGTATTCGATCGCGCCTGCTCCCGGCGCGCGGTTTCAACTGGAGGTGCACAAGACCGGCCTCATGCCGGGCAAGGTTCATGTGTTCACCTTCGAGCGCTACTCGGGCGAGTTGCACTACGACGAGGCGGCGCCCGAACGCTCGACCGTCAGCTTCTGGGTGGAAAACTCGTCGCTGGTTTGCCATGACACCTGGGTGGACGAAAAGGACAAGACCAAGATCCTGCGCGTGGCGCAGGAGGCCATGGACAGCGTGCGGCATCCCAGAATGAGCTTCCGCTCGGAGAAGGTGGCCCGGCGGCCCGATGGCAGCTTCGATGCCACCGGTCCGCTGACCATCAGGGGCATCGCCAAGCCGGTGGCCATCCATGTGACGGTGGAGCGGAGCGGAGGGACCCTGCGCCTGAAAGGAAGCGCGGAGTTGCGCCGTAAGGACTATGGCGTGAACCCTCCATCGCCCGTGCCGTTCGGGTTAATCGGCAACAAGGATGAGATGCCCGTGCAGTTCGATCTGCGCGCCACGCCCAAGTGAGCCGGGCCGCCGTCCCGGGGCGGCTACAATGGGGCTTGAGCCTATCGGACTGGATCGCTTCCCGCTTTCGCTACCGCCGTTTTGCGCGCGGTGGACACAACCTGGCCCGCCGGTACGCGGCGCTCACACCCTATTGGGAACCGCATCTGGAGGCCTCGCGCACGGTGCAACGCGGTTGGGACGTCTCCGGCAAGCGGCTGCTGGTGCTGGGCGCCGGAAGGCTGCTGGACTTCTCCATCGAACTGGCCGAACGCTTCCAGGAGGTCTTGCTGCTGGACGCCGACCCGGCATGCGGCGGCAAATGGCGTGAGCTGGGATCCAAGCTGAAGGGACGCGTGGCCGTCGATTATGACCTGCGTGAACTGACGCTAAAGTATGATCCATGGCAGATGCACCTGGCCGGCCGCCTGAGCCGCACGGCGCCCAGCGCGCGCTGGCAAACGGCCCTGTCAACCCTCTCGCACATGATCGAGGTGCCCACGCCGCACCTGCCGCATGCCGATGCCGTGCTGTCGCTGAACGTGCTGAGCCAGTTGCCCATCGGCTGGCAGGAGATTGCCGAGGAGCTGCTGACGGAGTCCTTCGGCGCGAAGTTTGTGAAGCAGCACGAGCAGGAGTGGCTGGAGGCCTTGCTGCCCGCGGGCCGGACCGTTGTCGAGGATCATTTCACGGCCATCGCTTCTTCGCGCTGCCGCCATGCGCTGGTGATCACCGACACGGACTACACGGAGTACCGCGGCGCACCGGCTTATTCGCGGGCCAGCTACGCGCCGCCGCCGAAGGAAGGCGAGCACACCACATGGTCCGCGTTGTGCAACGTTGAAATCGAGGCCCAGTTGCCCGGCTGGAGACGCCGCAAGCTAAGCGAGTGGACCTGGCACATCGCCCCCATGGGTTTGGAGCGTGAACCCTACGGCACGTTTCACAACGTGGCCGCCTACCGGTTCGACATTTAGGCGCGGCCTCAGGCGAGCCCGTGCAGGACGACCGTTTTGCCTCCGAAGGCGGCGGCAAGCCACTTGCCATCGCGCGCAAGTGCGATGGACCGCACACAAGCGGGCGCGTCGAAGGTGCGCTCGGGCTTGCCCGAGGCGAAGTCCCACAGCAGAATCTTCACGGGGTGCGTCACGGTGAGTTCGCTGAAGCCGCCCGTGGCCAGACGCCGGCCATCGGAGGAAAAGGCGAGCGCGGAGATCATCTCGGGCTGCCCGGCGAGTTTGCGGGCCAGACGCCATGTGGCTGTGTCCCAGACATACACAATGCGGTCCGCGCCGGCGGCCGCCAGCCAGCGTCCATCCGGTGAGAAGTCCATGGCGAACATGGAAACCGGGAGTTCTTCGACATGCCGGAGCAACTCACCGTTGGCCGTATTCCAGACGCGCAGCGAGGTGTCATACGACCCGGCGGCGAGCGCCTTGCCGTTGGGCGAGAAACCGATTACCGAGATGCCGCCTAGTCCGGCCGGAAGCTGAAACTTGCCGGCGCCCGAGCGATCGCGCACCCGGACGACGTTCTCGTTCCACTGCTTGTTGGGGATGACCGCTTCGGCGGAGAGTTCTCCGCCGCTGGAAGTTACAAGGGGGCTGGCCAAGGCAGCCAGAGACGGAGGCAGCGAGGCGTGCTCCAGGGTCTCGCGCAAGTGTCCGGTGGCGGTATCCCAGACGCGCGCCTTGCGGTCGGAGCACCAGCCGGCAATGGCCGCGCCGCCGTCGAGAAAGGCCACCGCTCTGACGCCGGCTTCCGATTCAATCGTGCGCGGCATCTCAGGCCTTCTCCAGGATGATGTCGAAGGTGATCTCGGCGTGCGGGGCGCCCTGCTCGAACAGCTTCACAGGACGGACCAGTTCACGGTTTCCCACGATATTGTTTTTTGCGTAGTTCCGGCCGGGGTTGCCTTCGAAGAAGGGATCGGTGGCGAAGTAGGCCTGCGTGATGAGAGTCTTGTGGCCGGGCGCGCTGATGAGGTAGTGGATGTGCTGGGCCGGGCGGTCCGCATAATGCCCCGGCAGAATCGTTTCCAGCGTGTACTCGGAAGCGCCGCCCAAGGCGAGCTGGGCGCGATAGCGGTACCCGCGAACGTCATATAAGCCCGCGTGGTCAGCCTGCCAAACGTCGATGCGCGCGCCCGGCAGCTTCTCTCCGCGCGTGTTCATCACCTTGCCCACGACGCGCAGGGGAAAGCCGGGGTCACCGGGTTTGCGCAGCACGGAGACGTCTGGAGCGCCCTTTTTATAAAAAGGGCCCAGCACATCGGCCGGCGTTGGCTTGGCGGCTTGCGCTTCGGCCTGCTGCCAAAGCGCGAAGAGCCGCGTGGAGGCCATAGGCGCCGCTGCTACCAGCAGGCCCTTGGCTATGCAGTCGCCCAGAAGGTCGCGACGGCGGAGTTCCTTGTCGTTCATTGCCACCTCTCGATGGGCGAGAGTGTAGCACGAACGCGCCAGAACATCATGCGGGCGGACGGACGGCCATCCAGGCGCATTGAATGGCGCGGCCGACGAACTCGGCGGGCAGGCGTCCGCCGTAAGCGCCAAGGTGTTCAAACATGGCGATTCCGTGCAGGGAGGAGATCAGCAGCAGCGCGGCGCCGGAGGGATCGGGGGCGCGGTGTTGCGCGAAAAAGCGGATGAGTTCCCCGCGCAGAGCGACAAGAGCCGATTGCGGATGGCGCGCGGCGAACTCTTCAAACCGGAAGCCGGGGTGCGTGGAGAGTTGCGCGAAGATGGGCGCGGCGGCGCGGAAGTAGTCCAGCATCGCGCGGGCGGCGGCGCGGAACGATTCTTCAAACCCGGCGCCGCCCGAAGCGCTCAGTGGTCCGGCGAGAGAGATGGCGGGGGGCACCATGGCCGCGAAAAACAACTCGTCCTTGGTGCGGTAGCGCTGGAAAAGCAGCCCTTCGGAGACATTGGCCAGACGGGCGATGTCCCTGGTGGGAGCGGCGAATCCTCTTTCGGAAAATATGGAACGGGCGGCGTTCAGCAGGTTGTCGTCAGCGATGGTTTTCTTGCGCGGCACGAAGCATACATTCTCCCCTCTCTGGCAGGGGAAAGTACAGTCAACTTCCGGCGCGCCGGGGTAGACTGAGCAGAATGAGACGAATCTTCCCCCTCTTCTCCCTGATGACTCTGGCGGCTGCGTTGGCCTTTGGCGCCGATTTCGACGGCGCCTGGGTCGTCAGCACCCACGATGGCGATGGCCGTCCAGTGAAGGCGGATCTGACCTTCCGCACGGAGGCCGGCGTGCTGAAGGCATCGCTGAAAGCGGGCGCCCTGCGGCACGAAATCGAAAAGGTGTCGCGCGAGAATGACCAGGTCCGGTTCGAGATTCCCTGGGAAGACCGGACGGTGCAGATCCAACTCGCGCTGGCCGGAGCGGGACTGAAGGGTGAATGGCGCACGGGCGACGAGGTGGGGGCCATGACCGGCGAGCGCGCAGCGCAGGGGCTGGCGGGCGTGTGGAAGCTGACCGCGACGCGGCCCAGCGGCGAACCGGCCGAGGTGGAAATGGAGTTGATTCAGGAAGCCGGCGCATGGCGGGGCACGATGCGGAGCGGCGAAACAGGGCGGTTGGCGATGGAGGATTTGAAGGCCGCCGGGGATAGCGTGCAGTTCACGGCCAACACCAATCATGGGCCGGTGCAGATCAAGATGAAGCTGCAGGGCGGCCTGTTGAAAGGCACGTGGACGCTGGGCGGCGACTCATCCGGGGCGATCGAGGGGCGGCGTTAGAACAGCGCTCCGAGCCATGCGGCCAGCTTCGGCCATTGCTGCGCGAACGCCAATCCGGAGATGCCAAAGAAGAAGACGGCGCAGGCGAGCAGGCCGAGCTGCATGAGCCATCCGGGCCGGAGTCCGGCGGGGAGAAGACGCCGCAGCACGGCCAGCGTGTGGAGCGCCGTGAACGCGAGAGCGAAGTTCCACATGACGCCGGTGGCGATGGCGAGCACGAGCGGATTGGGCGTGATGCGCAGGGCCAGAAGACCCCAGAAGAAATAGACCACCAGGATGGTGTAATAAACGATCTTCACCTTGTGCGGAGCCAGCGCGTGGGTGCTGCGCGCGCCGATCCAGATGATATCGGTCCAGCGGCGGGCGATGGTGTCGAGCTGGCTTACCTGCGTAGGCGCCATGATGAGGAAGCCACACAGCAGCGTCAGGAACCAGTAGATCCGGCCATGGGACTGCGCCAGCGCGCCGGCCGTCATGGCGGCCACGGCGTTGCCATCGACGTCTTTGACGCCGCGCACGAACTCCAGCGAAAACATGGCGGGCAGGGCCATGCCCACCAGACAGCCGGGCAGCCAGAGCCAGAACTGGTCGCGGCGAATCACGGTCAGCCAGCGCCGCCAGCAGGCCAGCGACTCGGGCGTCACGTCAAACACCTTCCCGGTGTGCGACAGCTTAACGGTGCGGCCGCCGATCGCGGACGGAATGGCGCCGGTCTTCGCGCCCATCCCCCAGCCCTTGTCGCGTGCATACGAGGAGAAGGCGGAGTTGGTAAGGCCGCCCGCTCCGGCCACGGCGCTGAAGGCGGCCAGCGTGGCCCAGTTGAACTCGCCCGGGGGTAGCGAGCCGAAGCGGAAGAACCCGCTCAACACCTCCCACCACGTGGCGGCGCTGACGTGAAAGATACAGACGAAGCCGAGAAAGGAGAGCACCAGCACAAGTTTGGCGACCATCACCTTCTCGAGCGCATAGTAAACCTTTCCGCCGAAGATGAGCGGCACGAAGGCGCAGCAGAAGATGGCATAGCCGAGCGTGCGGACCAGCCCCGCGTCGGCGGCTCCGGGCAGGCGGCCAAGGATGGCGCTGGCGAGCGGCACGGCGGCGTTGGAACTGAGATAGGGCCAGATGGCGCCGAACTCGAACAGCAGGTAGAAGCAGGTCCAGAAAGCGGGTCCTGGCAGCGTCCGGAAGAAGCCGACAAAGATGGACTCTCCGGTGTAGAGCGCATAGCGCATGACGGCCAGGTTGTAGGCGGCCTGCACGAGGATGCTGACGGTGGCGAGCCAGAGCACATGGCCGCCATACTGCGCCGTGACGAGCGGGCCGAACAGCCACTCGCCGCCGCCGATGTTGGCGCCCGCCATGAGCAACCCGGGCCCGATGAGCGCGGTCCAGCGGCGTCCGCCGCGGGGCGCCTCGGGCAGCGTGTCTTTTTCCCAGGCCGGGAACGATTGCATGGGCCGTTATGCTATCACCAGGAGGCGAACGGGCATGAGTGTTGTGCGGGTATCGCGGGAAGAGGCCGTGGCCGTGGTGACGCTGGCGCGGCCGGAGAAGCGCAATGCGCTCTCGCTCGGGCTGATGCGGGAGCTGATGGCGGCGCTGCGGGAGGTCTCGGTGGAGACACCGGTGCGCGCGGTTATTCTTGCGGCCGAGGGGAAGGTGTTTTCGAGCGGCCATGATCTGAGCGAAATGGTGGGCCGTGGCGTGGCCGAGTACCGCGAACTGTTCGACGTGTGCACGGAGTTGATGGCGCTGATCCAGGCGGCCCCGCAGCCAGTGATCGCGCAGGTGCAAGGGCTGGCCACCGCGGCGGGGTGCCAACTGGTGGCCGCCTGTGACCTGGCGGTGGCAAGCGAAGAGGCTGCTTTCGCCACGCCGGGCGTCAAGATCGGTCTGTTCTGCACAACGCCCATGGTGGCGCTGACGCGCGCCGTGGGCCGGAAGCGCGCCATGGAGATGCTGCTCACAGGCCGCCCCGTGGACGCGCGGACAGCCTGCGAGTGGGGGCTGGTGAACCGTGTGGTGGCGGCCGGCGATCTGGCCGGTGAAACGCGGGCGCTGGCGGCGCAGGTGGCCGCGTCGAGTTCATTCACCATCGCTCTCGGCAAGCAGGCGTTCTATGCGCAAATCGACCTGGAACAGCCGAAAGCCTACGCCTATGCGAAAGAGGTGATGTCGATGAATGCGATGGCGGCCGATGCGCAGGAGGGGATGGGCGCGTTCCTTGAAAAGCGGTCAGCGTGCTGGAGCGGACGTTAGCCGGTAGACGATGCTGCCATCGGTGCTGAACCAGGGCCGGTAGTAGGCCGGCAGCCAGGCGGCGAGTTCGGGATACGCGGTGATGGCCAGCCGGGGATTGTAGCGCGCCAGGCCATCGATCACCAGTTCCGGGCGAAGGCGTGTGAGCCGCTCGCGGTTCGCGCGGGCCAACTCGGGCGCGGTGACGTGGGTGCTGGTGAGATGACGGTCGGCGAGGACGCCGGTGAGGGGCTGGGAGTCCAGGAAGGGAGCGCCGAGCGGCCTGTCGAGATAGACGAGGATATCGGGACGGTAGCCCCAGACGAAGATGGTTTCTTTGACGCCGTCCGCGGGTGGATGACTCGCCGCCAGACGGGCGAACGCTTCGCGCACCCTGCGGCTGTCCCGGTTCATGGCGGTGTCGGCCCACTGCGCGTCACCGCCGCTGTAGAGCGTGAGGAAACGGGGGCCGAAGCGGATGCCGGGAATCAGCAGCAGAGCCAGCGCGGCAAGCCGCCCGGCGCGGGGAAGCAGTGGCAGACCGCGCGCGGCCAGCAGTACTGTGACAGGGAGCAGCGCGAAATAGTAGCGGGGGAAGAAGCGCAGCCCCAGGACCACGCTCGCCAGGGACAGCAGCAGCCAGAGGCCCCACCGCCAGTCGCGCTCGCGCCACAGAGCCCATGCGGCGGGAACGGCCAGTGCGGCGTGGAAGCCGAGCCATCCGGCCGTGCGCAGAAGACCTTCACGCCAGGGCGAAACGGCGAAGGGGTCGTTCGCATAGAGCCGGCCGAACTCCCAGACCTGTTCACGATAGCCGGGAATCCAGAAAGGAAGCGAGCCGAGCAGAAGGGCGGCGGCCGGGATGGGCCAGGCAATTCCGCCGGCAAAGGCCATGCAAACGGGAATGAACAGCAGCGCCTTCGCGTTGGTGAGCAGGGCAATGCCGCACAGAACGCCCGAGGCGAGGCGCTGGCGGCGCCAGGCCAGCCAGACGGCGGCCACGTGCGGAACGAACAGCAGAAGGTCCGGCGCGAGAGCCATCACGGCGCTGGGCGTGTCGAAGGTGAGAAAGAACACCGTGAGCCAGGCCGCGGCGCGAGACTCGGGCTCGCCCCACCGTTCGCGGGCGAAGCCGGCCATAAGCCACGCGCACCACACCGCGAACAGCGCGCCGAGAATGCGCAACCCGGCGCCCTGCGTAATGCCGGTGGCGCCGTACAGCAACGCGGGCAGCGGGGGCTTGTCATAGAAGAAGTCGCGGTAGGGCAGCAGCCCGTACCGCATTTGCAGGCCGGCGGCGGCGGGATAGGCTTCCTCCACCCAGAGAATGCCGGTGTGAGCCAGGCGCGTGGCGCCGGCGAACAAGGCGAGCAGGGACCAGTGCCACAGACGCATCGGTCAGGCCTTGGCGGCGGAAGATGGCGGTTCGGAGCGGCGGCGGCCCATGAGTGCAGTCTATTGCAGTTTGGCGCGAACTGTGATGAAGTAGCGCGTACTCGCACGGGAAGGACTGGGCACACACGCTGGCGGCATGGCCCGGTGGAACGATTCGCGAAGAGACCCGTGACGAGCCAGGAGACCCCCTTTTATGGCAACCAACCGTGGCGTTGCGTATATGGGACCCGGCAAAGTCGAGGTCCTTTCCATTGATTTTCCGAAGCTGGCCTTGGGCGACCGCAAGTGTGAGCATGGCGTGATCCTCCGGATCGTGGCCACCAACATTTGCGGCAGCGATCAGCACATGGTGCGCGGCCGCACGACGGCCCCGGCGGGTCTTGTGCTGGGCCATGAGATCACCGGCGAGGTGATCGAGGCGGGGCGCGACGTGGAGTTCGTCAAGGTGGGCGACATCTGCTCGGTGCCGTTCAACATCGCCTGCGGGCGCTGCCGGAACTGCAAGGAGGGCAAGACGGGCATCTGCCTGAACGTGAATCCGGCGCGGCCGGGCGCGGCGTACGGCTATGTGGATATGGGCGGCTGGGTCGGCGGACAGGCCGAATACGTGATGGTGCCGTATGCCGACTGGAACCTGTTGCGGTTCCCCGACCGCGACAAGGCGCTGGCCAAGATCAAGGATCTGACGCTGCTGAGCGACATCTTCCCGACCGGTTATCACGGCGCGGCGACGGCGGGCGTGAAACCGGGCGCGACGGTGTATGTGGCCGGCGCCGGTCCGGTGGGCCTGGCATGCGCGGCGTCGTGCCAGTTGCTGGGCGCGGCCGTGGTGATTGTCGGCGACATGATTCCGGAGCGGCTGGCGCAGGCCAGGAGCTTTGGCTGCGAGACGATCGACGTGGGCAAACACGGCAATGTGGCCGAACAGATTGAACAGATTCTCGGCGTGCCCGAGGTGGATTGCGGCGTGGACTGCGTGGGCTTTGAAGCGCGCGGCCATGGATCGGACGCCTCCGTGGAGCGTCCGGCGACCGTGTTGAATTCGCTGATGGACCTGACGCGCGCCGGCGGCGGGCTGGGCATTCCGGGACTGTACGTGACGGGCGATCCGGGCGGCGTGGACGACAACGCCAAGATCGGCATGCTGGGCATTCGCATTGGCCTCGGCTGGGCGAAGTCGCACCATTTCCACACGGGCCAGTGCCCCGTGATGCGGTACAACCGGAACCTGATGATGGCGATTTTGCACGACAAGGTGCAGATCGCCAAAGCGGTGAACGTGTCGGTGATCGGTCTGGACGAGGCTCCGGCCGGCTACAAGGATTTCGACAAGGGCGCCGCCAAGAAGTTCGTGATCGATCCGCACGGAACGGTGCGGAAGTCGGCGGCCTGAGCCGGGGGCCACGCTACCATAACCAATGTGATTATTGGTGATCTCTACGGCCGCGGAACTCCCGTCTTCAGCTTCGAATTCTTTCCGCCGAAGACGGAGGCCGCGGCCGACGAACTGCTTGGCACCGCGGCCGAGTTGAAGGAGCTTCACGAGCCGGACTTCATCTCGGTGACCTACGGCGCGGGGGGCGGCGCGCGGGCGCGCACGCTGGACCTGGTGGCGCGCATTCAGAATTCGCTCAACATCACCACCATGGCGCACCTGGCCTGCCTGGGGCACACGCGTGGCGAGATCCAGGAAATTGTTGCGGGACTGGTGTCCAACGGCATCGTGAACATCCTCGCCCTGCGCGGCGACGTGCCGAAGGATGGCCTGCCCTCGGCGGGCGAATTCCGCTACGCGACGGAGCTGATCGAATTTTTGAAGGCGCGTTTCGACGTGGAACTGGGCGCGGCCTGTTACCCGGAGACACATCCGCAGGCGGTGACGCCGGACGAGGATCTGCGCTGGGCCAAGGACAAGACGCGGCTGGGCGCGAGTTTCCTGATCACGCAGCTTTTTTTCGACAACCACGATTACTTCGCCTACGTCGCGCGGGCGCGCGCGGCGGGCATCACGGCGCCCATCGTTCCCGGCATCATGCCGATCACGAACGTGGCGCAGATCGAGCGGTTCACGCGGATGTGCGGCGCCGCCATTCCGAAAGCGCTCCATGCGCGCCTGGACCGCCACCGCGAGGATGGGGCGGCGGTGATGGCCATCGGGCTGGAGCACGCCATCACGCAATGCCGCGAACTGCTGGCGCGGGGAGCGCCGGGACTGCATTTCTACACGCTGAACAAGAGCCTGTCGACGCGGGTGATTCTTTCGGCGATCAAATCCTGAGACGGGAGGGCTACGGATATGGCGCGATTTCATGCCGGGGCGGCGGCGGCCAACATCACGCCTTTGCTGGGGTGTTCGCAAGCCGGTTCCATGACCGACCACACGGCCACCGAGATCCACGACGAGTTGCACGTGCGGGCGCTCGTGCTGGACAACGGCAACGCGCGCGTGGCGCTGGCCACGATTGACTCCTGCGCGGTGGCCACAGAGCTGCTCGACGAGGCCAAGAAACAGATTGCCGCCGAGACAAAGATTCCCCCTTCGCATGTGCTGCTGTCGGCGACCCATACGCACTCGGCGCCGCCCGGCGCGTTTCTGTTCCAAAGCAAGCCCGACGCGTTCTACCAGCGATGGATGAGCATGCGCGTGGTGGACTGCGTGCGCATGGCGGCGCAGCGTTTGCAGCCGGCCAAAATCGGCTGGGGCGTGGGCAGTGAGCCAGGACTGCTGTTCAACAGGCGCTATCTGATGAAGCCGGGCGCGACGCCGCCGGACCCGTTCGGGCGCACCAGCGACCGGGCCATGATGAATCCGCCCGGGGCGAGCCCTGACATCATTAAGCCGGCGGGGCCGATCGACCCGCACGTCGGACTGCTCGCCGTGCACACGCTGGACGGCCAGCCGCTGGCGCTATACGGCAGCTACTCGCTGCACTATGTGGGCGGCGTGCCGCGGGGGCACATCAGCGCCGACTACTTCCCCCTGTGGGGGCGGCATCTGCTCCGTCTGGGTGGCGTGACCGGGCCGTGCCTGACGGCGCTCGCCAACGCCTGTTCGGGGAATCTGAACAACGTGAACGTCATGCATCCGCCTCCCAAGCCATACCCGCCCTACCGGCGCATGGACGAGGTGGCGGCGATTCTGGCTGCCGAGAGCTACCGCATCTGGAAGGAGATCGAGTTTCAGGAGTGGGTGGAACTGGGCGCGGTGTCCGATACGTTGGAGTGCGGCGTCAGGCTGCCATCGGGCGAAGAGACGGCTGAGGCGCAGCGTCTACTGGCGCAGGCCGGACCCGGTCCATACAAGGAACTGCGCCACATCTACGCGCTGGAGACGGTGCAGTTGCACAACGGCTACGGGCCCACGGCGCAAGTGCCGATGCAGGCGCTGCGGATCGGCAGGCTCGGCATCGCCACCTTCCCCGGCGAGGCGTTCACCGAACTGGGTTTGGAGGTGAAACAGAAGAGCCCGTTCGAGACGACGTTCCTGGTGGAGCTGGCCAACGGCTACCACGGCTACATTCCCACAGCGGAGGCCTTCGAGGTAGGCGGCTATGAGACATGGCGGGCCAAGTCGAGCCATCTGGCGCCGGATACGGCCGGACGCATGACGGCCCGGGCGCTGCGGCATCTGGAGTCGCTGGCGGGGTAAGCAGACGCGGAGCCCTACAATGGGTCATGCTCCGTTTGGCGTGTGTGTTCCTGTTGGCGGTCCTCGCCCTTCCGGCCGCAGGGATTGACGGGAAGACGGCGGGAATGAGCAGATCCAGTGGGCTCTTCCCCTACTACTGGGACGAAAAGGCCGGCCGGCTCTGGCTGGAAATTCCGAAATTCAACGAGGAGTTCCTCTACTACGTCTCGCTGCCCGCCGGGCTCGGTTCGAACGACGTTGGGCTGGATCGCGGCAAGCTGAGCGCGGAGCGCGTGGTGCGGTGGGAACGCGTGGGTCCGCGCGTGCTGCTGGTGCAATCCAACTATGGTTTCCGCGCGGAGACGGAGAACGAGGCCGAACGCGCGGCCGTGGAGCAGTCCTTCGCGCGGAGCGTGCTGTGGGGCGGCAAGGTGGAGGCCGAACAGGAGGGGCGCGTGCTGGTGGACGCCACCAGCCTGTTTCTGCGCGATGCCTTCGGCGCGGCGGACGCGTTGCGCCGAGCGCGGCAAGGCGTCTACCGGTTCGATGCCGAACGGTCGGCTTTCTACCTGCCCCGCACGAAGAATTTTCCATTGAATACGGAGGTGGAGGTCACTGTGACCCTGGCTGGCGAGCCCGCCGGAGGCTTCGTGCGCGAGGTGACGCCGGAACCGGATGCGGTGACGGTGCGCCAGCATCACAGCTTCGTGGCGCTGCCCGGCGGTGGATTCGAACGGCGCGAGGCCGATCCGCGCTCGGGTTTCCTCTCGTTCTCCTACATGGATTTCGGCACTCCCATCACGGAGCCTATCCGCAAGCGCTGGATCGCGCGGCACAGGCTGGCTCCCGGAAAGCCCATCGTGTATTACCTGGACCGGGGCACGCCGGAACCGGTGCGGACCGCGCTGCTGACGGGCGCGAGGTGGTGGGAGCGGGCGTTCGAGGAAGCCGGTTTTCCCGGCGGTTACAAGGTGGACATGCTGCCCGAGGGGGCCGACCCGATGGACGCGCGCTACAACGTGATCCAGTGGGTGCACCGTTCATCGCGCGGCTGGAGCTATGGCGACTCGGTGACCGATCCGCGCACGGGCGAGATCATCAAGGGCCATGTGACGCTCGGCTCGCTGCGCGTGCGCCAGGATTACCTGATCGCCGAAGGTCTGCTCGCCCCCTACGAGACGGGCAAGCCCGCTGACCCGCGTCTGGAGCGGATGGCGCTTGCCCGGCTGCGGCAACTGGCGGCGCACGAGGTGGGCCATACGCTGGGCCTGCAGCACAACTACATCTCCTCCACGGCGAACCGGGCCAGCGTGATGGACTATCCGCATCCGCTGGTGCCGTTGAACACGGCGGGCGAGGTGTCGCTGGACGAAGCCTATGCCGAAGGCATCGGCGCATGGGACAAGGTGGCGATCCGCTGGGGCTACGGAGTCAACACGGCGGCGGAGCGGCGGGAGATCATCGCCCGGGCGGTCCGCGATGGTCTTCTCTTCCTGAGCGATGGCGATGCGCGTCCGCCGGGCAGCGCGCATCCAAGGAATCACCTGTGGGACAACGGCGCGAACGCCGTGGATGAGTTGGACCGGCTGATGGCCGTGCGCGGCAAGGTGCTCGAACGTTTCGGCGAACGCGTGGTGCGCGAAGACCAGCCGGTGGCGGCGATCGAGGACGCGCTGGTCCCGGCGTTTCTGCTGCACCGCTACCAGGCCGAGGCGGCCGCGAAGGTGCTGGGCGGGCTGGACTACGTCTACGCACTGCGTGGCGACGGGCAGACGGCGCTGAAACCGGTTCCGCCCTCGGAGCAGAGACGGGCGCTGGCGGCTCTGCTGCGGACGGTGCAGGCCGGCGCATTAACTCTGCCGGAGGTGTTGCTGCGGCGGATTCCGCCACGGCCGCCCGGCTACCCGCGCACGCGCGAAAACTTTGCCGGCCGCACGGGGGTGGCCTTCGACGCGCTGGCGCCCGCCGAGGCGGCGTCGAATCTGGTGATGGCTCTGCTGTTCAACGGGCAGCGCGCGGCGCGGCTGGTGGAGCACCATGCCCGTCAACCGGAGCAGCCCGGACTGCGCGATGTGATTGACGCCGTCATGAAGGCAACCTGGGGCGCTCCGCGCCAACCGGGCTTAGCGGGGCAGGTGCAGATTGTGGCCGGCTACTCTGCGCTGCACCACCTGATGACCCTGGCCGCCGATGAGGCAACCACGGCGCAAACGCGCGCCATCGCGCGCCTGGCGCTGAACGATCTGGCCGCGAGTTGGAAGGCCGCCGCCGCGAGGGATGCCACGCGGCGGGCCGAATACGGCTATGGCATTGAACTGATCTCGAAATTTCGAGAGAATCCCAAAGAGTTTTCCCCACGGCCGGCGCTGGAGCCGCCGCCGGGCCAGCCAATAGGAGCAACCGCATGCGACTGGGACACACCGCCCGTTTTCTTTGCACATTAGCCTGCGCACTGGCTGCGCGAGGCGAAAAATTGCCAACGGTGGCCAACGTGGAGTGGCAGCCCTTGGCGGCGCAGGCCGAACGCGTGGCCGCGGCGTTGGAACTGCTGGGCGATCCACTGCCCGCCGCCGATCATGCCGCGCTCAAAGCGTCGAAAACTGTCGAAGCCATTCAGGACATCCTCGACAAGCACTGTTTGGTGGGAGTGAATATCAACCCGGAGTCGCGCGTCAAGGCGCAACAGGGCGAGGCCGCGGCGGAGTTGATGGAACAGGGCTGGCGTACGTTTCTGATCAAGGTCCACAACGAAGCGGGCATCACGGCGGTGCTGGCCGTGGATTCTCCCAACGCGGGCCAGCTGGCCAATGCGAGCGCCGGCGTGGTGGGGCGGAAATGGATGGACCTTCAAATGTTCAACCGGCAGCCTTTGAAAGGCCACCTGTCGGGACTGGAGGTGGAGTACCGGATTCTGCAGATCTATTCTAAGGACGCGGGCAAACGCGAAGGGAAGCTCTCTTTCGATGCCGGCCAGGGCACTCAGGATCTGGGGTTCCGGAGCGAGGCCGACATATTGTTCACGGCGAAGGCGGCCACCAAGGTGACCTTTCGCGTACTGGACTGGGACAACCAGCCGGCGACGGCGGGCTTTGAGATCCGCGACGAAAAGGCGCGCGTGTACCCATCACAGGCCAAGCGGCTGGGCGGTGACTTCTTCTTTCACCCGCAGGTGTACCGGTCGACCGGGGAATCGGTGAACCTGCCGCCGGGCCGCTACACGGTGAAGTACTCGCGGGGCCCCGAATACCGCGGCAAGACACAACAACTGGTGGTGGGCACTCAGCCGGTGGAGGCCGTGTTCCGGCTGGAGCGGTGGATTGATCCGGCGAAGCTGGGCTGGTATTCGGGCGATCATCACATTCACGCCGCCGGGTGCGCGCACTATGAACGGCCCACCGAGGGCGTGTATCCGCAAGACATGATGCGGCACGTGATGGGAGAGGATCTGAAGATCGGCAGCGTGCTGACGTGGGGTCCGGGCTGGTATTTCCAGAAGACGTTTTTTGAAGGTAAGGACAACGCGGTTTCGACGAAGGACTACAAGATCCGCTACGACGTCGAGGTCAGCGGGCATCCGTCGAGCCACACCGGCCACCTGGTGCTGCTGGGGCTGAAGGAGCAGGATTTTCCGGGCACGCACCGCATTGAGGACTGGCCTTCGTGGGGCATTCCGATTCTCAAATGGGCCAAGGGCCAGAGCGCCGTGACCGGCTATGCGCATTCGGGCTGGGGGCTGGTGATTCCCGAGCCGCCGGGCGAGGTGAAGCGCCTGAGCTACGCGCCCATGCCCTTCGACGGGATTGGCGCCAACGAATACATCGTGAGCGTGACGCACGGCGCCACCGATTTCATCTCCACCGTCGATACGCCGTGGCCGTATGAGCTGACGATCTGGTATCACACGTTGAACTCGGGCTACCGGACGCGCATCAGCGGGGAGACGGATTTCCCCTGCATCTCTGGCGAGCGCGTGGGCTTGGGGCGGAGCTATGTGAAGCAGAAGGCGCTGGACTACGCCGACTGGGTGGAGGGCATCCGGGAGGGCCGCAACTATGTCAGCGACGGGCGCAGCCACATCTTCGACTTTCAGGTAGGCGGCGTTGCGATGGGGATGAATGGCAGCGAACTCATGATGCCGAAGTCCGGCGGCGTGCGCGTGCGGGCGAAGGTGGCGGCGCTGCTGGATGAGTCGCCCGACACCTCGATTCGCGGGTTGCGCGTGGACGAGAAACCCTTCTGGCACGTCGAGCGGGCGCGTCTGGGGACCTCGCGCAAGGTGCCCGTGGAGCTGATCGTGAACGGCGAACCGATGGCGAGGCGCGAGATCGAGGCCGATGGATCGGTGCAGGACGTGGTATTCGACGCCCAGATCGACCGGAGTTCGTGGATCGCGCTGCGCATCCTGCCCAGCTCGCACACCAATCCGGTGTGGGTGACGGTGGGAGGCAAGCCGGTGCGCGAACGCCGCAGCATCGAATGGGCGCTGGACGCGGTGGACCGCTGCTACCGTCAGAAGATCGGACGCATCCGGCTGCCCGAGCAGGGCGAGCTGACGCGCGCCTATGATTTTGCCAAGGAACAATACAGGTCGCGGCTGCAGGAAGCAAGGCAGTAGGGAGCGCGGCTGTACAGCACACAAAAGGAACGGGGCCCCGATGGAGCCCCGTTGCCGTGTCACTCAGGTTTGAACCTGTGTTTGGTACTTCCTGGTCCCCTTCTAATCGGGGTCAGCTAATAGGGTAGCAGATGCGGGCGTGCTCAGACGGGCAGGCGCTCGGCGATGCTCTTGGCCTGCATATACTGCAACAGGTAATCGGGGCCTCCGGCCTTGGAATCGGTGCCGGACATATTAAAGCCGCCGAAAGGATGGCATCCCGTCATGGCGCCGGTGCACTTGCGGTTGAGATACAGATTACCGGCGAAGAATTCATCCTCGGCACGGCGGAGTAGAGCGGGGTCGGAGGCGTACACGGCGCCGGTGAGTCCGTATTCGGTGTCGTTGGCCAGGGCGAGCGCATGGTCAAAATCACGGGCCCGGGTCACGGCGAGCACGGGCCCGAAAATCTCTTCCCGGAAAATAATCGCGCCAGGGCCGGCATCGGCGATGATCGTGGGTTGGATGAAGTGGCCGTCGAGCCCCGGAACGGCGGCGCCACCGGCGATCAGGCGGGCCTCCTTCCTCCCTTGTTCTATATAACCGAGGATGGTTCGCTTGGCCTGGGCGTTGATGACGGGTCCCATGTCGTAGGAGGGGTCGTCCGCGGGACCCACCGTAAGCCGGCCGGCTCCGGCGGCGAGCCGCTCGACGAGCGCATCGTAGACGCGTTCATCGGCGATGGCCCGCGAACAGGCCGAGCACTTCTGCCCCTGGTAGCCGAACGCCGAGGCGAGGATGCCGGAAGCGGCCGCATCGAGATCGGCCCCGGCGTCGACGATGATGGCGTTCTTCCCGCCCATCTCGGCGATGACCCGTTTGATCCAGATCTGGCCGGGCGCGGGCTGCGCGGCCAATTGATTGATGCGCAGGCCCACGGCTTTGGAGCCGGTGAAGCTGATGAAGCGCGTCCTGGGGTGGGTGACGAGCGTATCGCCGACAGCCGCGCCAGGACCGGGCAGGAACTGGTAAGCGCCGCCGGGAAAGCCCGCCTCGGCCAGCACCTCGACGAACATCGCCGCGATGGTGGGCGTGTCCGAGCTGGGTTTGATCACCACCGTATTGCCGGCCACGAGCGCGGCGGCGGTCATGCCGGCCAGAATGGCCAAGGGAAAGTTCCAGGGCGGGATGATGATGCCCACGCCGAGAGGAAGGTAGCGCAGGTGGCCGCGCTCACCCGGCATTTGTAGCAGAGGCTCGGGCGAGGCGTGGCGCAGCATGAGGCGGGCATAGTAACCGCAGAAGTCAATCGCCTCGCTCGTGTCGGCTTCGGCTTCCATCCAGCTTTTGCCGGATTCGAGGACCAGCCAGGCATTGAACTCGAGCTTGCGGCGCTTCAGAATCTCCACGCAGCGCAGCAGCAGCCGGACGCGCTCTTCGGAAGGCGTGCGGGACCAGGCCGGGTAAGCGGCATAGGCGGCCTCAACGGCGCCGTGCGCGTCCGCCGCCGATCCCTTTCCGTGCCGCCCGATGAGCTGAGCGGGGCGCGAAGGGTTGAACGAATCGAATGTGCCGTCCGTCTCGCGGAACCGGCCGCCGATCCACGGCCGGTAGGTTTGGCCCAAGCGTCCGGCCACCCCGGCGAGCGCGGCCCGCATGGCTTCCCGCGCCACAGGCTGCGAGAAATCCGTATAGGATTCGTTGCGGAACGGCGGCGGGCCGGCGGGTGTCACGGCGGTGTGCTTAGCCCTCCACCATGCGGCGGCCGCGGTCGAACAGGTCGGCGGCCTCGTCGGCAATCTGGCGGCCTTTGTCGTAGAGGTGGCGGCCCTGTTCCATCAGATCGCGGCCCTTGCCGGTAAGCTTCTCGCGGCCTTCGCCAGCCTTGTCGAGAAGCTTGCGCCGCGTCTCCTCGCCGGAGTTCGGGGCGAACAGCAGCGAGATGGTCGCGCCCAGGGCCACGCCCGCCGTGAACCAAATCAGTTTGGAATTGTCCGAAGCCATAGAACCAGTTCTCCTCATCATCCGAATCAGCCCGCCTCGCGTCCGGAGTTCCGGACGGGGCCGGCGCCCAACTCAATTGTAGATCCGCGAATTGCGATACGGTGAAGACATGAACAACCAAGCTGAGTGGGTTGTGGTTTTCCGTTCCATGGACTCGTCGGCGCACAGCGACGCGCGGGAAGCGCTGGACGTGCTAGGTGAGGCCGGATTCGATGCGGAGCTGCTGGACGACTCCGGCCCCGAAGCGCCTCCGGGCAGCTACTCCGTGCGCGTGCCGGCGCGGGATGAAGCGGCGGCGCTCGCCGCGCTGAAGTCCGCCGCGGAAGACCAGACGCCCGCCGAGGCGGGCGATCCTTCCGGCAGCATGGACCTGGTGACGATCTTCGAGGGCCAGAGCACGACGGCCGAGCTGGAAGCGATGTCGATCGAGGCTGTGCTGAAGGCCAACGGCGTGCCCTGCGTGGTGCAGAGCGCTTCGGAGATCCCCACGCTGCCGTTTGAAGTCCTGGTGCCAAAGCGGGATGTCGAGCGGGCGCTGGCTCTGCTGGCCGAGGCCCGCGCGGCGGGTCCGGAGGCCGCCGAGCAGGCGCAGGCCGACGCCGGTTAGTACGCCATCTGCCGGCTGAAGAGCGGTGGCTCGAACACCGGGCGGCGGCGTGTTTCCACCGTCAAACGCCGGCCGTCGGTACGCACCGTGACCAGCCCGTCCCGGTCGGTGCGCAGTACATGAGAGCCTTGCGCGGCCAGACGTTCGAGCGTCTCCGGATGCGGATGGCCGAAGCGGTTATCCTGCCCCGCCGAGATCACAGTGAACAGCGGACGCACGGCTTCGGCCATCCACGGCGTGGTCGAGGTGCGGCTGCCGTGATGGCCCGCCTTGAGCACGTCGGCGCGCAGTTGTTCCGGCTCCAGCGTGAGGCGGTTTTCCACCTGCCGCTCGGCGTCTCCCGTCAGCAGAAAAGCGTGTCTGCCATGGCGGGCGCGCAGCACCAGCGAGTCGTTATTCTCCGCCTTGCCGCCGCGGCGTGTCTCCACGGGCGAAAGAACCTCAAGCGTTGCGCCGGACCATTGCATGCTGCCGCCTGCGCGCGGCGTGGCTACTTCGATGTGAAGCTCGGCGGCCGTCCGCAAGAGGCGCTGGAAGCTCTCCTGGTCCGGCAGCGCCGTCACCCAGAGCTGGCGCGGCGTGAAGTTCCGCAGGACTGCTTCGATGCCGCCCATGTGGTCCTGGTCGGCGTGCGTCACGGCGACGATGTCGAGACGGCGCAGTCCCCGCGACCAGAGATACGGCGACACGACATCCTCACCGATATCCAGACGGGGCGCCTCGCCATGGAGGGCAGGCAATCCGCCGCCGTCGATCAACATGGTGGCGCCGCCGGGAGCCACCATGAGGAGGCTTTCGCCCTGCCCCACATCGACGGCGGTGAGTTCCAACACGCCACGGTCAAGCTTCGGCGCGAACGGGTGCGCCGCCATGACGGCGAGCAGCGCCACGGTGAGCGCGGCGGGCGCGGTCCACAACCGGCCGCGCCGGTGCAGGGCACACGCCGTGCAGCAGAACGCCGCCGCGGTGGCCAGCATCAGCCACAAAGGAGCATCCGGGATGCGCGGAGCGGAGTCGCGCGAGGAGAGCCAACTGGCCAGTGCGTGGGAGATGGTGATCAGCAGTTCGGCGGCGCGCGCCAGCGGCGCGAAGCCTGTGAGGAGCGCCAATGCGCCGGCCGGGACCGAGGCGGTCATCAGCGGCGTGACGATGAGGTTGGCCAGGAAGCCCGAGAACGGGGCGCGGTGGAAGAAGAAGATCATCGGCGCCATGAGAGCGGCCTGCATGACGAAGCTCACCAGTACCATTTCGCCGAGGAACGTGGCTCCGCGGCCCAGCGCGGAGACGAGCCGCAGAACACGCTGGCGGGGAATCGCGTGGCGAAGGTCCAGGAGACGAGCGGCGAGTTGGAGTTCCATGCCCAGCGCGGCCGCCCGCGTGGGCCAATGAAACTCGACCGTGTTGCGCGTGAGCTGGGAGAAGACGGAGCGGTAGGGGCGCAACGTGCGCCCGGCCAATGGACCGGCGGCCACGCCGAGAACCCCCACGGCGAGAAAGGATAACTGGAAGCTGGCCTCGAAGAGCTGCTTCGGATCGGCGCAGAGAAAGACGAAGCCGGTGATGGCGATCAGGTTGACGAGCGCCGCGCGGCGGTGCGCCAGTCCGCCCAGCAGGAACAGCACGGCGCCACCGGCGGCTCGCAGCACGGGCGCTCCCGCGCCACACAGCAGCGCGTAGAACCAGACCAGAAGCGAGACGGCGAGGAAGCGGAACAGCGGGTGGCCTGGAAACAGCCGCAGCAGAAGGAGCAGGGCCGTGCTGAGGGTGGTGATGTGCAGCCCGGAGATCACCAGCACGTGATAGGTGGAGGTGCGGCGGAACTCGTCGCTCCAAACCGGGTCCAGACGGGAGCCGTCGCCGAGCAGGGCGGCGCGCATGACGCCGTTGATGCGCGGGTCGCGGCCGAAGCGCTCGTCCACGGCTTGCAAGGCGCGGGTGCGCACGCCCGCAATCCACGCCTGGAGGTGTGAGCCGCAGAAGCCCGGCAGGACGCGCACGCCGTCCGCGCCGGTGATGGAGCCGAGCCAGAAGATGTCGCGGCGGGCCAGGTAGCCCGCGTAGTCGAAGGCGCCGGGATTTTCGAAATTGCGCGGGATGCGGAAGCGTGCGTCCACTTCCACGCGCTGGCCATAGGAGAGCGCGGGCGGCGGTTCGCCCTTTCTCGGATACACGCTCATGCGGGCGCGCGCGCCGGGAGCCAGTTCCAGCAGAAACTGGGTGCGGCCGCCGGACCATGCCGGCGATTCGGCCACGCAGCCCTGCGAAACGACGGTTTCGTGCGGCCCGGCGTCCATCACCGGGGGCGGCAGATTGCGGTGGCGCGTTTCCAGGGAAGCGCCCAGCCAGAGAGCGGCCGCCGCGGCGGCCACGGGCAGCAGACGCGCGGCCCGCAGGCGCGCCATAAGGGCCAGCAGGAGGCTGAGCGCGAACGCGACGGCGCACTCGCGCGGGGCGAGCATCAGTCCGCGGGAAAGAACGATTCCGGCGGCAAGGGAGAGAAAGGGAAGCAACACCGGCGCCTGCACGCGTGGGAGTCCTCACAACACTGTGGGACGCCGCGCCGGAAGCTCTCAACCCGCGAGAGGCGGCCGGGAAGCCGCATGATAGCCTTGTAAATATGCGTCTGTTCCGACTCGCCGCCCTTGCCGCGCTTGCCGTGGCCACGGCTTTGGCCGCCGGCAATCTCTCCAACCGCCGCGCGCCCGGCTTTTCGTTGATGGACGTCAACTACAACCAGCACGATCTGGCCGATTACCGGGGCAAAGTGGTGCTGGTCGAGTTCATCCGCACCGACTGTCCGGTGTGCCAGGGCTTCACGACGATCATCGATAAGGTTAAGACGCGGTTCGGCGATCAGGTAGAAGTGCTCACCATCGTGGCCACGCCGCCGGATTCGCAGCAATCCGTGATGAATTTCATCAACACCTACAAAGTGCGGAACCCGGTGTTATTCGACTGCGGGCAGGTGGCGGCGTCGTACCTGCGCCTGAACCCGCAGAATCCGCGCGTGGCGCTGCCTCACTTTTTCGTCGTGGACCAGCGCGGCACCATCCGCAGCAACTATGAGTATGGGGATGCCACGGAGGCTTTTTTCACCGGCGACGCCACCCCGTTGATGAATGAGATCGAGGCATTGGTGAACGGGCCGCTGGCTCCTGCCGCCAAGCCCCAGACAGGGCGCCCGGAACGTGACTGAACCCCGCCGGCGCGCTGTCCGAGGAACCGAACACGATAAGATGGATGCGGCCGCCGAACCCGTCCGGCCATGCCCCCCGAGGAAGCTTCATGTCCAGCGATACGCTCTCAATCACTGATAATCGAACGAACAAGGCGATCGAGATTCCGATCGACCGCGGAACCGTCCGCGCCACCGACTTACGCCAATTAAAGACCGACGAGTACGATTTTGGCCTCATCACCTACGATCCGGGTTACATGAACACGGGATCGTGCCGCAGCCGAATTACTTTTATTGACGGCGACCAAGGGATCCTGCGCTATCGCGGCTATCCGATTGAACAACTGGCCGAGGACTCCACGCATCTGGAGTGCAGCTGGCTGTTGCTGAACGGCGAATTGCCCACCCGCTCCTCGCTGACGAGTTGGGAAAACCAGATCGTGGGCAACATGGCCGTGAACGAGGCGTTCAAACCGTTCATGTCCAGCTTCTGGCACGACGCGCACCCCATGGGCATGGTGCAGGCGGCCCTCGCGGCGCTGGGCACGTTTCATCCGTCGGCAAAAAAGGTGCATGACCGCGAGGAGCGGCAGATTCACATCCGTAACCTGATCGCGCAGGTTCCCACGCTGGCGGCGTACGCCTACCGGCACAACGCCGGCCTGCCGTATGTCGGCCCGGACAGCATGTTGAGCTACACGGGCAACTTCCTGAACATGATGTTCAGCCGCGGCGAGACACGCCACCGTCCGCACCAGGTGCTGGAGCGCGCGCTCGATGTCCTGTTCATTCTGCACGCCGATCACGAACAGAACTGCTCCACGTCCACCATGCGCATGGTGGGCAGCGCGATGACCGATCCGTACGCGGCCCTGTCGGCGGCCTCGGCGGCGCTGTATGGCCCGCTGCATGGCGGCGCCAACGAGGCCGTGCTTACCATGCTGCGCGAAATCGGCAACAAGGAAAACATTCCCGAGTTCATCAAGGGCGTGAAAGCGGGCCAGGGCCGGCTGATGGGCTTCGGCCACCGTGTCTATAAGAACTACGACCCCCGCGCCCGCATCGTGAAGCGGTGCGCCGACGAGGTGTTCGAGGTGACGGGCCGCAACCCGCTGATCGAGATCGCCTCGGAGCTGGAGCGCATTGCGCTCGAAGACGAGTACTTCATCCGCCGCAAGCTGTATCCCAACGTGGATTTTTATTCGGGCGTCATCTACGAGGCGATGGGCTTCCCCACCGAGATGTTCACGGTGCTGTTCGCAGTGGCGCGCACCGTGGGCTGGCTGGCCCAATGGGAGGAACTGCTCTGCGACAGCGATCAGAAGATCGCCCGTCCGCGCCAGATCTATGAAGGCGAGGAGATTCGCGACTATGTGCCGATGGAAAAGCGCCACTAAGAGGGCTCAACGGCCAGGACGAAACCGGATGGGGAGGCTCGCCACGGCGGGCCTCTTCGTTTTGCTGGCCAGTGGCGGCTTGTCTGCCCAGCAAACACGGGAAGCCGGGTTCGATCTGATTCTGCGGGGCGGCCGTGTGGTGGATGGCGCCGGAAACCCCTGGTTCCGCGCCGATGTGGGGATTCGCGGCGGCCGCATCGCGGCCATCGGCAGCCTGAAGGATCAAGAGGCGGCGCGCGTGATCGAGGCCGCGGGCCTGGTGGTGGCGCCGGGATTCATCGACATCCACAACCACTCCGACGACACACTCCTCGTGGACGGCAACGCCGAAAGCATGGTGCGGCAAGGCGTGACGTCGATGATCTTCGGCGAGGGCGGCTCGGCCGCGCCGTCCCGCGAGTTTCCCCGCCTGCGCGACTATTTCGCCGCGCTTCTGAACAAGGGCATTGCCACCAACATAGGCACCTATGTCGGTTCGTCACAGGTGTGGATGCATGTACGCGGCGCAAGGCCCGCGCCACCGGAGCCGGCCGAACTGGAACGCATGCGGGCCGTGGTTCGCGACGCCATGGCCGATGGCGCGCTGGGCGTGGCCAGTTCGCTGAGCGGCCCGCCGGGAGCCTGGATCGACACCAACACGCTGGTGGAAATGTGCAAACAGGCCGCACCCTATGGCGGCATCTACTCCACCCACATGCGCACCGAGGGCGATGGCGTCTTCCAGGCCGTGGCGGAGTCGCTCGATATCGGCAAGCGGGCCGGAGTGCCTGTGGACATCATTCACCTGAAGATTGCCGAGCACAAACTGTGGGGCAAGATGCCGGAACTTGTGGCCAGCATCCTGAACGCACGGGAACAGGGGCAGCAGGTGACGGCGAACGTGTATCCGTACCGGGCCGGGCAAAACAATCTGTCCAGCATTGTGCCTCCGTGGGCGCATGAAGGCGGACGCGAAGCTTTGCTGCGCCGGCTGGCGGACAACACGCTGCGCGGCCGTCTGCAGAAGGAGATCCTGGAGGGCATTCCGGGAAGCGGCTGGTACAACCACTACACAGCCACAGGAAGCTGGGAAGGCATGCTTCTGGTGGTCTTCTCCAACCCCGCCTACAAGCAGTTCGAGGGAAAGCGGATGAACCAGGTGATCGCCGCTCTGCTGCCGGAGATGCGCCGGCAGGACTCGAGCGCCAACGAAATCGACGTTCTGTTCCGCGTCCTGCGCGACAACCAGGGCTCGGTGCCCACGGTATATTTTCATCACTCCGAACAGGACATGCGCTATGCGCTGGCCCAGCCGTTCACCAGCATCGGCTCCGATGGAACGGCCGTGGCCACCACCGGGGCTTTGGCGCGCGGCAACCCCCACCCGCGCTATTACGGCACCTTCCCGCGCGTCCTGGGCCGCTATGTGCGCGACGAGCATGTTCTGACCCTGGAAGAGGCCATTCGCAAGATGACCTCGGCCAACGCCGCCAAGCTTGGCCTGTGGGATCGCGGCGTGTTACGCCCCGGCATGGCGGCCGACATCACCATCTTCAACCCGGACACGATCATCGACCGGGCTACCTTCGAAAAACCGCATCAGTATGCCGAGGGGGTCGAATACCTGATTGTGAACGGCAAGGTTGTGCTGGAACGCGGGCTCCACACGGGCGCGCGGCCAGGTGTGATTCTGTATGGCCAGGGCCACGCTCGCTAGCCTCATCGCCGCGCTCCTGACGGCCGCTCTGGCGCAGCAGCCCGACGCGCCGGGCCTGGCCATGGCCGTGCGATCCGGCGATGTAGCCGGGGTGCGGCGGTTGCTGGCGGGCGGCGCCAATCCCAACCAGCGCGATTCGCTGGGCGGAACTCCACTGCACGATGCGGCCTGGGCGGGCGACGTGGCCATGGCCACACTGCTACTGGATGCCGGCGCCGATCCGAACAGCCGCCACAGGGAGGGAGGGTCGGCGCCCCTGCACTACGCCGTCATCACAAATCATGAGGAGCTCACCGCACTTTTGTTGAAGCGTGGCGCGGATCCCAAGCTGCCATCAGCCGCCGGCTCCACGCCGTTGCACCTGGCGGCCAACCGTGGCTTCGTGCGCATGGTGGCACTGCTGCTCGACGCCGGAGTCCCCGTGGAGTTGCCCGACATGGCCGGGGCGACGGCCCTCAGCGAGGCGGCTTGGAAGGGACAAACCGAAGTGGTGGAACTGCTGCTCAGCCGGGGCGCACAGCCCAACATGCGCACGCCGGGAGGCCTGTCCACCCCGTTGCACGAGGCGGCAGCCAAGGGGCATGCCGGGACGGTGCGGCTGTTGCTCGCCCGCGGGGCCGATGCCAAGTTGCGCAACTCCGATGGTCAGACGCCCATGGAAGTGGCCTTGCGCCAGAGACAGGTGGAGGCGGCCCGAACCCTGTTCGCGGCGGGCGTGCGCCCGGGCCCTGAAGCGAGCGGGATTCTCTCCGAAGCCGTTATGCGAGGTCAAACGGACCTGGCCGCCGCGCTGCTCGATTTTGGCGCCAGCGCGAACATGGCCACCGAGTCCGGCTCCACGCTCCTGCACGATGCCGCGCTGAAAGGCCACCTCGCCATTGCCAAGCTGCTGCTGAAGCGAGGCGCGGAGGTGCACGGCCGTAGTAAACAGGGTGCTACCCCCCTTCACGACGCGGCGCTAGGGGGAAACCTGGCGATGGTGGAACTGCTGTTGACCTCGGGCGCCGACCTGGAATCGCCTGAGACGGATTCAGGCGCCACCCCGCTTCATGTTGCGGCCGGGTGGGGGAGGGTGGAGGTAGTACGACTGCTGCTGGCCAAGGGAGCTGACCCCAAGTCGAAGAATAAACAGGGACTCACCCCAGAGCAGGTGGCAGCGGCAAACCAACAGGACGAGGTAGTGGACCTCCTTCGTACTGCCGTCAAACAGGATTAATCCGACGCTCTCAGTTCCCGTTTACCTGACTCTTCCGCTAAAGACTCCCAGACACGCCCCCGATAGTAAGGTTAGTGCCTGGTAAGAAGGCTCCGCCGGTCCTCGCCGAAGCAGCGGGAACCCTAAGCGAGCAACTATTAACTTTTCTCGAACGACTGGCCGTGCTGCTGCAGCCGGAAAGTGGACGCTTGGAAGTACGCTTCCTGAAGCGGCTGGAGGAGATGGGCTTCGAACCCCGTCAACGGGGGGCGCTCGTGTACCTCACCGCCGGAGCGGCGGCGCGCGTCCTGGCCAGCGGCGGAGGCCCCTCCCACTTCCTGGAACAGGTGGAGTATCACGGGCGCCGTCTGGCCAAACTGAACCTTTCGCCTGGTGATATTGTTCTGGCGCTGCGCGAATACGACACGATTCTGACGCCACTGCTGAAGCGCCGCAGCCCGGAGGAGTTTGAAAACTTCCATTGGGTGCGGGAACAGTTGCAGTTCTACGTGATGCTCGCGCTGAACAATGCCTATTATCAGGTTCGTGAAGAGGAAACCCAGGCATTTTACGAGATGTTCTGGGCTGAATTGGAAGCCGAGGGACTGGAGAGTCTGCTCGACAAGTTCCTTTCGATTCTGGCGCGCTTCAGCCGCGCCAATGCGGCCCACTGGTTCTTGGCCGACCCGAGGACGGGTGTTCTGCAACGTCAGGCCACGCTCGATTGGGAATCGGCCAGTTGTGGCGCGCTGTTTGGGCCAACCCGGGATGCCATCAGTCTGGAGGGGAGAGAGAAACTGCTGCGCGAGCCTCTGTGTTTCGGCCTGCATCGCAGCGACCCGTCCGGCCACAAAGCGGCGCTACTGGACTCCTCCTGGGTGAACCGCTTCCGGAGTTGCTGGTCCATTCCCTTGATTACGGGCGACCGTCTGGCTGGAATCATCCAATTCGGCTTCTCTAAGCCTTACGAATGGTTGCCGCGCGAGATCGAACTGCTGACGGCTGCCGCGGAGCGGTGCCTGCGCGCCGTGGAGAAGGCGCAACTGGTGGTGGACCTGGCCGAACGGGAACGGCAGATCCGCCTGCTTGCCGAGCGGATGATGCATGTCGAGGAGGTCGAACGGCGGCGAATCAGCCGCGAGCTACACGACCAGACCGGCCAGGATCTGCTTTGCATCCGGTTGCAGATGGAGATGATCGAGGGTGATCTGCCCGACTCGATGCGGGAATGCAAGGAAAAGCTGAGCGAGGCGCGCGAGATGACCGAGCGGACCATCCTGGAGATCCGCCGCCTGATCGCCGCCCTCTCCCCGGCCGTGCTGGAGCAGTTGGGACTGGCCGCGGCCATTCGCCAATTGATCAATCGCTACCGCGAAATGCACCCCTGGCGCATCAAATTGCAGATGGGCAAGATGGAGGCCCTTCCCAAGCAGACCGAGGTGATTCTCTACCGGCTGTTGCAGGAGTGTTTCCACAACATCGCCAAGCATTCTCAGTGCCAGACCGTAAACCTTTCCCTGAGAACCGCCGATGGACAACTGCGCCTCATTGTGGAGGACGACGGAATCGGATTCGACATGCAGGAAGCACAGCAAAAGACCGGTTCCTTTGGTTTGGCGGGGATTCGCGAACGAGTGGCGCTGCTAGGTGGGACGTGCGAAATCTTTTCGCGCAAGCGCGTGAAGCGCGCTAAGGCAAAACAGCCGGGTACGGCGCGGAGCGGAGCCACCAGCATGAAGTCCGGCACCCGGATCAAAGTGGATCTGCCCATCCGCGAGGATGCGCTTGCTTTTGACGCACGGAGACAAGTGGAAACAGCGCGGCGCGGCGCCGCTGAGCTGTTAGGAACGACAACATCGGCTGGCAGGTGAACGGGATGAGTCCGGCAAGACGCCGGGCGGCTATCACGAAGCTAGACCGGAGTAGTGAAGGAGATTTGAAGAGCCATGGCTAAAATCCGCATCTTGCTGGCTGACGACCATACGTTGTTCCGGCAGGGCATCCGCACCCTGATCTCGGCCGAGACAGACATGGAGGTGGTGGGAGAGGCGTCCAACGGTGGCGACGCGGTGGACCGCGCCAACGAGACCCGGCCCGATGTAATCCTGATGGACATCGGCATGCCGGGCCTGAGCAGCTTCGAGGCAACCCGCCAGATCAAAAAGAACCGTCCCGAAACGAAGGTTCTGTTCCTGACCATGTATGACGACGAGGACTACCTGGTCGAGGGCATGGAGGTGGGCGCCAGCGGTTATGTCCTCAAGGACAGCCCCTCGAACCAACTGGTCTCGGCCATTCGTGACGCCTTCCGCGGCGGCAGCTATCTCAGTCCGCGCATGCTCTCTCAATTGGTTGACGACTTCCGGTCCCGGATCAAGTCCGCCAACCGCATGCCGCGCTTCGCCACACTGACCGGCCGCGAGCGCGAGGTGCTGAAGATGCTCGCCGAAGGCAATTCGGTGAAAGAGATCGCCTGCGACCTGAATCTGAGCGTCAAGACGGTGGAAGCGCACAAGTTCAACCTGATGCGTAAATTGGACATCCACAATAAGGCGCAGTTGGTCCAGTACGCAATCCAGAAAAAGATCATCAAGATCCCGAATCTCGCTTAAGCGAGGGCGCGCTTCCGTCATCCATGCCTCCGGCGGCCTGCTTACGGCGGCCGCGATACAATCGGCACAGGGTATACGATGAACCGACGCTCTTTTCTCGCCACGACAGCCGCTGCCGCCACCGCTGGCTCGCTCGTCCAGGCCGCACCCCGGCTGCCAATCAAGAAGGCCATTCTATACGGCATGCTGCCAAAGCAGTTGCCGCTTCTGGAACGATTTCAACTGGCGCGAGAAGCCGGATTTGAGGAGATGGAATGCCCTCAAGTCAACGATCCTGCCGAGGCGGAGGCCATCAAGAAAGCCGCGGACTCCGCCAAATTACGCATCCATTCCGTCATGAACGGAGATCACTGGCAGTATCCTCTGAACTCCAGTGATCCGGCGGTCGTGGCCAGAAGCATGAAGGCGATGCGGACCAGCCTGGGCAACGCCAAGCTATGGGGCGCCGATACGGTGCTGCTGGTGCCTGCCGTCGTAAGCGCGAACGAGAGCTACGCCGACGCCTATAAGCGGTCGCAGGAACGGATTCGCGAGTTGATCCCCATGGCGGCCGATTACAAGGTTGTGATCGCTGTCGAAGAGGTCTGGAATAAGTTCCTGCTCAGCCCGCTGGAGTTCGCCCGCTATGTGGATGAGTTCAACAGTCCGTGGGTGAAGGCCTATTTTGATGCCGGCAACGTGGTTCTGTTCGCATATCCGCAGGATTGGATTCGCACGTTGGGCAAGCGGATCGTGAAGCTGCATCTGAAGGACTTCAAGTTCCAGGTGAATCGCGAAACCCGGAAACGTGAGGCCGAGTTCGTCAATCTCGGCGACGGCGAAATCGACTGGAAGGCCGTGTATGCCGCCCTGGCGGACATCGGCTACCACGGCACGGCCACCGTGGAGTTGCAGGGTGGCGACCGCACCTACCTGACCGATGTGAGCAAGCGGGTCGACCGGATCCTGATGGGCGGGTAAGGCATGAAAAAATTCCTGATCGGATTGGTTGCCGGTTTCCTGCTGGCTGGCTTGGGGCTGGTCATCGTGGGATTCGCCACAATGCGCCTAGGTGACCGGAAACCGGTGGTTCCCGAGGGCGCCACGCTCATGCTCCGGTTGCAAGGTCCAATCGTGGAGGTGGCGCAACCGGAGATCCCGATCCCATTTTTCGAATCGCGCGCTCCCCTCACCGTGGTCGATCTTTGGAGCCTGCTGCGAAAGGCCGCTGCGGATAAACGGATTGCCGCAATCGCCTTTGAGCCGTCAGGCGTCGGCGCCGGATGGGGCAAGCTGGACGAGATCCGGCAAGGTCTACTGCGATTCCGAAAATCAGGCAAGCCAATTTACTGCTATCTGCGGAACCCTGGCACCCGCGAGTACTACTTGGCCACGGCCGCGGACAAGGTGTTCATGACGAGCGAGGATGTGCTCTATGTGCGTGGCCTGCGCGCCGAATTGACCTATTACAAGCAGGGACTCGATAAGATTGGCGTGCAATTTGAAGTGGAAAATGTTGGTCCGCACAAGGATGCGCTCGACCCCTTTATCAAGTCCACTCCCTCCGCTGAGACGAAGGCCACAACGGAGGCCATCCTCGATCAGGTGCACAACAGCTTCCTGGCCGCCGTAGCCGAGGGCCGAAAGTTGAATGTGGAAACGGTGCGTCGCCTGGTGGATGACGGTCCGCTGCTGGGACAGAAGGCCGTCTCGGCCGGGCTGATCGATGGCCTGGTGTACGAGAACGAGTATCTGGACCAGTTGAAGGCGAGGCTGAAGCAGAACGAGCTGAAAAAATTGGGGTATCGCGATTACCTGAAGGTTCCCGCCGCGAGCGCCGGGATTAACGCCGGCAGCCGGATCGCCGTGATCTCGGGCGAGGGAGCCATCTTACGCGGCAGTTCTCCCGGTGGATTCGACGACTCTGATGGAATCTATTCGGCGACCTTCACGAAGCTGCTTCGTGACGCCTCTGACGATGACGGGGTTCGCGGCGTAATTCTCCGCGTCGACTCGCCGGGCGGTGACGCGATCGCCAGCGATGAGTTATTGCATGAGGTGAAGCGGCTGAGCGCAAAAAAACCGCTCGTGATCTCCATGTCCGACGTGGCGGCTTCGGGCGGCTACTACATCGCCATGAGCGGCGATCCTGTAATCGCCTATCCCAACACGATTACGGGCTCCATCGGCGTCATCTTCGGCAAGGTAAACCTTCAAAAGCTTTACGAGAAACTGGGGATCAACGTCGAAATCATTACCCGTGGCAAGAATGCGGCTCTGGACAGCACCTCCCGTCCGCTGGACGCGGCTGGACGGGCGAAGCTGCACGAAGGGGTGCAGGCCGTGTACCTCACCTTCCTGCAGCGGGTCGCCGCGGGCCGGAAGAAGAAAGTTGAGGAAGTGGAGCCGAACGCGGGCGGCAGGGTGTGGATGGGCGCCGCGGCGAAGGATTTGGGGTTGGTCGACGAGATGGGCGGACTGGAGCGGGCCATTGCGCTCGTAAAGAAAAAAGCAAAGATTGCCGACGCTGAGACTGTCGAGTTGACTCCTTACCCGCCCAGGAAATCGGTTTTCGAACAGTTGTTCAGTTCACCGGTGGAAACTCTGGAAGACGCGCCGGAGGCGTGGCTCAATGCACGGGCGCGCAGGATGCTCCGGGAGCTGACTCCGGGGCTGGATTGGCGCGCCATGGAACATGGAGCCTATCTACGGATGATGCCGTTCAGTGTTTCGGTACAGTAGCCTGAATGGAATTGCCGCGGCGGCAACGGCGTTGACCGTTACTCGGCAAACGCGGCGCTGGAGCGGATCCCGCTCTGTTCCAACACGGCCGCCATCTTTTCAAGAGCCGACTTGTGGATTTGCGAGACCCGGCTTTCGTTGATGCCAAGCACGCCACCGATCTCCTTCATCGTCATCTCGTTGCTGTAGTAGAGCAGGACGACGCGCTGGTAGCGTTCCGGCAGCACCTTCATGGCTTCGAGCAGGGCGGAGCGCATCTGTTCCCGCACGCACATGACATCGGGCTGTGTCTCCGGGCGGCTGGGGAAGTCCGGCGGGGGAAGATCGTCGCCTTCCTGAACGCGGCTGGAGGCAGAGATCAGGCCAACATTGCGGAGGTCCACCATCATGGTGCGCCAGCGTTCCTCCTTGACGCCCATTTTTTCAGCCACTTCCGCCTCGGTGGGGTTGCGCTGCAAAGTTGCGGCCAGGTCACGCGTGGCGGCTTCCACCTGCTTATGACGGCGGCGGAGGTCGCGGGAAGCCCAATCGAGTTGCCGGAGGCTGTCGAGGATGGCGCCCTTGATACGGTGCTTGGCGTAACTGGAGAAGGCGACCTGCTTTTCGGGATCAAACTTATTCACGGCGTCGAACAGGCCCAGAATCCCCGCGTGAACAAGATCATCGAGGTCAACATGCACGGGCAGATTCTCGTGCACGCGGACGGCTATGGCCTTGACGAGCGGCAGGTGCTCCAGGATGACGCGATCACGATTGGCCGCCGGAAGCGGTTGCGGATCAATGGACGTGGCCACCGTGGCGACCATGGCTCCCCTGCGGGGAGTGCTTCTTGTGGCAGTGCTGACCTTCACGGCAGTGGCGCGGCTCGCGGGCATGATGTTCCCTCCAGAACGAATGAGCCGGGTGGACGTGTTCCGTGAATCCTGGTCAAATTCACAGTCCCGGCAATGCTCAGGCTTTCACCTGATGACTCACCTAGTGCACATGGGCGGCCAACTCTGGTGATTGGTCCCCAGCCGAATCCGAACCGAGCCAGAGGGCATGCGTTTGGTTGCCCGGAAGTGTCCATTTCTTGCCACGAAATCAAATACTTGACGGTAATCACTTGTTTGATTTCGCGAAGCCGGCCAGCCCGTTTCGGATCCGGCTGAGGGCGAAAGAAACCACTGTTCGCCAGACCTCCGTTCCAACTTGGGACCCGCCAACACCAAATCAAGTCCCAATTCGAAACATGCGTTCCAAACTGGGACGATCCCTCAGTACCGCTTCGCTGACTCGTTTACTCTCTTCGGTTGATTAGATCAGATCCTTAGTGCCAAGTAAGTCGGGAGGATACCTTAAGACCCAAGGTACCGATTACCTGAATTCCTTACCTCGTACTGGGGGGAACGAGCCTCAGTCCAGCGTCTCTTTCTTGTAGGCGACCCAGGATTTCACCGCTAAACCCGCAAGGAAAACCCAGACCACCAGGCGGGCCTCGTTGCGGAGCAGGAAAGCGGCGGCGAGGGCCAAGGTGGCGTAGCAGGCCAGAGCGACGGTCAGCCTATTGCGGGTCATCGTGTGGGCATGTTGTAGCTGAAAGTAAACTGCAGCCGTACCTGCTGGCCTTGAAACTCATCCGGCAGGGGCGGAAACGGATTCGAGGCGCTGATGCCGGCGACGGCGGCGCGGTCCAGCGCGTCGGCTCCGGAGGAAGAGGCGATGACGAGTTTGGGCACGTTCCCGTCGCGCGAGATGGCGAACTGGATCTGGACACGCCCGCGGCGTCCAAGACGGACGCTTTCGGGCATGACCGCCTGCCAGTTCCGCTTGACTGTGGCGAGGATGCGGATGAGGTAAGGTTTAAAGTCGACCCCCATGGGGTCGCTCATTAACTCGAGCGAACTGAGGTTCTTAACGGGACCGGTAGGTTGTCCCAGCGAGGGCGCCACGCCGCCCATCCCTTCGCCGAGGTCGCCGACTGTGATGCCACCGCCCGCCCGTCCCCGCGCCAGCGTGCGCGCGGCATCGTCGATGGTGTTCTTCGGCGGAGCCGGGATGCGGGCCGCGGTGGCGCTGCCGCCCGATTTAATGCCGGAGGCGCCGCCCACATTCTCAAATGCCAGTTTGGGTGGATTTGCCGGGGCGGGGCGTTCGGCGGGCTGAATCTGTGGCGGAGCGGTGGGCGCACCTACTCCAGGGGGCAGTTTGGTGGCGGCGTCGAATGGCTCGGGGGTGTGGACGTCAATTTTGGGCGCTTCGATGGGCTTGGGCTGGACGGTGGGTGCGGGTCCGGGCGTGGGGATGCGGACTGTGGGCCGGGCGGTGGCCACCGGAGGGGCAGGTTGCGGCCTGGGCGCGGTGGGCGCGAGCAGCTTGTCCAAGGTCAGGTCGGAGGGCGCGGCGTGGGGGGCGGCGCGGGGGTGCACCAGATCGGGCGGTACCACGAGCGGCGTCAGGCGAAGCGTCAATTCCCCACCCTGCTGGCCTGGCTGTATATGTTCAACGGCGGGCACGATCACCCACAGCAGCACCAGGGCAAGATGCACGGCAATGGATCCCAGGATGGAGCGAATGCGTCCGGGACGCTCCAGTTGAGGCGATTGGAGCAGGATGACGGGCTCAGCGCTGCTCGCTGGCGTGGAGTCGAGCATTGACGATACGCGCGTGCTCCTCGATCTTAACAAGAATGCCAGACGCAACCGTAAGGGCGCGCGTTGCGGCGGCGCCATCCACGGTGGGCGCGAGACGGGCGGCGATGGAATCGAGAAAGTTGTCGAACTGGGACGCCAGGGGTTCGCGTTTCACTGAGCCCAGGGGGCGAAGGGCGACCTGGCGCTTGGCGTCGACGGCAATCACCATGCCGTCCTGGCGGGCGTAGTCGATGGAGATGTACTCATGCGGCTGGAAGATGCGCAGCTTGCGCACCTTTTCGGTGGAGACGCGCGAGGCGGTCAGATTGGCGATGCATCCGCCCGGGAAGGCGAGGCGAACGTTGGCGATGTCCACTTTCTCCGACAGGATGCGGATGCCCGCGGCGCTCACTTCGGTGGGCATCTCACCGGTGAGGGCGAGCACGATATCGAGGTCGTGGATCATGAGATCGAGAACAACATCCACGTCGAGGCTGCGCGGGGCGAAGATGCTCAAGCGGTGCACCTCGAAGAAGAGCGGCAGACGGACGGCCTGCACCAGAGCCATCACGGCGGGGTTGAAGCGTTCGAGGTGGCCCACCTGTAGAATTCTGTCGAACCGTGCGGCGGCGGCGGTCAGGCGTTGCGCCTCTTCCACCGTCGCGGCAATGGGTTTTTCCACGAGCACGTCGAGCCCGGCGGCCATGAGGGCGCAGCCGGCTTCTGCGTGCTGCGTCGTGGGAACGGCGAGGATGGCGGCATCGGCGAGCGCGGGAAGTTGATCGAGGCTGGTGGCGGCGGGACAGTCAAACTCCTGGGCTGCCGCCTGGGCCTTGGCCGGGTCGGTGTCCACGGCGGCGGCCAGGATGGCGCGCGGAGAGTCGCGGACGACGCGGAGGTGGTTCCGGCCGAAGGCGCCGCAGCCGACAACGGCGACGCGGGGAAGCGGAGCGGAAGGATGCGGCATATTACTCATCCGGAGGATACCCGACAATGGCGATGCGGGCTTCGCGGGCGCGGGCCAGCATCTCCTCCTTGTCGAGGAGCAGCGTGCGCCCGGCATCAACGGCGACAGCGGTGGTGTTGGTATCGCGCAGGACGGGGATGCTCGCCAGGCCAAGGACGGGAACGTCGAAGAGCAGGTGTTGACGCCGCCGGGAGGCTTTCACCAGAGTCAGCCGGCGGCCTGCGGCGAGCGACGCCGCGCGGCGCAGCATCTCGTCGGTGCCCTCCATGGCTTCCAGGGCCACACAGGCCTTCTCGCAGATGGCGGCGCTTTGTCCAACGTCGAAGCCGCTCAGGGCCAAGGCGATGCGGCGGCCATAGCGCACGTCGGCCTCCTCCCCGGAGGTAAACTTGCGGCCCGTGAGAGGGCCTTCGCCAGCCAGCAGCGGTTTCAGCAGATGGGTGGAATCGGTGACGCGGATGTTCTCGCGGGCCAACTCATCGATGACGCCGCCAATCAGGGAATCCGTGTTCTTCGTGGCGGCTTTGAAGAGCACGCGGGCAAGCCGCCAGTCCGGCGTCAGCGAGGAAAAGATGGAAACATGCTTCACCTGCCCGGCCATCATCAGTTCGGCGCAACCTTCCTTATGGCAGATGTCGATCAGCTTGCCCAGCTCGGCGATGGTCACCCAGTGGCAGATGGGCGAGAGACGCTCAATTTCGGGCGGGGCCTCGCCAAGAATGCCGATGGCCACGGGATCATCGCCCAGTTTGCGCGCCTCTTCGAGGGCGAGGATGGGGAAGCGGCCGTTGCCGCAGAGAATGGCATAGCGCCGGGCCAGGGGCGCGGACGTCACTTGATCACCCCGCGCGTGGACCGCTCGATGAAGCCGATCACTTCGGCCACTTCGGCGGTTTGCGGCACCTCGGCGCGAATTTTTTCGAGGGCCTGCGAGGTATTCAACGTTTTGGAGCCGAGCAAACGGAAGGTCCTGTGGAGCGCATTGATGGCGTCGCCGGAGAAGCCGCGGCGTTGCAGGCCCACCTTGTTGACGCCGAATAGTTTTGCTTCCCTGGGGGCGACGGTCATCGAGTAAGGCGCGACATCCTGCGTGACGATGCTGCCGCCGCCGACGATGGAGTGGCTGCCGACGCGGCAGAACTGATGCACGGCGCTGAGGCCGCCCAGCACCACCCAATCGCCCACAACGACGTGGCCGGCCAGAGTGGCGCCGTTCGACAGAATGTTGTGGCTGCCCAGCGCGCAGTCGTGCGCGACGTGGACGTAGGCGAGCAGAAGATTACCGTCGCCCAGCGACGTGACGAGGCCGCCGCCTTCTGTGCCGCGGTGGATGGTGACGAACTCGCGGATACGGTTCCCGTTGCCGATGCGGGTTTCGCTCCGTTCGCCTTTGTACTTCATGTCCTGAGGCGCGGCGCCGATGGAGCAGTAGGGGAAGAACGTATTGTCTTCGCCCACGGTGAGCGGACCTTCAAGGAACGCGTGGGCCATCAGGCGCGTGCGCGCGCCGATGACGACCTCACCCTGCAGGATGCAGTAGGGTCCAATGTCGGCTTCCGGGTGAATGCTCGCCCGCGGGTCGACGATGGCGGTGGAGTGAATGGGCATGAGGGCCCCGGCGGACGGTTAGGACTGTGAAGCTCCGCCCTTGTCCTGGAGAACACACACCAACATGGCTTCGGCCACGCACTGATCGCCAACGAAGGCCTTGCCCTGCGCCTTGATCCGGGTGGGGCGGCCGTGCACGACCTTGATTTCCAGGCGAAGCTGATCGCCCGGCACCACGGGGCGGCGGAAGCGGGCCTCGTCCACGCCGGCGAGAAACACGTGCTTGTTCTCGCGATCCTCAATCTTGCCCAGCACCAGAACGCCCGCCGTCTGCGCCAGGGCTTCGATGATGAGCACGCCGGGCATGATGGGGAAGTCCGGGAAGTGGCCCGTGAAGTGTGGCTCGTTGGCGGTGACATTCTTGATGGCGGTGATGTAGTCGTCGCCGATGTCGAGAATGCGGTCAACCAGCAGGAACGGGTAGCGATGAGGAAGCAAGCCGCGGATCGCGAGGATATCGAGTTCTGCCATGTGAGGTGAAGCCGCTATTATAGCGTCTGAATGGAAACGGACGTGATTCGGAGACTACTGGCGGCGGCGCGTGTGGCGCGGGACGGACAGGTGGCGCTGCTGCGCGAGATGGTGGAATGCGAATCGCCGAGCGAGTCGGCCGCCTGCATCGGGCGGTTCAATGATCTGTTCGCGGCGCGCGTGGCGGGCCTGGCGAAGGTGAGGACGGTGGCGGCGGGGCGATATGGCCGGCACCTTCTGGTGGAGCTGGCGCTGCCAGGGCCGAAGCGGAAGAAGGGGCAGGTGCTTGTGCTGGGGCACAGCGATACGGTGTGGCCCGTGGGCACTTTGAAGAGCATGCCGTGGCGCGCGGAGAAGGGCAGGCTGTGGGGACCCGGCGTACTGGACATGAAGGGCGGACTGGCACAACTGGTCTTCGCGGCGCGCATCCTGCGCGAGCTCGACGTTCCGGTGGCGAAAAAGGTGGTGCTGCAAATCAATTGTGACGAGGAGATCGGCAGCCCAGCCTCGCGCGAACTCACGGAACGCATGGCGCGTGCGAGCGATGCGGCGCTGGTGCTGGAGCCGGGTACGGGACTGGCGGGCAGGCTCAAGACGGCGCGGAAAGGCATCGGCCGTTATTGCTTGAGCGTGAGGGGCGTGGCGTCGCACTCGGGCGTGGACTTCGCGGCCGGGGCCAGCGCCGTGGTGGAACTGGCGCGGCAGGTGGACGTCATCGCCGGATTCACCGATTTGCGGCGCGGCGTGACGGTGAACGTGGGTGTGGTGCGGGGAGGAACGCGGTCAAACATCGTCGCGCCGGAGGCAAGCGCGGAGATCGATATTCGCGTCCCCCGTCTGAAGGACTTCGCCCAACTGGAGAAAAAATTCCGCCGTTTGCAGCCACGCGAGGAACGCTGCGTCCTGGCCCTGGAGGGCGGCTTGAACCGGCCGCCGATGGAGCGCACGGCCGGCGTGGCGAAGCTGGCGAAACTGGCCATCGGCCTGGCGGGGGCCATGGGCGTCGCCGTTGAGGAGTCCTCGACCGGTGGCGGTTCCGACGGCAATCTGACAGCGGCGCTCGGCGTGCCGACGCTCGACGGGTTGGGCTCAGTGGGCGAGGGAGCGCACGCGCCGCACGAGAGCATCCTCGTGGAGCGCATAGCGGACCGCACGGCGCTGCTGGCGGGACTGCTGGCGAGCCTTTAGGCCCGGCCGAGCACGATCGCCGAGTTTTTGCTGCCGAAGGCGATGCAATTGGCTACGGCGTGCTCGATGTTCAACTTGCGCGCCTGGTTCGGCACATAGTCGAGCGGACACTCCGGGGCGGCCTGTTCGAGATTGATGGTGGGGTGCACCTTGCCGTCGCGCATGGACAGCAGGACGGCGGCCATGCCGGCGGCGCCACAGGCTCCCTGCGGGTGGCCGATGATGCTCTTCACGCTGGAACCGGGCAGTTTTTCGGCGTGCGCGCCGAAGGCGATCTGGACGGCCTTGGATTCGATGCGGTCGTTCAGTTCGGTGGAGGTGCCGTGGTATTGCAGATAGTCGATCTGCCCGGTCTCGAGGCCGGCTTCTTCCAAAGCGAGCAGCATGGCGCGGGCCGGCTCCTCGCCGGACTCTTCCAGGCGCACGCGGTGGAAGGCTTCGCACGTGGCGCCATACCCTTCGATATAGCCATAGATTTTCGCGCCGCGCGCGCGGGCCTTCTCGGCGTTTTCGAGCACGAAGAACCAGGCCCCTTCGCTGAGCACGAAGCCATCGCGGTCCTTCGAAAAGGGCCGTGAACCACGGTGCGGCTCGCTGTTCCAGCGCTGCGTCATGATGCGCATGAGCTGGAAGCCGCGCACGATGAGCGGCGCGATGGGCGCGTCGGTGCCGCCGGCGATCATGGTGTCCATCACGCCATGCTTGATGCTGCGGTAGGCGTAGCCGATGGCGTCGGTGGAGGAGGTGCAGCCGTTGGAAATCAGGTGGCTATAGCCGCGGAACCCGTAGTGCATGGAGATTTCGCTGGCCATGGTGCCGGGCGTCGAGCTTGGAATCACATACACGCTGCACTGTTTAATCAGCCCCTGATAGAAGAGCCGGTATTGCTCCTCGCTGAACTCCTGCGCGGCGCCGCCGGAGCCGCAGGAGACGCCAATGCCGCGCAACTCATCGCGTGTCATCTTTTCCGGTTCCAGCCCGGCGTCGGCCAGGGCCTCTGAAACGGCGGCGCGGGCCAAGGGCACGGCGCGGGGAACGTGAGGCCTGTCTTTGGGTTCCACCCAGGCGTTGACATCGAGATCATTCACTTCGCCGGCGATGCGGACGAGGAAGCCATCGGTATCGAACCGCGTGATCTGGCGCACTCCCGAAACACCATCCAGGCAGTTGCGCCAGAACAGTTCGCGGCCAGCGCCGTTAGGCGAAACCGCCCCAATTCCCGTGATTGCCACTTGGGCCGTCATTCATTCTCCTTGAGCCGCCCGCTGATACGCGTGGCCGGGCCGGGGACCGAACATCCCACAAAGCACTAAAGTTTACACCAGAAGGCCAGGGAACTCCCCTGGCGGGTCCAAAATTTGCGTTTCCTGGTCCGGATCGGGGCCTGCCCCCCCGGCATTGCGGGGCCGTATCCGTTACAATGGAGTGTTTGATCCCGCCGCCTGAGTGGTTTCCCGGACCGGGGGGATGAATCCACCGAAACCGGGAGACGTTCCTCAACGTCCCAAAACGAGGCGCAGAGTGGAAAGGAACTATCGGTAAATGTTGTTTGGCAGGCTCCCTGGCCTGAGCGCGATCCGTCTGTGTCTACTCCCCGCCACGACGGCCTTTCTGCTCTCTTTCCCCTTGCTGGCCCAAGCACCGGCACAACAGCCCACGCCCGCTCCCAAACCTGGAAATCCGTTCGAGACGGTGCCCACGGCTCCGGCGGAAGCTCCGAAACCGGCGGCGCCCAAGCCCCAGGCTCCCAAGCCGGGATCACCGTTTGAGGCCCCCAAGCCGGCCGACGAGCCGCCGGCGCCGGAAAAGATCGAAGACGTCGTGGAATCCATCGAGTTTCGCGGAGCGCGGCGCGTTCCGCAGGACACTCTGCGCGCACTGATTTTCACCAAGAAGGGCGACAAGCTGGACAATGAAGCCCTGCACCGCGACTTTCTTGCGCTGTGGAACACGCGCCGCTTCGACGACATCACGCTGGAAAAGGAGCCGGGCCGGACGGGCTGGATCATCCGCTTCCGCGTCTCCGAGCGCCGGATGGTGCGTTCGATCAAGTACGACGGCATGAAGTCGATCACCGTGTCGGAGATTCTGGACCGGTTCAAGGAGCGCCGCGTCGGGCTCACCGTGGAGACGCAATACGACCCCAACACCGTGCAGCGCGCCGCCGTCGTTTTGAAGGAGTATCTCTCCGAGCGTGGCCGCCAGTTCGCCACGGTGGAGCCGGAGTTGCGCCAGATTCCACCCAGTTCGCTCGAGGTGAACTTCAGGGTGAAAGAAGGCCCGAAGGTGAAGGTGGGCAAGATCGACATCGCCGGCAACCAGGTGTTCAGCGACCGCGCGGTGATCCGCTCCATGCGCGCCCTGCGGCCCATCGGCATCCCGCGTTCGATTCTGTTTGAAAACCTGTTCGCCAAGTCCTTCGACTCGACCAAGCTCGAAATGGACAAGGACATGCTGCGCAACTTCTATCAGGAGCGCGGCTACTTCACGGCGAGGGCGCTGGACCACGAGGTGACGATTCACGACGTGGGCGGCGGCAAGTTCCGTTTCCCGCTGTTTTATCCCAACAAGCCCGGCAAGCGGGCCACGGTGAAGATCAACGTGGAAGAGGGCCGCCAGTACAAGCTGAACAAGATCAACTTCGTCGGCGTGAAGCTGTTCCGGACGCCCGAGACGCTGATGGGTCCCGTGTTCAACATGAACCAGGGCGACATCTTTTCCACGGGCAAGCTACGGAAAGGCTTGGAGAGTCTGCGCAAGCTGTATGGCGAGTTCGGCTACATCGATTTCGTGCCCGAACCCGGCTTTGACGTCATCCCGAACTCGGACAAGATCGACCTGACGCTGAACGTGGACGAGGGCAAGCAGTTCTTCGTCCGCCGCATCGACTTTTCGGGCAATACGACGACGCGCGACAAGGTGATCCGGCGCGAGATTCTGATCGACGAAGGCCAGGTGTTCAACAACCGGTACTGGGAGCTGTCCATTCTGCGCCTGAACCAGTTGGGCTACTTCGAGGTGCTGAAGGAAAACGAGGCCGCCGACATCAAGCGCGACACCAAGACGAACACGGTGGACATCACGCTGAAGGTGAAGGAGCGCGGCAAGAACAGCGTCCAGTTGAATGGCGGCGTTTCGGGCATCGCCGGTTCGTTCATCGGTTTCGGGTACGCCACGAACAACTTCCTGGGGCTGGGCGAGACGCTGTCGCTCGATGCGCAGTTCGGCGACCGTATCCGCAACGCGACCATCGGCTTCACCGAGCCCTACCTGTTCGACCGGCCGATCCAGTTGGGCTTCACGGTGTACACGCAGCGTTTCAACTACGACCAGGGCCGCGAGGTGTCGCTGTTGACGGGCCGCAACCTGCTGCCGCTGTACCAGCAACTGGGCCAGGACAACCTGCTGAACTACGTCTCCAACGGCTATGGAGCCACGACGAGCGTATCAACACCCTTCCGCATGTTCAAGTCGAGCTCGCTGTTCGGGCGCGTGTCGCTCACCTACAGCTATGGCGTGCAGAACATCACCACGCTTTCGACGGCGTCGAAGCAGTATTTCGATTACATCAACTTCCAGGGGCTGGATGGGCAGAACTCCCTGACCGGCATCCGCACCAGCGCCATCATCCCCTCCTACACCTACAACACGGTGGACCACCCGATTACGCCATCGCGCGGCAAGAGCCTGTTCGTCTCCACGCAGATCGCCGGTTTCGGCGGCAACGTGAAGATGATTGAGCCGACGGTGGACTTCAAGATGTTCCGCGCCGGCTTCAAGAAGGGCCACGTGATCGGCTTCCACGCGTTGGGCCGCTTCGTGACGGGCTACTCGGGCCAGACGGCGCCTCCGTTCAACCGCTTCTACATGGGCGGCGAGAACGACGTCCGCGGTTTCGACATCTGGGGCATCTCGCCGGTGGCCTACATTCCCAGCGCGGCCAGCGTGCCGGTGTTGAACGCCGACGGATCGGCCAGGACGCAGAAGATCATCGTCGACGGCGTGGAGCAGTTCACGGCCGTGACGCAGCAGATTCCCGTCTACCAGTTGATCTTCCCCGGCGGCGACACGCAGGGCGTGGGCAACTTCGAGTACCGCATTCCGATCGCCGGTCCGGTGACGCTGGCGGCCTTTTTTGACGCCGGCGTGAACCGTTTGTCCCTGCCCGGCCAGTTGCGATTGAACCCCGGCCGCACGGCGGAGTTAAACGGCACTTTTCCGCAGGCGGGCTTTGACGGGCGCGCCAGGATTGCCAAGGCTTCGCAGGCGGTCCGCACCTCGACGGGTTTGGAACTCCAAATTATGATGCCCGTGGTGAACGCCCCGTTCCGTCTCTATTGGGCGTACAACCCGAACATTCTCCGCGAGTACCTTGTGCCGCCGATCGTGGCCGACCGCAGCTACTTCCCGAACAACGCGACCTTCCTCGAATCGATCAGCCGGGTAGGCCAGGCGTATCCGTTCTTTGAACGGCGCCGCACCTTCCGGTTCACCATCAGCCGCACCTTTTAACCAGAACAGCTTCCCAACTCAGCACCATTCGCTATGCTAGGAACAGTCAATTTCCCAGGAGTATCCACCGTGACCAACGCGATTCTCGCCGTCCTTGTGGCCGGCGCCGCTACCCTTGTCTCCGCCCAAACCCCGACCAAAGTGGGCATTATCAACATTCAGCAGGCCATCATCGCAACCAAGGACGGCCAGAAGGCCGCCACCGATTTGCAGGCCAGGTTCGATCCCAAGAAGAAGTCGCTCGAAGGCATGCAGGGCTCCATCGCGGCGCTGCAGCAGGAACTGAGCAAGGGTTCCAACACGATGGCCGAGGCCAAGCGCACGCAGTTGACGCGCGACATCGACCAGAAGACGAAGGAGCTGCAGCGGGCCAGCGAGGACGCCCAGGCTGAATTTGAGCAGGAGCAGAACAAGCTGCTGAACGACCTCGGCGGGAAGCTGATGGTGGTGATCGAGAAGTACGCCCGGGACAACGCCTATTCGCTGATCCTGGATGTGAGCTCGCCTCAGACTCCGGTGCTGTTCGCGGCCAATGGCGTGGAGATCACCAAGGAGATCGTCGATCTCTACGATAAGAACGCGCCTTCGACGCTGCCGCCCGCACCGAAGCCGGCCGCTCCGAAAGCTGCGGCGCCGAAGACTCCGGCCGCCAAGCCGTAAGCGCGCGGCATCGGAAATCGACTGGATTCAGCCCGGTCTCCCCCAGTGGGAGGCCGGGCTTTTCCGTTTCAGAGCTCCGTGCCGTAGCGGCGCGTCAACTCGCGCAAGGCATCGAGATTCTGTGTAACGCCGGTGGCCGTATTCACGATGTTGCGATCGCGGGTCCACCGGCTTTCATACCAGGTGCAGGATTCAAACGCATCGTTATGCTCGCGGCGCCACCGGTTCAGACGGCCGCGGTAGTGCGCCAGCGCGCGGCCATGGGAACGCTCGCCGGCAAGATTGCGCATCTGGTAGGGATCCTTCGCGTTGTCAAACAGCAGTTCGCTGCCATCCCGCCGGTAGATGGCGTATGTGTGCCGCTGGTCGCGCAACGCCCGCCATTCTGCACCGTCCTTCCATGCGGCGGTTGTGCCCATGCCCTGCAGAATCGCCTCGTCACGGGCGCGGCCGGATTGTCCCAAGGCTACGCGCCGGAAACTTTCGCCCTCCACGGCGCGCGGAACGGGCAGTCCCATCGTGTCGAGCAGAGTCGGCATGATGTCCGGCGAGTGGAAGCAGACATCGGAGCGGCGCCCGGCCGGCATGCGTCCGGGCCAGCGCATGAGAAACGGAACGCGCGCGGCCTCCTCGTAAAAAATGTACTTCGCCCGCCGTCCGTGGGAGCCGAACATCTCGCCATGGTCGGAGGTGAAGACGAAGATTGTGTCCTGGGCGGATCCGGTTTGGTCCAGAGCTTCCAGCAGGCGGCCGAGGTTCCAGTCGATGTTGGCGGTCTGCGCGTAATAGGCCTGCATGAATTGCGGCAGCCGGGCGTAGTAGCCGCCGGGCGGTGTGGCCCAGGAGTCGGCGTAAGGATCGCGTTGTTCGGAAAAGTTGGGCCGCGTGGGCAGAGTCTTCCCGCGAAAGAGGCCAGACTGCGCGGGCGGCGCATTGTCCCAGCCCCAGGGATCGTGCGGGGGCCCCCAGGAGAGGAACAGAGCGAAGGGAGCGGGACGGGCGGCGGCGGCGCGGAGCCACTCGATGGCCAGCGTGGTTTGCGAATCCGGCTCGTACTGGCTGTGCGTTTCGCGGTGCGGCGTGTCGCGGAAGTAAGGAGCGTGGTTGTAGGTGTGGTTGAAATTGTACGCCGCCCAGTAGCCGTCGAAGCCCAGGCGATAGGGTCCGGGCGGAACGAAGCCGTTGCGCGTCTCCTCGTGGTGTCCGAGTTCGTTGGCCCACAGGTGCCACTTGCCCAGGTAGGCCGTTTGATAGCCCGCGCGCGTCAGCACATGGCCGAAGCATTCGTGCTGAGGGCTGAGACGGAGTTCATTGATCACCATGCCCGTCGAAGACTGATACTTTCCGGTCATCAAGGTGGCGCGATAGGGGGCGCAGACGGGCGAGGAGGAGACGGCCGAATGGAAACTGAAGCTTTGCGCGGCCAGCCGGTCGATGTTTGGCGTATGGGCGTGCTCATCTCCGGCGTAGCCGCAATGATGAAAGCCGAGTTGATCGGCGAAGACGTAGACCAGGTTGGGGCGGCGTACCGGTGCGGCCGCATGGGGAAGCCCGGCGGAGAGCCCGCCTGCCGCGAATTGGCGGCGTGAGATCATCAGCGGTTCTTCAACAGTTGCTGTTCGCGTTCGTGATCGGCGGCGGCGCCGGTTTCGTCGCCGGTTAGCCGGCGCGCGGCGGCGCGGTTCCGGTAGGCGTTGGCGTAGTTGGGGTCGAGCTTGATGGCCGCCGTGAAGTCCTCAATGGCGGGCAGTGGCTTGCGCAATTTCAGGTACACGAAACCGCGGCCATTCAGGGCGAGTGTGAAGTTGGGACGGGCCGCCAGGGCGGCCGTGAAGTGAGCCAGCGCGAGTTCATAGTTACCGGCTTGCGTGGCGGCGCGCGCGCGAGTGTTGTTCGCCTCGGGGCTCAGAGCCGGCAGCGCGAGCGTAGGCGGCGGCTGAGGAGGCGCGGGGGTCACCACTGGCGGCGTGGGGGCGGGCGCGGGAGTGGGTGAAGGAACTGGCCCGGGCTGCGGGGGGGTGGCGGCGGGCGCGGGAACGGGCGCGGACGGCGGAGCGGGCGCAGACTCCCGCTTCACCGGAAGCTCGGACAGGCTGGTTGCCGTAAGGGCCGACTCGGTGACCAGAACCGGCTTGGGCGCCTCCACGCCAGGCGTCTTCGATTGCTCCAGGCGGAAGCGCGCCAGTTGCAGCAGATTCGCCGTCTCCGTATCGGCGGGATCGAGCCGGACGGCTTCGGCGAGGTCGCGGATGGCGTCGTCAAAACGGTCCAGCAGGAAGTAAGCGTTGCCCCTGGCCTTCCAGGCCACGGCGAGTTGCGGGTTCAATTCGATCGCCTTGGAGCGGTCGGCCAACCCATCGGCGTGCTGGCTCAACGAATGATGAGAGCCGCCGCGAGCCAGATAGGCTTCGGCCATCCCGGGCGAGAGCTGCACGGCCCGGTCGCGGTCCTCGAACGCGCTGCGCGCTTCGCCGATGGCGGAGTAGCTGTCGGCGCGCGCCAGGTGGAGCTTCGGGTTGTTCCGGTCGAGCGTGATGGCGTTGGTGAAGTCGGCGATGGCCTTGTTGTGCTGTCCCAGGCGGGCCAGGGCGGCGGCGCGCAGGCCCAGAGCCTCGGCGTTCCTGGGCTCGCGCAGGAGGACCGTGTCCAGGTCGGCCACGGCGCGGTCAAAACGGCCGGCATTGCCGTAGGCTTGCGCGCGCTTCAAATAGCTGCGCGTGTCGGCAGGCAGGAATTGGATGACACGGTCGAGATCGTCGATGGCGTCCTGGTTCTTTCCCAGTTGCAGATAGAGGGCGGCGCGCTGGCGGTATGGCTCGGGGTCGTCAAGGCGGAGCTTGATGGCGCTGGCGAAATCGGCGAACGCCTTGTCGAAGTCCTTCTGCTCGCGCCAGGCGTTGGCGCGTCCGAGATACACGGAGGAGCGTTCGAGCCGCAACTCGATGGCGCGCGTGTAGTCCATCGCAGCCTGCTTGTAGTCGCCAAGAGCCGCATTGGTTTCCGCGCGCAGACGCCAGGCCTGGGCATCGTCGGGATTCAGTTGCAGGGCCTGGTTCAGGTCGGCGAGCGCAAGCTGGCGGTCCCCGGCCGACAGGCGCGCGACGGCTCGCTGGCGGAACTGGTTGGCCTGGTCGGCGGGCGCACGGGGTTTACGGTCCTGGGCGCAGAGAAAGGCCGCGCCGCTGGCCAGAAGAATCAGTGCTAAACGACGGAACGCCTCCATCCCTACACTCCATTGTAAGGATGAAGGCGCTCTCTTGGTACGGGGGTACTAAATAAACAGTGGAGCCGCGACCAGCGTAATCGTGCTCAGCAGTTTGATCAGCACGTGAAGCGAGGGGCCGGCCGTATCCTTAAATGGGTCGCCGACCGTGTCGCCGACGACGCTGGCCTTGTGGGCATCGGAGCCCTTGCCGCCATGCGCGCCGGTTTCGATGAACTTCTTTGCGTTGTCCCACGCGCCGCCACCGTTGTTCATCAGCAGGGCGAGCAGAATACCGGTGATGGTGCCGACCATGAGCAGGGCCGCCACGGCGACCGCGCCCACCGGCAGCTCATCCGACGGGCTGGCGAACGCCTTGAAGCCAACACCCACCAGGACGGGCACAGCGATCGGGAGAATGCCCGGCAGGACCATGGCTTTCAGCGCGCCTTTGGCGACGATGTCCACGCAGGTGCCGTATTCGGGGTCCGAGGTTCCCTTCATGATGCCGGGATTGGCCTTGAATTGCCGCCGGACCTCCTCGATCACCGTTTCGGCGGCGCGGCCCACGGCGCGGATGGCCAGCGAACTGAACAGGAAGACGAGCATGGCGCCGATCAGCGCCCCGGTAAAGACCGGGACGTGGCCGATATCAATGGGAAAAGGCGAATCGGGGGCTTTACCCAGCAGCAGCTTCACCTCGTCGATGTAGGCCGAGAAGAGGAGGAAGGCGGCGAGGGCGGCCGAACCGATGGCGTAGCCTTTTGTGAGCGCCTTGGTGGTGTTGCCCACCGAATCCAGGCGGTCCGTGCGTTTGCGGACCTCTTCGGGCTGTTTGGACATTTCGACAATGCCGCCGGCGTTGTCGGTGATGGGGCCGAAGGTGTCCATGGCCAGAATGTAGGCGGCCGTGGCCAGCATTCCCATGGTGGCGATGGCGGTGCCATACAGCCCGGCGGCCTGTTCGCTGGTGGCCAGGCCGGCGTTGGTGCCGAGGTAGTAGCTGCTAAGAATCGCGCCTGAGATGACCAGGACGGGAAGCGCCGTGCATTCCAAGCCGACGGCGAAACCGGTGATGATGGTGGTGGCCGGGCCGGTGGTGCAACTCTTGGCGATATCCGTTACGGGACGGTATTTGTACTCGGTGTAGTACTGCGTGATATAGACGAACAGGAACGCCGTAACGATCCCGACAACTCCCGCGAAGAACAGGTGCATGTTGCCCTGAAGCATCAGTTGAATGGCGGCGTAGAAACCGCCGATCGCCAGGGCCGTGGTGACGTAATAGCCGCGGTTCAGCGCGTTCATCGGGTCCTCGTCACCCTTCACCTTCACCGACAGCACGCCGATGATCGAGGCGATCAAACCGAAGGCGCGCGCCAGCAGCGGGAACATGACGCCCTTGATGCCGAAGACAGGGTAAAGCGAGACGCCGAGGATCATCGCGCCGATGTTTTCGGCGGCGGTGGATTCAAACAGGTCGGCGCCGCGGCCGGCGCAGTCGCCGACGTTGTCACCGACGAGGTCGGCGATGACGGCGGGGTTGCGGGGATCGTCTTCCGGAATGCCGGCTTCCACCTTGCCGACCAGGTCGGCTCCCACGTCGGCGGCTTTGGTGTAGATGCCGCCGCCAAGCTGCGCGAACAGGGCGACAAAGCTGGCGCCGAAGCCGAAGGCGACAATCTGGTGCGGAACGTGTTGCGGGTCTTCCAACCCACCGAACACATAGAAGAGGATGCCCACGCCCAGCAGCGACAGCGCCACCACGCTCAACCCGGTGACGGCTCCGCCGCGCAGGGCCACCTGCAAGGCCTTGTTCACGTCCGTGCGCGCGGCCGAGGCTGTGCGGATGTTGGAGCGGATGGAGACCCACATGCCGCTGAAGCCGGCGGCGACCGAGCAGATGGCGCCAATGACAAAGGAGAACGTCATGCGCACGGCAATGTGCGGATCGTCGGGCTTGCCAAACTTGTAGCCGGCAAAAATGATGACGGCCAGCGCCAGTGTGAACCAAAGGATGGTTCTGTTCTGCCGTTTCAGAAACGCTTCCGCGCCTTCTTTAATGGCATTGGAAACCTTTTGCATGTCCGCGGTACCGGTGTCCTGGGCCAGTACATACCGCGAGAACCCCACGGCAACCAATAGGGACAAGACGCTGATGATCAGCACGACCACCAGGTAGGTGGCGCCTTCGCCTCCTCCTGAAGTCTGCAGCAGCAGCGCGGGAGTGGCAATTTGCGTTAGCAAGGGCATACCGTTGCGAATTCCTCTCAGGTCTCAAGGCACATGTGATGCGCGTGCCCATTTTGGAGACACTCGTTTGCGGCGGTGGCGGAGAAGTGGTGCCGCACCCATGGATTAGCACGATTGCTGCCAACCGGGGCCGACAAGGGACTGCTCTGTTTTCTCATCCGCTCGACTCAGACAAGTGATTGAAAAGCAAAGCACTTCAAGCTGGACAGCGGCGCCCGGTGGTTTGGGCCCCTCCAGCCATTGAGACACAATAGCGCAACAGATCACGTCCCGCAACGATGCAATTGCGTGATTTGCCCTTTATTGGACTTCAAAAATGAGGCATTTCAGGTAGGCCGTTTCGGGAACGGCGAGCAGGACCGGGTGGTCCTGTGACTGGCCGCGGCGCTCCAAGACGCGCAGCGAGCGGTTGGTTTCCCGGGCGGCCTCGGCGACTACGCTCAACAGAGCCGCTTCGCTCATGTGGTGCGAACAGGAGCAGGAGACCAGAATGCCGCCGGAGGGCAGCAGCCGCAGGGCGCGTGCGTTCAGCTCACGGTAAGCGCGGGCGGCGGCATCGAGATTGGCGCGCGACTTGGTCAGGGCCGGAGGATCGAGGATCACCGTATCGTAGGTGCGGCGGGAGGAGGAGAAGGCGGCGAGGATCTGGAAGAGGTCTGCCTCGCGGAAGGTGACGTTGGCCACACCGTTGGCCTGCTGGTTCCAGTGGGCCGTGGCGAGGGCGCTCTCCGAGCTGTCGATGGCCTCGACGCTTTCGCAGACGGAGGCCAGGTGGAGCGCGAAGCCGCCCGTACAGGTGAAGCAGTCCAGGGCGCGGCCATGCGCGTAGGAGCGTGCGGCGAGGTAGTTTTCCCGCTGGTCCAGAAAGACGCCCGTCTTTTGGCCGTGGAGGAGATCGGCCCGCCACCGCAGTCCGTTCATCATCAGTTCGACGGGGGCCTCCAGGGCGCCATGAATCACTTCGACGGCGCGGGGCAGGGACTCTTTCTCGCGGACGGCGGCGTCGTTACGAGCGACGATGGACTGAGGCTGGAAGAGATCAATGAGCGCGGCGGTGATCCAGGGAGTGGCGGCATCCATTCCCTGCGTCAGGGCCTGGAGGACAAAGTGGCTGCCGTAGCGGTCGATGATGAGACCGGGAAGCAGGTCGGCTTCGGCGTGGACCAGACGATAGGCTTCGGAGCCGCGCACGCGCCGTTGGCGCAGGCCGGCGGCGGCCTCGATGCGCTTCTTGAAAAAGGCGGCATCGACGGCGGGCCGGCCGCGGTCCAATAGGCGCAGGGCGATCAGCGAGGAGGAGGAGTAATGAGCGACGCCCAATGAGCGGCCGGAGGGATCCTGGACGGACACCACCGCGCCCGCTTCGATCTGACTGGCGCCTGTGAGGTCGCTCGAATAGACCCAAGGGTGGCCGGTGGCGAGGCGGGCGGCCGCTTTGCGGTTCACCCGAACGGATTGCATCTCTCTAGTGTGCCAAGGCGGCGCGGGTGGCGGCCAGTTTAGTTGACCGCGCTATGCGACCATGTGGGTTCCCCGCGCAGGGCTTCCAGGGCGGCGATGCGCTTTTCCGTGGCCGGGTGTGTGGAGAACAGGCTCATCAGCGCCTGGCCTGTGAAGGGCTTGATGATGAACATATGCGCCGTGGCCGGCGAGGCGTCCATGGGGATTCGTTTGGAGAAGCTCTCCAGTTTGCGCAGTCCGCTGATGAGCCCGTCCGGCGAGCCGGTGTACTTGGCGGCGGCTGCGTCGGCCGAGTACTCGCGCGTGCGGGAGATGGCCATCTGGATGATCGTGGCGGCAATGGGCGCCAAGATGAGCATGGCGAGACCGGCCAGGGGGCTGGAATTGCCCTCGTCGTCCCTGCTGCGGGAACCGCCGAACCAGAAGGCCATGCGGCCGAGCATGGTGATGGCGGCGCCGATGGTGGCGGCGACCGAGCTGATGAGGATGTCGCGATGCTTCACGTGGCCCAGTTCGTGGGCGATGACGCCTTCCAGTTCACGGTCGTTCATCAACTCCAGAATGCCCGCGGTAACCGCCACGGACGCATGTTGGGGATTACGCCCGGTGGCGAAGGCGTTCGGCGAATGGTCGGGGATCACCCAGAGTTTGGGCATGGGCAGGCCCATCCGGCGGGTGAGTTCCTCGGTCATCGGACCGATCCGGTCATAGATGTGCGGATTGGCCGAGCGGGACACCGGCTGGGCCGAGTACATCGAGAGGGCAATCTTGTCAGAGAAGAAATAGCTGGCGAAGTTCATGAGCACGGCAAAGCCGAAGGCCATGACGAGGCCTTTTTGCCCGCCCAGGGCTTGGCCGCCCCACAGGAGCAGTCCGCTCATTGCGCCCAACAGAAGTACGGTCTTGATGCCATTCATAAAAGTTGCAGTCTCTCTCCCTTAGGATGTCATACGGCCCGCAAAAACGGCAGGTTCCCAGACACGAACGCGGACGGCCTCGGCTGAGTACCGTCCGCGATGATCACTTCGGGGGTGATCCCCCGGTGCTGCCGGTTAGCCGGCGATGGCGACCTTCACACTACGCGGCTTGGCGGCCTCGCGCTTGGCCGCCTTGATCGTCAGGACGCCGTCCTTGTAGGTCGCGTCGACCTTCTCGAAATTGACGCTGTCAGGCAGGGCGAAGGCGCGGCTGAAGCCGCCGTAGGAGCGTTCGATCCTGTGATACCCCTTTTCGCTGACCTCCTGCTCGAACTTGCGATGTCCCTTGATTGTGAGCGTGCCGTTTTCGACATTCACCTCGATGTCCTCCTGCTTCATGCCGGGCAGGTCAACCGTGAAAGCGAGTTCATTTTCGGATTCCACGACGTCGACGGCGGGAGTCCAGGGGCCGCGCTCGCCGGCGCCGAGGGCACGGTTAAAGGTGTCTTCGAACAACTTGACGCTGCGGGGGAAGTCTTCGAGTTCGTCCCAGAGGGTGCGGTATTTGGTGAGAGTCATGGCTTTGATACCTCGTTATTGATGATCTTGGTGTTGCCACCTGAACTGATCATATAACATGATAACCATATTGTCAAATAAATGTGATGGTGATCTGATACATATTAGCGTCACGCACTCATATTTTGAGTTCTTGGGGGGGCGGGAAAGCAAAAAGCCCGGACCTCCCTGCGGAGATCCGGGCTGCAAGTTGTTGTTTTTGAATGATCTATTCTTCGGGCTCGCCGGCCTCGCCTTCGCGGCCCTCGCGCAGGGCTTTCAGGCGCTCTTCGCGGCGCTTGGCGCGATCCGCAGCGCGTTTCACGAGCTCCGTGCCGACCAGTTCGATCTTGCACAGTTCCGCGCCATCGCCCTTGCGGGGCCCAAGGCGGGTGATGCGGGTGTAGCCGCCACTGCGCTGGGCGAACCGGGCGCCGAGCTTGTCGAACACCTTCTTCACCGAATCGGGCGTTTGCAGGAAGGAAGCGGCGCGGCGGCGGGCGGCGAGTGAACCATCTTTGCCGAGCGTAATCATCTTCTCCACGATCGGCTTGACGGCCTTCGCCTTGGGAACGGTGGTGATGGCGAAGTCGTGTTCGATGATCGAGGTGGCCAGGTTCCGCAGTAGGGCCCGGCGGTGTCCCAGGGGACGGCTGAGTTTGTTTCCAGCTCTTCTATGACGCATTGCGTGACTCTCTCCGGTGGATTATTCGCCTGCTTCCAACGGTTCGGCGGGCTCATCGCCCAGGGCGACCGGCTGGCCGGTGGGCGAAATCAGCCGGCCCTGCGAGTCGAAGCGCATACCGAAGCTGAGGCCGAGGCCTTGCAGGATTTCCTTGATTTCATTCAGCGACTTGCGGCCGAAGTTCTTGGTGCGAAGCATCTCGGCCTCGGACTTCTGCACGAGGTCGCCGATGGTTTGAATATTGGCGTTCTTGAGGCAGTTGTAGGAACGGACACTGAGTTCGAGTTCCTCGACGGAACGGTTCAGCACCTCGTTCATCTGGTTGATGGCGCGCTCGGCCGGCTCTTCGGCCACCTCGGGGAGTTCCTCGAAGTTGATGAAGATGCTCATGTGGTCCTTGAGCAGCTTGGCGGCCTGGCCGATGGCGTCCTGCGGGGCAATGGCGCCGTTGGTCCACACCTCGATGGTGAGTTTGTCGTAGTCGGTCATCTGGCCGAGGCGGGCGGCCTCGACGGCGAAATTGACCTTGCGGACGGGCGAGTGGACCGAGTCGATGGGGATGAAGTCGACCGGCAGATCGTCATCGAAGTTGCGGTCGGCCGAGACGTAGCCACGGCCGGACTTGAGCCGCATTTCGATGTTCAGCTTGCCGCCTTCGCTGACCGTGGCGATATGCAGGTGACGGTCGAGCACTTCGACGTCGCCCTCCACTTCAATCTGTCCGCTGAGCACTTCGCCCGCGCCGTCGATTTTGATGCGCGCCGTGCGGACGCCCTCTCCCTCCATCTTGAAGGGTACCTGCTTCAGGTTCAGGATGATGTCGGTGGCGTCTTCGACGACGCCGGGAATGGGACTGAACTCGTGCGACACACCTTCGATGCGCACGGCCGTGATGGCCGCGCCTTCGATGGAGCTGAGCAGCACGCGGCGCAGGCCGCTGCCGATGGTGGTGCCGAATCCACGTTCGAAGGGCTGCGCCCAGAACATGCCGTAACGCTCGTTGAGCGTCTCAGTGTTGGCCACCAGCCGCTTCGGCTTCTGAAAACCCTTAAACATGCTTTTCTCCTTATGGTGGGGTTTCCCGCTCTAGCCGTCCCGCGGCGGTTAGACCGCGGGCCGAGGTTACTTCGAGTACAACTCGACGATCATCTGGTCGTTGATCTGGATTTGGACCAGATCCTCACGCTTCGGATGACCGAGCACTTTCGCCTTCAACGCTTCCCTGTCCACTTCGAGCCAGTTCGGGCTCGGCTGGTGGGCGGTGGCGTCGCGGGCAGCCAGGATGGCGGCATTGTTCCGGCTCTTTTCACGCACCTCGACGACGTCGCCCGGTTTCACGACGAAGGAGGGGATGTTCACTTTGCGGCCGTTCACCTGAATGTGGCCGTGGCGGACAACCTGGCGGCTTTGCGGCCGCGATGTGCCGAAGCCCATGCGGTAGACGACGTTATCCAGACGGCGTTCGAGGAGGAACATCAGGTTGTGACCCGTGATGCCGTCCATCTTGGTGGCCTTCTCGAAGGTGTTGCGGAACTGCGTTTCGAGCATGCCGTAGACGCGCCGCGTCTTCTGCTTTTCGCGCAACTGGAGGCCGTAGCCGACAATCTTCTGTTTGCGGTCCTTGCCATGCTGGCCGGGGATGAAGTTGCGCTTTTCGATGGCGCACTTCTCGCTGTAGCAGCGCTCCCCCTTCAGGAACAGCTTCGTGCCCTCACGCCGGCAAAGGCGGCAAACCGGGCCAATGTATCGAGCCACTTCTTTCGTTCTCCTTGACCTGTTCACGGCCGGCCCAATCAGGTGGCCGGTCCGGTTGGTGAAGTTTACAGGCGGTCTCGTCGCCCTTCATCCTTCTTACCTTGCTTCTTACGTTTACCCCATCGGGGGCCGTTCACTCGCTTAGACGCGCCGCTTCTTGGGCGGACGGCATCCGTTATGCGGGATCGGAGTGGTGTCGGTGATGCACCGCACCTCGATGCCCGCCGTCGCCAAAGCGCGTACAGCCGACTCACGGCCCGCACCCGGACCGCTGACAAACACAACCACGCTGCGCAGGCCATACTCCTTGGCTTTGCTGGCGGCGGTGAAGGCCGCCTGCTGCGCGGCAAAGGGCGTACCCTTTCGCGAGCCGCGGAACAACAGCGCTCCGGCGCTCGACCAGGAGAGCACATTGCCCGTCTGGTCCGTGATGGTCACAATCGTGTTATTGAACGAAGCTTGGACGAAGACAATCCCCGAAGGAACGTTCTTCTTTTCGCGCTTCTTGAACTGCTTCTTCTTGCCGCCTTTGGCGTTTTTTGCTTGAGCCTTAGCCATTCAATCCTCTGTATCTCATGACGGCGCACCAACCACGAGCGCCTGGACTGCCGCGGGTAGCCACTCCCAAGTGGGTAGCCGGACGCGGCGGCGAATTCTTACTTGCCGGCCTTCTTCTTATTGGCCACCGTGCCGCGGCGCGGACCTTTGCGCGTGCGAGCGTTGGTGTGCGTGCGCTGGCCGCGCGCGGGCAACCCGCGGCGGTGGCGCAGACCACGATAGGAGCCCATTTCGATCAGGCGGCGGACGTTGAGCGTAAGCTCCTTCCGCAGGTCGCCTTCGATGGATCCTTCTTCTTCCAGCAGAAGACGGATGCGGTTCACCTCTTCCTCTGTGAGGTCGGCGATCTTCTTGTTCTCGTCGATGCCCACACGGTGCAGGATCGACTTGGCGCGGGTGCGGCCCACGCCGTAGATATAGGTAAGCCCGATTTCAGCCCGCTTCCGGGGCGGCAAATCCACGCCTGCAATACGCGCCATGTTTCTGTTCTCCTTCTTAGCCTTGACGCTGCTTGTGCTTCGGATTGACGCAGATCACCCGGATCACGCCATGGCGTTGCAGCAACTTGCACTTTTCACAAATCTTTTTGACCGACGCGCGAACCTTCATGGCTCACCTTTCCTTATTTCGTTCCAGGCTTTAGCGCCCCGTTCAGGCGCGGTCTCCCCGGACATCCAACAACCTCGTGATCCGTCCCCGTCCCGGATCGTGGGACGAAAGAACCACTTCCACGCGATCGCCCGGCCGCAGCCGGACAAAGTTCACAGCACTGGCCGCACCCGCGTGAGCCAGTATTTCGCGCCGGTCATCCAACCGTACGCGCCACTTGGCCTGGGGCAACTCGGCGAGCACCTCGGCGGCCAGTGGCTTCCGTCCGCCCGTCTCATCCGGTCCTGGCCGGCTTACGGCCTCGTCAGGACCCACGGCCCATCCGCCGTCACCGCCACGCAGTGCTCGAAGTGGGCCGAATAAGAGCCATCCTTCGCCACGGCCGTCCAACGGTCGGGTTTCAACCTGCTGTCGCCCGCTCCGGCGTTCACCATCGGCTCAATCGCGAAGACCATGCCTTCTTTGAGCCGGGGATTGTCGTTCCGGCGATCAATATAGTTCGGAACCTGCGGCTCCTCATGCAACTGGGTGCCGATTCCATGTCCCACATACTCTTTCACAATGGAAAAACCGTTTGCTTTCACATGGTTTTCCACTGCCGCGCAGATGTCGAACAGACGGTTGCCCGGCCGCACCTGCTCAATGGCCCGCTCCAACGACTCCTTCGTCACGTCGAGAAGCCGCTTCACTTTGGGCTCGGGCTCGCCAACGGGAACCGTCGTCGCCGAGTCGCCAAACCAGCCGTTCAACTCGACGCCCGTATCAATCGAAACAATGTCGCCCTTTTGCAACTCCACCTTCGCCGAAGGGAGGCCGTGGACGATCTCGTCATTCACACTCGTACACAAAACAAATCCAAACCGCTGGCCTACCGCCGGCACATAATAGCCTTTGAAAGCGGGCCGGGCGCCGGCATCGCGGATCATCTTTTCCGCGGCCAACTCCAAATCCATCGTCGTCACACCCTCCCGAACCATGGCTGTCAGCTCGGTCAGGATCGAATGAACCAGAAGGCCGCTGGCCCGCATCTTTTCCAATTCCGCGGGCGTTTTTCGAATGATCATGCGTTTTTGATCATGCACAGCGGCGCTAAAACCTCTATCTTATACTGTACACCAGCCTAGAAGGCGCTGCGGCGTCCCCGGATTCGTCCCGCACGCGGCGTGAAGCCCTCATAGTGCCGCATGATGAGCTGCGCTTCAATCTGGTTCACCGTATCCATGGCCACGCCGACCACGATCAGCAGCGAGGTGCCGCCGAAGTAAAAGCTGACGCCCAAACCGTCCAGGAGCCAGCGCGGAAAGTAGTTGTCGATGAATCCGCCCACCAGGGGCAGGGTTTGCAGTTTCACACCCGAGATCATGATCTCGGGAATAATCGAAAGCAGCGCCAGGTACAGGCCGCCGACCATCGTGATCCGCGTAAGAATCTTGTTCATGTAGTCGGCCGTGTTCCGCCCGGGACGGATGCCCGGGATGAACCCGCCGTATTTGCGCATGTTGTCGGCTGCTTCGTTCGGATTGAAAATGATCGAGATGTAGAAGAAGCAGAAAAAGATGATACCCGCCGTGTAGATCAGGAAATACAGCGGCTGGGAGTGGCTGATCGAGGTGAGCATACCCCGCAACCAGGCCGAGTTCCGGACCAGTTCGAGGCCCATGAAACTCTGCGGAATGGCCAGCAGGGACGAGGCGAAGATCACGGGGATTACGCCGCCGGCGTTCACCTTCAACGGCAGGTGGGTGGACTGGCCTCCCATCATGCGTCGTCCGACCATGCGTTTGGCGTACTGCACCGGAATGCGCCGCTCGCCGCGCTCGACCAGGACAATGAAGGCCACCACGGCGATCATCACGAGCAGGATGACGCCGACGTGCAGCACGGTCCATTGGCGGGTGACAAACACGTTCGTGTAGATCTCTTCCATGGCCGACGGCAGGCCGCGGACAATGCCGGCGAAGATGATGAGCGACATGCCGTTGCCGATGCCGCGTTCCGTAATCTGCTCGCCGAGCCACATTATAAAGGCAGTTCCGGTGGTGAGCGAGATCATCGTCATCAGGATGAAGCCGATGCCCGGATTCATCACGAAGCCGCCCTGCATGGATTGCAGCGTAGTGGCGATACCGATGGACTGCATCATCGCCAGACCGACCGTAAGATACCGGGTCCACTGCGTAATCTTGCGCCGGCCCAGCTCACCCTCTTTGGAGAGCTTTTCCAGAGTCGGCACCACCACCGTCATCAACTGCAAAATGATCGACGCCGTGATGTAGGGCATGATGCCCAGGGCAAACACGGTGAGGCGGCGGAACATGCCGCCGCTGAACATATCGATGAAGCCGAAGAACGTACCCTGGTTCTGCGCGAAGAACTGCTCTAAACGCGTGGCGTCAATGCCCGGCGTGGGGATGTGCGCGCCGAGACGGTACACGGCGAGCAAACCGAGCGTGAACAACACGCGGTTCCGCAGATCCGGGATGCGGAACACATTGGCGATGGCTTCCAGAAACTTATTCATGCCTCAATCCCCAACAGACCGGAGAGCGCCTCCGGCCGTTCCCTACTTCTTCTTCTTGGCCTTTTCCTTCGGCGGCGGACCGGCGGGCTTGACGGCGATCTTCTCGACCGTGCCGCCAAGCGCGGTGATCTTCTTTTCCGCCTCCTCGCTGAACAGGTGGGCCGTGACGCGAATCTTGCGCTTCAGCTCGCCGCCGGCCAGGATCTTCAAACCGTCGCGCAGGCTCTTGATGACGCCGCTTTCCACAAGCGATTCCGGCGTGAAGGTGTCACCCTCGAGTTTCTCCAGGCGGCCCAGGTTCAACAGCGCGTATTCCTTCTTGAACGGGTTCGTGAAACCGCGCTTGGGCATGCGCCGGTGCAGCGGCATCTGGCCGCCTTCAAACCCGCGCATCTTCGAATAACCCGACACCGAGCGCGCGCCCTTGGCGCCACGGCCGGAGTACTTGCCGCGGCCCGAGCCCATGCCCTGGCCGATGCGGCGCTGCTTTTTCACCTGTCCGGAGGGCGGTTTAACTTGGCTCAAATTCATGTTCTGTCAGCTCCTGCTCAGAGGCGGCCTACTTCTCCACAATGGCCAGCAGATGGGGCACTTTGGCCACCATGCCGCGGAAGCCCGCGTTATCCGGCACCGTCGCCGTCTGGTTCATCTTCTTCAAACCCAACTGGCGCACAATCACCTTCTGCTTCTCGGGCCGTCCCGTGGGACTGGCCACCAGTTTGATCGTGATCGTTCCCTGCGACATGCGATTGTCCTTCCTCGTTCCCGCCCCGCTAGGCCTTCAACCGGTCCACCGGGAGGCCGCGCAATTCGGCCACCTCGCCACGGTCGCGCAACTGTTCGAGCGCGTCCACCGCGGCGCGCACCACATTGTGCGGATTGTGCGAACCGATCGACTTGGTGACGACGTTGGGGATGCCCGCCGCTTCCATGACGGCGCGCACGGGACCACCGGCGATGACGCCCGTTCCGGCCGGAGCCGGCTTCAGCAGCACCTGGCCCGAACCGAAGCGGCCAAGCACCGGGTGCAGGATCGAGTGCTCCGTGACATGCACCTTGCGCAAATTCCGCTTGGCGGCCTCGATACCCTTCTTGATCGCCGAGGGGACCTCGCGCGCCTTGCCGGTGCCGAAGCCGACAACCTTGGCGCCCGGATCGCCGATGACAATCAGCGCCGCGAAGCTGAGATTCTTACCGCCCTTGACGACCTTGGTGACGCGGTTGATCGAGATCACCTGTTCCTTCAGGTTCAGGCCCGCTACTTCCGTCTTTTTGATGTGATTCACCGGCATTCGATCTTCCTTGTCTGCCCTTAGAACTCGAGTCCCGCTTCGCGCGCGCCTTCGGCCAGCGCCTTCACGCGGCCGTGGTACAGATAGCCGCCACGATCAAACACAACCGACTTGATGCCCTTTTCCTTGGCGCGCTCGGCCACCAGCTTGCCGATCTCCTTGGCGCCCGCGACATTGCCGCCATTCTTCACCTTGCTGTCCTTCTCGCGCGTGGAGGCCGCGGCAAGGGTAACCCCGGCGCGGTCGTCGATCACCTGCGCATAGATGTGCGTCAGGCTGCGGTAGACGGCCAGACGCGGACGTTCGGCCGTGCCGCTGACCCGCGCGCGGATGCGTTTATGGATCCGCTCGCGATGCAGCATGCGGGATGGCTTGTTAATCATGACGTCTTAGACTCCTTTGCTCACAGGCCACGCGCGGCTACTTGCCGCCCGCTCCGGCCTTGCCAGCTTTCTTGCGCAGCACCTCGCCGGTG
>JADLCT010000053.1 GCA_020847045.1 Bryobacterales bacterium | reverse complement strand
CTTCGCGCACGCGCCCGATGGCGCCATCGGCAATCCATTCGGAGATGAACCGGGTCGCATCGCTCGAAGGATTGTTCACCGGAAGCGAAGTAGCGACTTTCATCTCGCGCGCCATTTGCGCCATCCGTCGCGCTTCTCCGATCGAGTGCGTCATCGGTTTCTGGCACAGCACATGTTTCCGTTTGCGCATGGCGGCGAGTGAAATCGGCGCATGCCAGTGGTCTGGCGTAGCGACATACACTGCGTCCACATCTTTTTCTTTATCGAGCAGCTCACGATAGTCCCGATAGGACGCGCACCCCTTATACGCCGACGCTTTTCGCGAGCTGTAGAACGCCTCCACCATGCGGCGCGCCGGATCGCGGCCGCCCATTCCTAAACTGGTCTGGAAGCTGTGCGTAAGCTGCAACGATCCGGGCGATGCAAGATCTTCGCCCCATTTCTCGTATCCGGGGCCAAGCAGCCGGCGCGCGGAAGTCAGCAACGCGTTCGCTCCATACTCAGCGTAATTTTTGCTGCCCTGGTTGCAATCGCAGACCGCCACGACCTGTACATCCGGCCGTGCCAGCAGTTCCATCGTGACGGCCATCCCTTGCCGGCCCATGCCGATCGCCGCGAGTGTGACGCGGTCGCTTGGCGGAACGTATCCGGCTCCGCCCAACACGTGGCGCGGAACAATCAGGAACCCTGCCGCGCCGGCAAAGGTGCGCCTCGACAGCGCGCCGTCCTCTCCACCTTTCACTGAACACCTCCATTGGAGCTTGCAATGGCAAGCCACTGCGAGTATATAGCAGCCGGCAGACTTCTGCGCACCTGGAGGAAGCGGGCGTTCACCGGTGGGTTTCCACCACCACATCCACCTCGCGCGGCGGGAGCGTTTTTTCCTTTTCCTGAAACGTAAAGCGCACGGTTCGATACGACGCGTTAAAGAGCGTGTAGACCGTCTCCTTCTCTCCCCGGAAACGGTTCACGAAGACCGCCGGGTGAGGCGAGGCTACGAGCGGATCCGCTGTCCCGGCGAAGGCCGCCGCGTGCTCCTTGAGGATGCCGCGGGCCCGGCGGACGAACCGCAGCAGGTCCTCTCCGTACCACGTATCCGCGTGACCCTTCAGCCAGAGGCCATTGCCGTGCCAGAGCGACAGGCGGAAGTCCTCCGCCGGCAGCGAGCGTGGCTCGATGCCGATGGAGAGCATGTCCCAAAGCCGCACGTCCGGGAAGGCGAACCGCCATAGATTCAACTTCACCGGGAGCGGCGCCGGTTTGGCTAGCGGCAGGTTGTAGCAGAAGGCTGCGTCAAAATAGGGAGCGGCGGCATCCGGCGGGGTTTCTTCGATATAGATGATGGTGTCGCGCATACCCGCGGCGTCCAACGCGTGGCGCACGCGGCTGGTCATGGCGAGTTCGCCGCGCAGCGTTTCCTCCCCGGGCGGATGTCCGTGCTTCGTGGAATAACAGCGCTTGCGGCCGAAACCAAACTCGTCCAGGTAAACGGCGGCGGCCCCAACCTCGCGCGCGACGCTCGCCACGCGCTGGCTGAGGAACTGCTGCCAGCCCTCGACGTAGGGGCACGCAAACAGTTCCACGCCGCCCTGCCACCACTGGCCGGTGCCGTCCGCTTTGATGATCTGCCATTCGCTGTCGTGCTCCTGGCCGACCTTCGAGTTCTTATCGATCAGGTAGCCCTCAAAGTACAGACCGGTGGGAATGCCCGCCTGGTTGCCCGCGGCCACGTTGCGCCGCAGGTCGTCGGGCCCGCCCAGTTCGATGGAATAGTCGCCTACTCGGCCGCGCGTTTCCGAAAGCGCCCACCCCGAGATATCGATGAAATCGATACCGCCGAAGAGTTGGCCGTCACGAATGAACTCGTCGTAGGTATAGCGGTTCCGGCGCGTGTCGAAAAGGCGGCCGGTGCCGCCCACAGGGTAGTCACGGCGCGCCCAGAAGGCCGAACGGAGCCACGCGGGCCGCGGCCCCTGGGGCTTGTACCAGGTGGCCACCCATTGGCGGTAAGTCTCGAAACCCTGGCGCCAGTCACCGCCATGCGTGGCGATCCGGGCGTCGGGCGCCCGAAAGGTTTCACCGGGCGCCAGGCGCACGGTGTACTCGACCTCCACCAGCACGCTCGCGCCGGTCTTGTGCAACCGGAATTTCTTCCAGCGGCCGTCGGGATCATGCAGGATCATACAGGCGCCGCGGTTGGCCGCGGGGGCGAACACGTCCACAAACTGAAGAGGGAATTCGCCGCTATACATCGCCTCGAGCGGTTTTTCTTCGCGGGAGAGGACCGCGCCCTGCCGGGGGAACAGATACCACACATCGGAGGCGTCGGCGGCCGCGCGGATGGTCACGGAGGGAAACACCAGGGTGAACTCCTGGGCTTCGCTGCTGACGTTCTTCACGGCCAGCGACAACCTGCGGCCGGCGGGCTGTTTCTCCTCCCGAAATTCGGCTTGCACGGCTTTGCCCGGTGCCCTTTTGCCCTCCAGGGCCGTCACGCGGTAGGTGCTCTTCGTTTCCGGCTTACCGGAGGCGGGCCCCTCGACGGGAGGAGGCGCTTCCTCCGCGCGCGCGGAGGGCACACTCTTCGGGGAAAGTCCCGCCGCGTAAAGCACCAGTTGCGTGTGCGGGCTGCGGTCCATCAACTCGATGGAAGCGACCGGCCGCGCCGCATCGAGGCTCAGGGCATAGAGGGCGGCTTTACGGTTGAGCACCGCGTGGCGGCGCTCCACCACCAGCAGCGGAAACTGCTCTTCGCCCGAGCCATCTGCGTAATGGATCCGTGCCAGCACGGATGCTGTCTCACTGGATTCCTTGATTTCCGTGTCGCGCCAGCTCTTTTGGGAACTCACCAGCCACTTCCCCACCCCGGGGAACTGCGCATTCATGCTGAGATAGAGCGTCGCGCCCTTGCGCCCGCCGCCCTCGATGT
>JADLCT010000052.1 GCA_020847045.1 Bryobacterales bacterium | reverse complement strand
GGCACCATGGCCTGATGGCACTCGGGGCACTCGGCGATGGCGGGCTTTTTCAGAAAATCGTGAGCGCGGCGAGTCGAGGTGCGGCGCTTGGAATGGCGTCGTTTTGGATTAGGCATAGTGCTACCTGTTTGAGTTCAAACTCCTTATTGTCGCACGGCGGAGGGGTCCGGCGCGAGTGGATCTGGCCGGGCTTATTTCGGTCCATGCCCGCCGGGATGGTAGTCGCGGAGCGCGGCCCAGCGTTCTTCCGTGCGCGGATGGGCGCAGGAACAGGGCTGCTCGTTCCGGTTCACGCCGCAAACGGGGCAGAGTCCCAGGCAGTTGTCCCGGCACAAGCGCTGCATGGGCAGCAGCAGAAGAATCTGTTCGCGGACCGCGTCGGCGAGCTCAATGCCGCCGTTATCGTAAAAGCCAACACCCGAGTCGTCTTCCGACAGCGCGAGTTCAGACTGTTCGGGCGCCTGGCCGGATGGTTCGTAGACCAGATCGAACATCGAGTCCACTGGAACCGGGAAGGGTTCGAGACAACGGTCGCAGGCGCACTGCACGGCGCCGGCGAGCTGGCCGTGGAGACGGATCTGGGACAGGGCAGGTTTGAACGCGGCGCGCCCGGAAACCTGGATGGGATCGGGTTGCGAGACGCCCGCCGGAAGAAGATCGAGCGAGCCCGCGGGAAGGGAGAGGCTGATATCTACAGGCTCGAGTTCCAACTCCTTCACGCTCAAAAACATGGTGGCTCCCGATAAGACTATGTGCCGGCGCCCGGCCCAAGACCATTATAAATGCGGTGGGCCGGATCCGGCTGCCAACGCTCGCCTTCGCCGCGCGTATTCCAAGTGGGGAACTTCGGGGCGCGAGGTTCCGTATGGAAAAGAGGAAACAGCACCGGACATGGCGAACGGAAAACAGAGACGGCGGTGGGTGAAGTGGAGCGTCACATTCTTCCTGGTGGCGGGGTTGCTGACGGCGGGCGGGCTCTATTTGCAGGCCAAGCTCAAGCCGGACTATTCGATTGACCCGTCCAAGCTGGCGCGCGTGGAGCGCGGCGACATTGCGCGCAGCGTCGTGGCGACGGGGAAGATCGAGCCACGGGTGAAGGTGGAGGTGAAGTCCAAGGCGAGCGGCATTGTCGAGAAGCTGCTGGTGGACTACGGACAGTATGTGAAGCAGGGTGATGTGCTGGCCGAGTTGGACAAAGAAGAGCTGCGGGCGCGCGTCCGGGAGGCCAAGGCGTCGGTGGCGGCGGCGCAAGCGGCCGGGCAGATGGCCCAGGCGGCTTACGAACGGAACCGCGCCGAGGCCGAGGCGCCGGAGCTGCCCTTCTTGAAATCGAGCGTGGACCGGGCGGCGGGCATGCACAAACAGGGGTTGATCTCGCGCGCCGTGCGGGAGGAGTCCGAACGGGCGTACGAGGTGGCGCGGAACAAGCAGACCATCGCGCTGCGGAACGTCTCGGTGACCAAGGCCGACATCGCGCGGGCCGAGGCGCAGACGGCGCAGGCGCAGGCGGCGCTGGACCGCGCCGAGGAGGATCTGCGGCACTCGACGATTGTGAGCCCGATGAACGGGCTGGTGCTGTCTCGCGACGTGGAGGTGGGCGACGCGGTGAGCTCGATTCTGGTGCTCGGTTCGCAGGCGACGCTGGTGATGACGCTGGGCGACGTGAGCGACGTGTATGTGCTGGGCAAGGTGGACCAGGCCGACATCGGCAAGGTGCACATGGGCCAGGCGGCGCGCATCACGGTGGAGTCCTACAAGGACAGGCGGTTCACCGGCAATGTGATGAAAATCTCGCCGCTCGGCGAGGAGAAAGAGAACGTCACGACCTTCGAGGTGCGCGTGTCGATCAAGAACCCCGGCGGACTGCTGAAAGCCAACATGAGCGCCAACGCCGAGGTTGTGCTGGAGGAGCGCAAGGACGTGGTGCTGGCGCCGGAAAGCGCGGTGCTGTTCGCGCGCGACGGAAAGGCTTCGGTGGAGGTGCCGGATGCGGAGGCGCCCAAAGGCAGGCGCGCCGTGCCGGTGACGCTGGGCATCACCAACGGCGTGAAGGCGGAGCTGGTGTCGGGACTGCGGCCGGGCCAGCAGGTGATCCTGCAATAGGAGCGCGGAATGACGCTGCGCGATCTGATTGCCGGCACCTTTCACACGCTGTGGGCGCACAAGGTGCGGACGATGCTGACGATGTTCGGCATCGCCTGGGGGATTCTGTCCATCACGTTAATGGTGGCCGCGGGCGAGGGACTGCGCCAGGGCCAGCAGGCGCAAGCCGAGACGATGGGCAAGGACCTGATCATTGTTTTTTCCGGCCGCACCAGCCTGCAGGCGGGCGGCGCGCGGGCCGGACGGCGCCTGCGCTGGCGCGACACGGACCATCTGGCGCTGGCGCGCGAGGCGGTGGACTGCCGCTATGTGCTGCCGGAGTTCGCGCGCTCCGGGTTGCAGGTGAGGAGCCGGTTCAACGCGGGCGCGCTGATGGTGACCGGTTCCCTGCCCCCGTTTGCCGAAATCCGTTCGCTGGATGTGGAAGAGGGGCGGTTCTACACCTGGCGCGATCAGGAGGAGGCGCGGCGGGTGGCGTTTCTCGGCTCGGATGTGCGGAAGCAGTTGTTCGGCGACAAACCGGCCCTGGGCGAAACGGTAACGGTCAACGGCTATCCGTATGAGGTTGTGGGCGTGATGAGGCGGAAGGAACAGAACTCGGATTACAACGGCCGCGACGTGAACAAAATCTTCGCACCGCTGGCGGCTGTGGTGCGCGATTTTCCCATGCCGCCTCCCGACAAGCCCCATGGGATCGACCAGTTGCTGGCCGTGCCGGCCTCGGTGGAGCGGCACGACGCCTGCGAGTTTCAGGTGCGGCGCGGACTGGCGCGCCTGCACCACTTCGACCCCAACGACAAGGACGCCGTACCGGTGTGGGATACGTTCAAATCGGCGCGTGCTTTTCAGAACATGACCGATGGGATGAAGATCTTTCTGGGGGCGGTGGGCGTGGTGACGTTGTGCCTGGGCGGCATTGGCGTAATGAACGTGATGCTGGTGGCCGTGCGGGAGCGGACGCGGGAGATCGGGATCCGCAAGGCGGTGGGAGCGACGAGCGCCTCCATTGTCGGCCAGTTCTTCGCCGAGACGCTGATTATCGTGCTGGCCAGCGGCGCCGCCGGGTTGGGCATGGCGATGGCGTTGATGGCGGTGGTGAATTCGATGGAGATGCCGCCGTTTTTCGCCGGGCTGATCGCGGACTGGCGCGTGACGGCGGGATCGCTCGCGCTGCTGGGGCTGGTGGCCGTGCTGGCGGCGGTGTACCCGGCCACGCAGGCGGCCTCCATCGATCCGATTGAGGCGCTGCGGCGCGAGGTATAAGGCGATGGCGATTTTCATCGAGGTGCTGGCGCAAGCCTGGATCGCCCTGCGGCGCAATCCGGTCCGCAGCTTTCTGACGATGCTGGGCATTGTGTGGGGCATCGCCTCGGTGACGCTGTTGATGGCCTATGGCAGCGGTTTCCGGCGCGTTCTGGTGAGCGGGTTCGACGCCTTCGGCAAGAGCGCCGTGATCGCCCGCGCGGGGCAGACGAGCATGCAGGCCGGAGGCGAGCGCAGCGGACGGCGCGTACGCTTTGAAAAGGCGGACGTGGAGGCGTTGCGGTCCGAGGCGACGATGATCAAACGGGTGGCCGCCGAGACTCTGTTCCGGCTGCCGGTGGCCTATGGGGATCGTGTGAACACGATTGGGATTCGCGGCGTCATGCCTGCCTATGGAGAGATTCGCAACGAGCGGGCCTCCGAGGGGAGGTGGCTGAACGAGGAGGACCAGGCCGGGGCCAGGCGTGTGGCGTTTCTCGGCTCAAAGGCGCGGGAGAAGCTGTTCGGCCGCAGAAACGCCCTGGGGGAGAGAATCCGCGTCGGAGGCTTGTACTTCACCGTGACCGGCCTCATGGAAACGAAGTTCCAGTTGAGCAACTATTTTTCGCCCGACGACGAGTGCATCTTCATCTCGTATGCGGCGGCGGAGCAGTTGTGGAACGCGCAGTATCCCGCGGTGATTGTCTTTGAGCCCGTGACGCCCCAACTGGAGCGGCAGGCGGTGATGCAGTTCCGGGAGATTATGGCGCGGCGGCACCGCTTCCATCCACAGGATCCGCGGGCGGTGACGGCGTTCGGCCGCGAGGAGTTCCGTCCGATCATCGACGGACTGACGATTGGACTGCAGTCGTTGCTGCTGTTCATCGGCGTGCTGACGCTGGCCATCGGCGGCATCGGCCTGATGAACATCATGCTGGTGAGCGTGGATGAGCGTGTGAAGGAGATCGGCATCCGGCGGGCGCTGGGCGCCAGACGCTCGCACATAAGGGTGCAGTTCGTGGCCGAGGCGCTGGTGATCACCGTGGTGGGCGGATTGATTGGCCTCGCGCTGAGCTACGCCATCGCGGCGGCCGTGGGCAGTGTTCCGATGCTGGGTGCGTTGTTCGAGGACGAATCGGGCAAGGGCGACCTGCGGCTGTTGATCTCGCTGGAAAGCGCGCTCGCCTCGGCCGGGGCGCTGCTGCTGGTGGGGCTTCTCAGCGGAACCATCCCGGCGGCGCGCGCGGCCAGGCTCGATCCCGTGGAAGCGCTCCGCTACGAATGATGCCTGCTCAACGGCGGCTGAACCAGGAATAGGCCGCGACGCCGAAGCCGACGGCGACAACGAAGCCACGGATGAGCGGAGCGGGCATGCGGCGGGCCACGCGCGCGCCGGCATAGCCGCCCACCGACGCGGCCAGGGCCATCACCAGGGCCACCTTCCAGACAATGGCGCCGGAGAGCGCGAAGACGACGATGGTGACGCCGTTCATCGCGGCGGCCAGGACGGTTTTCACGGCGTTCATCTCATGGATGCCCGCGATGCCCACGAAGGCGAGAGAACTGAGCATGAGAATCCCAATGCCCGCCCCGAAATAACCGCCGTAAACACCAACGAGAAACTGGAAGAACACGATGGCGGCGATGCGCCGCGGCGTGGGCGTCTCGTGCGGATGAGCGCCGATCCACCGGGCGATGGGCCTCTGGATCAGTAGCAGCACCGAGGCCGTGACCAGCAGCCAGGGGATGGCGCCGGCAAAGACGCGTTCAGGGAGGCGGGTCACCAGAAGCGAGCCAATCACGCCGCCCAGAAAACTGGGCGGGAGAAGACGGACCAGGTGCGCGCGGCAGCGGGCCAGTTCGCTGCGGTAGCCCCAGGCGGCGGCGAGCGAACCGGGAAACAAGGCAAAGGTGCTGGTGCCGTTGGCCAGCACGGGCGGCATGACGGCGAGCAGCGAGGGGAACGTCAGAAGCGTACCGCCGCCGGCGACGGAATTGACCACGCCGGCCGCGAAGGCGGCGGCGCACAGCAGGGCCCAGGCGAGCAGGGATTCGGGCATGGGAAGGAACAGCGTAGCAGACCCCATGTGCTCGCCGCGCTAGCCTGGAGAGATGCCAAAGATCGATGTGGTGGCCCACATTCACGCCAAAGCGGGCAGCGAAGGCGCGCTGCGGGAGATTCTGGAAGGCTTTGTCGCGCCCACGCGAAGGGAGAACGGCTGCCTGCGCTATGACCTGTTCGTGGACCTGGCTGACGCCGGCAAGTTCACCTTCATCGAAGAATGGGAGAGCGTGGAGACGCTGGAGGAGCACGGCCGTTCGCCGCACATCACCAGCGGACGGGCGCGCATGGCGGACATTCTCCGCGAGCCGGGCTGGGTGCAGGTGCTGACGCGTCTGGTTTGACGCCCCGCGCGAAACCAGCGGCGCGTGAAGACGGAAACCGGCCGGTGCGAACGGGCGTCCAACGGTCCAGCGCAGGACTTCCATGAAAGCGATGACCGTGGGGCTGGCGGCGATTGCCATTTGCGCAGGCGCGGCCGAGGACGAGGTGATTTTCCGCAGCGACGTGTCGCTGGTGCGTGTCGACGTCCAGGTGATGGACTCGCGGCGCGAAGCCGTAACAGGACTTGACCGGGAAAACTTCGTGCTGCGCGAAAGCGGGCGCGTGCGGGAGATCCGCAACTTCGCCGCCGAGAAGATGCCGGTGGACATTCTGCTGCTTCTCGACGTGAGCGGCAGCATGCGGCCTCATCTGGAGCAGGTGGCGCGGGCCTCGCGCGGCGCGCTCTCCGTGCTCGGCGCAGATGACCGCGTGGGTGTGATGGTGTTCGACCGGGCCACGCGTCTGCGCTCGGGCTTCCGGCCCCAACCACGCGAGGCGGCCGGTGAACTGGATCGCCTACTGGACCAGGAGCGCTTCAACGGCGGCACCGACATTACCCTCGCCATGCTGGACGCGGCGCGGTATGTCGAGCGCGAAGCCCGGCCCGAGGCCCGGCGGGCCATCGTGATCGTGACCGACGACCGCACCGAATTTGAACGCGACGACGCCCGCGTGGGCCGTGCGCTGGACCGCGCCGATGCGGTGCTGAGCGTGCTGCTGGCCGATGCGATCGAGCCAGGCTACTCGCGCGGCGGGCAGTATCCGCGCACGCGCCGGCCCGGTGGAGGCTGGCCCGGAGGAGGTTGGCCAGGCGGCGGCTGGCCAGGCGGCGGCTGGCCAGGCGGTGGATGGCCCGGCGGCGGTCCGGTGATCCTCGGCCCGCGCGGTGGCGGCGGAGGAGGAGCCTCGGGACGTCTGCAATCGGCGGGCGTTGAGGAGATCGCGCGCGAATCCGGCGGCGACAGTCTGCGGCTGGACGACGGCGCCGCCGTCGAGCGGACGCTACAGCGGATTCGCAGCCGGTATGCACTCTACTTCCTTCTGCCGGATGACGCGCGTGAAGGCGAGTCGCGATCCGTGGATGTTCAGTTGAGCGAGCGCACGGCGGCGCGTTATCCGGGCGCCGAGGTGCGCCTGCGGCATCGCTACGTGGTGCCGTCGCTGGGGCCGCGCTCAACGCCCGCGGAGATCACGCGAACCACGGAGCCCGCGGCCAGTGGCCCCGCGCCCGCCGCCACCGCATCAGCGGACGCCGCCAGCGAAGGCGGGTTCCGCCGTGCCACGCAGGCCGAGATCGAGGAGTCGGCGCGGCAGCAGGAGACCGCATCGCGCCGCAAGCGTCGCGTGAGCGAGCCCGGCGCCTCACGCGGGCCCAACCCCAGCGTGGGCGTTCCGGACAGATGGAACTAAGTTCGCGCCCCTGGCGGGCGCGGCCGCATCAGCCCTTGAACGTGAAGTCAGCCGTCTTGGCGTCCGTGCCCACGGTGACCTTCACCTCTTGCGCACCCAGTTTTTCGTGTACGGCTTCGATCACATAGTCGCCCGGAGGCAGTCCCGTAATGGTGAACTTGCCATCGGCGCCAGTGACGGCGAAGAAGGTGTGGGGCGCGACGTTGACGTAGGCGCGCATCCAGGGATGGACGTTGCACTTGAAGGGAATCATCAACTCCGGCGTGGGGAAGGTCTTGATCTTGGCCTCGCCCTGCGGCGGCTGCGACTCGTTCCACTCGCGGTTCTCCATGGGCAGCGGGTGGATGTTGTGATTGACGGGGTCGGAGTTGTGAATCTCCAACTCCTGGCCGGCCATGATGGCCACGACGTGCGGAACATACACGCACTTGACCTGGTCCAGGCGGACGCGCGTGGCGGGCACGGGCGTGGCGGGCACCGGGCCCGACTTCACCCAGACATAGACGTTGGCCAGCGTGCCGTCCTCGTTGATGACTATCTCTTCGGAGGCCGGCGGCTTGCCGCCATGCTGTTTCAGGCACTGCGGATTGGCGTCCATGCCGGTCAGCAGCTTCGGTTTGGGTTTGGCGCCGGCAAACAGGATGCGTCCAGTGACCGAACCCGGAGCGGCGGGGGGCGGGGGCGCGGCGGGTGTCGCGGGCGGGGCCGCGGCGGACTTCTTTTCTTCCGTGGGCGAGCCGGCGCAGGCGGCCAGTAGCAGGCAGCCCAGCGCCGCGCAGGCGATTCCAATGCTTCTCGTGTTCATGGTTTTTGCTATTGTATAAGGTTTGCCCATGTCACAAAAAGTTCCCATCACAGTAGCCCACGGCGACGGCATCGGACCGGAGATTATGGCGGCCACGCTGGAGATTATCCAGGCGGCGGGCGCGCAGCTCGACATCGAGACGATCGAGGTCGGCGAAAAGGTGTATTTGAAGGGTATTTCGGCCGGTATCGAGCCCTCGGCGTTTGACTCGATCCGGCGTACGAAGGTGTTCCTCAAGGCGCCGATCACGACCCCGCAAGGCGGCGGATTCAAGAGCCTGAACGTTACCACGCGCAAGACGTTCGGCCTGTATGCCAACGTGCGGCCCTGCGTAAGCTACCACCCCTACATCCGGACCAAGCATCCGGTGATGGACGTGGTGATCGTGCGCGAGAACGAAGAGGACCTGTACGCGGGCGTTGAATACCAGCAGTCTCCCAATGTGATGCAGTCGATCAAGCTGATCACGCGTCCGGGCACGGAGCGGATCTGCCGGTATGCCTTCGACTACGCGGTGCGCAACAACCGCAAGAAGGTGACCTGCTTCACCAAGGACAACATCATGAAGATGTCCGACGGACTCTTCCATAAGATCTTTGATGAGGTGGGCGCGGAGTACCCGTCGGTCGAGAAGGAGCACTGGATCGTCGATATCGGCGCGGCGAAGCTCGCTGACACGCCCGAGGCCTTCGACGTGGTGGTGATGCCGAACCTGTACGGCGACATTCTGTCGGACGTGGCGGCGCAGATTGCCGGCTCGGTGGGGCTGGCCGGATCGGCCAACATCGGCACGGGCGCGGCAATGTTCGAGGCGATTCACGGCTCAGCGCCGCGGCGCGCCGGGCAGAACCTGGCCAACCCGTCGGGTCTGTTCCTGGGCTCCATCATGATGCTGGTGCACATCGGCCAGACCGAAGTGGCCGAGCGGGCGCACAACGCCTGGCTGAAGACGGTGGAAGACGGCGTGCACACCTACGACATTTTCCGGGAAGGCGTCAGCAAGCAGAAGGTGGGCACGAAGGAGTTCGCGCAGGCCGTGGTGGCGCGTCTGGGCCAGAAGCCGGAGAAGCTGCCGGTGGCCAGCTATAACGCCGCGCCCAAGCAGACGGCCTCCCACAAGGAAGCGACGCTGGTTTCGGCGGCGAAGGAACTGGTGGGCGTCGATCTGTGGATCGCCGACGCGGCGGCCAACCCCCAGACTATGGCCGCGAAGCTGGAACCGCTGGCGGGCGGCGAATTGAAGCTCGTCATGATGTCCAACCGCGGCATGAAGGTGTGGCCCAACGCGGCCTCCGGCATCTATGTCGTGGATCACCTGCGCTGCCGCTTCCTGTCGCCCAACGGCGGCGCGGTGACGCACCAGACCACGGCGGCCTTGATTAGCCGGGCCGCGGCGGCCGGCCTGGACATTATCAAGACCGACAGCCTGTACACTTTCGACGGCCAGCGCGGCTACTCGCTCGCCCAGGGCGAGTAACGCGGGCTCCTGGGCTCCACGCCTATTTCCGGTTCAGTTTGTTCCGGCGGTGATGAAGCGTAACCGCGCCGAAGCCGCCGCTGGAATTCTTCGCGGCTGAAAGCCGCAATCCCCTGCTCTCGGGTTCGGCACGTGCTCACACGGAGAACGTGCCTTTTGTTTTTGCGCCGCCGCCCGGTGAGGCGGGATGGAAGAATCTCCGCTGCAAATTTTTCTTACCCGGCGTCCGGGACGATCACAATTACCTGCCAATGGGGGGAGCCGCGGCCAGTACGCAATGAGGCCAAAATGTTTTGCGCGTCCGGCGGCCAACCGGATCTTCTTTGCGATGTTGCATTTACGCGGAGACGGCGGGCCGCGGCGGCTGTCAGCCGGGAGTTTGGCATGAGTCTTGCCTTAGTGAGCGGCGTGAGCGCGGCCAGAACGCGCAAGCCGCGGGGAACTAGGACCCCGAGGGAGGACCCAGACATGGATACGATCAATTTCACGAAGTCCGATGCGAATGACACTCCGAAGAAGGCTCACTGGACCGCATGGCTGTTCGGTGGCATCGCGCTGGCGCTGGCCGGCGTGAGCGGTTACGAATTTTACCGGCTGGAAGAGATGGAGCGGAAGATGGCGAGCATGAACGCCATCACGCAAAACGATCTGGCCGCGATTCGCGAGGCTTCGGCCAGCACCGCCGTGGCCATGCGCAGCACGGTGGACGCGCTGAGCCAGCAGGTGGACGCAAAAACCACGCAGGCGGCGGCGAACTACCAGCGCACCCTGGCCAACGCCAAGCTGCACGCGGAAAAGCTGGTGAAGCAGGTGAACGAACAAAACAAGGCCAACCAGGAACGGTTGAGCCTGGAACTGGGCGAGGTTCGGTCGGCGGCGAACCAGAACGCCGAGAAGGTGACCGGACTGGAGACCAATCTCGGCACGGTGAAGACCGAGGTGTCCGAGACGCGCTCGGTTCTGGAAGGCGCCGTGGGCGACTTGAAAAGCGTGCGGGGCGACCTGGGCGTCCAGAGCGGCCTGATCGCCACCAACGCGAAGGAACTGGCCGCGCTGCGCGCGCTGGGCGAGCGGAACTACTACGAGTTCACGATCTCCCGGAAGAACACGCCGGTCAAGGTGGGCAACATCGTGCTGTCGCTGAAGAAGTCCGACGTCAAGCGGAACAAGTTCAACGTGGAAGTTGTGGCCGACGACAAGCGCGTCGAGAAGAAGGACAAGACGATCAACGAGCCGGTGCAGTTCTACGTGAGCGGCGCGCGGATGCCCTATGAATTGGTGATCAACGAAGTGGGCAAGAACAAGGTTGTGGGTTATCTGGCCACACCGAAGGTGATGGCGGCCAGGCGCTAGCCCCAGGAGCTTGGAGGCTTGTCCGGACCCCAGACCCTGGCAAGCCTCCGGGAATGGACGGAGTTCAGATGATAAGCCGGCGCCTGGCCATCGAGCGGGCCGGGCGCCGGTGAAACGATACCCTCTCTCGATCCCGGCTACCCTCCAAAAGTCCGGGCAACTCTCAGGGCGCGGGACTCCACCCCGCGCCCTACATTTTTTGTGAGCCCGCTTCCGGCTACCCAGCCCTATGCTTCCGTATGAAACGCTCCGGCCGCGCCGCCGGTTGCGGCGTGATTCTGCGCGGGATGGCCGGGCGGTTCACCTCCCACCACTGCCGTGCCTGATCCTGAGACCATGGCGCGGGCAAGGCCAGTGTGGCCAGCTCCGCCGACAGTTGCCGGCAGCTCTGCGGACGCGCCGCGGGATCCTTGGCCAGACATCGCAAAACCAGGCTGTCCAGACCGGAGGGGATGGCCAGTTCGGTTCGCGCCGAAGGAGGCGTGGGCGGTTCGTTCAGGTGCGCCAGAGCCATGGCGAGACTATCGGCGCCGGAGAACACAAGACTGCCCGTGAGCAGATAGTAGGCGACGCAGCCGAGCGAATAGATGTCGGCGCGGCCATCCACGTTGGGTTTGCCGGCGGCCGCTTCCGGGGCCATGAAAGCGGGCGTGCCCAACGCGGCGCCGGGCATCGTGACCGGCTCCGGCGTGGATGCGTGGCGCTGCTTGGCCAGGCCGAAGTCGAGGACTTTGCTGTAGTCGTACACCGGGCCCTGGATCGACAACACGATATTGGCTGGCTTCACGTCGCGGTGCACGATGCCCTTTTCATGCGCTTCGGTGAGCGACTCGCACACCTGCGCCAGAATGTGCACGGCGCGGGCGTGGTCCACGGGACCGAAGTCGCGCACCAGTTTGTGGAGGTCAATGCCTTCGAGCAGCTCCATGACGAGATAGAACGCGCCGTCCTCGGTGGATCCGAAATCGTAGAGAGCCACCGTGTGCGGCGAACTCAACGCCGCGATGGCGCGGGCTTCCCGCTCAAAGCGCAGGTTGGCCGAACGGATCGCGTCGGGCAGGTTGCCGGGCACGGCGTCGGGACGAATCAGCTTGATGGCCACGCGTCGCGCCAGCAGGGCGTGTTCGGCGATCCAGACCTCGCCCATGCCACCGGTGCTGAGCGGCTCCAGCAGACGGTAGCTGCCCAGTTCGCGCAGTTTTCCCAACTGGCCGGTGAGCTGATAGATGAAGCGAGCCACCACGGCTGCGCACACGGCCATGGCCATCGGCGGCGCGAACAGCGTGATCCATTGCGACGCCATCGGAGCGCCCCCGCCGCCGGCGGCCATGTTCAGCACAAGGCCGAGAGGCCCCATCAGCGAGGCGGTGACGGCGGCCAACAGTCCCTTGCCGAACGTCGCGGGCACGGCCAGGACAAACAGAACGATCCAGACTTCGAGTGAGGAAAGCCCGCGAATGGGAATGGCGGGCGGCCAGGGTAGAGCGTGTTCGGCCACGGCGATGGCCAGCGCGGCCAGCACCTCGAAGACCAGCGCCGCATCGAGCATGAGGCGCGGCGGAAGGCGGCGGCTCCAGGCCAGGGCGCAGAAGAGTACGCCCAGAACAATGCCCGCCAGCAAACTGGCCGCGTAGAGTGGCGGCGCGGTGCGCGGATTGATCCAGCCCGGCTGTACGAACGCGCCGAGCAACAGCACCAGCAGTTGCGCCAGCGCGTAGCCGAGCGCGAGCCAGCCAACGCGGCCCACGGCGCGTTCGGCGAAATCCAGCGGAAGCGCCGTGGTGGCGGGCGATATGCGGGCGGTGTGCGCCGCAAGCGGCGTGGGAGCGGCCATGGGACGGTGGCGTGACCGTTCACAGGGTAGCACCCGCGAGGGGCGTTGGATCTCACCCGTTCCGTCCGGCGGTTCGTGGCTGGCGGCGAACATGAAATAATGGAGAATCGCCAGGTTTGGCGGTTTCCCATGAAGATCTGCTATTTCGATGCGTTCGCCGGCATCAGCGGCGATATGACGGTAGGCGCGCTTGCCGACGCCGGCGCGGATGCGGCGCAACTGCTGGCGGCGTTGGAGAGCCTGGATACGGGCGCCCGCTACAGCCTGGAAAAGACGAAGCGGCGCGGCATTGCCGCGTCGAAGTTTCATGTGTCCTGGACGGACAACAAGACGCACCGCCACCTGCCGCACATCATCAAGATCATCGACGGCGGCGCGATGAGCGAACGGGCGCGGGCCAACGCGAAGCTGGTGTTTCAGAAGCTCGGCGAAAGCGAATCGACTGTTCACGGGTCGCCGATCGAGAAGGTGCATTTCCACGAGGTGGGAGCGGCGGACTCCATCGCCGACATTGTGGGCGCCTGCGTGGCGCTTGATCTGCTCGGCGTGGAAGCGGTGGCCTGCTCGGCGATCAACGTCGGCAGCGGCACGGTGAGCACCGAACACGGCATCATGCCGGTGCCAACGCCGGCGGCCGCTTTGCTGCTGAAGGGCAAGCCGGTCTACTCGCGCGGTCCGGCGACGGAACTGGCCACGCCGACGGGCGCGGCGATTGTCGCGGCGCTGGCGGGCGATTTCGGACCTATGCCTCCCTTACGCATCGAGAGCGTCGGTTATGGCGCGGGCGACAAGGACTTCCCCGAACACGCCAACGTGCTGCGCGCGTTGATCGGCCAAACCACCGGCGCGCGGGAATCGACCACCGTGGAGGTAATCGAGGCCAACATCGACGATTCCACGCCCGAGGTGCTGGGGTGGGCCATGGAGCGGCTGCTCGAAGCGGGCGCGTTGGATGTCACCATGCAGCCGCTACTGATGAAGAAGTCGCGTCCAGGCACCCTGCTGCGCGTGCTGGCGCGGCCCGAGGACCGCGAGAAGCTGGCTGGATTGCTGATGGCCGAGACCTCCTCGCTCGGCGTGCGCTTCTTTTCGGCCGAACGGCGCGTACAGGCGCGTCGCATCGTGGAAGTGGAGACGGCGCACGGACGGGCGCGCGTGAAGGTGGCCGAAAGCGGCGCTTTCGCCCCGGAATATGAGGATTGCCGCACGCTGGCCCGCTCGACCGGCCTTCCGTTGCAGCAGATTTTGAGTGAAGTCAGCCAGGCGTACACAAAGAATGCCTAAGTTCTATCTCACCACTCCGATTTATTACGTGAACGCCGCGCCGCACATCGGCCACACGTACACGACGATCGCGGCCGATCTGATCAAGCGCTACAAATCCATGTGCGGCTACGACGTGGTCTTGACCACGGGCACCGACGAGCACGGACAGAAGATCGAGCGCGCGGCGAAGAACGTGAACAAGACGCCGCAAGAGTTCACGGATCTGGTTTCGGCCGAGTTCCGCCAGCAATGGGAGACGCTGGGCCTTTCGGTGGACCGCTTCCGGCGCACCTCGGACCCGGCGCATCACGCCGTCGTGCAGGATCTCTACCGCCGCTGCAAGGAGAACGGCTACATCTACAAGGGCAGCTACACGGGCCAGTATTGCGTGTTCGATGAGCTGTACGTGAACGACGCCAAGCCCGGCGGCGCCTGCCCGGACTGCGGCCGGCCCACCGAGACGGTGACCGAGGAGAATCTCTACTTCAAGCTTTCGGCTTTCACAGACAGGCTTCTGAAGCTCTACGAGGACCAACCCGGCTTCATTCAGCCCGAGACGCGGCGCAACGAGGTGATCGCCTTTGTGTCGCAGGGACTGAAGGACCTCTCGATTTCGCGCACGACGATTCAGTGGGGTATTCCCGTGCCGGATGAGCCAAAGCACGTTTTCTATGTCTGGTTCGACGCGTTGACCACTTATAAGAGCGCCGTCGAGGGCGAGGGGTTGTGGCCGGCCGATCTGCACCTGATCGGAAAAGAGATTGTTCGCTTCCACGCCATCTACTGGCCGGCGTTTCTTTGGGCGGCCGGCTGGGAGTTGCCGAAGAAGATCTTCGCGCATGGCTGGCTGCTGTTTGAGAACGACAAGATGTCCAAGTCGCGCGGCAACATCGTGCGGGCCACGCCGATTCGCGACGTGATGGGCATGGACGCGCTGCGCTACTTCCTGCTGCGCGAGATTCACTTCGGACAGGACGGCAGCTTCAGCTTCGACGCGCTGGTGGGCCGCTACAACGCGGACCTGGCCAATGGACTGGGCAACCTGGCCAGCCGCACGCTGAGTATGATCCGGCAGTACCGCGGCGGCGTCATACCGGCGCATGCGGGCTGTCCGGCCGTGGCCGGGACGGCGGCGGCGGCAATCGGGCAGGTGCGGGCGAGCTTCGACGAGTTCGCGTTTTCCAAGGGCCTCGACGCCGTGTGGGGGCTGATCGGGACGGCCGACAAGTTCATCGTCGAGCGGGCGCCCTGGAAGCTCGTCAAGGATCCCTCGGCCGCGGCGCAACTGGACGAAACGCTCTATACGGCGGCCGAGGTGCTGCGCATCGTCACGGTGCTGCTGGCGCCGGTGATGCCGGAGTCGGCGGCGAGGATCTGGGGGCAATTAGGCTGCCAGGCGCCACTGTCCGCGCAGCGGATCGACGAACTGGCCTGGGGCCAATTGAACGGCGGGCAGGCGGTGGGCGAAGCGGCGGCCGTGTTTCCCCGCGTGGAGCCGGCGCCGGCCGTGGAACAGATGCGCGCGCTGGAGGAGAAGGAGACGGCGCGGCAAAAGGCTTTGCTGGGGCAAAAGGACGAGGAGCCCGCGCCGGCGCAGGGCGCACGGCCCGAGGCGATGCCACCCATCCCGATCGACATCTTCTCGCAGGTGGATTTGCGCGCAGGCCTGGTGAAGTCCGCTGCGCGTGTGAAGGGCGCCGACAAGCTGCTGCATCTGAGCGTGGACATCGGCGAGGCGGAGCCGCGCAGCATCGTGGCAGGCATCGCTTTGGCCTACGAACCGGAGACCTTGGTGGGCCGCAAGGTGGTGATCGTGGCCAACCTGGAGCCGCGCAAACTGCGCGGCATTCTCAGCCAGGGGATGATCGTGGCGGCGTCGCTGGAGGGCGGCTCGCCCGTGCTCGCCGGATTCCTGGAAGACGTTCCGGTGGGGGCGCGCCTGAAGTAGATGGCTCTCGTCGATTCGCATTGTCATTTGGACGGTCCGCGGTTCGAGCAGGACCGCGAGGCGGTCATCGGACGGGCATTGGAGGCCGGCGTCGAACGGATGCTCACCATCGGTTCCGGCGACGGTCCGCCGGACCTGGAAGCCGCCATACGCGTGGCCGAACGCTACGCGCCGGTGTGGGCCACCGTGGGCGTGCACCCTCACGACGCGGCCAAGGCGTCCGGGGCCACGCTGGCGGAGCTCGAATCCCTGCTGCGCCATCCGAAAGTCCTGGGGCTGGGTGAAATCGGACTCGACTATCATTACGACCATGCGCCGCGCGATGTGCAACAGGCCGTCTTTCGCGATCAATTGTCGGTGGCGCGGGCGGCGGGCGCGCCCGTCATCATCCACACGCGCGAGGCCTGGAACGACACCTTCGCCCTTCTGGAGGAGCACTGGGCGCCGTCCGGGCTGCCCGGCATCATGCACTGCTTCAGCGGAGGCCCCGCCGAAGCCGCGCGCTGCCTGGCCATGGGCTTTTACATCAGCATCGCCGGCGTGGTCACGTTCCCACGCTCGGAGGAACTACGCGCGGCGGCGCGCATGACGCCCGAGGACCGCCTGCTGGTGGAAACCGATGCGCCCTATCTGGCGCCTGCTCCTTATCGAGGCAAGCGCAACGAACCGGCCTTTATTGTGGAGACCGCCAAGCGGGTGGCCGCAGAACGCGGCGCCAGTTACCAGGAGTTGTGCCGGACGGTGGTGCGGAATTTTGACCGGCTGTTTCCGCCGGCCGGCGGGGCCCCTCGCGGGACCCCGGAACCAGCCCCGTTTGCGGGGGCCTGATCCAGATGGATACACTGAAGGGTTTCATGGCATTCAGCAGGCTGGGCGCAACCTTGACGGCGCTCGAGATCCGCGAACTGGTAAAGGCGGATCTGGAGAAGATGGAGCGTGTCATTGGACTGGAGTCGGTGGCTTCGGCCGACGCGGTGACCTCCATCAGCCGTCACTTACAGGCAAATGGCGGGAAACGGCTGCGGCCGATTCTCCTTCTACTGGCCAACAAACTGGCCGGAACCACCAACGACAGCGCCATCGCGCTGGCCGCCGTCGTTGAGATGATTCACACGGCGACGCTGGTGCACGACGACGTGATCGACGAGGCGCGCACGCGGCGGGGCAAACCATCGGCGAACGTTGTGTGGGGCAACCAGACCTGCGTGCTGGCCGGCGACTGGCTCTACATGCAGGCGTTTCAGATCGCCTTGCGCGAACGCAACTTCGCCATTCTCGACATCCTGATCACGCTCACCCAGATGATGGTGGAGGGGGAACTTCGGCAGTTGGAAACGATGGGCAAGATCGGCGTCACCGAGTCCGACTACATGGAGCTGGTGGACCGCAAGACGGCCAGCCTGTTCGCCGCCTGCGCGCGGCTGGGCGCCGTGGTGGCCGGAGCCAGCGAGGACGTGGAGAGCCGGCTGAACGATTTCGCCTGGAATCTCGGCATGGCGTTCCAACTGGTGGATGACGTTCTGGATTTCACGGCCAGCGAACGCGTGCTCGGCAAGCCGGTGGGCAACGACCTGCGCGAGGGCAAGGTGACGCTGCCTCTGATCTACGCCCTGCCGGAGGCGTCGCCGCAAGAGCGGGAGATGGTGGCCCGCGTGCTTGCCGACCGGCACTACGACAACGTGGCGTTCTCCGCCGTGCAGGCCATCGTGACGCGCTACGACGGCATTGCCCGGGCCAAGGCGCGGGCGCAGGAGTTCACCGAGAAGGCGCGATCGATGATGCTCAGCTTCCCCGAGTCGCCTTACCAGCGCGCCCTGTACGCCGTCACCGACCTGGTGACCGAGCGCGACCACTAGATTGGAATCCTGTACCCGCGCGGCGGCGTATAATCGTCGATGTAGCTATGCTTCGCCGTAATGCCCTGGGTCTGCTGGCCACGCCCCTGTTTTCCGGTGGATTGGCGCGCGCCCAAACCGGTACGCCCATCCCCGGAGACATCCGTGTCGCCGTGAACGAGGTGATCGTTCCGGTCACCGTCACCGACGACAAAGGCCGCTTTGTTTCCAATCTCGACGTGGGCGACTTCCGCATCTTCGAAGACGGCAAGCCGCAGCAGATCAAGTTTTTCAGCCGCGAGCGCAGCCAGCCGGTGGTTGTCGGTTTTCTCATCGACGTAAGCAACGCCAGCCGCCTTCATTGGAAGGTGTTCCAGGAGGCGGCCATCGACCTGGTGTTGAATCTCATGCCGGGCGAGCCGCAATACTCCGGCTATCTGGTGAGCTACGGCAACGAGGCCGAGATTCAGGCCAACACGAAGTTCGATCCCGAGAACATCGTCGAGAAGATCCGCAAGTTGAAGCCGGGCGGCGGGGCGGCGTTCTACGACGCCATCTATCTGGCCTGCACGCGCCGGGATCTGGTGAAGGGCGAGCCGATCGAGCCGCGACGCGTGATCGTCGTCATCGGTGACGGCCACGACACGGCGTCGAAGAAGACTCTGGACGAGGTGCTCGAACTGGCGCAGCGGAACCTGGTGACCATTTACGGCGTCAGCACGGTGGCGTTCGGTTTCAATAGCGTGGGCGAGAAGAACCTGCTGAAACTGGCCGAGGATACGGGCGGCCGCGTGGAGTACCCGCTGAACAACCTTTACAAGGACGTGAGCGGCTATCTCTCGACTCCTTCCGACGAAGGCAACTATGCGCTGAAGGTGGGCACGGGCGGCTACGCCAGCGAGATCGCCAAGGGCATCTTCGGCTCCATCGCCAACGTGGCCGGCGAGATCACGACGCAGTACATCATGCGCTATATCCCTTCGGCGTCCGATACGGCGAAGGTGTTTCGCGAGATCAAGGTCGAGGTGCCCTCGTTGCCGGCCGTGAAGGTGCGGCACCGCAGCGGCTATTATCCGTACACGCCGTGACGGCGCCGGTAAGAGAACCGGCGGATGTGCCGATAAGGACGGAGAGACCGGAGTAGGATGATGCAGACGGCAACCGTGACGCAGGCCCGCCTGGCGGATTTTCGGCTGTTGGAGGTGTCGCTGCCCGGGCGCGCGCCAGAGCCGTGCGGCGTCATCCTGTTCGACGAGGCCACAGGGCGCATCGGATTCCGGCTGCGGCGCGATTGGGATGAGCTGACCGGCAACGACGACGATCTCGACGTGCTCGAGGCGATCGAGGATGATCTGCGGGCCAAGGCCGGCGAGATGGGGGCCGCGGCGCTGCTGGCCCAACTGGAAGACACGTTGTCCAACGCCATTCGTATGAGCCCGCCCGAACGGGTGCTGCTGGGCCACTTCAATGCCACGCTGAACCGCATGTATGAACGGCACGTTCCGGCGACGGTGCGCCGTTACGACACGCACCTGCCGGTGTGGAGCGTGCGGGCGGCCGCGGGCGGCTATGGCGACCGGATGACGGCCGAGTTGGAGGACTGGATCGAGGTGCCCGCCGGCGTGCGCGTCACCACTGGCATGTTCGCGGCGCACGTGGTGGGGCGCTCCATGGAGCCTCGCATCGCCAGCGGGAGCCTCTGCCTGTTCCGCGAGTTCGGCGCAGGGTCCCGCCACGGCAAACTGGTGCTGGTGGAGGATCTGAGCGAGCCCGAAAGCGGCGAGCGCTACACGGTGAAGCGCTACCGCAGCGTCAAGCGCGCCAGCCAGGACGGCGAATGGGAGCACACGGAAATCTGGATGGAGCCGCTCAACCCCGAGTTCGAGCGGTGGCCGCTCACGGAAGACAAGCCGGCCCGGGTCGTGGCCGAGTTCATCGCCGTCTTAGATTAAACATTTCCTATGAAACTTGTTGTATGGCCGCCCGTCGAGGCGGACCGCCTGGACAAGCTGCGAACGGCGGCGGGTGAAATGCGCGTGGTGAACTGCGCCGATGAAACGGCGGCGGCCGGCGAAGTCGCCGACGCCGAGGCCTTCTTCGGCAAGATGACGCCAGCGCTGCTGGCAGCGGCGCGCCGCCTGCGCTGGGTGCAGTCGCCCACGGCGAGCCTGGAACACTACCTCTTCCCCGCCCTGGTGGAGCACCCGTGCACGCTGACCAACATGCGCGGCCTGTTCAGCGACGTGATCGCCGATCAGGTGATGGGCTACGTGCTGTGCTTTGCGCGCAACCTGCACCTGTATATTCAGCGGCGGAGATGGGAGCCCTGCGGCGGCGAGCAGGCGCGCGCCAGCTTCGCGTTGGGCCCCGGCGTGGTGAACGGCATCGACCGCGCGCATCTGCATGTGAGCGATTGCACGCTGGGCGTTGTGGGTTGCGGCGAGATCGGCGCCGAGGTGGCGCGGAGGGCGCGCGCGTTCCAAATGTCCGTCCTGGCCGTCGATCCCGTGCGCACGGAACCGCCCGGCGAGGGTGTCACGCTCTGGGGCATGGAGCGTCTGCCGGATCTGCTGGCGCAAAGCCGCTTCACCGTCATCTGCGCGCCGCACACGCCGGAAACCGAGCGGATGTTCAACCGGGCGTTGATCGCCAAAATGCCGCCGGAAGCCTACTTGATCAACATCGGCCGCGGCGCCATCGTGGTGCTCGATGATCTTGTGGCCGCTCTGCGCGAAGGCGGTATCGCCGGCGCGGCGCTCGACGTGTTCGAGACCGAACCGCTGCCGCCCGGGCACCCGTTGTGGAGCATGGAGAACGTGATTCTCACGCCACACGTGGCCGGCTTTTCGCCGCGCATCGCCGAACGGCACCTGGCCGTACTGTTGAAAAACGTCGAGGGGTTCGCGCAAGGCAAACCCCTCCTGAACACCGTCGATAAGCGCCGCTGGTTCTAACCCGCTCGCGGCCTACCCGGCCACCTGGCGCAGAACATACGGCAGAATGCCGCCGTTACGGAAATACTCCACTTCGCGCGGCGTGTCGATGCGCACACGCGCCTCGAATTCCTTCGCGCCCTTGGCATCCGCAGCCTTCACCCTCACAGTAGCCTTGCCGGATGTGATGGCCCCGGCCAGCCCGGTGATGGAGTAGGTTTCAAACCCCGTGAGGCCGAGCGATTCGCGGTTCTGGCCGCCCGTGAACTCCAGCGGCAGCACGCCCATCCCGACGAGATTCGAACGGTGGATGCGCTCGAAGCTCTCGGCGATCACGGCCTTCACGCCGAGCAGAGCCACGCCCTTGGCCGCCCAGTCGCGCGAGGAGCCAGAGCCGTACTCCTTGCCCGCTACGATCAGCATGCCCACGCCCGCGGCCACGTTGCGCATGGCCACGTCGTAGATGAACTCCTTCTCCGCCTCGGGACCCGTACGCGTGTAGCCGCCTTCGACGCCAGGCACCATCAGATTCTTCAAACGAATGTTGGCCAGCGTGCCACGCACCATCACCTCGTGGTTGCCGCGGCGCGACCCGTAGGAGTTGAAGTCGCCGGGCATCACGCCGCGCTCCATCAGATACCGGCCGGCCGGCGTTTCCTTCTTGATCGCGCCCGCGGGAGAGATGTGATCGGTGGTGATGGAGTCGCCGAGCACGGCCAACGGCTTCAGGTCCGTCAGATCCTCGATGGGAGCCTTCGGGTCGCGCATATGGTCGAAGTAGGGCGGCCGCGCTATATAGGTGGACTTGGCGTCCCACTCGTACAGATCGCCGGTGGGGAACTTCACGGCGTTCCATTGCCGGTCGCCCGCGAATACCTCCGCGTACTCCTTCTCGAACATCTCGCGGCGCACGCTCTTGGCGAGTACTGCGGCCACCTCTTCCTGCGACGGCCAAATCTCCTTCAGGTAGACATCCTTGCCGGCCGAGTCGCGGCCAACCGGCTCGTTCACCAGGTCGATATCCACGCGCCCGGCAATCGCGTAGGCGACCACCAGCGGCGGCGAGGCCAGGTAGTTCGAGCGCACCTGCTGATTGATGCGTCCTTCAAAGTTGCGGTTGCCACTCAACACCGAGGCAACGTTCAGGCCGGCCGCTTCCACGGCCGCGCCGATGTGCTCCGGCAGCGGACCTGAGTTGCCAATGCAGGTGGTGCAGCCGTAGCCCACTACGTTGAACTTCAACTGTTCCAGGTACGGCAGCAGGCCGGAGTCGGCAAGGTAATCGGTGACCACTTTTGAACCAGGGGCCAGCGACGATTTCACCCAGGGCTGCGTGGAGAGACCGCGCTCCACGGCCTTCCGTGCGAGGATGCCAGCGGCCACCATCACCGACGGATTCGACGTGTTTGTGCAACTTGTGATGGCGGCGATCACCACGGAACCATCCCGCAGTGGAACTTCGACGCCGTTTTTCGCCGTGGTGCTCTTCGGTGCGGCGCTGAGGCCCGAGAGGAAACTCGACTTCATGTCGGGCAGGTTAATGCGGTCCTGCGGGCGTTTGGGTCCAGCGAGCGATGGCACGACGGTGGACAGGTCCAGTTCGAGCGTGTCGGTGAACACAGGGTCCGGTGTCGAGTCGGTGCGGAACAGGCCCTGCTCCTTCGCGTAGGCTTCGACGAGCGTCACCAGCGCTTCGGGGCGGTTGGTCAGGCGGAGGTAGTCGAGCGTGAGATGATCCACCGGGAAGAAGCCGATGGTGGCGCCATACTCGGGCGCCATGTTGGCGATGGTGGCGCGGTCGGCCAGGGCAAGCGAGGAGAGTCCCTGCCCGTAGAACTCGACGAACCGGCCGACGACGCCTTTCTTGCGCAGCATCTGCGTGACGGTGAGAACAAGGTCGGTGGCCGTGGCGCCGGGGGCAAGCTTGCCGTGCAGCTTGAAGCCGGTTACCTGCGGCAGAAGCATGGAAACGGGCTGGCCCAACATGCACGCCTCGGCTTCAATGCCGCCCACGCCCCAGCCGACCACGCCCAGGCCATTGATCATGGTGGTGTGCGAGTCGGTGCCCACGAGCGTGTCGGGATAAGCCTCCACACCCGTGGCGGTTTTCTTCTGAAACACCACGTGGGCGAGATACTCGAGGTTCACCTGGTGCACGATGCCAGTGCTGGGCGGCACGACGCGGAAATTCTGGAAGCTGCCCTGGCCCCAGCGGAGGAACGAATAGCGCTCGGCGTTGCGTTGGAATTCGAGAATGCCATTCAACGACAGGGCATCCCGGGTGCCGAAGTGATCCACCTGCACGGAGTGGTCGATGACCAGGTCGGCTGGGATGAGCGGATTGGCTCGCTTGGGGTCGGCGCCCAGCTTCTGCAAGGCCTCGCGCATCACGGCGAGGTCCACCACGCAAGGCACGCCGGTGAAGTCCTGCAGCAGCACGCGCGCGGGCATGAACGAGATTTCGTGCGGCTCGGGATTGCCGTTGAATCCGGCGACAAACCTGATGTCGTCCGGCCGCACGGTGACGCCGTCCTCCATGCGCAGCGTGTTCTCCAACAGGATCCGGATGGAGAACGGCAGGCGGCTCAACGAGGCGACACCGGCCTTTTCGAGCGCGTCAAGACGATAGATGCGATAATCGCTGCCGCCAACGCGCAAGGTAGCGGCCGAGCCGAAGCTATTCGGGTGGGACATGGGTTACAACCAGTTTATCGCAGCGAGCCCGTCACCTTGCCGAATAAATCACCAGCGGGAGGGCGACGAGGGCCAGCACCAAGAGACCTTGCGCCCAGGCGAAGGGATGGGCGAAATTGAGCGTATAGCCCACACCATCGCGCCGTTCGACCATCAGCGCCGGATCACCCGAATTCCAATAAAACAGCCCGCCCACCCAGCACGCGTCCGGCGTGTCATCTCCGGCGCCGCCCGCCTGTTCCTTCCAGCGCAGCACGGCCCAAACAGGGCCAATCAGCAGCAAGACGGTGAGCGCCGGCATGATCCAGCCGCTGCCGGCCAGACGCTGCGCGCTCACGATGGGCGAGACCGCGATGTAGGCGAACAAGCCGCCGATGGCCAGTTCCAACCAGGCCAGCAGGCGCGCGAAATAGGCGCGCTGGGCCTCGCGGGCCAGGCGGGTTTCTGGTGCGCCGCCGCGGCTCGTGCCATGGATGATGCCGAACACGTTCATGGCCATGAGCAGCCAAATGAGCAGTCCGATCACCACGGGCATGGCCGTGAGGACCGGCGTCTTCGCATGGAAGGCGTCCGCCTGCCCGGAGATGCCGTAGTGCGTGGGTATGCGCTCAGGAAGCGCGTGGTAATTGAGATAGAGCACGATCCCCGAGGCGGCGAGCATGGCCAAGGCAAGCACCAGCGGAACAAGCACGCTGGCGGGCGTGGATGGTTCCGCTTCGAGCACGGCGGTGCGCACCATGGGCGGCTGAACGGCATGTGGCGCGGCGCGGCGGCGGGCATGCAACCAGGCGAAGGCTCCCACGGCCATCTGCGCAAACACCGGCAGCGCGCCATGGGTGAGCGGCAACAGCAGCAGGGCGAGCACCGCTCCGGCCCACACCATGAGACGGTAACGGCGGGCGATCCCAAGGCCCTCGTCCGAGCGCGCGAACGACTCGCCCGTGGTGATCCCAAAATAGAGTCCGCGCCGGGGGCGGCGTGGCAGCAGGTCCAGAATCACGGCCGTGATGACAAGAGCCGGCAGCAAGGCGAGCATGTTTGCGTTCATCGCTCCAGGTCCTCCAGCGCCAGTTTCAGGTCGCGGCGGATGCGGCGCACGGGCACTCCTTCGGCGCGCGTATCGGCGATCAACGCGCGCAGGCGCTCACTCCACCGCTGCACGGTTTCCTCCGCGGCGGGGACGTGCTCGCGCTTGCGAACGCGCGCCGCGCGGCCGTGGTTCACCTCGATCCAGCCATCGGAGGCCAACTGGCGGTATGCTTCGGCGGCCGTGTTGAAGTGGATGCCGAGGTCCATGGCCAGGCGCCGGACGCCGGGCAGTTCGTCGCCGGGCGACAGATGCCCTTCGACGATGAACTGGCGGATCTGCCGGGCAAGCTGCCGGACCACAGCCTCGGGAGAGGTGAGGTCGATGGCGATGGCGGGCGGCTGCATCACTGTACACTGTACATATACAGAATACAGTTCAGCATGTCAAGGGCCGAGTGAAGACAGGGAGGGGCGCTACATGTAGACGGGCACCGGGATACCCAGAATATCCAGTGTCCAGGCGAGTTGCCGTCCGAAGTACCGCGTCATCCACAGCAGGAAGGCGCGCCGCTCCGGATCCTGCTCGTGGATCACGGAATAGCCATCGTAGAAGGCGCTGAACCCTTGGGCGAGTTGGAAGGCGTATTTGGCGAAGTGCGCCGGCTCGCCTTTGGCCAGCGCGTCTTCGAGCGCCGACTGAGCCTTGGAGATCAGCAGCAGGGTTTGCCAGAGATCCTCGGTGGCCAGTTGCCGGTCAAACGCTTCCCGCGTGAGCACGGCGTCGAAGTCTGGCAGCGTCTCGCCGCGTTCGGCGAGCTTTGAGAGAATTTTACCGGCGCGCACAGCCGCGTACTGCACATAGGGGCCGGTTTCGCCCACGAAGGCCAGAGCCTCCTGCAGGTCGAAGGCGATCACCGTGTTCCGCGTGAACTTCAGCATGAAATAGCGCAGGGCTCCAGTGGCGATCTGCGTGGCCACCAGGCGGCGTTCGTCCGCCGGCTTATCGGGATTGCGGTCATCCACCTCGTGGAGGGCCTTTTCGATGAGCTTATCAATCAGGTCGTCGGCCTTCACGCCGAGTCCCTTGCGGCCGGACACCTCGACGTAGGCGCGCTTCCTGTCCTCCTCGCTCAGTTCGATGCCCAGTTCGACACAGGTGCCTGGCGTGAGCGCCACCATCTCGTAGTTGAAGTGAATGGAGCGGCCGGCCTGTTCTTCGTAGCCCAGGGCGCGCAACCCCGCCGCCACCACGTCCTGCAGATAGGACTGGCGCGTGTCGATCACGTTGTACACGGTGTGCCCGGCGCCGAAGCGCGGCGCGCCGGCGGGTTGCTCCTCGTCCGTGGAGACCCAGACGGTGTGTCCGTCAGGTTCCTGGATCAGGGGTTTGTAGTGGAAGTCCTTACCGAGCAAACCGAACTTCCAAAGTTGATAGGCGATGTCTTTGCCGACGTAGGTGACGATGCCGTTGGAGCGGACAATCACCTTGGAGTCGTCGGCGTCGTCCTCGGCCGCGTTTTCGCGGAAGTGCGAGCCTGCCATCACCCAGCAACCCGCCTTTTTGCCTTCCGTGGCCAGATGAATGGCGCCGCGCTGTTTGAGAAGTTCGAACGCGGTGGCCCAGAACCGCAGATGCAGAATCTCACTTTCCCGCGGAAGGACATCGTACAGGATGCCCAGGCGGCGCATCGTGGCCAGGTGGCGGAGCACGATGGCATCGGCCACCACATGCGCCAACTCGGCCTGCGCGCCCTGGTTCGCCTCGATCGCGTGCAGCGTTTCGGCCCGCCACTGCTCGCTTTCCGGGTGCTCCTTGAAATACTGCGAAACGCGCGCGTAGAGATCCCAGCAGAGATAATCGAAGCGCGGCCCGGCGGCGAGCGCGGCCACCTCGGCGGCGGACTTGCGTTCGAGATAGTGGAAGCCCACCACGACGTCGGCCACCTGGACGCCCGTGTTGTCGATGTAGTTTTGCACCTCCACCGCGCCGCCCGAGGCGCGCAGCATGCGCACGAAGGTGTCGCCCAAAACCGAGTTCCGCAGGTGGCCAATATGCGCCGCCTTGTTCGGATTGATGTTCGTATGCTCGACGATGATCTTGTGGCCCGTGGCGGCCGCCTCGCCGCCACCGGACAGCAGGGCGTGGCCATAGGCGCCACGGTCCAGCCGCAGATTCAGGTATCCATTCCCGGCGATCTCGATGGCCGCGACGCCGGGCAGCGCCCCAAGATCGCTGACGATCTCCTGCGCGATGGCGCGCGGGGCTTTCTTCAACGCCCGGGCCAGTTGGAAGGCCACCGGCAGCGCCAGTTCGCCGAAACCCGATTGTTTGGGAGACTCGATGGCCACCGCCATCGTCTCACCATAGCGGGCCGCAAGATGTGCGGACACGAGCCGCTGAATTTGCTCTTCAATGATGTGAAACACAGGAGAAAGTCCAGTGTAGCAATGCGGGAGGCCACGCCGGCCCTGGCGTTCGGCCGTGGAGGCTAAAGCGTGCCCGCCGAAACAGCTTCCAGCAGGGCGCGCGAAATGGGCCACTTGCCAGTGACGGCCTTCCCGGAGGCCTCGAACACACCCGAAGTGAGCACGCCGCTGAGATCATCGGGATTAGGCTGCTGGCCGCTGCGCTGGATCATCTTCGTGAGCACGGTGGTGAGCGCGCGCAAACGGTCGCGCACCTCGGCCGCCTGCGCACCGTCCGGACACTCTGCCTGAAGGTTCGCCGAAAAACCCGTAGCCCCGGCATCGATGGAAACAGTGATGCGCTCGGCGCCGGACAGCGCCGAGGCGAACGCCTTCACGCCATCGGGCAGCGTATTGCTCGCGTTGAGGAGCGGTCCCGGCAGGGTGATCCAAAACGGCGCGTTGGGAATCACGACGCCGCTTTCCGGGCGGTCCGCCGGCATCAGCGTGTAGGCGGCCTTCGGTGCATAGCCCACGGCCAGCGCCAGTACATCCTGTGAGGCCGCGAAGAAGGAGAGGTTCTTGCTGGGCGCGGCCCCGCGCATCGCGCAAAACCCGTTCAGACATTGGCCGCCATGCGCGGTGGCGTACTGCGTCAACTGCTTCCAGTTGAAACGGCCCTTAAGGAGAAAATACTTATGTTCGGAGTCGAAAGCGGCGACGATGTAGTCGAGGTCCTCACGATAGTCGAAGCCGGTTTCCCGGATGAAGTTCCGGTAGTCCAGTTCCTCGACGCCGCGCGAGCCGGCAATGAGATCGAGCACGCCGGCCGTGCGCAGGGACTTCACGTCGACGGCGCACACAACAGTGCGGTCAGCCGGCAGCCGCGCCAGCAACTGTGACAAGTTGATGATCGAACGCGACTGACGGTACCACAGCACACCGAGCACCGCGCCACAGACGACAATCACGAACAGGATCAGTTGCCACAGCCGGTAAGGTTTGCGCACGGGCGGTTCCGGTTATGCCGACACCAACTCCTGGGCAACGCGGGCGCCGCGCCAGAGTTCCAGGTAGGGACCCAGATCGCGCATCAGCTTATCAAATTGAGCCAGCGTAAGCGACTGCGCGCCGTCGCTCACGGCCTTCTCCGGACAGGGATGCGCTTCGAGGATAATACCGTCGGCGCCAATGGCCACGCCGGCCCGGCAGAGCGCCGGCACCAGGCTGCGCTTGCCCGTCGCATGGCTGGGGTCGAGAATCACGGGCAGGTGCGTCAATTCCTGCAGCGCAGGCACGGCCACGATGTCACAGGTGTTGCGCGTGATGGTTTCAAAGGTGCGAATGCCGCGTTCGCACAGCATGACGTCGCGATTGCCATGGGCGACGATGTACTCGGCCGACATGAGCAGTTCCTTGACGGTCGAGCTCAGTCCACGCTTCAGCAGCACAGGACGGCCCGCCTTGCCCAGGCCCTTCAGCAGCGCGAAATTCTGCATGTTCCGCGCGCCGATCTGCAGAATGTCCGCATACTGGGCCACCAGTTCGATGTCCCGGTCGCTCATCACCTCGGTGATCACGCCCAGGCCCGTGGCGTCGCCCGCCTTGCGCAGCAGTTTCAGGCCCTCCAACTCCATGCCTTGAAAATCGTAGGGAGAGGTGCGCGGCTTGAAGGCGCCGCCGCGGAGCATGCGAGCGCCCGCCTTGGCGACGGCTTCGGCCGAGGTCATGATCTGCTGCTCGCTTTCCACCGAGCACGGACCAGCCATCATGATGAACTCGTCGCCGCCGATCTCGAAGTCGCGCACCTTGATGCGCGTCCTCGCATTCTTGTACTCGCGGCTGACAAACTTATAAGGAGCGCTGATGCGCATTGCTTTTTCCACTTGCGGCAAGGCCTCCAATGACTCCAGACACTGCGAGGTGTCGCCCACGCCAATGGCGGCGATCACGACGCGCTCCACGCCCTCGATGGTGTGAATCTTGTACCCAAAGTCTTCGATCCGCCGGCAAACAGCTTGAATCTCCTCCGGAGAGGAATGAGGTTTCATCGAGATGATCATGGCGCTCCTTACGGAGTCAAACAAAAAACCCACTCATACCGAGTGGGTTGGGTTGTTGACTACTCTTGTGTCTGCCCGCACCACCCCGTCGCGCTTGGTTTAGCACCAAAATCGATACGCGAACGAGACGTGCGGCAGCATGAAACTGAAAGTGTACCGGAAATGCCGTCAGCGCGCAATAGGGCGCACAGGCAGGGTTCTTAAATATTCGTGAGGGGGCTGGAAGATGCCACTAGCGGGCCGGAATAGGCCGTTCCAGCGCCACCACGTCGCCGAGGGTGAGCCCGCCGGTAACCGCCACCTGAACGTGGTTGTGCGCTCCGAGCATCACCGGCCGGCGCTGCCAGCTTCCACCGGCGCGCAGGTAGACGAACGCGCCAGAGCCATCGCGGTGCACGGCCTCGCGAGGCGCCAGCAGGCTGTCCGGGCTGGAGGCGAGCGCGACATCGGCCGCCACGGTGAAGTTGGGCATAACCTCGCGGCTGCCCTCCACACTGAGCCGCACCGGAATCGTACTGACAAACTCGCGCCTGGATCCGCCGCCCTTGGCGATCGACCCAATCCTCGTGATGCGGGCCGGCAACCGCACGTCCGGCATCGCCTCCACGGTGAGCACGGCCTCCATGCCGCTCCGCAGCAGGTGGGCGTCCGCCTGGTTCACATACGCCTCCACGTTCAGCCTCGATGTGTCATGAACCTCACCAATCACCGTCCCCGAGGGCAGATCGTCGCCCGCCTTGATGTCCATGTACTCGCCGCCACGGCGGATCCGCTGCGGAACGAAGACGCCGTCAATCGGCGAACGGACCATCATGCGCTCGCTGCCGCGCTCGCCACGGCGCAGATCCAGGCGCTCCTGTTCCAGTTCCAGTTCCTGCCTCTTCATCTCGGCCGCCTCCGAAATGTTGAAGAAGCGAACCTCCTTCCGCAACTGCTCCAACTGGGCCCGCGCCTCTTCCAGATTCAACCGGTAACGCTCGGCCACGATGGCGCTGCGCACGGGGATGGTGCGCAGGTCCAGCCGCGACTTCTCCACCACGCCTTCGGCGGCCAGAATCCGTTGCTCATACGCCTTGCGCCGCTCGGTCAGCCCGGCACGCACCTTCGCCAGCGTCAGTTCGCGGCTGCGCACATCAGCCGCGAGATCGTCCAGTCGCGTCTCGATGAACTGCCGGTCAAACTCGGCCACCACCTCGCCTTGCTTGACCTGTGAGCCAGGAGCGGCCAAAGTTCGCAGGGTCAGCCGGAAATCGTTGCCCGAGGAGTTGCGTGAGCGCCGTCCATATAACCTCGGCGCGACGAGCATTGCCGTGGAACGGGCCATGGTCATGCCGGGGATGCGCAGCGTGCGCGTAAGCGTGCCCTTCACCACCGCCGCGCTTCTGACTACAGGTGCAGATTTGGCCGCGGGAGCATGCGTGCGAGTGGCCAGGAGAAGAATAGTCGAAATCACGACGGAAAGGAGGATGACCCAAACGAGCCAACGGAAACGCGGTGCGGGAGAGGGTGGTTCGGGGAGCGCCGGGGGAGGCTGTGAAGGATGAGCAGGCGGGGGAAGGAGTACGGTTTGGGACATGAGCGCACGACGGACACGCCTGGAATTCTACTGCGGCGAGAACGGTTCTCGTTTATGAAGACGCTTCAAATCCGTGTCAGGTGTCGCTCCAGATGGAAGAATATTTACCCAAACCGGCAGAGGTGCGGGAGCACGGGCTCCCGCCACGGTAAAACCTTCGGTCTCAGCCCTTCTGGAGCACGGTGAGCCCGGGGCGCATGAGCTTGGTCAGGTCGTTGGCCTCGGTAAGGAACATTTGCACCTGCATCTCCATGCCGTCGCAGGTGAAAGGAACCACGGTCCAGTTGTGGCGGCCCATGCTGCGCGTGGTGAAGTTGCGGCCATACACCACGGTGGGCACGCTCAGCCACATGGCTCCGAACTGATCTTCGATGGTCGTCTTCAGGTTGCCGATAATCATGTTGGCCACCTCGCCCACGGCATCAAGAACATCGTTGTCCACCGCGTGATACTCGGTCATCAACATTTGTCCCGCCAGGCGGCAGGCCAACTCGGGCGAGCAGCAAACGCTGCCCGTGCCCACCAGCGGGCCGGTAAGACCCACCAGCGCCACCACGCCCTCGGTCGGCCCCACGCCGCCATCCTCGGTGCGCGGCGGGCCCGGCACAGCCTCGCCCCCCAACATCATGCTGAAGACCTCCTTGGTGGCCAGCGTGATGCGCTCCACCAGGTCGTCTTGTGCAATCGAGAATCTCATTCCATATGTCCCTTCTGCCAATCGCCGTGACATGGCGGCCGGACGCGGGCGCGCCACGCGCGCCTCCGGCGCACGTCCGGAGTTAGATAATGCCCACCAGCTTTTCTTTGATCTGCTCGGCCGTGAACGGCTTGCGCACATAGCCCGCCGCGCCGAGGTTCACCGCCTCCAGCACCTTGGCCTGCCCGCCCTCGGTGGTGATCATCACCACCGGCACATCCTTCAACGTGTCCGTGGACTTGAGCTTGCCCAGCAACTCCAAGCCATCCATGTTCGGCATGTTGATATCGGACAGAATCAGGCCGACCTTCTCCTCGCTCAGCTTCGCCAGCGCCTCCACCCCGTCGCCCGCCTCGTGCACCTTGCCCAAGGGCACCTCGGCCTGCAACAGAACCCGCTGCAGGATTTTCCGAATGGCCGCTGAATCGTCCACGATCAAAATGTCTACCGCCATGTGGCCTCCCTCGTCGATGAGTACTTCTTCTGTGCTCTCATCGGCGCGGACCGGGGGCGCTTGAGGAAAATGTGAACAATGGGCGCATGGGGCGCCGTGCACGGGAGCGGCCGCTTACAGCGCGGCGAGAACCGCCTGCGTGACGCTGGCCGTTGTGGCCAGGCCGCCCAGATCCGGCGTGCGCTCACGCCGGCCGCCGAGCACCTTGCCGACGGCGTCCAGCACGGCCGCGGCGGCTGCCGTGGCGCCCAGATGATCGAGCATCATCGATGCCGAAAAGATTGCCGCCATCGGGTTGGCGATGCCCTTGCCAACGATGTCGGGCGCCGTGCCGTGCACGGGCTCGAACATCGAAGGGAAGCGGCGCGACGGGTCCAGGTTGGCGCTCGCCGCCAGCCCGATGCTTCCGGTGACCATCGCCGACAGATCGCTCAAGATGTCACCGAACAGGTTTGATGCCACCACCACGTCGAACGTCTGTGGACGGCGCACAAAGTTCATCGCCGCGGCGTCCACCAGGAGCGACTCGGTGGCGATATCGGGATACTCGGAGGCCACCTGCTGGAAGGCGCGGTCCCAGAGCACCATGCTGTAGCCCTGCGCGTTGGATTTCGTGATCGAGGCGACGCGTTTTTTTCCATTGCGTTTGCGCGCCAGTTCAAAGGCATGACGGATGACGCGCTCGCAGCCGCGGCGGGTAAACACCGAGGTCTGCACGGCCACCTCTTCGGGCTGGTGATGATACAAGAAACCGCCGATCTGCGCGTACTCGCCCTCGGTGTTCTCGCGCACCACCACCATGTCGATCGCGCCCGCGGTCTGGTCCCGCAGTGGCGAATCCACGCCCTCCCACAGCACCGCCGGACGCACGTTCGCATACTGGTCGAAGCCGCGGCGGATGGGCAGCAGCAGGCCATTCAGCGTAATGTTATCCGGCACGTCGACGTGGCCCACCGCTCCCAGCAGGATGGCGTCGTGCGCGGCGAGCTGCTCCAGCGCGTTCGGCGGCATCATGGCCCCGTGTTGGAAGTAGTACTCGGCGCCCCAGTCGAAAGGCGCGAAGTCAAAATGGAGATCGAAGCGCGCCCCGGCCGCGCGCAACACATCCAGCGCCGGAGGGATCACCTCCTGGCCGATGCCGTCGCCGGGAATCACCGCGATGCTGAAGTTCCGCATGGACCATGGCCATCGTAGCAGAGCGCCTGGAGCGTTCGTGAGGAAGCCCGTTGCTTTGCGACGGCAAGCGCCTGGCCCGATGTACACTAGCGGTTTCATGTCCAACACAAGCCCGTTCTCTCTGGAAGGGAAGACCGCCCTTATCGCCGGCGCCAGCCGCGGAATCGGTCTGGCGATCGCCAAGGAGATTGCCTCCGCGGGCGCGCACACGATTCTGGCCGCGCGCTCGGCCGGCAAGTTGAAGCAGGAGGTGGACGCGCTTCTCGCCGGCGGACACTCAGCCGAGGCTCGCGTGCTCGACGTATCCGCCAACGGCAAAGTGGATGAGGCCTGCAAGGACATGCCCACGCCCGACATCCTGATCAACGTGGCCGGCACCAACATCCGCAAGCGCTTCGAGGAGTACACGCCGGAAGAGTACAACCTGATTCTGCAGACGAACCTGCACGGGATTGTGCGCCTTACGCAGGTGCTGGGCCAGCGCATGGTGGAACGGGGCGCGGGCGGCAAAATCGTCATGATCGGCTCGCTCACCTCGCTGATCGCCTTCCCGTTTCTCTCGCCTTACGCCATCACCAAGAGCGGCCTGTGGGGGTTGACGCGCGTGCTGGCCGCCGAGTGGGGCAAGTACAACATCCAGGTGAACTGCATCGCTCCCGGCTTCATTGAAACCGACCTGAACCGGGAAATGTGGAAGCCGCAGTTCATGCGGGACTGGCTGCGCTCGGGCCAGGCCAATCCGCGGCTGGGCACGCCCGAGGACATCGCGCCGCTGGCCGTATTCCTCAGTTCGCGCGGCTCGGACTACGTCACCGGACAGTGCATTGCCGTGGATGGCGGCTTCACCACCACGGGAATCTGGCCCTTCGAACCCGGCAAGTAACGATGACCGGGCGGCGTCAATGTCTGGCCGCCCTGGCCGCCGGAGTGCTGCGGGCGCAAAGCCCGGCGGGCGCTCCCACGGCCACCTCCGCCGCCGGGCCCGTCGAGTTCACCTGTCCCATGGACAGGGATGTGAAGCAGAGTGGACCGGGGCGGTGCCCGCGCTGCGGCATGAAACTGACCGCGCGTCTACCGGAACCGGCCGCCTATGGCTTCGACATCCGGTATGCGCCGCGGCCGCTGCGCGCGGGCGTGGAAACCCGTTTCGACTTTGGGATCCTCGATCCGGGCACGGGTAAACCCGTGCGCCGCTTCGAAGTGGTCCACGAGAAGCTCTTCCATTTGTTCCTTGTGACGGGCGATCTCGGCTACTTTGCCCACGAGCACCCGTCACCGCGCCCGAATGGCCGTTTTCACTTCCGGACCACACTGCCCCGCCCCGGCGCCTACCGGGCCGTGGCCGACTGCTACCCGTCCGGCGGCGCGCCGCAGTTTTTGGCGCGGACACTGATCACAGTGGATGCGGACGCCTCCGCTCTGGACGCCGCCCGGCTGCCCGCCACGCCCTTCGTACAACAGGCGGCGAACCTGGAAGTGGAGCTCACTCTGCAACCGCCGCTGCCCGTCGCAGGCTTCGAAACGAAGCTGTTCTTCCGGCTGCGCCCCGCTGCCGGCCTGGAACAATATCTGGCCGCCTGGGGCCACATGCTGGCCGCCAGCGATGATCTGGTGGATGTGATTCACGACCACCCTTTGTACGCCTATCCGGACGAGCCGCGGCGGCCCCAGGTACAGTTCAACGTGATTTTTCCGCGCCCCCGCGGCTACCGCGTCTGGGTGCAATTTCAGCGGTTGGGTGTGGTGAACACCTCGGCTTTCAATATCGCTGTGCGGGAACTGGCGTAGCGGGCACTACTCGATCCAGCCCAATTTGCGCAGGTCTCCGGCGGGCGAGTGATCGTCGAAGGCGACAAAGGCGGCCTTTTGGCGGCCATGTTCCAGGGCCACGGCGTAGGGCGGATCGTTGAACCGGAAGACGGCGCGCAGGGGCGCGGCGTCATTCGTATAGGGCGCCTTCAGCCCTGTGTCGTTCAGAAACTGCGTGGCGAACTCCGGCAGGCGCGTGGGCACAACCAGCACCTTGGCGTCCTTCCAGCGGTAGCCCTGCATGCGTTGCGCCGCTTCGAAGCAGTGCATGCACTCGGGGTCGAAGAAGTAGACGAAGATACGCCCCTGCCCCAGAGAATACGGTTTGCCATCCACCGTCACCGAGGCGGGCGCGGCCAGCCCGGACTGTTGGAAGACGGCGAAGCCGTAGCTGGCGCCGGTGAACACGAGAATCGCTCCCAGCGTAATCACGGCGGCCTTCAGGCTGTGAGCGGGCGAGGCCCAGCGCCAGGCGAAGTAGGAGCCGAGCAGCATGACGCCGTCGCCGATGAAAAAGCCCGGGCCGACGCTGCGCTTCAGCCACGGAAAGCAGGAGCAGTCCTCGCCGCGCAGGACGTTATAGTAGGCCGCGACGTAGACCATGAACACGATCAGCAGCAGGGCCGCCAGCAGGGCGCCCCAGCGCCGGAAACGCGGAACGAAGAGCAGAGCGGCGGCGAAGGTTTCCGCGGCGCCCACGCCAAGCGCCAGCGCCACGCTGAACTGCGCGGGCAACTGCATCTGGACGATGCGCGCTGCCCAGCCGAGCGGATCGGTGATCTTCCACACGCCCGAGGAAATAAAAAGGAGAGCTAGCAGTAAGGCGCACAGCGCCGACAGCCAGGACTTCCAGGCAGGCAGGACAACGGGAGAAGCGCCCAAGCCTGGATGTGCAATACTGTCATCCATGAATTTCATTGTAGTGCGGAGGAGGCCCGTGGCGTGGGCCCCGATCCGGCTGCGATGATTCCGCTTTTACTCCTGCTGGCCACCGCGCCGCTGGAACGCGCCACGCTGTTTGAAGGCGAGGTGAGCATTCCGCGCTCGCAGTGGCGCGCCATCCGTCTCGACCTGAACCAGCGGCCGGCCACCATCGAGGTTTCCCATGAATCCAAGCGCGGGCGTTCCGCCGTGCGCGTGGTGTTGATGACAAGCGCCGACGTGGAGCGCTTCAGCCAGGGCCGTAGCCATCGCGTACTGGCCTCGTCGCCCTTCTCCCCCCGTGGCCATTTCCGCTACGCCGTGACGCGGCCGGGGCACTACCAGGTGCTGTTCGACAACCGCCTGGAGGGACGCGGGCCGGCGGTGGTGAAGGTGAAAGTGGACGTGGTTTTCGACAACCGCCTCAGCTTCACGCCGCGCGAACTGCCGGAAGCGGACCGCCACCGCGTGGTGTTCTGGAGCCTGGGCGGCCTTCTGCTGGTGTGCGCCGCTTGCGGCTGGCCGCTGCTTACCGCCGTTCGCGCGCGAAGAACTCCGCCGCCAGATCCACCGTTTGCCTGATGTCGGCCTCGCTGTGGGCCGTGGAAACGAAGCCGGCCTCGAACTGCGAAGGCGCGAGATAGACGCCACCCTCCAGCATGTGATGGAAGAAGCGCGCGAAGCGTTGCGTGTCGCTGCGCTTGGCGCTCTCATAGTCCGTCACGGGCTGATCCGTAAAGAAGAAGGTGAACATGGCGCCGGTGCGGTTCACCGTAATGCCCTCCAACGGCCGTGCGCACAGTTGCGCGGCGCGCGATTCCAGCACGTCATACACCTCGGGATGTTCGCGCAGGTGGCTGAGCATGGCGATTCCGGCGGCCACGGCCAACGGGTTCCCGCTCAGCGTACCCGCCTGATAGACGGGCCCCACGGGCGCAATTTTCTCCATGATGTCACGGCGCCCGCCGTAGGCGGCCATAGGTAGACCGCCGCCAATCACCTTGCCGATGGTGGTGAGGTCGGGCGTGATGCCGAACAGCGCCTGAGCGCCGCCGCGCGCCACACGGAAGCCGGTCATCACCTCGTCGAAAATCAGCAGTGCGCCGTGCTTCGTGCACAAGCTGCGCAGAGCCTCCAGGAACCCCGGCACGGGAGGCACGCACCCCATGTTGCCGGCCACAGGTTCCACGATGGCGCTGGCAATGCGGCCACCATGCGCGGCGAAGGTGGCTTCCACGGCGGCGATGGAGTTGAACGGCAGCGCGATGGTGGTGGCGGCGAAGGCTTGCGGCACGCCGGCCGCGTCGGGCAGACCCAGCGTGGCCACGCCCGAGCCGGCCTTCACCAGCAGCGAATCCACATGGCCGTGATAGCAGCCTTCGAACTTCACGCACAAGTCACGGCCGGTGAAGCCGCGCGCCAGGCGCAAGGCGCTCATCGTGGCTTCAGTGCCCGAGTTCACCAGCCGCACCATTTCCATGGAGGGCATCAACTCGCGGATCAGTTCGGCCAGATCGATCTCGCGCTCGGTCGGCGCGCCAAAGCTGGTGCCCGTGGCGAGCACCGCGGCCAGCGCGTCGATGACCGCCTTCGGACGGTGGCCCAACAGCAGCGGACCCCACGAACAGACATAGTCGATGTAGGAGTTGCCGTCGGCGTCGAAGATACGCGAGCCCTCGCCCCGTTCGATGAAACGCGGCGAGCCCCCCACGCCGCGGAAGGCGCGGACGGGCGAGTTCACGCCGCCCGGAATGGACTTGCGCGCGCGTTCGAGAAGCCGCTCGGAGTTGACGGTGTTCATGAATTGTGTGTGAACCGCGGCGCCTATGGCTCCTGCGGTACGATCCGTTCCTGCGGGAAAACACGGTCCCAGCCGCTGCGGCGGAAGTTGTTCCACACGCGCTCGCGCAATCCGGTATAGGGTTGCGCACCGCTGAAGAGATCGCTCACCAGATGGCGGAAGGTTTCGCTACGCCGCACGAACTGGACCATGCGGTCGGTCACCTGGCCGAAGAAAAATTTGCCGGTGTAAAAACGGTGGCTGAGCAGACTGGCGATATAGAGATCGTCCATGAAGTCGGCGCGCAGCAACTTCCGGTAGGCCTCCGGTTTGGCCGCTGGCGCGTGCGCCTCGTCCAGCACGATCCGGCTGGCGAGGTCGCCTGAGCGGATGGCGTAATAGATCCCCTCGCCCGTGATCGGATCCACCAGCCCGGCGGCGTCGCCTACGGCCAGCCATCCATCGCCGGAGACGCGGTTGTCCAGCAGCGATTGGGAGCGGAGCGAGGGAATCACGTGCGCATAGAAGCGCTGTCCCTTCCAGGAGTAGCCGTTCCGCGTCATCCACTCTTCGAGCCACTTGCGGAGCACGGACGTGGCCGCGCCCTTGCCACAGATGCCGACGGAGAGATGTCCGCAGCGTGGGAACACCCAGATGTAGCCCTCCAATTGCGGCAGAAATTGAATGTCGATACGGTCGTGCTGGCCCGGCACGTAGTAGCCCAGCGCGCACATGGAGTCGGCGGCGGCGAACTTCGTGCCCACCTGGCGCAGAGGGTTCCGGGCCCCGGTGGCCACCACGCAATATGACGCTTCGAGCGAACCGGACTGCGTGCGGATGCGCCAGCCCTCACCGGCGCGTTCAATGTCCTGCACGCGCGTCTTTTCCAATTGCGCGCCCGCCCGCTCGGCGCGCCGCAGCAGCATGGCGTTCAGATCGACGCGTGAATAGATCAGCAGCGGCTGGCCCATGTTCAGGTTGGCGTCGCCCGCCTTGGGGGCCTTCAGAACCGTGTTCGTGATGAACTGCTTCGGCGTGTCGTTCTCGATCAGATGCGGGTACTTTTGATACGCCTTGTGCGTGATGCCTCCTCCGCAGGGCTTCTCCCAGGCGAGCTTCTCGTCCAGGAGAATCGTCTTCATACCGGCCGCGGCCAGCCTTTCGGCACAGGTCGCCCCGGCAGGGCCCCCGCCAAGGATGGCAACCGGCTTCACTTCTTCGCGCCTCCCGTGGAGGGCATCGGCGGATGTCCAGGAGGAAGTTCGGCGCCCCCCCCGCCCGCTGGCGGCGGGAGGGTGCCCATACCTCCTTCGTGCGGGTTGGACACCGCTCCGCCCGAATGGGGGCTATTCGTTGCCTCCGCCTTCTGCTTCACCTTCCAGGAGTCACCTTCGCGCACCAGTGTGTACTTCATCGACATGCCCTGCGAAGGCGCGGCGCCCTTGGGCACGAAGCTCACGGTCGCCTCGGCCTCGTTGTCGCGAAAAATCACCGAGGTGACTTCCAGTTGCATGGATGACAGATCCAGATCGAGGTTCTTCCGCGCCGACAGGTGATTCACCACCCCCTGGCGGACAGCTTCCTTGTTCTCGATGTTTTTCGAGCAGGAGATTAGTAAAAGCGCGGAAAGAGCGCAGGTGGCGAATCGTCGCATTACAGGGCAATTATACCCATTCCCGGCCGCCGCACCCCACCGGGGAGGCGCCGCCGTCAGGCGTCTATATGGTTCTCGAAAAACCGGTCCAGCGAAGCCTTGTGCAGGACGCTCAGCTTGTCGCTCATCTCCTTCATGCCGGGCTTGGAAAGCGGCGAAAACGACTTGGCCAGTTGTACGTTCTCCTCGATCTGCTCGAACTTCGGCATGCCCAGCACCGTGGCGGCCACCGGCAGAGACAGCGAGTAGCGCAGCAGCCCCTCGACGGGCGCTTTGCCCACCAGCCGTTCCTGCGCGAAGACCTTCATCGCGAGCACGCCCATCTTCTTCTTGAGCGCGACGGGCAACGCGGTCTGCTCGAAGCTGGTTTGCAGCTCGGGGTTCATCACCATGCCGCCACGGCCATTGGTCATGCCCGCCATGGCCGCGTTCAAGGCCATTTGTGTGCAGTCGAAGTCGTGCCGCGACAATGCCGTGGCCAGCGTCTCGGGATCCGTGTGGCTGGTGACGCCGATGAAGCGCGCCACCTTCTGCTCGCGAATCTTGTAGAGCGCCTTCAGGCAGCCGTCCGGCGCCTCGATAGCGGCCAGATCGTCGCCCTTGGCAAGGCCATGAATGTGCACCAGGTCGAAATGATCGACGCCCACGCGCTTCAGGCTGCCCTCGAACGTGCGCATGAAGGCGTCGTAGGTACGGTCGGGAATCTTGGTGGCGATCCACAACTGCTTGCGCTTGCCCGCGATGGCCTTGCCGACGCGCTCCTCGGAGCGGCCGTTGCCGTAGCTGTAGGCCGTGTCGAGATAGCGGATGCCCAGTTCCATGCCGCGCGCCAGCGCCGTCTGCGCGTCCTCCTCGGAGTAGGAGAGCAGGCGGCTGCCACAGCCAAAGGCCACGCAGGTGACGCGCGCGCCCGTCTTGCCCAGAACGCGGGTGGGAAGTCCCGACTTCTTGTCCAGTTCCTCTGCCAGCAGTGTCCGGGCGGACGCGGCGAGCGCCGCCGATTCCAGGAAGTTGCGTCGCGTAAAGCTCATGACCGGATATCTTAGCGCGAAGGCGCGCCGGAAGCGATGGGGGTTGGCGAACGGGGCTGACGGACGGCGGTTGACGTCAAGCCGCCCTGGCTCTTCCCGCCAGTTCGTAAGCCCGGCGCGGCGGCTTCTTGAGATCCCACACAACGCCCACCCGCGACAGCAGCACGAGCACGGTGGAGATGAAAAATCCCCACACGAACGCCGGTACGCCGGTGGCGCCTCAGCCCGGGCGCACCGTTTCCAGCCATCGCCCGAAGACGTAACACAGCACGCCCCTCAGCAGCGCCGGATTGGGCATGATGGTGGCGGTGCAACGAGGCCCACCGGAGCGGTCCTTTTTGCACGTTCATGGCCGCGCACCAGGCCAGCGTGAACTGGAACCAGCGCAAGGTTTTATAGTTGGTGTGCGATAACGGACGGTGCAGTCCGGCGATGACGGCGAACATGCGCAAAAGATAGAGGAAGGCGCAGACCGCCGCGGCGGGCCAGCTTACGCCCGTCCAGAACGCCAGCAGACAGGCGGCGTGGCGGTGCGCAAAGGTACAGGATACTGCACGGCGTGGCTAGCGCCCCTTGGCGGCAAGCCAGTTGTTCACCTCTTCCTCCAAAATATCCAGCGGCAGGGCGCCGTTGCGCAACACCACGTCGTGAAATTCGCGCGTGTCGAACCGCGCGCCCAGCGTCCGCTCCGCCTTCCGCCGCAACGCTTCTATGCGCAACCCGCCGATCTTATAGGCCAGAGCCTGTCCTGGCATGGCGATGTAGCGGTCCACTTCACTGGCGATGAAGTCGTCGTTCATCCAACCGCCTTTGGCCGGCTGCATCGCGGCGATCATCTGCTCGCGCGTCCATCCCAGAGCATGCACGCCTGTGTCCACCACGAGGCGCGCGGCGCGCATGATCTCGGTTTGGTAGCGCCCGTAGCGTTCGAGCGGGCTGCCGTACACGCCCAGTTCATCGCCGAGCGACTCGGCATACAGGCCCCATCCCTCGCTGTATGCCGTGTAGCCGGCCATTCTGCGGAAGTCCGGCACGTTCTCCATTTCGCGCGCCAGGGCGACCTGCAGGTGATGGCCGGGAACGGCTTCGTGCAGAATGAGCGACGCCATGCAGCAGCGCGACTGGCTCTCCGGGTCCACCGTGCGCAGATAAAAGTAGCCCGCGCGCGAGCCGTCCAACGCGGGCGCCCGGTAGTGCGGCGCCATGGTCCGCGCGACGGCGGCCGGGATGGCTTCGACGCCATATGGCATCCGCGGAAGCTTCCTGAACAGCTTGGGCAACTGGGGATCGATCTGTTTGGAGATATCGCGGCCGTGCGTGAGGATCTCCGCTTCGCCGCGGAAGCGCAGGCCGGGCGCGTTCAGCACCTTGGCATCGAACTCCTCCGCCGTGCCGGTGAAACCGGACGAGCGCCGGATTTCCGCCATGGCTTTTTGCAGCCGGTCCACCTCGCGCAGGCCAATCTCGTGAATCTCCCGTGCGCTGAGTTTCGTCGTGGTGTGCCGGCGGATCATTACCTGATAGAGTTCGGCGCCATTGTAGTTGCCGCTCATGCCGTCTGAAGAGCGCGTGGCCGGAGCGTAGGTATCGCGCAGATAGGCGGCGAGCTTTCGCCAGGCGGGCAGGTAGGATACTTGGTAGGCGTTTTCGGCGCGAGTGCGCAACTGCGCGCGCACGGCTTCCGGAATCGACACCGGCATCTCTCGGAACGCCTTCAGCAGAGGCGCGCGCGCCACGTCGGGCTCGGCCTGCGCCGCGTAGATCCTGGCGGCCAGTTCCACACTGCGGCGGGGCATCTGCAACTTCCGCTTCAGCCCCTCCTGGGCCGCCGCGATCATGCCACCGATCAGTTGCGGCGCTGTTTCCAGCCGCGCGATACGGTCCTCGAAGTCCTTCACGGTGCGGGACGGCGCGGCGTCGAATGCCGCCGGCACGCTGCGCACAACGCCGCCATAGTGGCTTGCCGTCATGTAGTACGAGCCCAGATCGAGATCCGACAGCTCACGTTCGAGCAGATCGGCAAACAGCCGTTGGTTCAGGCGTTCAGAGACCGGCAATGCCGCCGGCGCGTAACGTCTGGCGCGTTCGAGAAAGCCGCGGTACGCGGTGCGGCGCCGCTCGACGGCGGCCGGGGAGTGATCGGTCCAGCGTCCGTTATATTCGGTGCGGCCCGCGCTGGTGGCGTTCTCGGGAAACTCGCGCAGGCTGAACTCGTAGTACTCGCGGTACAGGTTGTTCAGTTCCACCACCGGGTTTTGCGCCCACAGCGGCAGGCAAGCCAGAACAAGCAGGAAACGCCACATGGCCGTTAGGATACCGAAGCCTCCCAGCGCAGCGCCTCTTCGCGCAAAGAACGCGCGATGTCCTGATGGCGGTAATAGAGGTTGCGGCGTTCGCCGGGATCAGCCTCAACGTCGAAGAGCAGTTCGGGGAAGCCGCGGTTGCCTGTGTTGTCGTCGATGTACTTCCACCGGCCGCGCCGCGCGGCCAACTGGTTGCGGCCCGGCTGGCGTACCCGCCAAAAGAAGGAACGCTCGCGCACGGGCTCGCGTCCGGACAGCACGGGCATCAGGTTCTCGCCGTCCAGCGTGATGCCCGGAGGCGGCGCTGCTCCGGCGGCGGCCAGTATGGTTGCCGTGAAATCCATTGTGATCGCCTGCTGCGCCGTGGCGCGTCCGGCGGGAATCATTCCGGGCCAGCGCGCGATGGCCGGCACGCGGATGCCGCCTTCAAACACCGTGCCCTTCACGTGAAACAACGGGCCGCTGTCGGAGAGCCGCTCGCCGCCGTTGTCGTTGGTAAAGATCACCAGCGTGTCGCGATCCAAACCTTTGCCCGCCAGAGCATTCATCACGCGGCCCACGGCCGTATCCATCGCCTCGGTCATGCGCACATAATCGGCGCGCTCTCCGTCGCGCCAGTTTTGCGGCGTGCGGATGCCGGCCGGCTGGCCGGGAGGTTGGAAGGGCCAGTGCACGGCGTTGAACGGCACATACAAGAAAAAGGGCGAGCCCGCGTGGCGCTCGACAAAGGAGACGGCCTTTTCGGCGATCAACTCCGTCAGGTAGCCTTCACGGCGCACCGGCTCGCCGTTCTCCCACAGATCATCCGAGCCGTCGTGATACTTGTGCGAGTACATGTCGGCATTGCCCAGCAGGATGCCGAAAGACTCATCGAAACCATGCGCGGGGGGGCGGAATTGCGGGCTCCATCCAAGATGCCACTTGCCGATGCAGGCGCTTTTGTAGCCAAGCGGCCGCAAGGCGCGAGGCAGCACGCCGTCTTCCGGCCGCAAGCCCGCGGTCTTGTTATTGGCCGGTCCGAACGCCCATTCGAGCGCCGGACCGAACCGCTGTTGGTAACGTCCTGTCAGGAACGCCGTGCGCGTGGGCGTGCAGACGGGGCCGTTGGCATAGGCAGAGGTGAAACGAACGCCCTGCCGCGCCAGACGGTCGATGTGCGGCGTCCGGATCTCGCGTGAGCCGTAGCAGCCCAGATCGCCATAGCCCATGTCGTCGGCTAGAAAGAAGACGATGTTGGGCGGACGGCTGGCGGCCTGAGTGGCGGCGGCCAGCGGAGCGGCTTGCAAAAAAGTGCGGCGCAGCATGACGCGAGCATTGTACCCGCACTGCCATGCGGCGCGGGGCGCTCTTTACCTTGGACCGCGCGGCCGGCGGGCCGGCACCGTCGTCCAGTCGGGCGCAGAGATGCCGTTCAGGTCGTACACCACCCTGCCGGCGCGCACGGTGAGTTGCGCGGTGATCTTCTGGTTGCCGTTCATGCGCGCGCCAAAGCTATCGACATAGCCGAACTTGCCCTGGTCCACCGAAAGAACGGTCACGTCGGCTTCGGAGCCTTCGGTGAGGTGGCCAAGCTCGGCGCGCTTAATGGCCTTGGCGGCAGCCCACGTGGAGGTTTCGATCACCTGCGCCAGAGGCATGCCGAGCACCAGCATCTTCGACATCGTCGTGGCCATGTCCTTCATGCCTGCGTTCATCGAGCCCGTGTGCAGGTCCGTGGAAATCGTATCCGGCCAGAAGCCCGCGGCCTTGGCGGCATGCGCCACATGCCACGAGAAGCTGCCGCCGCCGTGGCCAACATCGAACAGAATGCCGCGCCTGCGGCCTTGCAGCATCGCGGCGTTCAGCTTGCCGTCCACCATCTCATCCCTCAGCCCGCTGAAGCAGTGCGTATAGAGATCACCTGGGCGCAGCTTCTCCATGAACAGCGTGCCAATGGGCCGCTCCGGATGATTGTTTCCAAAGTCGACCATTACGGGAACGTTCAGCCCTTCGGCCGCCTTCACCGCGCGCTCCACGGCGGTCCAGTCCTTATGCGTGTAGTGCGCTGTCTTGATGCCGACCACCAGCGTGGGATTGGCCTTGCCCACGCGGATCGTGTTTTCCACGCTCATGCCGCCGGTATCGCTCTCCGGCAGCGTGCCCATGCCCGTGCCGACGATGTTCAACATGGCCAGCACGCGGGTTTGGGCGCGCACAATGACGCGGTCGCGAAAATCGGCGAAGTTCACGGCGCCGGAGGTTCCGGCGTCCACCAGCGTCGTGACACCCGTGCGGAAACTGAAGCCGTCGGGATAGACGCTTTGATCGCCCGCAAGCACCTTGTCTCCGGTGCCGGCGTAAACGTGGGCATGAATGTCGATGAGTCCGGGTGTGACATAGTAGCCACGCGCATCGGCCACGCGGCGCGCCTGGCTGGCTGGAATGTCCGCCGCCACGCGGGCGATCTTGCCGCCCGCCACAGCCACGTCGAGCAAGGCGTTGCGGTTGTTCTTGGGGTCGATGACCGTGCCGCCTTTGATCAGCAGGTCATATTGCGGAGTCTGAGCGGAGAGAAGTGCGAACAGCCCGAAGGCCGCGCCGGCAAGACGAGGAGCATGCATACGGTGAGTGTAGAACGGATGGCGGCGGCGCGTCAGAACGGCGAGAGCCCCGCCCGCGGGCGAGGCTCTTACGTTTCCGGCGCGCTCTTGGCGGGTCAGAAATAATACTTCAAGCCAAACTGCATGTTGCGCGGGCCGACGCCGCTGCGCAGGCCGGTGATCTGGCCGAAGTTGGTGGCGCCGAACGAACCCGCCGGATCGCCGAACATGGGCGTGTTGGTGACGTTGGTCGCCTCCAGCCGGACCTCGATGCGATGGCCTTCGCGGACGTTCACGCTCTTCAGCAACGCGGCGTCCAGCGTGGTGATGCCAGGGCCCCTGTAGTTCAGGTCGCGCGGCGCGCTGCCCGGCACGTCAGGCGCCGGTTGCGTGAAGGCGGCCCGGTTGAAGTAACCGGTCAACCGGTCCTGCACGCGCCCCGACGTGCTCGGGTCGCCCACCAGGTTCGGCCTCTGCGTGCCATCCCAGATGGCCCCACCGGACTGGGTCACCTGCAGCGGCATCCCGCTCTGCTTCAGAAATACGCCGCTTACGTTCCAACCGCCCACGAACCAGTTCAGCACCCGGTTCATATCGGAGCCGAACGGACGCTTATGGCCAATAGGCAATTCGTAGGAACCGGTGAGCACGAAGCGTCCGGCGATGTCATGGGCCGACAACGCCCGCTCGCCGCGAAGGTCCCAAATATTCTGCAACGACGTGGAACCGCCCAGCCAGGAGACGTTGCCCGAGCTGTGCGACACGTTGTCGATCATCTTCGACCACGTGTAGTGCGTCAGCATGGTCAGCCCCTTGCTGAACCGCTTCTCCCACTTCAATTGCAGGGCGTGATAGTTCGAGTCGCCCCGCGCCGGTTCGGCCTGGCCGACGCTGGTGCCATCGAAGTGAGGCATCGGCCGCAGCGTGCGCACGCGCGTCACCGTTGGCAGGCTCAACGCCGAGCGCGAATCCGTAATCTGGCCATATAGCGGATTCGGCACCAACTGATTCAACGCCGTACGGCCCAGCCCCCAATTCTGCGGCGACAGTGGCGACAACGTCGTGACCGGCATGAACAGGTGGGTGCCGCGGCTGCCCGTGTAGTTCACCTCGATCACCGATTGCAGCGGCAACTCGCGCTGAATCGAGAAGTTCCAGGAATGGTATTCGGGGTTGCGGTTGTTGCTGCCCAGAATCGTGCCCGCGCCGAACCCCAGCAGCGTGGCGTCGCCTTCGCTGCGCCCCGGAGGCCGCAGCACACCGTTCGGGAATGGATTGTTCAGTTGCGTGTTCAACGTGGCGTTGCCGTCCAACGACCAGTTCACCGGCGAGTTGATCGTGAAGCCCGTACCCGGACGGCCGAACACCGTGGCTCGCGACAGCGTGTAGAACAGGCCATAGCCGGAGCGGATCGACGTCTTGGAGTCCAGCGCGTAGGCGAAACCGATGCGCGGCTGCCAGTTGTTGCGGTCGGCGATGAACGGCGAGCGCTTCTTGTCGTCGACGAACTTGATGACGCCGCGCGTATCGTAACCCGCCGCCTTCACCGGCGACTGCGCGTCCAGATCCCAATAGCTGTACCGGTTCTCCAATTCCCAGCGCGGCACGTCGAAGTCGTAGCGCAGCCCGAGGTTGATGGTGAGCTTGCTGGTCACCCGCCAGTCATCCTGCAGGTAGAAGCCCCAATAGGCGGAACGCGAGAAAGCCTTGGACTCGATGTGGTAGTTGCTGCCCGTGGTCCAGCCCAGAAGCATTGAAGCAAGTCCGTTACCCTGATTGCCGGGGCAGGTGAACCGGTCCGCGCAGGTGACGCTGCGCGAAAAGCTGAAATTGCCGGAAGGGTGGCCCGGCTGTGAGTAGTCGAGCCGGTTGTAACGGCGCTCGCCGCCTACCTTCAGGTTGTGCGCGCCGATGAACTTGCTGAGCGAACCCGACCAGTGATGAACCGCTTCCTGCCGATCCATGATCCAATAGCCAGACGTGCCGAACTCCGTGAATCCGGCAGGCCCGAACCGGGGGAAAACCAGGTTGGTGGCGTTCTCTTTCAGATTCGACGCGAATCCGAGCGTGGTTGGATCGAAGGTGTCGAAGAAGGGCTTGCGGCCGTAGTTCGAATAGGTGTAGCCGTAGCGGAACACGAAGAGCGTGCTGGCGCTGATCACGCGCGTGTAGTCGGCCACCATGGACTGCGTGCGCGTGAAGTTCGTCCCGCCCGTAAAGTAGGCCGGGTTGCCGTCGCCGAACAGGTTCGGGTTCCCGCCATTACTGCGCTGATTGCTCCAGCGGCCGCCGACGCGATTGGACTGGTTGAAATTGTGATCGCCCTTGGCCGTGATCTGGTGCGCCGTGCTCGTGTTGATGCCCTGGTTGAACCAGTTGTTGGCGTTCGTGAAAGCCGTCCCCTGCTGGTTGGGCTTGGGCAGGTAGGAGAGCGCCTTCAACGCCACAGGGTTCATTCGCGAGACCGGAACGAGGTTGCCCGCGAGCGGAGTTCGCAAAATGGTGCCGGCCGCGTTGGTGGTGGTGTTGTACGGGTCGAACAGTTGCATCAACTGGCCCGAGGCGTTGAAGGTCTGCGAAAAGTTGCCCGCCAGTTGCTCGGCTGTCGGCAGCGTGGCCTGTTGGCTGGTGGGGCTCTCCTGCGTCGTGTACTCGTACGCGCCAAAGAAGAACGTCTTGTTGCGAATCACTGGGCCGCCCAGCACGCCGCCCAACTGGTCGCGGTGAAACGAGGGAATGGCGCGGCCCGCACGGTTCGAGAACCAGTCGTTGGCGTTCAACTTGGCATCGCGCATGAAGTAGTAACCGGTTCCATGGAAATCGTTAGTCCCCGAGCGGGTGACCATGTTCACCACCGCGCCGCCGGTTTGGCCGTACTCGGCCGAAAAGAAGTTCGTCTGCATCTTGAACTCCTGCACCACGTCCACCGACGGCGAAAACTTCAGATCGGTGATGCCGGAGTTCTGCTCCACCGTGGTCACCGTCGCGCCGTCGATCAGCACGTCGGAGGTGGAGTTGCGCGAGCCGTTGGCGCTGAAATTCGTGTTGCTGTCGCCGCGCCGCCCGCCCGAGCCGACTACACCCGGCGTCAGATAGGACAGGCTCATCGAGTTCCGTCCCAGGTTCGGCAGCTCCAGGATGTACTTGTTTTCGATCACCTGGCCGAGGTTGGCGATCGTCGTGTTCACCAGCGCGGCCGAGCCCGCCACCTCCACCGTGGTCGAGACGTCGCCCACCTCCAGTCTGGCATTCACCGTGCGTTGTTCCTGGACGGCGATCGTGAATCCCTCACTGGCAAACTTCTTGAAGCCAGGCGACTCGACCGTAAGGACATAGTTCCCTGGCGGCAGGGCCGTGACGACAAACCGGCCGGAGCCATCCGAGAGGGCCCGGAACGATGTGCCGCGGTCACGGTCGGTCACCAGAACGTTGGCGCCGCCCACTGCGGACCCCGATGCGTCCGATACATGGCCGTTCACACTACCGGTAAACGACTGAGACCAAAGGCCAACATTGCAGATGCCCGTCAACAGCATCAGCCAGATAATACGATTTGAGCCCACAGCTACCTCCCCGTCACGACACAGACAATCGAACATGAACAAAGTTCAATTTTGTGAATATTATCGTAACTTCATCAACAGGTAAAGCAAAAAATGAAATATCCCTCACCACCGTGGTAGGCCGGACGGGATGGGCTTCGGACTACTCGCCCAGCAGGTGCAGCGCGACGCTGCGCCTGTGCGGGCTCCGGCGGTGCTCGAACACATAGATCCCCTGCCATGTGCCCAGCGCCAACCGCCCGCCGAGGACGGGGATGGAGAGTGAGGTTTGTGTCAAGGCCGCACGCACATGGGCCGGCATGTCGTCCGGCCCCTCGACTGTGTGCGCATAAAGCGAGTCGTTTTCCGGGACAAGGCGCGAGAAGAACGCATCCAGATCACGCGTCACGTCCGGGTCGGCGTTTTCCTGAATGGTGAGTGAGGCCGAGGTGTGGCGGATGAACAGGGTCAGCAGGCCGTTGGTGACGCCCTGCCCCGTGGCCCAGTCACTGGTGGCCGTGGTGATGTCGTACAGGCCCTTGCCGCGGGTCGGAACGGACAACTGCGTGAACGCCTGGCGCACCGCGCGGTTACTCGACCGTCACCGACTTGGCCAGGTTGCGCGGCTGGTCCACGTCGCAGCCGCGGCGCACGGCGATGTGATAGGCGAGCAGTTGCAGCGGCACGATTTCCAGCAGAGGCAGCAACAGCTCGTGAGTGGTGGGAATGAAGATGCGATGGTCGGCCACCTTGGCGATCTCCTCCATGTCGGCGGCGCAGCACACGGCCACCACGATGCCGCCGCGCGCCTTCACCTCCTGGATATTGGAGAAGGTCTTCTCGAAGCGCAGACGCGAGGCCTCGCTGTTGGGATCGCGCGCCGCCAGCACCACCACGGGCAGCTTTTCGTCGATGAGCGCGTTGGGGCCGTGCTTCATCTCGCCCGCCGGATAGCCTTCGGCGTGGATGTAGGAGATCTCCTTCAGCTTCAGCGCGCCTTCCAAGGCGATCGGGTAATGGATGCCGCGGCCCAGGAAGAGGAAATCCGAGGCGCGGAACAGGTTGCGCGACAGGTCCTCATAATAGCTGTCGTTGGAGAGCACCGCCTCCATCTTGCCGGGAATCTTCAGCAGTTCCTGGGTCAGCGTGAACAACTCCGGCTCCTCGTGTCCGCGCCGGATCTGCCCCATGTGCAGAGCCAGCAGGAACATGGCCGTCAACTGCGCCGTGAACGCCTTGGTGGAGGCCACGCCGATCTCCGGCCCGGCGTGCGTCAGCAGGTTTCCCACCGCCTCGCGCGTAATCATGGAGCCGACCACGTTGCAGATGGACAACGTTTTCGAGCCCTTCGACTTTGCCTCGCGCTGCGCCGCCAGCGTGTCGGCCGTTTCGCCGGATTGCGAAATCACCACGGTCAGCGTGTCGGGCGTGACAATGGGGTCGCGGTAGCGGAACTCGCTGCCGTAATCTACCTCGACGGGAATCCGCACCAGGCGCTCGATCATGAACTTGCCCGCCAGCGCCGCATGCCACGACGTGCCGCAGGCCACGATCTTCATATGGGTGAAGCGCGCCAACTCTTCGTGCGTCAGGTTCACTTCGTCCAGAAAAATTTTGCCCGTATCCTGTGATACGCGGCCCAGCATGGTGTCCCGGATGGAGCGCGGCTGCTCAAAAATCTCTTTGAGCATGAAATGCTTGTAGCCGCCCTTTTCGGCCATGATGGGGTCCCACATGATGTGCGACACCTGGCGCTTCAGCACCTTGCCGTCCAGGTCCATCAACTGCACGCCTTCCGGCGTGATCACGGCCAGGTCGCCGTCGTCCAGGAAAATCATGTCGCGCGTGTGCGACAGGATCGCCGGCACGTCCGAGGCGAGGAAATATTCGTTGTCGCCCAGTCCCACCACCACCGGAGGTCCGCTGCGCGCGCCGATGATTTTGCCCGGCTCGGTGCGCGACATGATGCCCAGCGCATACACGCCATGCACCCGTTTCAGAGCCTTGCGCACGGCTTCTTCGAGGTTGCCCTCGTTGTACTGCTCAATCAGGTGGGCAATGATTTCAGTGTCGGTTTCCGACTTGAACTGGTGCCCGGCGGCCTGCAACTCGTGCTTCAGCGCGAGATAGTTTTCCACGATGCCGTTGTGCACCACGACGATGTCGCCCTTGGAGTCCACGTGCGGATGCGCGTTCTCCTCGGTCGGCCGCCCGTGCGTCGCCCAGCGCGTGTGCCCGACGCCGTAGACGCCCTCCACCGGATGCTCCCGCAGATTCTCTTCCAGATTCCGCAGCTTGCCCTTGGCCCGCCGCACCACCAGGTGCTTGGCCTCGTCCACCACGGCCAGGCCGGCCGAATCGTACCCGCGGTACTCCAGGCGCCGCAGGCCGTCCAGGATGATGGGCACCGCCTGCCGGTTGCCAATGTAACCAACAATTCCGCACATAAGACTATAGAATCGGCTCTTTCCAGCCGTTTGTGTAGCGGCTAGTCCAGGATTTCCACACGATACTCTTCAATCACGGGGTTGGCGAGTACGTCGTGAGCAATCGTCTCCACCTCACGCTCGGCCTCGGCGCGGCTCATGCCCGGCTGGAAGCTGACGTCAAACACCTTTCCCTGGCGGACGTCGCTGACGGCCGGGTGGCCGTGGCCGCGCAGCGCCTGGGCAATCGCCTGGCCTTGAGGATCCAATACGGATGGCTTGGGGTATACGGTAACGCGGGCTTTCATGGGTCTTCTCCATTCTACTCGCCCGCCGCGGGCCCCACGCCAAGCCAGGTCCTGCATCGCATCGAACTCGTTACAATGAGGGGGCCATGTCTCATCGCGTCTTCATGACCTCCCTGGGTATCCTCTGTCTTCTCGGCTGTTCCTCCGCGCCGACGCGCCAGGAACAGGCTGCTTCGCCACCCGCCGCGCCCAAGCCCATCGGCCACGTCGTGGAGATCAAGACTCCGCTCGGCCTGCCCGCGGTTCCCATCCCGGCCGGCAATCCGCCCACGGCCGAAACCATCGCTCTCGGCCGCAAACTCTATTACGACAACCGCCTCTCGGTGGACAACACGATCTCCTGCGCCAGTTGCCACCATCCCCTGGTTGGCTTCAGCGACGGCAAGCCGGTAAGCGACGGCGTGAAGGGCGGGAAAGGCACACGCAATGCGCCCGTCGTCATGAACGCGGCCTACTCCACCCTGCAATTTTGGGACGGCCGCGCCGCGAGCCTGGAAAAGCAGGCCGAAGGGCCCGTCGCCAACCCGATCGAGATGGGCATGACGCACGAAGGCGTGGTGCAGCGGCTCAACAGCGATGCCGAATATAAGGCTGAATTCGCAAAAGCCTTCGGCCCCGGACCCATCACGTACGACATGGTGGCCATGGCCATCGCCAGCTTTGAACGCACCGCCATCAGCGCCAACTCCCCCTTCGACCGCTATTTCTACGGCGGCGACAAGAAGGCTCTCAGCGCCTCGGCCATTCGCGGACTCGAAGTGTTCCGGAACCCGGCCAAGGGCAACTGCGCCGTCTGCCACACCATCGAGGAGAAGTTCGCGCTGTTCACCGATAACAAGTTTCACAACCTGGGCGTCGGTTTGAACAACAAGGGAGAGCTCACCGACCTGGGCCGCTTCGACGCCACCAAGGCCGGCGCCGACCGTGGCGCGTTCAAGACCCCATCGCTGCGCAACATCGCCCTCAGCGCGCCATACATGCACGATGGCAGCCACAAGACCTTGAAGGAGGTGGTTGACTTTTACATCGGCGGCGGCAGCTCGAACGACCACCTGGACAAGGACATCAAGCCGCTGACGCTGAATAAGCAGGAGCGCGAGGACCTGCTCGCCTTCCTCGGCGCGCTGACGGGCGAGATTCCACCCGGCTTGGATGATCCGAAGTCGAAGAAAGCGGAGGTGGCCCGGTGAAACACGACCGTCGTGAGTTTCTGGTGGCCGGCGCCGCCGGCATTCTGGCCGCGTGTGGCGGAGGCGAGGGCGGAGGCAAGGGTACGGCGGAGAAGGGCGCGCCACCCGCTTATACAAAGGTGGATCCCGCCACGGCGGCCAAGGTCGCGGGTAAGGTGAACTACATCGGTCCCAAGCCCGCACGCAAGATCATCGACATGTCCAGCGAGGAGAGCGAGTGCCGCCGCTCGCACAGCGGTCCGGTTTATTCCGAAGAAGTGGTGCTGAACGCCGATGGTGCGCTGGCCAATGTCTTCGTATATGTCAGCGCCGGTTTGGAAGGCAAGGCGTTCGAGCCGCCCGCCACGCCGGTCAAGCTGAACCAGACCGGCTGCATGTTCCGCCCGCATGTGGCCGGCGTCATGGCCGGACAGCCGCTGGTGATCGCCAACAGCGACCCGGTTACGCACAACATTCACCCGATGCCCGTGAAGAACCGCGAATGGAACCAGGGCCAGCCGCCCGGCGCGCCGGAAATCGAACGCGTCTTCCGCTTCGAGGAGATCATGATTCCCGTGAAGTGCAATGTCCACTCCTGGATGAAGAGCTACATCGGCGTTCTGCCGCACCCGTTTTTCGCCGTCACCGGCGAGGATGGCGCGTTCGAACTCGACGGACTGCCCCCCGGCGAATACACGGTCACAGCCTGGCACGAAAAATTCGGCACGCAAACGGCCAAGGTGACGCTCACGCCCAGCGGCGCGGCCACGGCCGCTTTCACCTTTAATTCGTAAGCCGCTACCTCTTCAGCATCCCCGGATACTGCTTCTTCGTCTTGTCCATTTTGGGCGCGGCGATGGCCTGCACATAGCGGTTGCGCGGATTCCGCGAGCAAAAATTCTGGTGATGGCTCTCGGCTTCATAAAACGCCTGGAACGGAACCACCTGCGTCACGATGGGCTGGTCGAAGGCGCCCGCCTTCGTCATGGCCGCGATGTAGGCTTCGGTGGCCTTCCTCTGTTCGGCTCCGATGTAGAACACCACCGAACGGTACTGCGGACCCCGGTCCGGCCCCTGGCGGTTCAACTGCGTCGGGTCGTGCGCCACGCTGAAAAACACCTTCAGCAACTGGCCGTAGGTGATCTTTGTGGAATCGAAGGTGATCTCCACCGCTTCGGCATGGCCCGTCGCACCCGTGCTCACCTGCTCGTAGGTGGCCGTCGCCATGTCGCCGCCCGAGTAGCCCGACACGGCGTTGGTGACGCCTTCGATCATCTCGAACACAGCTTCCGTGCACCAGAAACAACCACCGGCAAAGACCGCCTTCTGCGCCTTGCCCGGCGTCGGCTTCACGTCGATGGCCGGTTCGGGAAAACCGCTCGAGGCAAGCGCCCACGACGCTGTGAACAAGACGGTGGAAATCAGCGTGGCAAAGGTTCTCATCGCTTTGCTTTCATCATAGTGCACGGCGGCCCCGCGCCGGCCGTCCACTGTCAGCGGCACACGGGGGAGACCGCATGAAACGGCCGCACGTCATCCTGCGGGCGTCCGGGCCGGCATCCACGGCGAACGGATTTCTCGACGTCAGACGCTCCGGCGCGCCCGCCGCGCGGCGCGCTTCCCGCCTGGCCATCGAAATGGAGATGCTGAATGCCGCCGGTGCAGCCGCCGCGGCCCGCCACAGCGAAGTCGCCGCCGTCGCACCGGTCATGCCCATGAAACTCGTCGAACCTCTCGATACAGGGCTCGCCTCTCCAACCGCATCCGGCCCCGTCTGGGGCATCCCGGCCATCGGCGCTGACACCTCCCCCTTCACCGGCGATGGCGTCACAGTGGCCGTGCTCGACACGGGCATCGACGCGGCGCATCCTGCCTTCGCTGGCGTCACTCTCATCAGAAGGAACTTCACCTCCACCGGCGCCGGCGACGACGTTTCCGACACCCATGGCCACGGCACGCATTGCGCCGGAACCATCTTCGGCCGCGACGTGAACGGCGTCCGCGCCGGCGTGGCCCGGGGCATCCGCCGCGCGCTGATCGGCAAAGTGCTCGGAACCGGCGCCGCGAGCAGCCACATTGTCCAGGCGATTCAATGGGCCGTGGCCGAAGGCGCGCACATCGTTTCGATGTCGCTCGGCATGGACTTCCCCGGCTACCGCCGCCAGCTTGTCGAGCAGGCCGGACTGCCCGGCGAAGCCGCCACCTCGCTCGCTCTGGAGGGCTACCGTCTCAATGTGCTCCTGTTCGAGCGTCTCGCCCGCCTGGTGCTCACGCTCGGTGATTTCGCGCAACCCACGCTGCTCATCGCCGCCGCCGGCAACGAGAGCCGCACCAACGGAAACCCTTCCTACACGATCGCCGCCGCGCCGCCCGCCGTCTCGGAAGGCATCATTTCAGTGGGCGCACTTGGCCGCGGCGGCAACGGGCTCGCGCCCGCCTACTTCTCCAACTCGGGCGCGCTGCTGGCCGCCCCCGGCGTAGCCATCATCTCGGCCCGCCCCGGAGGCGGACTGGTCTCCATGAGCGGCACCAGCATGGCCGCGCCCCATGCCGCCGGCGCCGCCGCACTGTGGGCGCAGAAGCTCCGCGCGCTGGGTCCCGTGAACTCGCGCGTCCTTGCGGCGCGCCTGCTGGCCTCGGCCGTCACGGCCGGCATCGCGGAGGAGGCGGACCAGGACCGCCTTGGCGCGGGTCTCGTCCAGTGCCCGCAAAGCTAAGGAATCCTGTTTGAAACAAATCACCTTTGAATTGTTGCGGCACGGTCCACCGCACAACCAGCTCCTCTCGCCCCTCACCCCGTACCTGGCCCTGTGCGAAAACCATCCCGCCACCTCGCTCCAAATCCCCTTCGAGCACAACCAGTTCCTGCACCGCCTCCGCGCCCTCGCCTATCAGGACGAGCCCGGCCCCCGGGCCTTTCAGGCGCGCGACACCGCCCGGACGCTCGGCGATCTCCTGGGCGGCGTTCCCGGACTGGTCGCCGGGATGAACCGCGGCCGCGCGGGCGGCGCCAACGCTTCTCACACGGCGGACGAAAGCCGCGCCGTTCATCTCCGCATGGTTCTCTCGGCTTCCGAGCTCGCCCTGCTGCCCTTTGAACTCGCCCTTTCGCCCGCTGGGTTCCCCGGCGCCGGCCAGCCGCTCCTGCTCCAGTTGCAGAACCCCGTCTGTCTCACGCGCGAGGTGCGCCGCGTGGCCGCACAGTCACCGCCCTGGCCCGGCCGTCCCAAGGTGCTGTTCATCGCGGCCTCCCCCGCCGGCGCCGGCCCCATCCCCTTCGAGGAGCACCTCGCCGCGCTCCGGAACCAGCTCGAGCCATGGGCCAACTACTCGGCCCCCGCAGACGAACGCCACGCCGCGCTGCTCCACGTCCTGCCCCAGGCCACCTGCGAGGAGATCGAACAAATCTGCTCGCGCGAGCGGTTCACCCACGTCCACATCCTCGCCCACGGCATCCAGTACGAAGAGGGCTTCGACGTCCGCTTCGGCCTCGCCTTGCACGACAGAATGAACCCCCACGGTCCAGCCGACGCCGTCAGCGGCGAGCGTCTGGCCACCGCGCTGTGCCCCGTGCAAACCGGCGGCCATCCCTGGCGCCCTCTCGCCGTCACCATTGCCAGTTGCGACAGCGCGCGGCAAGGCGGCGTACTCGCCCTCGGCGGCAGCGCCGCCCACGCGCTCCACCTGGCCGGCATCCCCTTCGTCGCCGGCAGCCAGTTCCCTCTCTCCACCGCGGCCTCGCTCGACTTCGTCAACATCCTCTCCGAAGCCCTCCTCTGGGCCACCGACCCGCGCATCGCTCTGAACACTCTGCGCCGCCGCCTCCACACCCTGTATCCGGACACCCACGACTGGGCCAGCATCACGGCCTACGCGGCGCTTCCCGAAAACCTCGAATCCTGGCTCGCACAGGCCCACCGGAACCAAACCTGCGCGAGTATGGAGGCCGCCCTCTCCTTCGCCGACTTCGTGATGGCCGGCATGGCCCCCGGCCCGCCATCCGGAACTCCGCGCCTGCACATGCTCGCCGAAGCCACCGCCCGCATGGAGGAAGGACGCCGCCGCCTGGATGCTCTCTTCCACTCCGCCGGGAGCGGCCGCGACACCATCGCCGGCAAACTGGCCGCCACGGAAAAGCGCTGCGCCCAGGCGTACTTTTACTTTTCCGCGCTCGACCCGGCCAACGCGTCCGGCTACGCCGCGCAATCCCGGAACCTGTTGAACTTCAGCCGACGCCACTACTGGGATGCCTTCGAGCTGAACCGGCACTCTTCGTGGGCCCTCGTCCAGTTTCTTTCTCTGGATCTCATCCTCCGGCGCCTCACGCTCGCCGGAGACGCCGCCTCGCTCATCTTCGAGGAACACCAGGAACACACTCGCCCGTCCGCGCTCTGGACCCTCGCTCATACGCTCTCGCTGGCTGACCTGCATGGCCACGGCGAACAGCGGCGCATCTGGGCGCTCGGCAACCTCGCCGAGCTCCACGTCCTGCTGCCTCTGCTCTCGCCGCCGCCCTTCAGGCTCTCCGCCGCCCGCTGCGCCGCGCGCGCCCGCGGCTACGCCGCCGAACTCGCCGCGCTGGCCGGGGCCGCCTCCGCCGATGCCTACTTCCTGCGCCGTCAGCTCCTCCGCTATCAGGACTGGTACGGCACGGCCGCCTCCATCGCCGCCATCGAACAGCCACTGGCGGCCGCGCTCTCGGCCCTTCCCCCTGTGCGCCAGTATTAGCGGCGGCGTCCCCATTACCTCCGCCCCGTCATCTCCGTCCCGTTATGATGGAAGCTTCCCATGGGCTTCGCGCTTTGGACCAACGACGACACCGCCTGGGCCGCCGGCACGCATGAATACAGGCCCATGGGCGTTGCCGTCATCGCCCTGTCCAGCCTGTTCTCGGCGCGCGATTTCCGTCCTGCGCGCCGCCTGCCCCGCCGCACGGGCCCGCACTTCCGCGGCCTGTTCGCCTCGCTCGGCGACGTAAACGGCTTCCTGGCGCGCACACGGTCACAGACCGGAAAAAAAATTTCGCGCCCCGGCGCAACCCGGCAGTCGGCCATCATTTAGCACTGCGCTTCCCCTGCCGCGCCACGCTCCCCTCCCATCCGTTTTTCCTCGTTCATGTCCTACACTCAAGTCGCGAGTGTCACCGCCATGAACACTTTCCCTCAAACTACCGCTTTTCACCTCCGGCTTTGCGCCGTCGAGGAGGCCACCAACGGCGTCCTCCGTCTGCCTGTCTTTCTCACGGCCTCGACGCCCGCGCTAGCCCTCATCAACCCCGCCCTGGATGTGGGCATGCTCTCCTGGATGCCTCTCGATGACGGTCTGCGGCTCGGCCTGCCCGATGACAGCCACCACGCGCTCCGCGCACGGCTCTACCATCTCGCCGCCCGCCGTCTTCCCGCGCTGCTGCATGCCCGGATGCCCGGCGATGAAACCATTCCTGTTGTCGACCTCGACCTCCCCTGTCTGGACCGCCGCACCTCCACGGCGCGCCAGGCGCACTGGAGCGAGGCCACCGGCGAAACCGAAGCCTCCGGCTTTCCGCGCACCATGGCCGCCGGCTGGCTGGCCGCCTCGCGTGGAGAAACCGATCTGCCGCCGCTTGCCTGGTCCTTCGATCAGCAACTGAACGGCGCATGTGCGCGCGCCCTGCTGACGCCGCTGCTCGAAGCCTACGGCGCCTGCGATCCGCTGCCGGAGTGGCCAGCCAGCGCCTTCTTCCACGCGCGTTACGACGTCACGCTGCACGGCTCGGCCGTTGCCTCCTGGTATGGTCTCGGCCCCGAACGCGCCTACGACTTCTTCAAACACCTCTCGCGCATCTCCACGGGCATACAGTCCGCCGTCCGCCGCTGGCTCCCCATACTCTGGGCTGGTGATGGTGCGCTGTTTCACCACCCGCGCGAAGCCGTCGCCCTGCTGGCCTACTCGTCGCTGCCTCCCCTGCTGGCCCGCTCGCGCCGCTGCTATACCTACGACGCCCTCGACGCGGCCAGCCTGAAACACGCCCTCTCCTACGCCACACGCCGCATCCAGCGCCAGTTGCAGCTCTGGTATCCCGCGCTCGCCTCGCTTGGCCATCCCATCGCCGAGCAGTTGCACCCGCGCTGGCACTCCAAATGGGCCGCCGAGCTCAGCCAGCGCCCCAAGCGTCTGTGCACGCTGCTGGCCAACGAAGCCTGGCTCATCGATCAGTACGTGAACTTCGCCGCCGGCTTCCACGAACACGCCACGCTGTCCGAGCTCACCGGCGTGGTGCGCCGCGCGCGCACCATGCACGCCACGCTCGACGCCCGCTTCCGGCGCTGGTGGGATGGGCGGCAGGCACAGGTCCTCAACGGTCTCGTCCTGCTGGAAGCCGCCTCGGCCCTTTCGCCCGAGCCCGTCCGCCTCACCATCACGCTCCGCCGGAAGGACGCCGCCGGCTCCTCCATGGCCCCCATCGTGCTGCGCGCCTCTCGCGGCGCGGCCGCGCCGGATGAGGATGCGCAGAACCACACCGCGGCCTAAGCCAAACCTCCGCCCTTGCCGTCCCATTACAATAATGAGACACCCATGCCCCCCCACCACCAGCCGGAGGAGCCCGCCCGCGATTTCGACGCCCTCCTCCGCGCCGCCGCCGAAAGCCTTGGCATTCAGCCTGAATACTGGGACATTTTCGGCAATCGCCATGAATTAACCTCCGATCTCGCCCAGCGTCTCCTGGCGGCCATGGGGCTGGACGCCTCCAACGCCGCCGCTCTCGCGCACTCTCTCGCACTGCGCGAATCCGATGCCTGGTCGCGTCTGTCGCCGCCTGTCGCCGTCGTGGATCATGCGGACATTCGCGTCCCCCTGCGCGCCCCCGCCGAGGCCGCCACGCTGCGCTGGCGCATCGAAGCCGAATCCGGCGCAGTCCTGGAAGGTGAGCAGGACTGGCTCTCGCTTCCCGAAACGGCCCATGCGGAAGGCCGCAGCGAGCGCCTTTGGACGCACGCCGCCCTCCCTCTCGGCTATCACACGCTGCAACTGCGCTGGAGCGCCTCCACCGGAGCGGCCGTTCAGGCGCGCATGCGCCTCGTCGTCTGCCCGCCGCGCGCCTATCTGCCGCCCTCGCTCGAACGCGGCGAAAAACGAGCCGGCCTGGCCGTCAGCCTCTATGGCGTCCACACGGCTCACACCTGGGGCTGCGGCGACTTCACCGCTCTGAAAGGCGTGATTGATTGGACCGCCACGCACGCCAGCGGCAGCTACGTCGCTCTCAACCCGCTTCACGCCATCTTCAACCGGCAGCCCTACAACACCAGCCCCTATCTGCCCAGCACCATCTTCTACCGCAACTTCCTCTACCTCGACGTCCCCGCCGTTGATGGCTTCGCACGCTCCCGGTGGGCCTCGCGTCTGCTCGCCTCCGAGTCCGTGCGCGCCGAAATCGCCGCGTTGAACGGCAGCGAGTTCGTCGAATACGAACGGGTCGCCCGTCTGAAGCGACTCTTTCTACTGCTCGCCTTCCGCGAGTTTTACCGCACCGAATGGCTCGCCGAAACCGCGCGCGGCATGGCCTTTGCCCGCTTCCTGGCGCGCGAAGGCGCACGGCTTGAGGAGTTCGCCCTGTTCTCCGCCCTGGACCACTGGCTCCACAAGAAATACCCTGACGTCTGGGTTTGGCCCCAGTGGCCCGAACCGTACCGCGACCCTGGCTCGACCGCCTGCCGCGACTTCCAGCGCACACACCCCCGCGCCATCCTCTTCTACAAATTCGTGCAGTGGCAACTCGACCTGCAGGCCGAAGCCGCGCAACGCCACGCCCTCGAACGCGGCATGGAAATCGGACTCTTCCACGATCTGCCCCTGGCCAACGACAGTTGCGGCGCCGACCTCTGGTCCGCCCGCGGCTTCTTCACGCAGGGCTGCCGCGTCGGCTCCCCACCCGACGACTTTTCTCCCAACGGCCAGGATTGGAGCTTCCCTCCCCCAAACAAGGAACGCCATCTCGCCGACGGCTACCGCCGCTTCGCCGACTTCATCCGCATGAGCGCGCGCCACGGCGGCGCCCTGCGCCTGGACCATGTCATGCGCCTCTTCCGCCTCTACTGGATTCCCGACGGGTTCGACGCCCGCACGGGCGCCTATGTCCGCGACAACGCCGGGGACCTGCTCCGCGTGCTGGCCCTCGAAAGCGTGCGCCAGAAGGTCCTCATCATCGGCGAGGACCTGGGCACCGTCGAGCCGCGCATGAGAGAGATGCTGGACCGTTTCGGCATCCTCAGCTACCGCCTCTTCTACTTCGAACGCCGCGAGGACGGTACGCTCATCCCGCCCGGCGAATACCCGCGCCAGGCCCTGGTCAGCTCCACCACTCACGATCTGCCCACCTTGGCCGGCTTCTGGTGCGGCCGCGACATCGACGCCCGCGAACGCGCCGGACTGCTGCCAGACGATGGCGCCGCCGGCCGCATGCGCGAAGGCCGCTTGCGCGACAAGCAGTTCATGCTTGACGCGCTTCACGAGCAGGCCCTTCTGCCGCCCGGCTACCCGCGCCAGGCCGAACTGCTGCCCGAGCTGACCGGTGAGCTTCACAACGCCATCACAGGCTTCCTGGCCCTGACGCCCTCCATGCTGCTTACGCTGAACCAGGAGGATCTCACCAAGGAGATCGACCAGCAGAATCTGCCCGCCACCACGCACCAGTACCCCAACTGGCGCCGCAAGATGAAGTACAGCGTCGAGCAGCTAGGCCAGGACCCGCACGCTCTCGACTTCGCCGCCATGCTCAGCCACTGGCTCAGCCGTTCCCAGCGCGCCCCGGCGCAAAGCTAGAAGCCAACGTACTGCACTTCTTCCTCCAGCAGCAGGCCGAAGCGCTCACGCACGCGCTGCTTCAATTCCCCGATCAGCGCGTACAACTCCTCCGGCGAGCCCCCGCCGTCGTTGTACACCGTGTTGGCGTGATAGCCCGCCACCTGAATGCCGCCCCGGCGCATGCCCTTGGCGCCCACCTGCTCCAGCAGCCATCCGGCGGGCAGTTTGCCTTCCACCACCACGCCCGGCGGCAGGCTCAGCATCAGCTCCTTCGGCAGACCGGCCACCAGAAGGTTCTTGAAGATGCTGCCCGCGCAGCGCATCGTGGGCGGATACTTGGCGTCGCGCAGCGAACGGATCTCCTCGGCGCGGCGCCGCATCGCCTCGGCGTCACCCGGCGGCAGCGAGAGCACCGCCGAAAGAATGATCCAGTCCTTGTTCCGTTTGAAGATGCTGTCGCGGTAGGCGAACTCACAGCCCCGGCGGTCCAGTCCGCGCAGCACGCGCCCGTCGAAGAAGCGCACGCCCTCGATGCACGATTCGATCGAATGGCCATAGGCGCCGGCATTGCCGTAGATCGCCCCGCCTACCCAACCGGGAATCCGCGTCATCGTGTGCAGTCCGGCCAGCCCGTTCGCAATCGTAAAGTCCACCAGGCTCTGCAACTCGGCGCCCGACTCCACGTGCACATACCGCTCGCCCAGTTCGATCCGCGCGCCGCGGTAGCGCAGAATCACGCCCCGGAAACCGGCGCTGGATGCGATCAGGTTCGTGCCACCGCCCAGCGCGAGCCACGGCACGCCCATGCTTCTCACGGCGCGCACCGCCCGAACGAAAACGGACTCCTCGGCCGTCTCGGCGACAAGGTCCGCCGCGCCGCCCAGTTGGAAGCGCGTCAACTCGCTCAACGGAATGTTCTGCCGCACATCGAGTCCGAGGCAGTGAAGCTGCTGCGCGAATTCTGTCAAAAGCGGGGCGCTCGGCACGATGAGTATGATCTAGTATACCGGGTTACTGCCATGATTCCTCCCGCCGGCCTCCGCTTTCTGTCCCAGCTGAAACGCAACAACAACCGCGAATGGTTCCAGGAGCATAAGCAGGAGTTCGAGGACTATCTTCGCGCTCCCATGGAAGCTCTTACGGCGGAGCTGAACGCCACGCTCGCGCACGCCGCGCCGGACTATGTGACCGAGCCGAAGAAAGCCATCTTCCGCATCTATCGCGACACGCGATTCAGTTCCGACAAGACGCCTTATAAGACACACCTTGGCGCGCTGTTTCCCAAACGCGGCATGGCCAAGCTCGGCTGCGGCTCGCTGTATTTTCACGTCGCTCCCAACGAGGTGATCGTGGCCGGCGGCGTCTATTTCGCCGAGCCGAAGACTCTGCTTTCCCTGCGCACCCATCTCGCCTCGCGGTATGAAGAGTTGCAGACCATCCTGAAAGCGCGCCCGGCCAGGACGCTGTGCGGCGAGTTGCACGGCAGCGCGCTGCAGCGTCCGCCCAAGGGCTTCCCCGCCACGCATCCGGCCATCGAGCTCATCAAGAGGAAGCAGTGGTATTACGACGTCACGCTGGACGCGGGCGAGGCGTCCAAGCCGGGCTTCGCCCGCCTCATCGCCAGGCACTTTCTCGCCATGCTGCCGCTGGTGGAGTTTCTCAATCGCGGCATCCCGAAGCCGCCCCGCATCCGCGAAGACAACTTACGGTAAGCAGCGCGTCCGCGAGAGCGCCCCCGCGCGGAACGTTTGGATGGTTGGGGAAAGGGCGTCCGCGCGGAGACGTTATTCTCTCAGGTAGCATGGGACGCGGCAAACGGGAAAATGTACTGCCGCCACAGCGTCATTTTTTCCGCTGCCCGCTTAGCCCATCCGCAACATGCCCACCACGGCGTTCAGGAAGATGGAGGCGAGCGCGACGGGGATCATGATCTTCCAGCCGATATTCATCAACTGGTCATAGCGGAAACGCGGGAAGGTGCCGCGGAACCAGATCATCGCGTACACGAAGAATCCCACCTTCAGCAGGAACCAGAAGGGCGCGCTGACGGCGGCATTCACGTCGGGAATCAGCATCAACGCGGCCAAGGCGAGCACGGCCAGCGCCACGGCCGCCATGCCGATGGCGTGCGGCCTCCAGGTGAGCTTCCGCGCCAGGCGCAGGCATCCCAGGCCGATCGCCAGAAACAGCAGGACCGGGAAGCCGTAGTTCAACGGCGCCTCCAGCCAGGGGACGTTAGGAAACGGCCGCAGCCAGCCTCCCAAAAACAGCGTCACCGCCACCGAGGACACCACGAAGATGTTGGCGTACTCGGCCAGGAAGTACAGCGCCCAGCGGAAGCCGCTGTACTCGGTGTGGAAGCCGGCGACAAGCTCGGACTCAGCCTCCGGCAGATCGAAGGGCGCGCGGTTGGTTTCGGCCACGGCCGAAATGACGTAGACCACGAAGGGGATGATCATCAACCCGTAGTTGTCGAAGACGAACCAGATGTGCCGCTCCTGCTGCGCGCGGACGATTCCGGTCATGCTCAGCGTTCCGGCCGACATGACGCCGGAGAGCAGAGCCAGGGCCAGCGCCACCTCATAGCTCACCAGTTGAGCCGCGCTGCGCAGTGCACCGAGTAGCGAGTAGTGGCTGTTGGACGCCCATCCGCCGAGCACGATGCCGAGAATGCCCACCGAGCTCATGGCCGAGATGATCAGCAGTCCGACGTTCACGTCGGCGACAAAGATTCCGCTCGAAAACGGTATGACACAGAAGGCCGTCAGCGCCGTAAAGGTGGAGATGAGCGGCGCGAACCAGAAGATGGCCTTGTCGGACTCGGCCGGAATGATGTCTTCCTTCAGCAGCAGTTTCAGGGCATCGGCGATCGGCTGCAGAAGCCCGTGCGGACCCACGCGCATGGGGCCCAGCCGCACCTGCATGTCGGCCAGCACCTTGCGCTCTACAAGCACAATGTAGCCGGCCAGCAGCGGAAAAACGAGAATGATGAGCGCCGTCATCACGAGTGGCGTAAACCAGGGGTGCGAAACGATGGACTGGAGTGTTTCCATGGCCGTCTACCTGAGCAGTGATCTTCCCGCGAGGCGGACGACCGGTTCCGGAAACAGGCCGATGGCGAGTGTCCCGGCGGCGGTGAGCAGGAAGCCCACGCGCACGCCCCATCCCGGCACGGCCGCCGGAAGCTGGCCCGCCTCGTTCAGGAACATGGCGCGGACGATGCGAAAGTAATAGTAGATCGAAATGGCCACGTAGAGCGCCGCCACGATGGCCAGCGTAAAATGGCCGGTCTCGACGAGGGACAGGAAGATGTAGTACTTGCCGATGAAACCGGCCGTGGGCGGAATGCCGGCCAGCGACAGCAGGAACAGAGCCATCAGGAGCGCATGGCCGGGCGAGCGGTGCATCAGCCCGTTGAGGTCGTCGATATCGTCGCCGGTGAGCCCCTTCTGGCGCAGAGAGATCAGCACCAGGAAGGCGCCGGTGTTCATGAACGTGTAGACGAGCAGGTAGACGGCGATGCCGGTCAGTCCCGTGCGGTTGCCTGCGATGAGGCCGAGCAGCACATAGCCGGCGTGCGAAATGGAGCTGTAGGCCAGCAGCCGCTTCAGGTTCGTTTGCGTGAGGGCCGAGAAGTTGCCTATGGTGAGGCTGAGCAGCACGGCCACGGCCAGCATGGGCTCCCAATTGATGCGCTGCGAGCCGAGCGTGCTCATCAGCACGCGCACCAGCACGGCCACCGAGGCGGCCTTGGAGGCCACCGACAGATAGGCGGTGACGGGCGTCGGCGCGCCCTCGTAGGCATCCGGCGCCCACATGTGGAACGGCGCCGCGCCGATCTTGAACAGCAGACCCACCATGGTTGTGGCCAGCGCCAGAATCAGCAGCGGGTCGGCGGCCGGCCGCTGCGCCAGCGCGGTGGCGATCTGGTCCAGGCGCGTCGAGCCCGACAGCGCGTAGAGCAGCGAAAATCCGTAGGCGAGGAACCCGCTGGAGAAGGCGCCGAGCAGCAGGTACTTCATCGCCGCCTCGTTCGAGCGCCGGTCGCCACGGAGGAAGCCCACTAGCACATAAAAGGTGACGGCCATCTGTTCGATGCCGATGAAGATGGTCACCAGATCGGCGCCCGAGGCCAGAAAGTACATGCCGCACTGGGCCAGCAGCACCAGCCCGTAGAACTCGCCGTTGTGCTCGCCTTCCACTTCGAGGTAGTGGTAGGAGATCAACACGACGAGTATGGCGGCGGCGGCGAACATGGCGTTAAAGAAGATGGAGAAGCCATCGACGATCAGACTTCCGGAGAAGCCGTGCAGCGCTACGACGGACTGCTCCTCGATCAGCTTGTACTGGCGCAGGAGCGCCCCGGCGGCGAAGGCCTCGCCCGCCAGCGCGAGCAGAATCAGGAGCCGCTTGCTCTTGGGATTGGGCTGAATGAGGAAGTCGAGAATCAGAATGCCGCAGCCGAACAGGGCCAGCAGCAGCGCAGGGTTGACGGCGAACTGATCGGCGGCGGTGAAGTAGGGGCTCATCGCGCGCCTCCCGCCTGAAGCCGGATGGCGGGCGCCGCGGCCGGATCGAGTTCGGCCAGCGCGGGCGCCTGCGGACGCTCCTGGAAGTATCCGGGCCGGACGCGCTCGACGATTCTCGCCACCGGGCGTTCGATCATCTCAAAGTATGGCTTCGGATAGAGGCCGATCGAGAAGGCCCAAATGACCAGCGGGGCGAAGACGGCCAACTCGCGCGGACTGAGATCGGGCAGGTGGTTGTTCTTCATGTTGGTGATCTGTCCGAGCGTGGTGCGTTGATACAGCCAGAGCAGATAGGCCGCGCCCAGGATGACGCCGATCACGGCCAGGGAGGCCGCGAGGCGGCTGGCTTCGAAAGCTCCCTGCAGAATGGTGAACTCGCCCACGAAGCCGTTCAGCAGCGGGAGACCGGCCGAACTGAGCACGGCGAAGGCGAACACGGTGGCAAAAAGCGGCATGCGGTGCGCCAGTCCGCCGTACTCGCTGATCTCGCGCGTGTGGCGGCGTTCATACATCACGCCCACCACCAGGAAGAGCATGCCGGTGGAGATGCCGTGGTTCAACTGCTGCATCACGCTGCCGGCGATGCCGTTCGGATTCAGCGAGAAGATGCCCAGCGTACAGAAGCCGAGGTGGCTCACCGAAGAATAGGCGACCAGCCGCTTCCAGTCCTTCTGCATCAGGCACACCAGCGCGCCGTAGAGGATACCCGTGATGGACAGGCCAACCAGCACCTGGACGATCGTGCGGTCGATGGAGGCATCCGGCAGCAGCGGCAGGGAGAAACGGAGAAAGCCATAGGTTCCCATCTTGAGCAGCACGGCGGCCAGGATCACCGAGCCGGCCGTGGGCGCCTCCGTGTGCGCGTCGGGCAGCCAGGTGTGGAACGGGAACATGGGCACCTTGATGGCGAAACCGATGAACAGCGCCCAGAACACCCACTGCTGCATCCAGAAGGGCATGGACAGGCCGAGCAGGGCGTCGATGGCAAAGGTGGGCGCGCCGGACTGCGACCAATGCTGGAAGAACAGCGTGAGGATGCCGAGCAGCATGAGCACGCTGCCCGTCAGCGTGTAGAGGAAAAATTTGAGCGCCGCGTAAAGCTTGCGCGGGCCGCCCCAGACGCCGATCAGGAAGTACATGGGCACCAGCACCAGTTCCCAGAAGACGTAAAAGAGGATGAAGTCCAGTGAGGCGAAGACGCCCAGCATGCCCACCTGCAGCAGCAGCAGCATGGCGTAATACTGCTTCACGCGGTCCTCGATGGCGTTCCAACTGGAGAGCGTGGCCACGACGGCGGTGACGGCGGTGAGCGCCATCAACAGCAGACTGATGCCATCAACGCCGATGTAGTATTGCACGCCCAGCGAGGGCACCCACGGAGCGCGTTCGACAAACTGGAAGCCGCCGTTGGTCTTGTCAAAACCGGCGAGCAGCGGCAGTATGGCGGCCAGGCCGAGCAGCGCCGAGACATTGGCCCATAACTTGATGGCCGCTTTTTGCGAGGACGGAATCGCCAGCAGCACGGCGAGGCAGGCCAGCGGCGTCCACAGGGCGAGGCTGAGCGGACTCACGCGAACCACCTCCAACCGAGAAACAGCGCCACGCCCAGCAGAAACACGGTGGCGTAGGTTTGCACCTGTCCGGTTTGCGCCAGGCGCATGGGGAACGAGGCGGCCTGGGCCAGCAGCGCCGACAGGCGGATGGCGCCGTCAATGATCCAGGTGTCCCACCAGATGGAGACTCGCGAAGCAAATCGCGCCAGCCAGCCGGAGCCGTTCACGCCGCCATCGATGACGCCGCGGTCGAAGACGCCCAGCAGGCGTCCGCCGCCCTTGGCCAGTCCGTCGATGAAGAGGAAAGTGTAGACCTCATCGACGTACCACTTGTTCCGCAGCGGTTTGTGCAAAGGGCCGGTGAGCGATTCGATGGGATCCACCGTCCAGCGATTCCCGTACAGCGAGCGTGCGAGCAGGATGCCCCCCAGGGCGATGGCCACGCTGAGCGCCATCAGCGCCCATTCGAGTCCGGCGTCGTGGTGCGCGGCTTCGTGGCCGGCCGCCGCCCGCGGCGCGCCATGCGTGAACACGGGCATGAGCCAGTGTTCGAAGGCGCGGAAGGAGTCCGGCAGGAAGCTCCACAGCTTGGGGGCGCCGATCCAGCCGGCAACCACGCTGCCGGCGGCGAGCACGACAAGCGGCAGCGTCATGGAGGCGGGCGACTCGTGGATGCGCCGGGCCGTCTCAGCATCCATACGCGGCTCGCCATAGAAGGTCATGAACATGAGACGCCACATGTAGAAGGCGGTCATGGCGGCTGTGATCAGGCCAACGGCGTAGACGGCCAGCGAACCGCCCGGCGAACTGAACACCTGCCAGAGGATCTCATCCTTCGAGAAGAATCCGGCCAATCCGGGGATGCCGGCAATGGCCACCGAACCGGCGAACATGGTGCGGAACGTGGTGGGAATTTTGTCCTTGAGCGCGCCCATGCGGCGCATGTCCTGCTCGCCGGACATGGCATGAATCACCGATCCCGAACCGAGGAAAAGCAGGGCCTTGAAGAAGGCGTGCGTGTAGAGGTGGAAGACGGCCACCCAGTAAGCGCCCGCCCCGGCCGCCATGAACATGAAGCCGAGCTGCGAAACCGTGGAGTAGGCGAGCACGCGTTTGATGTCGTTCTGGACCAGCGCGATGGAAGCGGCCAAGATAGCCGTAACCGCTCCGGTGCCCATGACGATGGCGCTGGTTTCCGGTGTCAGCGCGTAGAGCACGTGCGAGCGCGCCACCATGTAGACACCCGCCGTGACCATCGTGGCCGCGTGAATGAGCGCGGATACCGGCGTGGGGCCCTCCATGGCGTCCGGCAGCCAGACATACAGCGGCAGTTGCGCCGACTTGCCCGTGGCGCCGGCGAACAGGCAGAGCGCTGCCACACTGAGCGCGCCAAAGCCGGCTGTTTCGGCGGTGAACGCGCCGCTGGTGAGCAACTCGTTCATCTGTGTGAAGCGCAGCGTGCCGGTGAGGCTCAGCAAAAGGAACATGCCGATCAGGAACCCGGCGTCGCCGACGCGGTTCACAATGAACGCCTTGTTGGCCGCGTCGCTCGCTGATTTCTTGTGGAAGTAAAAACCGATCAGCAGGTAGCTGCACAGCCCCACGCCTTCCCATCCGGCGAACAGCAGCGCGTAGTTGTTCGCCAGAACCAGCGTCAGCATGAAAAAGACGAACAGGTTGAGATAACCGAAGAAGCGGTAGTAACCGCCGTCGTGCGCCATATAGCCGGTGGCGTAGATATGAATGAGGAAGCCAATGCCGGTGATCACCAGGATCATTACCGAGCTGAGCGGATCGAGAAGGAAACCCCAGTCGGCGGTGAAGGTGGACAGTGCGCCAGTGGCGGTGTGGAACGGCAGTCCGGAGATCCAGGTGTAGAGAACGACCTCGTGCGAGCGGTGTTCGAGGGAAGCCAGTTGGACCACGGCGCCCATCGAAAACAGGAAGCTGAGCAGGACGGCGCCGGGCGAGAGATAGGCGATCAGACGGCGCGTGGAGGCGAAGGGGTGGTGATGATGGCCATGCGCCTCGGGCTCGCCCAGCCCGTGTGCCAGCGCGACAGCCGAGGCGCCCTGCGGATCGAGACGCCGGCCGATGAGCAGCATCGCCGCCGCGCCGGCCAGCGGGAATAGAGGGATGAGCCAGATCAGATCGAGGAAGTTCATCGTGTCGTTCCGGCTACCACTTCAACAGGTCGATTTCGTCGGCCTGCACCGTCTCCTTGTTGCGGAACAAAGCAATCAGAATGCCCAATCCGATGGCGGCCTCGGCTACGGCCACGGTGATGACGAAGATGGCGAAGACCTGGCCCTGCAGGTTCTGCCAGTAGCGGGCCATGGCCACCAGGTTGATGTTGACGGCGTTCAGAATGAGCTCGATCGACATGAGCACGACGACGATGTTGCGCCGCGTGAGCACGCCCAGCGTGCCGATGAGCAGCAGCGCCGCGCTCAGCATCAGGTAGTGGTTGGTGGTGATCGGATGCAACATGACGGCCTCAGGAACTTTTCTTTGCCAGCATGACCGAACCGACGATGGCCACCAGCAGCAGCAGGCTGACCACCTCGAACGGCAGCAGATACTGGCGGAACAGGACATCGGCGAGTTGCTCGACGTTGCCGCCGCCCGCGCCTCCCGCGGCGCTTCCCACCGCCGAAGCTGCGCCGGACGTGGACAAGGCGGCGGGCGCCTCGGGCAGCCGCAGCGCGCCGGAGCCGCGCACCATCCAGATCATCTGAGCGCCCACCAGCAGGCAGGCCAGCAGTCCCAACAGCCACTGCCGGTTGAACTGGCGCTGTTTGCCCGCCTCATCCAGATTCACCAGCATGATGACGAACAGGAACAGCACCATGATGCCGCCGATGTAGAGAACGATTTGCACGGCGAACAGAAACTCGGCCTGCTGCAGCAGGTAGAGCCCGGCCACGCCCAGCAGCGACACCACCAGCGAAAGCGCGCTGTGCACGGCGCTGCGGCGGGTGATCGTGGCGACGGCGCCGCCCAGGGTGAGCAGCGCGAATACGTAGAAGAAGAAGGTATCCAGCATGGCGGCGCGTCAGCGCGTATACCGCGTCGGCTTCGGACCCTCCTCGAGCATCTGCCGGTCCCAGATGAGCCCCTCGCGGGTATAGCTGGCCAGCTCGAAATCCTGGGTAAGTTCGAGGGCATCGACGGGGCAGGCGTCCTCGCACAGGCCGCAGAACATGCAGCGCGAGGTGTCATAGGTGAACGTGGTCAGATCCTTGCGCTTGGTCTGCTCGTTGCGCACGCTGGTGACGACGATCAGGTTCTCCGGGCAGGCCTTGGCGCAGAGGTCGCAGGAGATGCACAGCGTTTCGCCGTTGTCCGGATTGGTGTTCAGGCGCGGCGCGCCGCGGAAACGCTCGGCCACCTTGGGGCGCTCCAGCGGATACTGCTCCGTGTAGAGATGCTTGGGATGCTGGTTCCGGAAGGTGACCCAGAGCCCGCGCAGCAGGTCGACAAGGAGGACTTTCTTCAGCAGAGCGATCATCGGTCGATTTCCCCCAGCACGATGTCCAGCGTCCCGATGATGGCCACGACGTCGGCCACCAGCGCGCCGCGCACCATCTGGTCCAGCGCCTGCAAATTGATGAGCGAAGGCGGGCGGACGCGCACCCGGTAAGGATTCAGTGTACCGTCGCTGACGATGTAGTAGCCCAACTCGCCCTTGGGCGCTTCGATGGAAACGTAGGCCTCCCCCACGGGCGGCTTCAACACCTTGGAGACCTTGGCCATGATGGGGCCGGCGGGAATGGCGCCCACGGCCTGGCGGATAATGCGCACGCTTTGCCGCATCTCCTCCATGCGCACCACATAGCGGTCGAAGGTGTCGGCGTTACTGCCGGTGGGGATGTCGAACTCGTAGTTCTGATAGCCGCAGTACGGCTGCGCCTTGCGCAGGTCCCAGGCGACGCCGGCGGCGCGCAGCACGGGGCCCGTCACGCCGTAGCGTTTGCAATCGGCGGCGTTCAGAATGCCGACGCCGGTCAGACGTTCACGCCAGATGCGGTTGTTGGTCAGCAGCTCTTCGTACTCATCCACCTTGGGAATGAACCAGTCGCAGAAGGCGTTCACCTCGCGCTCGAAGCCGTCGTAGAGCTCATACTGCAGACCGCCAATGCGGAAGGCGTGCGTGGTGAGCCGCGCACCGCAGTAGTTCTCGAAAATCTTGAGCACCTCTTCCCGCTCGCGCAACGTGTAGAACAGCGGCGTGATGGCGCCGATGTCCAGGGCGTGCGTACCGAGCCACAGCAGGTGGCTGGCGATGCGGTTCAGCTCGGTCAGGATGACGCGCACGGCCTGGGCGCGCGGCGTGGCCTCCACGCTGATGAGCCGCTCCACGGCCAGCACATAGCCGAGACCGTTGCTCACGGCGGCCACATAGTCCATGCGGTCCACGTACGGCGCGAACATCTGATAGGTGCGGTTTTCGGCAATCTTCTCCACGCCCCTGTGCAGATAGCCGATGACGCATTCGGTGCCGTTCACCCGTTCGCCGTCCAGTTTCAGGATCACCCGCAGCACGCCGTGCGTGGACGGATGCTGCGGTCCCATGTTGAGCACCAGTTCGTTGGAATCGAGGAAGGTTTGCGACATGGGTTATTGTCCGCTTTCGATTCCCAGGTTCTCCCGCACCCACTGGTTATCCATGGCCAGGATGTTCGTGTCGCGCCGCAACGGAAATCCCTGCCAGTCCTCGGGCAGCAGCAACCGCCGCAAATCAGGATGCCGGGCGAACTCGATGCCGAACATGTCGTACACCTCGCGCTCCAGCCAGTCCGCCGTGGCGTGGAGAGCCACTACAGAGCGCGGGCGCTCTCCTTCCGCGACGGCGCATTTCAAGCGAATCCGTTCATTTCGCGCGTAGCTATAGAGAATGTAGACCACCTCGAACCGCTTCGGACGGTTCGGAAAATCAACGGCGGTAAGATCCACCAGATAGTCGAACTGCCACTTGTCCCGGAGCGCTTCCACAATGTCGTAGACCGCGGCACAATCGGCGGCAAGGAAGTTTTGCCCCACATAAGTGGCAAAACGCTCAATTCGGTTGTCGAATTGTTGGGCCAGGGCGCGCGTTAGTTCGTCTTCCCAAGGCTCGGCCGCCATCTCGGCCGGTGGCTTGGCGGCGGGGTGTTTCGCGGCCGGCGCGACGGGTTTCGCAGCGGGCGCGGCGGCTTCAGACACAGCGCCAGCGGGCGTGGCGGCAGCCGTTTCCTTCCGCGGACCCTCGGGCGGTGGTGTTTGATCAGGTAGTCCCCGAGCGGGGTTCTCAGCGTCCGCCATTGGTGAAGCCCACAATTAACATGCGCAGCCGGGCGTGTCAACGCATGCACAGCCAGTGGCGCCCGTGCGCTGGTAAAGCTAGAAGAATCCCTCTTGCACGAGAAATTCCATAACGGCGCGGGCGTTGGCGCGCGGCGTGGCCGATGTTGTGTCCAACCGTAGCGATGGTTGCAGAGGCTCCTCGTACGGATCATCCACGCCCGTGAAGCCCGTGATGGCTCCGGCGCGGGCTTGCGCGTAGAATCCCTTGACGTCGCGCGCCTCACACACCTCGGGCGAGGTGGCGACGTATATAAGGATGAACTGGCCCGCAGGCATCATGGACCGCACCTGCTCGCGTGTGGCCTCGTAGGGGCTGACGGCGGCGCACAGTGCCACGCCACCATGGCGGACAATCTCGGACGCCACCCATCCGATGCGCCGGATATTGGTGTCGCGATCCTCGCGGCTGAAGCCTAGCCCCTTGGACAGGTGCGTCCGGACCACGTCGCCATCGAGAAAAGTGAACCGGCGTCCGCGCTCTTCGATCAACGTGGCCACCTCGGCCGCGATGGTCGACTTGCCCGCCGAAGGAAGTCCCGTGAACCAGAGGCAGAAGCCCTGTTCCGTGCGGGGTGGCTGCTCGGCGCGCCGGATCGCCTCGACGGCGTCGAACACCACCGCACCGCCGGAGGCCACGCGGCGGCGTGCTCCATAGTGCGTAAGCGCGGTGTCGAGCAGCGCCGGGTCGGCCATGGGCAGGATGACGACCTCGGCCCCTGTCTCGGCGGCGGCGGCCTGCGCGGCCCGCACACGCGCCGGCAGTCCAACGTGAGGCGGCAGGTGCGACGGCACGAAGATCACGATGGGGAGCCCATCCTCAAAAGCCAGTTGCGCGGCGCCGACGGCCTCCTCCCGCGTGGGCCAGGGCGCGGGAACCCAGGCGATGCAGGGACCCAGACGCTCGCAGGCCTCGCCGGCCGTGAGGCGCAAGGTCTCGAAGCCGCGCCAGCGCGGGCGCATGATGGGCTGCAGGGAGCCATGCAACTGATAGCCGTCACCGGCGGGCGCGCAGGCGGTGACGGTGAGCACGCCGAGACGCTCATTGAAGCCGTCGCGCAAGGCAAGGCGCGCGCCGGGTTCATACGGCGCGGGCGAGTCGAGCGGATAGTCCGCGTCGAATCCCATGCTCGGCTCCAGGGCGTAGGTGATGAGGAGTTCAAACAGACAGGCCTGGTGCTCGGTGAGCTGGAGCGGTTCCAGGCCGGCGGCTTCGATGGCGAGTTCGGTGGTGGACAATCCTTTATCTTCCCAGCTTGCGTTTGATGTCGGGGAGAAACTCCCGGAACACGTTCCAGCCGATGTGCCAGGCAACCTGCTGGCCACAGCGGCGGAGGATGTCCTGTTTCCGGTCGTCACCCGGCGGCATCCAGTGGTTGACAATGATGTTTGATCCGGCGATGCCGGCGAAACGCGAGAGCGCCGGAACGCGCCGTCCCTGCGCGTCGTAATGATAAAACGAGCCGCCCAGGGCGTACTTCACGCGGCTTCCCACGCTGCCCCGGCCAAGCCGGCGGTACCGCGGATCGGTGCCGATCGCGGCGCCGACGCCGAATTCGATCCCGTTGCTGAGGAAGCTGCGCGACATGCGCATGCCGAAGCGTTGGGCGAAACCCTCCCAGTCGCGGCCCCAGGCTTCGGGGCGGTCCCGCCAGGTCTGGATGCCACTGGTGAAGATGCCCAAGGCGAAGTTTTCTGGGCTGAAGGCGCGGTCCGCGGTATAACGGGCCCGGGCGCGCAGCGTGAGCGGCGCAATGGCGGGGGCAGGATCGTGGAGCGCCACTACGGGGGTAGCCGCGGCCGGATCGGATGCGCTCACGGCGGGGTCCGGCGCCGGCTGCGCCAGGCACGGCAAAGCCAGCAGCCCGAATGCGGACGCCCCCCCCAGGCACAACACGACCAAACGCATCTTCGCCAGTCTAGCATTCCAGGCGCGGAACCCGGCTCAATCGTCCCTATAATGGTAGGTTTCCGATGGACCTCGACTGGTTCCCTCTCTGGCTCAGTATGCGCGTGGCCGCGCTTTCCACGTTGATTTCCACCGTGGCAGGCCTGTGGCTGGCCTATCTGCTGGCCAACCGCACCTTCCGCGGCAGAGACGCTCTGGACGCCGCGGTGACGCTGCCGCTGGTGCTGCCGCCAACGGTGCTCGGCTACTACCTGTTGGTGGTCATAGGCCGCGAAAGCTGGTTCGGACGCGCCTGGGAGGCGGTGTGGGGCGCTCCCCTTGTGTTCACCTGGCAGGCGGCCGTCTTGGCGGCGGTGCTGCACTCGGCGCCGCTGTTGATCAAGTCGGCACGCGCGGCGTTGGAGAGCGTGGATCACGACTACGAACGGGCGGCGCGAACGCTGGGGGCCTCGGAGTGGCGTCTGTTCGTGCGTGTGACGCTGCCGCTGGCCAGCCGGTCGATTCTGGCCGCCGTGGGGCTGGCGTTCGCCCGCGCGCTCGGGGATTTCGGCGTCACCATCATGGTGGCGGGCAACATTCCCGGACGCACGCAGACGGTGGCCGTGGCGATCTATGACGCCGTGGAGTCGGGCAACGGCGCAGCGGCGCGGGCGCTCGTTCTGGCCGTTTCGGCGATGGCCTTGGGCATCCTTTGGCTGGCCAACCGGCTGCAAGCACGGCAGGCGGCGCGATGATTTCGGTCCGCATTCAGAAACAGTTCGCCGCCGCTCCGGGTTCGGCGGCCTTCACGCTCGATCTGGAGTTCACGGCCGGTGCGGGCGTAACCGTTCTGTTTGGGCCCAGCGGCTCCGGCAAGACGCTGACCCTTGAATGCATCGCCGGATTCCTGCGCCCCGGGGCCGGACGCATCGAACTGGATGGCCGGTTGCTCTTTGACGGCGCCAGCGGCGTGTGTCTGCCGCCCCGTGAGCGGCAGTGTGGCTACGTCTTCCAGAACTACGCTCTGTTTCCTCACATGAGTCTGCGGGCCAACCTGGGCTTCGCCGCCGAACGCCTGCCCCGGCTGGAGCGGCACCGCAAGGTGCAGGAGATGCTGGAGCGGTTCCATTTGGAAGATGTGGCCGGACGGTTCCCCCATGAGTTGAGCGGCGGGCAGAGGCAGCGTGGCTCTGTGGCGCGCGCGCTGCTGGCCGCGCCGAGGATGGTATTGCTGGATGAACCGGCGCGGGGCTTGGACGCGCCGCTGCGGGAGGAACTGCACGAGGTGATCCGCGAGGTGCGCGAGGGGTTTCAGCTCCCCGTGGTGCTGGTGACGCACGACTTGGAGGAGTGCTTCGCGCTGGGCGACCATATGCATGTAGTGCGCGATGGCCGCATTGTCCAAAGCGGCACGCCGGAAAGCATTGTGGAGCAGCCGGCGAGCCTGGACGTGGCGAGGCTGCTCGGCGTCTATGATCTGTTCCCGGCCGAGGTGCGCTCTCTCGATCCGGGCGCGAGGACCAGCCGTCTGCGTATGGGCGAGCATGAACTGTCGGCGCCTTACCTGCCGGGAAAATTCAAGGGTGACCATGTGTGGGTGTATGTGCTGCCCGAGCGCGTGAAGGCGGCCCCGCGGGAGGGGCAACGCGCCGGAGCCAACCAGATTCCGGCCACACTCGCGCGGACCATCGAGTTGCCACGTGGCATCCGGTTGGAGTTCACCAACGGACTGCGCGCCGAGGTGCCCCGCGAAGAGTTCGCCGCGATGGCTTCGACGCGGGAATGGCTGATCGAGATCCCGCCCGGCGAATTGCGCGCCCTGTGACGAGGCTCGTAGGATGGAAGCAGCGATGCTTTCCCTGGAGCAATACATTGAAATGGCCGCGCGCGTGCACGGACACATCTGCGCGGGCCAGATTCTCGGACTCCGCATGGCCATGCACGGGCTCGAGTTGCTGGGCCTTGGCGACCCCACTGGCCGTGACCGCAAGCGCCTGGTGACGTTTGTCGAGATCGACCGTTGCGCCACCGACGCCATCGGCGTGGTGACCGGCTGCCGCCTGGGCAAGCGGGCGCTTAAGTTCCGCGATTGGGGTAAGATGGCCGCCACATTTTGCGACCTGGAAACGGGCCGTGCGGTGCGCGTGGTGGCGCTCGAATCTTCCAAACAAAAAGCAAAGGAAATGTTTCCCGATGCGAGCGGCCCGGGCCAGCAGCAGGTGCGGGCGTATGGCGTGATGCCGGTTTCCGATCTGTTTTCGGCGCAGTGGGTGCGCGTGCGCGTCGGCCCCGAGGATCTGCCCGGCTTCAAGTCGGCTCGCGTGGCCTGCGCCGAATGCGGCGAGGGGATTAACTTCCAGCGCGAGGTGATGAAAGATGGGCGGACTCTGTGCCGCGCCTGCGCGGGTGAACGGTATTGGGAGCCGGCCGGGGAGTGATTCGCTACTACATTACAGACCGGCACGCGGCAGGTGGGCCGGACGCCCTGCTGGAGGTGATCGCGCGCCGGATGGGCGAAGGCGTCGAACTGATTCAGGTGCGTGAGAAGGACCTGCCTGCGCGGGCCTTGTTGCGGCTGTTGGAGAGGATACTCGCGCTTCCCAATCCCGGCGGAACGAGGATTCTGGTGAACGGAAGGACGGATGTGGCCCTCGCCGCTGGAATCGCCGGCGTGCATCTGCCTGCCAATTCCCTCACACCGGCGCGGATCCGGGAGATCGCGCCCGAGGGGTTCCTGATTGGAGTCTCCTGCCACAAGATCGAAGAACTGGAGCAAGCCGAGGAGCAGGGCGCCGACTTCGCCGTGTTCAGTCCAATCTTTCTTTCTTCGAGCAAGCCATCGCCGGACGAGCCGAAAGGCTTGGGCGAGCTGCGCCGTGCGGCGTCCAGCGTGCGCATGCCCGTGTTGGCTCTGGGCGGCGTCACGCCGAGACTCATCCCGGCCTGCATCGAGGCGGGCGCCGCTGGCGTGGCCGGTATCTCGATGTTCCAGCGCTGAGCGCCGGTGGTTGAGTCCGGAAACCGGATGCGGCGCTTCAGCCACCTCGTGGCCCTCGCGCCCACCGCGCGAGAAACGCTTCACCGGCAAAGTCCTCGATTTCTTTGTGCATGGCCGTGTCCCATTCCTTCCTTGTGCGCTCCTCCAGGTGCTCCAGAACCTTCATGCGCCGTTCCGCCTCGACCAGTTTCAGACGCTGGTTGCCGGCGGCCACCTCGGCTCGGCGGTGGTGCAGGTCCACCTCGGCGGCGACGCGCTTCAGGTAGCGGCGGTAGCCGTCGAGCCCCGCCAGTTGTGTGCCGTCCACAGGTTCGCCGGGCGTACGCGTGACCAGATCGCGCGCCGTGGCCTCGGATTCCTGCCGGACCTGCTCACCGAACTCGGCGATGCGGCGGACCTCGGCGAGCGAACGCTCCATCGCGGCCCGTTCCAGGTCACGCTGCAGCCGGCGGAACGCCAGCACGCGGGCCAACGGAAAGCTGTAGCGCTTCATTCACCGATCTCCTGCATGCGTTTGATGGTCTCCTCGAGCGGTGTGAACTCGCCGGGCGGCTGGCGCAGGAAATCGCTCACGCGCGGCCTCAACTCGATGGCCTGATCGAGTTGAGGGTTCGAGCCGGAAACATAGGCCCCGAGGTTGATCAGATCCTCCGACCGGTCATATGTGGCCATCGCCTGGCGGATGCGTTGCGCGGCGCGCTTCTGTCCGGACGTGGAGATGGCGCTGGCCAGCCGGCTCACCGACTGGAGAATGTCGATGGCGGGATAGTGGCCCGCCTGTCCGAGCGCACGCGAAAGAATGATGTGTCCATCCAGGATGCCCCGCACGGCATCGGCGACGGGCTCATTGAAATCATCGCCCTCCACGAGCACAGTGAACAGGCCGGTGATGGAGCCGCGCGCGAACTTGCCGGCGCGCTCAAAGATTTTCGGCATCAGGTTGAACACCGACGGCGTGTAGCCCTTCTGTGAAGGGGGTTCACCCGCCGCCAGGCCGATTTCGCGCTGCGCCATGGCCATCCGGGTCACCGAATCCATGATGAGGAGGACATCCTTGCCCTCATCCCGGAAGTGTTCGGCGATAGCCAGGGCGAGAAAGCAGGCGCGGATGCGCAATGGCGCCGGGCGGTCCGAGGTGGCGCAGACGACCACGGAGCGTTTCAACCCCTCTTCGCCCAGCTCATGTTCGAGGAATCCGCGCACCTCCCGGTTGCGTTCGCCCACCAGGGCGATCACGCAGACATCGGCCGAGTTGTGCTTCGCCATGGCGCCCAGCAGAGTGCTTTTTCCCACGCCCGAGCCGCCGAAGATGCCGACGCGTTGTCCCTTGCCGATGGGGAGCAGCGAGTCGATGGCGCGGACGCCGGTAACCAGCGGTTCATCGATGTGCTCCCGTTCGAGAGGGCCGGGCGGCGCGGCAAACAGGTTGCGGAGCGAGCCCAGCTCGGGCAGCGGCAGGTTGTCAATCGGCTGGCCGAAACCGTCCAGCACGCGGCCTAGCAGGTGAGATCCTGTTCGCACTTGCGCGGCCTCGCGGCGCGTGATGATCGCATCACCTGCTTGAAGCCCGTCCACCTCTTCGAGGGGCATGCAGAGCACGCGTCCGTCGCGGAATCCGACGGCCTGGACCCGTATGGAGCGTCCGTCGCGCGTCTGGATTTCGCAAAAATCCCCAATGGCCGCTGGAGGACCAACGCTTTCCACCAGCAGACCGACCATCTGGGAAACTTGCCCACCCATCCGGCAGAAATCGCCGGTTTCGAGCAGGCGTTCATAGGGCGCCAAGTTCCAGAAGCGCGCGGGCGTGCTCATGGAATCTGCCTCCGGACCAGGTCAGTGAAGCCGCGGTCGATCTCGCGCAGTTGTGTCTCGATGGAGGCGTCCACCGAGCCCCGCGCGGTCTCCAATACGATCGCGCCGCGCTCGAGCGACGCATCGCGCTCGATACTCATGGCGGCCGGGGTTTGCCATTCACTCAGGCGCTTCTCGACATAGGGGGCGTCGGCCGGGTGGACGCGCAGGCGGTGCACCTCACGGGCGTCCATGCGGTCCAGTACGGCGCGCACGATGCCCCCCAGCGCCTCGGGATCGACTGAAAGCTCGCGGTGCAGGATGCGGCGCGCCACGGCGACGGCCAGGTGGACCAGGTCTTCTTCCAACTGGCGGCGCATCTGGCGGCGCTCCGCGGTGAGTTGTGCTATGGCCGCCGCGCCACGGGCCGCGATGGCCTGCACCTCGGCGGAGGCGCGTCCGGCCGCGGCCGCCTCGCCCTCACGGAATCCGGTCTGGCGGGCCTGCTCGGACAGGCGCGGGAGTTGCTGCTCCAGTTCGGCGATCCGCGCGCGCAGAACCGGCGCCTCGTCAAGAGCCTGCGCGGCGTTCTCGGGAAGCGGGGCGCGGGGCGGGCCTGCGCTGACCGTCGCTTCGCCCATCCGCCGCCACACAAGCGGCTGCAACCCGGACTCGCCGTCCATGATCTTAGAGGACATACTGTTCGCCCACGGTCCCCTTCAAGCTCACCGCGCCTTCGGCCTCCAACTGCCGGACGATGGCGATAATCTGCTGCTGCGCCCCTTCGACCTCCTTGATCTTCACGGGGCCCATCGCGTCCATGTCCTCGCGCAGCATCTCGGCGCCACGCTGGGACATGCAATCCATGAACTTCTGCCGGAGTTGGTCGCTAGTCCCCTTGAGGGCCACGGTGAGCAGTTTGCGGTCGACCCGTGATAGCACCTCTTTCAGGCCGGCCGAGTCGATTAGCAGCAGGTCTTCAAAGACAAACATCAGGTGGCGCACGGTCTCCACTAGCGGCGAGTCGGACTTCTCCATCTCTTCGAGGATCTCCTTGCTCGTCCCCGAGTCGAGCCGGTTGAACATTTCGGCCACGGCGCGCACGCCTCCGTAGCTTTCCCGGCTGAACTCGCCGAGCGCTTTCAACTTCTGGCCAATGATTCCTGCGATGCGGGTGATGACCTCGGGCGAAATGCGCTCCAGATGGGCCATGCGCAAAGAGACATCCGAACGGATCTCACCGGGCAGACTGGCCAGCAAGGCGGCCGCCTGAGAAGGATTCAGGTGCGACAGGATGAGCGCGATCGTCTGCGGGTGCTCTTTGTGGATAAACTTGGCGAGCTGCTGCGGATCGGCTTTTTGAAGCGCGTCGAAGCTGGCCGAGTCGCTGCCGAGCGCCTTCATCAACCGGTCCAGCAGCTTCTTGGCCTGTTCCGGACCATAAGCGTTGATGAGGATCTTCTTGGCATATTCGACGCCGCCCTTGAGCACATAGTCGTGCGCGAGCGTCATCTGGTAGCCCTCTTCCAGAATGGCGTCGGCTATGTCGGGCGTCACAGGAGGCAGGCGCGCAATCTCGCGCGTGAGTTGGGACGCCTCCTCCTCCTCCAACTGGCCGAGGATCAGCGCGCCCATCTCCTCGCCCATGGCGACCACCAGGATGGCGGCCTTTTTCAGGCCCGGCATCATCGCGGTCGGTTTTTCGCTGTTGGTGATCATGGTTCTGCCTAATTGGCGGCGTCGCTCATCCAGGTGCGGAGGATGTGGGCGAACGCGGCGGGATCCTTCTTCGCGAGTTCGGTCATGTGTTTAGTCAGAACCTCGGACTTCTTCGTAGCCGAGTCGGGCAGTTTCAGGCCGGAGAGGATCTCCATCTCCTGTTTCTCCTTGAGCGCCAGGTTCTCCTGAATCTGTGTCTCGATCCTCTTCTCGATGCTTTCGCCCACCGGCCTGCCGGGATCGCCGGAGGCTCCGATTGCCTTCACCGCATCGGCGGTGGCCGCCGCGCGCCTCCGCGCCCGGCGTTTGAGGAACCATCGCGCCGCGATCCCCAGCAACAGCAGCGCCAAAAGACCTCCAGCGGCAATGGCAGCGGGAATGGGGTTGGCTTTGCTCCAGTCGATGACGACGGTCGCGGCCGGCAAGAGGCCTCCGGGCGCGGAGGTAGCCGCGGGCGGCGGCGGTTCAAAGGAGAGCGTCGATTCAAAGGGAAGCGATTCGACGATCAGTTGGTCGCCGCGCTCGGGTTGCAGGCCGACGACGCCGGCGATGAGGTCACGCGTCGCTTTCAGGCGCTCGGCGCTGGGCGGTTCGATCAGACGGCGGGCTTTGGGTCCCGTCCCCTCATAACGGACATTGTGGTCGAGAAGGACGGAGACCGAGACGCGGCGCACCTGTCCCTGCGGCGTGAGGGTCTTCTTCACCATGCGGCTGGACTGGTAGGAAATGTTCTCGGTGCGTCGCGTCAACCCGGATCCCGTGGCGCCGGGGCGCGAACTCGGCCGTGGCAGATTCGACGCCGTGCCGGGCACGCCCGAGGCCTGGTTGGCTCCGGCGATATCCTCCGTGCGTTGGGACGTGGCCATCACCGAGCGCGCCGGATCGAACGCCTCCTCGCTCTGCTCTGTGGTGGAGAGGTCGCATTCCACCGAGACGCCTGCGCGAAACTTGTCCGGCCCGAGCAACGGTTCCAGCGTCGTATTGATCTTGGCGATCAGGTCGCGCTCGATCGTGCGGCGGTAGTCCAGCAGAAGCTCGCCCGCCTGGCCGGGGTCTCCCGGACTGCCGCGGCGGGCGCGATTCAGCAGGTTGCCGCGGGAATCCAGAACGGAGATCATCTCGGGCGACAGCCCCTCGACGGCGTTGGCCACCAACTGCGTGATCGCCTGCACGTTCTGCGCGCTCAGCCGTGCCGGGGCGCGCAGGCGCAGCAGGACGCTCGCCTTGGCGGGCCGCTGCTCCTCCACAAAGAGCGAATCCTTGGGCGGCGTGATGTGGACGCGGGCGCTTTCCACCTCGCCAATCGTCATGACGCTGCGTTCCAGTTCGCCCTCAAGAGCCCGGTGGTAGTTCACCTGCTCGGCGAACTGCGTAGCGCCAAACTGGTTCTGATCGAACAGCTCGAATCCCATCCGTCCGGTCTTGGGCACCCCGGCGGCGGCCATCTGCAGGCGCAGATCCGGCAGGCGTTCGGCGCGCACGCGGATAACCTTGCCATCCTTGCCGAGCCTGTACTCGGCGCCCGACTCCTTCAGCTTTGCCACCACCTGCGCGGCGTCTTCGGCGGCCAGATCCGCATAGAGCACCTGGAAGCTTTCGTTGTCCCGCCAGTTCAGGAACGACAGCAAGCCAGCGGCCACGGCAATGGCGGCCACCACCAGCGACACGCGCTGCTTGCGGCTCAGGCCGGCAAGAAGAGACTTCAGTTGTTCGAGGAAGCTCATGGATCGTGGCCGGACGCGGTCACACCTGGAGACGCATCATCTCCTGATAGGCCTGCACGACCTTGTTTTTCATCTGCAGAAACAGCTCGAAAGAAACCTCGGCCTTCTGCGTAGCCATGGCCACGCGGTGCAGATCCTCGTCCTCGCCGGTAACAAACCGCTGCACGGCGGTGTCGGCGGACTGCTGATACTGGTTCACGCGGTTCACAGCCTGCTCGAACATCTCCGAGAAGGCCGAGGCGCCATCGGTCTTGGCGGCGGGACCGGTAAAGGACGTGGGATCGGCGCCACGTATGGACGCAGGCGAGATGCCGGCAATGGGACTGGTCATTTCGTGTGCCTCACTTCAACAGATCGAGCGAGCGGTGGAGCATATCGCGCACGGCCAGCAGCGCGTTCACGTTGGCCTGATAACCGCGCGAGGCGCCCATCAGGTTCACCATCTCCTCGGCCGGACTGATGCGCGGGAAGGCCACATAGCCGTCTTTGTCCGCATCGGGATGGCCCGGCTGGTAGCGCTTCTCGGGCTCGCGCGCATCTATGACGGTTTCGGCCGCCTCGACACCCTCGACGCCAGGTCCCATCGCCTGCTGGAAGACCGATCCGAACGGCGAGGATTGTCCCGCGCTGGCGAACACAACATCCTTGCGGCGGTAGGGACCGCCCTCGGGCGTACGCGTGGTTTCCGCGTTGGCCAGATTTTCGGTGATCGTCTCGGCGCGCGTCCTCTGCGCAGCCATCCCCGATGCGCTGACGGATAGCAGTTGAAACAGGCTCATCCGTTCCTCCCATCCTGCACAGCGTTGCGCAACATGCGCAGCTTGTTCCGCCAGAGCTGCGATGCCACGTTAAAACGCAGAGCGTTTTCCGACAGCAGCCGCGCCTCGCGGTCCAGGCTCACATTATTTCCATCGTTGTGCGTGCCTAGCCCTTGCACCTCGCGAACATGCGCCGGCGCGGTGGCCTCCTGGCCCATCTGGCTTTGCAGTTCAAATTGGAAATCAATATCTTTCGTTTTGTAACCGGGCGTCGCCGCGTTGGCAATGTTCGACGCCACCAGTTTCTGCCGGACACTCAGCAGGTCCATGTAGTTGCCCAAGCTGGCGGCGACTCGGTCGAGCATACGCGGAGAAGCAGTGCAAGCGGCGTGCCAAAGCTCGCACATCGTCTCCCTGCGGAGTCACGCGGCGCCCATGAATCCCCCGTGCTATTTATTTGCCACAGCGTGCGGTGTGCTGACGAAAAACCGGCGGGGGAAGCGGGCGGGCTATCCCTGGGAGTAGATGGTGGGGTAGGCGTGTTCCATTTCGGATGCCTGTTCGAGCGCCTCTCCAATTTGAACCAGCGGTCCCTGGCCGATGCCGGGGCATCGCCGCCCGGCTGTCTTCCAGGCGTACGCCGACTTCACCAGTTCAGGCCAGAAGGGAAACAGGCGGCACTGGGTAGGCTTGGCGGGATGGATCGCGCAGCCATCTTCTTTTAGAAAGTGGCACTGGGAGCCGCGCGGCTTGCGCAGACGCAGCAGGTGGCGCGTGCGGTAGACAAAGCGCCGTTCGAACTCGGCGGCGCTAAGGCGCAGGTAACGGGCGGCTTCGATCAGGTTCTCTTCGGTGAGATAAACGTAGCCGGCGACGTTGCAGCAGTTGGTGCAGCCGGGCTGGCAGGCGAAACGCAGTTCCCGCGCCGGCGGGATGACGGCGGGCGGAGCGGTTGCCGGGGCGGGTTTTGCGGAACGGGCCAAGATATACTGACGCTAACATGTGGCGTCCTTCCGCATTGCGACCCGCGCTGTTCGCCGGTGACTGACCCGGCGCACTCCTGCCGTGTTCCCGCCGCCAGGGCGGGCGCTCCATACAACCCATCGCAGAAACGGTAGTCGAAGGAGAATTCGCCATGCAGAGTGGTTCCGTTCCGGCTCCCCACGAGTTGCCAAGCCTGATTACGCCGCTGCCAGGTCCGAAGGCGGCGGCCGTGATGGCGCGCGACGCCGCCGTGCTGTCGCCGAGCTATACGCGCTCCTACCCGCTGGTGGCCGCGCGCGGCGTAGGAGCCCTGATTTACGACGTCGATGGGAACCGGTTTCTCGACTGCAGCGCCGGCATCGCCGTGGTGGCCACCGGGCACTGCCATCCGCGCGTGGTGGAGGCGGTGCGGCGGCAGGCCGAAACGCTGATCCACATGTCGGGCACCGATTTTTATTACGAAAACATGGTGGCGCTGGCCGAAAAGCTCGCCTCACTGGCGCCGGGCGGCGGTGAGCGTCGCGTGTATTTTGGCAACTCGGGCGCGGAGGCCATCGAGGCGGCGTTGAAGCTGGCCCGTTACCATACGGGCCGCGACAAGTTCATCGGCTTTCTCGGCGGCTTTCACGGGCGCACGATGGGAGCCTTGTCGCTGACGGCCTCAAAGAGCGTGCAGCGGGAACGGTTCGGGCCGCTGGTGCCGGGTGTAACGCACATTCCCTACGCGGACTGCTACCGCTGCGCCTACGGCCAGCAGCCGGAGACATGCGCCGTGGAGTGCGTGAAGGTGATCGAAGACCAACTGTTCCGGACGATCCTGCCGGCGCGGGAGGTGGCGGGCATCGTCGTGGAGCCGGTGCAGGGCGAGGGCGGTTATGTGAATCCGCCGCCGAAGTTCTTCGACGAACTGGTGGGCGTGGCGCGGCGTCACGGCATCCTGCTCATCTTTGACGAGGTGCAAAGCGGCATGGGACGCACGGGCAAAATGTGGGCGGCCGGGCACTACGGGATGTCGCCGGACATTCTGGCGGCGGCCAAGGGAATCGCCAGCGGCATGCCGTTGTCGGCCACCATCGCGAGCGCCAGTGTCATGGAATGGAAACCCGGAGCGCACGCCTCCACGTTCGGCGGCAACCCTGTGTCGGTGGCGGCGTCGCTGGCCACCATCGAACTGCTGGAGCGTGAACTGGTGGACAACGCCGCGCGCATGGGGGCGCATCTGCGCGAGCGCATGGCCGGCTGGCCGCGGCGCTTCCCCTGCGTGGGCCGCGTAACGGGACTGGGGCTCATGATTGGCATTGAAATCGTGCGCGACCAGGCGTCGCGCGAACGGGCGCCTGAGTGGCGCGACAGGATTGTGCAAATGTGTTTTGAACGGGGCGTGCTGGTGCTGGGAGCCGGGCGGAATACCATTCGCCTGTCGCCGCCGCTGGTGATCACGCGCACGCAGGCCGATCACCTGGCCGCGACATTGGAGGAGTGCCTGGCGCATTTCCCGCCGCGCCAGGGGTAACCTGGAGCGAGTGCGCATTCTCGACGTCGGCTGCGGCATCAACAAATATCCAGGCTCCATTGGCATCGACCGCATCGCCGGCACGCGGGCCGACGTGCTCGCCGAGCTGGATCATTTCCCGTACCCGTTTCGCGACTCGCAGTTCGACCAGGTGCGGGCGATCCACGTGATCGAGCATGTCGCCGACGTGATCCGCACCATGGAAGAGTTCGCGCGCCTGGCCAAGCCGGGCGGCCGCATCGTGCTGTCCACGCCGCACTATACCGACTTCAGCTCGTTCTGCGACCCCACGCACCGCTGGCATCTGAACAGCTTCAGCTTCCGCTACTTTGGCGCGGACAACGCGGGCTTTGGCTACTACTCGGCGGTGCGTCTGCGGGAGATTTCCGTGCGTTTGAAACTACTAGCTTTGTGGCGATGGCTGGGTTTCGAATTTCTGGTGAACCGCTTCCCGCGCTTCCGGCGGTTCTGGGAATACTATCTGTGCTACGTCGTGCGCGGCAAGGTGATGGACTTCGAATTCGAGGTACTCAAGTAGGCGCGGCGGTGCGGCCGTGATTGTCCGCGCGCTTGTCTGGGCGCTGCGGCGCTGGCGGCTACGGCGGCTGCGGGAACTGCCCCGGGCGCAGGCGCTGGGGCCTCTGGCCGAGCAGTTGGCGGCGGACTATCTGGAGCGGTCCGGCTTTCGCATTCACGCGCGGAACTGGCGTCCCGGAACGGGAACAGGAGAACTCGACATCGTGGCCAGCGAGCGCGGCGTCCTCGTGTTCGTGGAGGTGAAGGCGCGCTCCAGCGATGAATTCGGCGCTCCTGAGCGGGCCATCGGCGAGGAGAAGCGGCGGCGGATGGGCGCGGCGGCGCGGCGCTTCTGCCGCGTGCACGCGCATGGTCCGCGGCTGGTGCGCTTCGATACGGTGTCGGTGCTGTGGCCGGGGCCTCTGGATCAGCCCGAGACGGCGTTTCTCGATCACGTGCGCGATGCGTTTCTTCCTTCCGGCGCGCGCGTCGAGCCCTTTCCCCCGCATATTGCCGAGGCGATGCAGGCGCGCTTTGAGCAGGAGTGCGGCGCGGGTTCGGAACGATGAAAGAGAAGCGGCGGGCAGGCATCGCTATAATCAGGTATTCGAATCACGGGGAGACCGATTGCCTGAGCTAAGAAAAGACCCTGTGACCGGGCGGTGGGTGATCATCGCCAGCGACCGGTCACGCCGTCCGGTGGATTTTTACCGGGAGCCAGTGAAGATCCAGGGCGCCCGCCTCTGTCCGTTCTGTCCGGGCCACGAATCCAAGACGCCGCCCGAGGTGTTGTCGTTCCGCGATTGCGGCGAACAGAACGCGCCCGGCTGGCGTGTGCGCGTGGTGCCGAACAAGTTCCCGGCCCTGCGCGTGGAAGGGCAACTGGACCGCGAGGGCGAGGGTCTCTACGACAAGATGAACGGCATTGGCGCGCACGAGGTGGTGGTGGAGTCGCCCGTGCACGAAGGGACGCTGGCCGAGTTGAGCGAGAAGAACGTGGAGGAGGTCTTCTGGGCCTTTCGCGAGCGGATTCTCGACCTGCGCAAGGACCGCCGCCTGCGCTTCATTCTGGTCTTCAAGAACCACGGCGAACTGGCCGGCGCCTCGCTCGAACATTCGCATTCGCAGTTGATCGCGTTGCCCGTGGTGCCGCGGCGCGTGCAGGAGGAACTGGACGGCTCCCTGAAGTACTTCGGCTACCGCGAGCGCTGCGTCTATTGCGACATTGTGCGCCACGAGGCGCGCGACTCGCGGCGCGTCGTGCTGGAGACCGAACAATTCCTGGCCATCGCGCCCTACGCCTCGCGCTTCGCCTTCGAAACGTGGATCGTGCCTCGCCGCCACGAGTCGCACTTCGAGAACGCCGAAAGCACGGTGATGCGGAACCTCGCCTGGGTGGTGCGGGCGACGCTGCGCAAGATGGACCGCGTGCTGGAGTGGCCCGCCTACAACCTGGTGGTGCACAGCTCGCCCGCGCAGGACGGGCCGCTCGAACACTATCACTGGCACATCGAGCTGATTCCGAAGATCAGCAAAGTGGCCGGATTCGAGTGGGGTACGGGCTTCTACATCAACCCGACGCCTCCCGAGGAGGCGGCCGAGTTTCTGCGCGAGGCGGGACTGCCGTAACGGCGCCGCGCGCCCCGCGCATATGGCTCCTCAGTTCGCCCGTGCGGCTTAGCCGATCAGGCCGCGCAGCAGAGCGACGCCCATCTTCATGTCGGCAAGCCGTGTGTCGAGGTTTTCCACCTCGCGCTCCACGCACAAGGGTCCGGTGTAGCCAATCGCTTTCAGCTTGGCCACGAAGCGTTCCATGCCGACGGCGCCCTGGCCCAGCGGCTGTTCCACGCCGAGCGCGCCGGCGACGCCCTTGGGCGGCCAGTCGCCATCCTTGGCGTGAACCGTTACGACGTGGGGCGCCAGCACGCCGAGGGCTTCGATAGGGTCGCCCGTGCCGTACAGGATCATGTTGGCGGGGTCGAAGTTGATGCGCAGGTTGGCGCGGCCGGTGTCCTTGAAGAAGCTCAGCAGAACGTGGGCCGGCTCCTGTCCGGTTTCCAGCGCGAAGTATTGGTTATTGCGCGCCGCGTGGTCGCACACCTGCCGCACCATCTGGCGCACGGCGGCGTAGTCGGGCGCGGTGGGATCCTCGGGCACGAAGCCGATGTGGCAGGCAATGCCTGGCGCGCCGAGTTCGGCGGCGAAATCGCTCAGGGCCAGCGTGCGCTCCAGCCGCGCCTGGCGCGTCTCGCGCGGCACAAAGCCCACGGTGCGCTCGACGGTGGGAATGTCGGCATAGTCCTCGCCGTCGTAAGCGGCAAACACGGTCGCCAGCGTGAAGTCTTCGCTGGCCAGCGCCTGTTTCCACGCCGCCGCGTCGAGCGCGTGGTGTCCGGCCAGACCCAACTGGCCGCAGGAGACGCCAATCTTCTTCAACTCCGCCAGCGTCCGCCCCGGTTCGTACCAGGGCCAAAACATGGCGCCGACTTCCAGGGGTTTCAGATGAGGCATGGAATCTTTTCTCCGTTCTTCAGGCGGGCTTCGTTCAACAACAGGGTGAGCTTGGTGGACTGCGCCGACTGGGACGGCGGGCAGAGTTCAGGCTGCCGGCCGGCGGTGACGCAAGCGGCAAAGTACTCCAGCTCGGCGGCGAACCCGTCTTTGCCGGACAGCGTCAGGGGCTCGGCCTCGCCCGCCGCGTTGTACAGCGTCGCCGGGCGTCCGGCCGTGGAAAATTCGATGGTGCCGCCCTGAAACGATGCCGTGTACTCCATCGAGAAGGGGTAGCTTTTCGGGTGGTGCCAGCCGCCGGTGACAACCACGGAGCCGATGCCTGGATAGTGCAGTTCGGCGGTGATCAGGTCGATGCCCGCCTGCAGATCCTCATAGCCGGTGGCCGAGACGGCTTCCGGCAGGCCGAACAAATGAACGCACATGTCCACGTCGTGGATGAGCAGGTCGAAGACGCCGCCGCCGCCCTTGGACGGATCCTTTAACCACTGTCCCCAATGCGGAGCGGCGCACCGGCGGCGGAAGACAAACGAGCGCGCCTCGCCGAGGCTTCCCGAGCGGCGCGCCTCGATCAGCGGCTGATAGGCGTCCCAGAAGCGCAGCACATGCGCCACCATGAGCGTCCGTCCCGACTCCCCGGCGGCGCGGACCATTTCGTCGCAGGCCGCGCCGGTGAGCGCCATCGGCTTTTCCACCAGCACATGCTTGCCGGCTCGCAGCGCCTGTACGGCCAGCGGCGCGTGCAGGTGCGTGGGCACGCACAAATCCACGGCGTCAATGGCTGGGTTTGCCAGAGCCTCCTCAATCCTTGTGTATTTCTGGAGCGCCGAAAAATCCAGGCGGCCTTCCGAAGGCCGGTCGAGGTTCCCGGCGCTCGCGCTCAGGTCTCCCGAGAGTTGCTTCGGGTCGTCGCTCACCACCGCCACCAGTTCGGCGTCCCTTACGTTTCGCCACGCCTGCAGGTGCGTGCTACCCATAAACCCAAGACCAACCATTGCCAGTCGCATAGAATCGAATATCCTACCATCGCCGCCCAGGAACGAAGCGGCGGAGCGTTACCATTCCACCGGTTTGCCGGGCTCCAGCGCCCACACTTCCGCGTCCAGATCCTTGATCCTTTCGGCCAGTTGCTCGGGCCGTCCCACCAGCGGCGGGAAGGTGCCGTAGTGCATCGGAATGATCTTGCGCGGCTTCAGCAGGCGGCAGGCGAGTTCGGCCTGGCGCGGACCCATCGTGTACAGGTCGCCGATGGGCAGGAACACCAGTTCGGGACGGTACAGCCTGTGAATCAACTCCATGTCGCCGAATACGTCGGTGTCACCGGCGAAGTAAAGCGTGCGGCGGTCGGGCAGCTCGAGCACGAACCCCGCGGCCTCGCCGCCATAGATCATGCCACCATCGTCCTCGATGCCGGAGCTGTGCAGAGCGTGCGTCATGAACACACGCACGCCGCAGCAGAGCTGCGAGCCGCCCTTGTTCATCGGAGAGGTCTTCTGGACGCCCTTCGACTTCAGGTAGGCGCACACCTCATAGTTGGCGATCACCGCCGCGTCGAACTGCTGGGCCGTCCGCGCGGCGCTGGCGATGTGGTCGAAGTGGCCGTGCGTCACCAGGATGGCGTCCACGCGCGACAGCTCATGCTGCGGGGGATAGGAGGGGTTGCCCTCGAGCCATGGATCCAGCAGCAGAACCTCGCCACTGTCCAACCGGAACTGGAATGCCGAATGGCCGAGCCAGGTGATCCCGATCATGTGCGCGTCCTCCATCCGGCGCGGCCGGAAACGAGGCTGCCGCCGGACCTGTACGTATGAATCAGGCCCTGTTGCGCCGCACCAGCGTCTTGGCGCCGCGCAGATCACTACTCGCGGGCTTGCGGCGCGTCTTCGGCTTCAACAGGTTCTTCACGGAGCGTACCATGTGGGACACTTCGTGCGCACTCTTCTGAATCACGATGTCGGCGCCCGTGTTGGCCTCGGTCAGGCCCAGAGCATCGACGAATCCGGAGATGATAATCACCGGCTGCCGCAGGCCGCGCTCACGCATGTGGCCAATCAGTTCCGTGCCCGTCATATTGGGCATCCGGTAGTCGGTGATCACAAGGTCGATGCCGCTTCCGTCCAGAAGCGACAACGCCTCTTCCGGAGTCGTGGCGGCCAGCACCGTGTAGCCGTGTTCTTCCATCACCACCCTGCGGGCGCCCAGCCCCAGCTTGTTGTCGTCCACCATGAGGAGTGTCGCGGTCACATCGGAGGGCTTTGGAGCGGATGAGGACGTCATGAGAAAGTGCGAAGGTAGCAGACAGAAAAACAGGCTGTCAATCATTTCGTTAAAGGACACGAAACAGGCGAGATCAAGTGCTTGACAAGAGGGCCTTGCTTAAAGACCATGCCGCGCCTCTCGCGTGCATGTGTGAGCGAGCCCGGAATCAGCGGCGCACAAGCAGCGAAAGGTTTCGCGCGTCCCTTGCTTCGGGCCGTTGCCACTCGTGAGTGCGTGGTGGCGCGACGAGCCCCTGCGCGCCATGCGGGCTTCTCTTGTCATTAAGAATGACGCTACTCGACGGCGCGCGGCGCCGTGTAGCCGGCCTTGGCGATGATCTGATACTTGATGGGCTTGTTCTTTTCGTCCAGCACGCGCAGCGCTTCGCCCGTCGCGGGATTCACAAGCTCCACTTTGATCTTTCGATACTTGCCGTCGCGTTCCTGGTTGGAAGGTGTGTAGGCCAACGAATACTGGTTGCGCAATGACTGCGAGATGGCGCCGAAGATGCCGGGGAACTCACCATAAAAACGTGGGAAGAACGACTGGCCGCCGGTCTCCTTGGCGAAGGTGCGCATCTGATTGTCGGCTTGCAGGAAGTCCAGGCGCGCGATGGGGCCCATGGCGCCGCGCGCATCGTAGTACTCGCGCAACGCCTGCATCAGTCCGATGGCGTAGATGGGCACGCCGGCGGTTTGCAGCGCCCGCCGCGTCTTGTCGAAGGTGAGCTTGGAGAAGGTATCCACGCCGCTGGCGATCACCACAATCGCCTTGCGGCCCTCGATCTCCGACATGCGGTCGGCCGTATCCACCAGGGCGTCGTAGAGGTTTGACTCCGAGTAGGCGGCAATGCTCAGCCTCTGCATGGCTTCATACGCCTGCCGCTTGTCAGTGGAAAAATCCGACAGAATCTCCGGACGCAAATCGTAAGCCACCACGGCCACGTAGTCATCCGGCTTCAGCGTTTCCAGGAAGCCATAGGCCGCGGTGAGCGTTTGATACCAGGACTCGGTCCAATACTGCTGGTACAGGTTCGAAAACTCGATCACCAGAGCAACGGTGAGCGGCGCCTCCCCCATGCTGAAGCTGGCAAGCTGCTGCGGCACGCCGTCTTCGAGCACGCGGAAGTTGCCGCCGGGGATGCCGGGAATGAACCGGCCCTTGTTATCCAGCACGGACACGTCCACCTGCACGCGTGTTACGTCGCTTTTGAAGGTCGCCAGTCCCTCCGGAAGCGCTTCGCCCTTCTTCTTAAAGACGGATTCGATCTTGTCGCCGGTCTTTTCCGGCGGCTCCTCGGCGGGGCTGGACTTCTTGCGCGGCCGCGCCACGGTTTCCGACGAGGTGCTCTTGGGCCCCTGCTGCGCCAGCAGCGGTGGCAGCATCGTCAGCGCCAGGGGAGCGGCCGCGAAGGCGGCCATGATGATTGCTTGCCGTAGACCCAGTCGCATAGGAGTATCCTCTGTGCAGAATATACCAGATGGCGCATCTGGCGAACTCTTGGACGAAGTGCACGCGCGCGCGGTTTCGCACGCCCCCCAGACCGCTATTGCATGTCGCGGTTGGAGCCCTGCTTGCGCAAGTAAACCTGAAACTTTTTCTTCGCCCGTTTCAGTTTCCATTCGCGGTAACGCGCCTGCCACCAGCCGGTGAGGTTCAACCGCCGGGAGCGGAACAGGTCCGAACGTAAATAGAGATAGCCGAACGCCATGCCGCCCAGATGGGCAATGTGGCTGACGCCGTCGCCCGAGGAGCCGAGCGTGAACAGGAACTCGATGGCGCCGTAAATCATCACGCAGTACTTGGCCTTCATCGGGAAGATGAACATGAACAGCATCTGCGTATCGGGAAACAGGACACCGAAGGCGAGCAGCAGACCGAAGATGGCGCCCGAGGCGCCGATGGTGCGCGACTCGGCGTTGCCGAACAGCGTGGCCAGCAGCACCACGCAAATGGCCGCGCCCACGCCGCACACGAAGTAATACTGCAGGAACCGCCTGGTGCCCCAGGTGTTCTCCAGCGTCGAGCCGAACATCCACAGCATGAGCATGTTCAACAAAATGTGCGTGACGCCGTTGGGGTCGTGCAGAAACAGGTAGGTCACCAGTTGCCACACGGCCAGCAGGTGCGTCACCGCGCGCGGCACCAGTCCAAAGTGAAAGAACAGCGAGGCAAAGCCGGTGCGCGCGGCAAAGAAGTAGAGCAGGAAAACGGCGACGTTGATGATGATCAGCCACTTCACGCCCGGCGGCATCATGCCCGAACGGGAATAACCTGCAAAAACTGGGCGTGGGCCGAAAGACATAAGCGGAAGGCCGTTCGCCTTTCAGGATATCAGAGAGTCCGCGCGGCGGCGCTCGCGGCGGAGAGCAAGCCAGTGGAGCTAGAAGAGCGGACCGCCTCTGCCATACCGGTTCAAACGCACACACACCAGCGTCAGCAGACCCGCGATGGTGAACCAGACGTGCCAGTGGGAAAACAATCCGGCTTCAATGGCGAAGGCGTTGGCATACCGCATGTCGGCCGCCAGGCGCCACAGCGCCAGCAGAAATGCGGCCACGGCGCCAGGAGCCAGTAACCCCGCCGCTGCCGAAGCCACGCGGCGGTTCTTGCCATGCCTGTGCCGGATCCGCGCGCCACGTTCAAACCGCAACCGGATGCGCATAACCGTCCCTTGGCGACTACTATAGCAAACAGAAGCACCCTG
>JADLCT010000051.1 GCA_020847045.1 Bryobacterales bacterium | reverse complement strand
GTGCTCTACATGGGCACGCTCGACATGAAGCTGATCGCGGTGAACGCCACCACGGGCAAAAGGATGTGGGAGACCGAGGTCGGCGATTACCGCAAGGGCTATGCGCTCACGCACGCGCCGCTGGTGGTGAAAAACCTCGTCATCATCGGCACGGCGGGCGGCGAACTGGGCATCCGTGGGTTCATCGCCGCCTACGATGCCAAGACAGGCAAGGAGGCGTGGCGCTTCAAGACCATCCCCGAGCCGGGCGAGCCGGGCAACGAGACCTGGGGCGGCGACTCCTGGAAGCATGGCGGGGCGAGTATCTGGCTGACGGGCTCTTATGACCCGGCGCTCAACCTCACCTATTGGGGCATCGGAAATCCAGGTCCGGACTGGAACCCCGGCCTGCGTCCGGGCGACAACCTCTATTCCGATTGCGTGGTGGCGCTCGACGCGACAACGGGCAAACTGAAATGGCACTTCCAGTTCACACCGCATGATGAGTGGGATTGGGACGCCGTGCAGACGCCCGTGCTGGTGGACGACGTCTGGAAAGGGACGCCGCGCAAGCTGATGTTGTGGGCGAACCGCAACGGCTTTTACTACGTGCTCGACCGCGCTACGGGCGAGTTCCTGCACGGCGTGCCGTTTGTGAAACAGACCTGGGCCGAGCGGCTCGATGCCAAGGGCCGTCCGGTGAAGATTCCGGGCCGCGGGCCGAGCACGCAAGGCGCGCTTACCTTCCCTGGCGTGCAGGGCGGCACCAACTGGTTTGCGCCCTCCTACAGCCCGGTGACAAAACATTTCTACCTGAGCGTGTGGGACGACTATTCGAGCCGCTATTTCTCCTGGGACCAGCCCTACGAGCAGGGCAAATGGTACGTAGCGGGCGGCGTGAAGTCAGACGTGGCGCCGACGCGGCGCGACCGGCTGTACCGGCGCAATCCGGCTTCGGGCTATGGGGCCATCCGCGCGCTGAAGTGGGACACCGGGGAAAAGCTGTGGGAGTTCAAGATGGCCGAGGTGAGCGAGAGCGGGCTGCTCACCACGGCCACCAACGTACTGTTCAGCGGCAATCGCGAGGGACATTTCTTCGCCCTTGATGCGACCACCGGCGGCTTGCTGTGGCGGGTGTATCTGGGCGGCCAGGGGGCCTCGTCGCCGATCACGTATGCGGTGGACGGCAAGCAGTATGTGACCGTGGCCAACGGCCATTCGATGTTCACCTTTGCCCTGCGCGACGAGGCGAAGTAGGCGCGCGGCGTGGGACGTCGTGGGGCTCAACGCCCTACTTCCACACGCCCAGAATCGCGCCCATGATGACGAACGACACGGCGTGATAGCCGGCGTTGATCAGGAAGAGCTTCATCGAGCGCGCCTCGAACAGGTAGGTGACACCCATGGCCATGGCGACCCAGCCGATGCCGGCCAGCGCGCCAGCGGCCATACCCCAGGCCAGGTCGGGCGGGCCCTGCAGGAAGGCGGCGAGGTTGAAGGCCATGATCAGGGCGAGCACGAACGACGTGCCGAAGACAACGGCGAGCGAGCGCTGCTGCAGTTGAGCGTCGCTCAATCCGGTTTCGCGCTGCCAGGCGCGGCCGAAGAGGGCGGGCGAATACCAGATGCCTCCCAGCAGGAAGGTGGCCAGGGCCGCCGCGCCCACGGCGAGCCAGTTCAGTTTCGAAGGATCCATAGATCCGGTACGATACGGCCATACCGTGAGCGAAGCAAGAATTGAGGCGCTGAACCCGGAAATGGGGCTGCCGAAGCCGGAAACGGCGCGGCTGGAGCCGAGGCTGGAACCGAGGCCGGAGTTTGCCCTGCGCGACCTGCGCATCCGGCTCCTCATGATCCCGGCCTTCGGCGTTGTGATCCCGCAGTTCACCGGGCTGTTCGGAGCGCTCGGTCCGCGCGACGGGCTCTACTGGCTGGGCTACCTGTGGTTCACGGCGCTGTCGTTTCTCATTTGGCACGGCAACCGCTGGATGCTGCTGGTGCAGCGGCGGCGATTGGACTGGTTTCAACATCCGGTGCGGAAGATCGTCCTGCTCGTGCTGGCAAATGTGTTCTACACGGCGCCGCTTTCGGTGGCCATGCTGTGGCTGTGGTACCGCGGGCTGGGGGCCGAGGCGGACTGGGGGGCGATTCGCGCTTCGACGCTGATGAGCGTGATCTGCGTGCTGTTCATCACGCACGTCTACGAGACGGTGTACCTGATCCAGCAGCGCGAATCGGACCTGGTGCGCGTCGAGCAGGTGGAGCGCGCGCGGGCCGAGGCGGAGCTGGAAGCGCTGAAGGCGCAGGTGGACCCGCACTTCCTGTTCAATTCGCTGAACACGCTGTCGTGGTTGATCGAGCACGACGCGGGGCAGGCGCGGCGGTTTAACGAGAACCTGGCCGAGGTCTACCGCTACATCCTGCATCACAAGGGGCGCGACCTGGTGATGGCCGAAGAGGAACTGGCATTCCTGACACGCTACTGCGAGTTGCTGCGGCTGCGCTTCGGCGAAGCGGTGGAGTGGGAGCTTCCCGGCAGCGGAGAGGTGGAGGGGCTGCTGGCGCCGCCGATTTCGTTGCAGATTCTCGCCGAGAACGCAGTGAAGCATAACGAGCTGTCGCGCGAACGGCCGCTGCGCATCCGGTTGGAGCGGAACGGCGATGGCCTGACGATGAGCAACGAGCGGCGTTCGCGCGCGGGCGTGCGTGAGTCGGGGCGCATCGGGCTGCGCAATCTCGATGAACGCTGCCGCCTGATTCTCGGGCGCGGCATCGAGGTGAGTGAGGCAGGCGGCGAGTTTCGCGTCACGCTGCCAGTGGAGCGGCTGGCGTGAGAATCGTGATTCTGGAGGACGAACCGCTGGCGCGGCGGCGGCTGGCCGAGTGCATCGCGGCGTGCGATCCGGGCGTGGAGATCGCGGCGGAGTTGGAAAGCGTGGCCGAGGCGCTGGACTGGTTTCGCCGCCACAGGCTGCCTGACCTACTGTTCGCCGATATCCAACTGGGCGACGGGACGTCGTTTGACCTGCTGCGGCAGGCGCGCGTGGAGTGTCCCGTGGTGTTCACGACGGCCTATGACGATTATGTTCTGGAGGCCTTCCAGACGAACGGGATCGACTACCTGTTGAAGCCGATCAAGCAGGAGACGGTGGCGGCGGCGCTGGAGAAATACGCGCGGCTGCAGGGGCACTTTCTGGCGGACCATGCCGCGCTGGCGCAGGCGCTCAAGCGGCCCGGCGGCGCGCGCGAGCGCTTCCTGGTGCGCAAGGGCAACGAGTTTCTCAGCGTGCGCACGGGCGATGTCGCCTATCTGTTCAGTGAACACAAGCTGGTGTTCCTGGTTACGCGCGAGGGCAAGCGGTTCATGCTGGACAAGGCGCTCACCGAGATCGAGGGGGAACTGGAGCCGGGGCGTTTCTTCCGGCTGAACCGCAACTACCTGGTGTCGATTGAAGCCGTGGCGCGGTGCGCGCCGCACGGCAAGGGCAAGCTGATGGTGGAGCTACGGCCGGCAACGAGCGCCGAGGTGATTGTCAGCCAGGAGCGCGCGGCGGCGTTCAAGCGCTGGCTGGGGGAGTAGGCGGCGGGGCGTTGGCTTGCTCGTGGACGGCGTTGTAAGCGCAGCCGTAGAGGGCCACGACGCTGAGCAGGTACATCCACACGATGAGCGCGATGACGGTGGCCACGCTGCCGTACATGACGTTGTAATTGGAGACGTTGCGGACATACCAGCCGAAGGCCAGCGTGAGCAGGAACCAGAGCACGGTGGCGACCACGGAGCCGCGCCACACGGCGGCCCACGATTGCCTGCGGCGCGGGCCGATGCGGTAGAGCAGCATGGTGACCAGCGTCACGGCGAGGAAGGCGATGAGGAAGCGCAGCGCCTTGCCCGCAAGCAGCAGGCTGGAGGTGGCCTGAACGAGGACGGCGTCATCCTGAAGCAGGCTCAGCACCCAGCGTTCGCTGCGGTCGCCAAAGAGGATGAGCGCCGAGGCGCCCACGGCGGGCAGCGCCGAGGTGAGAACAAGCAGCGCCGCATAGCCGCGCTGTTTGTACCAGGGCCGGCCGACAGGTACGTGATAGACGGCGTTGAAGCCCTCCATCAGGCTGAGCATGAGTCCCGAGGCGGCATAGAGGCTGATGAGCGTGGCCCCGATGAGGACAGAGAGGGGGCGCTGTCCCTCAACGGCGAAGCGCTTCAGCACCATCTCCTCGGCGCCCGGCGGAACGATGTGTTCGAGGAACCAGGAGAGCACGGGGAGCACGGCGTCGGCCTCGGCCTGCACAAGGATGGTGGCCAGCGTAGTGAGGACGGGGAAGAAGGCGAGCAGGCCGGAATAGGCGGCGCCCTTGGAGATGGAGAGGCAGTTCTCCTCGTAGGTCATCCAGGCGGCGCGTTTGAGAAGAGCCAGAGTGCGCGCCAACATGGTCAAACCCCTTGGGGGCGGCGTGCGCGCCACAGGGCGCGTGCGCACAGGCTGAGGGAAAGGGTCCAGGCCAGCAGGGAGAGCCAGCCGAAGAGGCGCGTCTCGCGTGTGGCTTGAAATTGCAGAACGACGTGTGAGTGGGCGGCGGGCTCAAGACGGGCGAGCAGGAAGCCGAGTTGATCGGCGCTGGTGGGAACGGGTTTGCCATCTTGCGTCACCCGCCAGCCGGGATGGTAGTTGAACTGGACGGAAAGTAACTGGGGGCGGGAGACCGGCGTATGCAGTTCCATGCGTGAGCGTGACGGCCAGTAGAGAGGCGGGGGAGGGCGCTTCGGATCGTGGATCGCGGCCAGATACCGGCGGAGCGCCGGCGGGCCGGCGGCCAGCGGCGATTCGGTGACGGACTCGGAAGGATCAATGAGGTGCGCCAGGCCGGAGTAGGGCAAGCGGTAGATGCGGTCGCCGCGGTCGCCGTGAACGCGCGGGAGGAGGCCTTCGAACTTCTCAGGAAGCCGCGTATCGCGGAAATACTCGGAGGAATCGGGCGTATGCACAGCGACATCTTCGACTCCCAGGGCGGCGAGCAGAAGAGCGGAGTCGCGTCCTTCCGCGCCGGGCTTGCTGCGGGCTGATGTGCGGGCGCGGTAGAGGAAATCGACGGGACGGCGGTCGGCGAGGCCCGATTCAAACGTGCCGCCCATCTGCGGGATCGGGGCCAGAGCGTTCAACCGGTAGCGTGT
>JADLCT010000050.1 GCA_020847045.1 Bryobacterales bacterium | reverse complement strand
CCTTTTGCCACCTCGGTGACCCCGCCGCAGTAGGCGGGAAGACGCAAGCCGTCGATGATGGTCCGCTCCATATCGCTGACGTTCACGAAATCCTGCTTCGAGATCCAGTGTCTCGTCGTCCCGAAAACATCTTCGCGGCCAATTAGCACAAATCGAAACTCGGTGCCGTGAATGGTCCGGTTGCGGAGGCGCTTTGTCGTGCTGGTGAAAATGACGAATTGCGGCTGCGTCACCATCCGATGCAACTCCATTGCCGACGCGAAAGAGATGAAGTACTCTCCGGCCGCCGCGAGTTGTCGCGCGACGACATAAGGATTGCCGGCGAACTCCGTCGCCCGGCCCAACTCCGGAGGGACCAGGACAAAGAGGCCGGGTTCTAACCTGGAGATGATGCCGCGATCAACAGCGTGCCGGATGAGACTCCGCGCCGATGCCGGGAGCAGGCCGGTGATTCGCTCAACATCGGCGTGCGTGAAGGTGGTCTGGCCGCCCTCATGCAGAGCGATGATCAACTGGGCGGTCCGGGAGCCGACCGTCTTCAACGGCGTGCTTGCTTCTGCGATAGGCGTTTGGCGTCTCATCAGATGCCCCGACCCATCCCATCATAGTGAGCTGTGCTCGTTTTGCGCAATGCAACGGCACGAATCTCTCACAAACCATGACCCCAGGACCGCAGGGCCAGCCGCGCAAGGTGAGGTCGGGTTACACGGCGGATCAGGCTGCTTCAAAACGCAGTTCCAGCGCGTATCGACCCTTCAGAGCCCACGGTGCGGAGCCTGCTTGGAGGTATCGTTCCAACAGACATCCTTCCGCCGACTTCCATTACCGTGATTACCTCGATAAGCGGGAACCCGAAAAGTTGTCTTTGAAAATAAACGACTTACCTGACCAGAAAACAGCGCCTTTGACGCCTAAGCCCTTTATTTACAATCGACAGCCTAATTCCCAAGCTGGACGTCGCCGGTTCGACCCCGGTCTCCCGCTCCACATCCTCTATTGAGTACGCTTTCGGGCCAGGCGCCGCTCAAAAAAGTCCGATGCGGCGTGGAAGGTCCGTAACCAGTTTTCATGCCGCAGGAAGCCGTGCACCTCGTCCGGGTACACCACCTGTTCAAACTCGACGCCTTGCTTGCGCAGCGCCTCGGTGATCATCACGCTTTCAATGAAGGGCACGTTGCGGTCGTCGTCTCCATGCACGAGTAACACCGGCGATCTCCAGGACTTCATGGACGCCATGGGCGAGGCTTCATATGCCACCTTGGCTTCGCCCTGTTGCTGGTCCGGCTCGTATGCGGGATTCCAGTGCTTCAGCTCTACGTTCCAGTCGTGCACTCCGTGAATATCCACGCCCGCCGCGAACAGATTCGATGCGCGCGCCAAGCCCAGCGCCGTCAGATACCCGCCGTAGCTGCCGCCCCACAGGCCGATACGCGCCGGATCCACCTCGGGGCGTGACTGCAGAAAGAGGCCCGCGCCGATCACATCGTGATACTCGGCCGCTCCCGTCGCTCCATAGTTCAACGCTTCGCGGAACTCCATGCCGTAGCCCGTGCCGCTGCGGTAGTTCACGCTCAACACGGCATAGCCTTGCGACACCAGCCATTGATTGAACGCATAGGCGTTGTGATAGTAGCTGGAATAGTGGAACCCCAGTAGCATCTGCCGCCGCGAGCCACCGTGAAAAAAGACCACCGCAGGAGCGCGTGCGCCCTGTGGGAGCGATGGCAGGAACAGTTGCGCTGGAATGCGCATGCCATCGGCCGCCGTGATGGTAACCGCCTTCGGCTCCACCAATCCTTCCGATGGAAAGGCGAACGGCGACAGATCCCTTGGCTGGCCGAAACTGATCTGAATGGCGGCGCGGGCCGGCGTCTTGGCGTCGGAACGGAAGAACAACAGCGCCTTGTTGTCACTCGACACCACAGGAGCCCACTCGATGCCTCGCCCCGTCGTGACGGGCGTCAGCGGACCACCCGCGGCCGGCACGCGGTAAACGTGCCTGCGGTCGATGTCATCGCAATTCGAGTTGAAGAGAATCTCCTTCGGGTCGGCGCCCAATGCGACATACTCCACCTCGCATGCGCCATAGGTGAGCCGCTTCGGAGAGCCACCTCCCGCCGGTACGGAGTACAAGTGATTCCAGCCGTCGCGCTCCCAGGGAAATACCAACAAATCTCCGGCCGCCCATAGAATCTGGTGTTCGGCCACTGTCGCATGGTACACGCTGCCCCGCCCGGCCTCCGCTGTGAATACCGGCTTCGATTCGCCAGTCGCCACGACGGCCACGCGGACGCTCCAGGGCGGCGCTTCACGCTTGGGCCCAAAGAGCGTGAACGCCTTCGTGTAAGGAGTATGCCGGTAAGCAATCCGCTTGGAATCGGGGGACCACACGGGATCCTCGTCCCATCCGAGCGAGGGTTCCATCCACCGGATCGACTTCGCCTCCAAATCGTAAATCCCGGCAAAGCTGTGTGTGCCGCGCCGGCTGACAAACGCCAGTTTCGAGCCGTCGGGGGACCACGTCAGCGCCCCGGCGCCTCCACGCGCCTTGAACAGTTGAGCCGGTTTCGGTTCGCCTGTTAAACCGGCTGTCCATACCTGTCCTTTCCATATGTAAGCCAGCACGCCGCCCTTCGGCGAGATGGCTGGCTGGGCGCCCTCTCCAATGCGTCTCGGCTCGCCACCAGCGGCGGCCACGATATAAATCGCCTGTTCGGCGCCGCCTGTGTCGCTCGTCGGGTTGGGAATCTCGCCGCGCGAGTTCGCCGCGCCGCCCCTTACATAAACAATGTGGCTGCCGTCGGGCGTGAAGGCGAGCCCGGCCAGTTCCTGGCCGTCGTCCTTCGCGTATTTCGTGACCGCCTTGGCTTCGTACTCTGGCGCACTGGCGAGAAATATGTTCCGTACGCCGGCCGCGTTCTGCACCCAGGCAAAATGTCCTTCCGAAGGACTCGCTACCGGAGACGAGGGGAACGGTGCGCTCATCAACTGTTCCAGACCCGGCTTGGCCGCCTGTGCGAGCAGGGCGGGAGAGAGCGCGGAGGCGAGGATGGCGCCGCCCCAAAACAACTTCATACGATTGACTCCGATATCGAATCCGAAACGGGCCGGATCAAAACCTGACTGGACTGGGCGGCGGGCCATGTCGTTAGCAGGACGAAACAGCCGCCGGATTCGGGATCGGCCCAGCACAGCGTGCCCGTGGAACCACTATGCCCGAAGGTGAACGCCGAACACCGCTTGCCGAAACTGCCTGGCTTTACGGAAAAGCCGATGCCCCAGGGATCTTTCAACTTTGTGTTCTGGTCATGGATCATCATTTGCGCCGTGGCCGGGCGCACCACCCGGCCATCGGCTGTCAGGAAGGAGCGCAAGAAGCGGCCCACATTTTCAGCCGTGGCGTGCGCGCCTCCCCATGGCGCTCCCAGGTTGCGCCAGTAGGGACTGTTCCAATTCCAATCGCTGTCCGCGGGCACCTGGCATTGCGCCGTGGAGGCAATCGTGCGCTTCCCCAGTCCCAGTGTGGTCTCGCGCATCACCAGGGGCAGGAACACGTTCTGCCGCAGGTACTCCGCAAAGGGCGTGCTGGTGATGCGTTGAGCGATCTCGGCGGCCAGCAGTATGCCCATGCTCTGATACTTCATCCGCGTGCCGGGCGGAAACAGCAGCGGCGTTTTGCATGTGGCGGCGACGAAATCCGCCAGCGGGGCATGGCGTTTGCGCAACGCCTCGTTCTCCGGCAGCATGTCGGGCAAGCCGGAGGTGTGCGTCAACAACATCTGGACCGTGATCTTCTCGCGGCCTCCGCCATCGAACTCTGGGATGAACTTGCGCACCAGGTCTGTCAGCGCCAGTTCGCGGTGATCCACCAGGTGCATCACTCCGGTGGCCGTCATCGGTTTCGTGATTGAGGCCAGCAGGAAAGGCGTCTCCGGCTTGGCCGCGCCGAAGCCGGCGCTGAGCACCGTGTTCCCTTCACGCACATAGAGCGAAGCCGCGCGCAACTTGCCTGAAGCCACGGCGGCGTCCAGCATCTTGCGCGCCGCATCGGTGGCCGGCTTGCGTAATTCCAGCGCCAGGCTTGCCAACAGCTCGCGACGAGTCATGAACTTTCCGATGCTATCGAGTGGGGCGGGGTGAGTCAAATCGAACCGCGCGGCGGACGCGCTCCAGCGCCCGTGGAGACCGCGCGGAAAAGGGAACCGCGAGGATGTTTGGTCCGTCTTTACTTGAGCGCCGGAGATCCCCCTTGCGGCGCATGCCCGCAAAGCCCGAAACTGTAAGTTCAGGAGGTGTGTCCCGTTGAACGTGAAAGTTGCCGACAGCGCCACATGGGAGCCAGCCGAGCGGTGGACCGTCACCGATGCGACAGAACTGTATGACGTGGCCCGTTGGGGCCAGGAGTATTTCTCCGTAGGCGCCAATGGAAACGTCTGGGTACACCCGACGAAAGAGGCGACCCGCTCCATCGATCTGAAACAGTTGGTGGACACGCTCGTGCTGCGCGGCATCTCGCCGCCGCTGCTGGTGCGCTTTGGAGAACTGCTGCAACACCGTCTGAGCGAGTTGCACTCCGCCTTCACCGGCGCCATCCGCGACCACAACTATCAAGGCAACTATTCGCTGGTTTACCCGATCAAGGTGAACCAGCAGCGCCAGGTGATCGAAGAGGTGGTGCGCTACGGCAAGCAGTACAACTATGGCCTGGAAGCCGGCTCGAAGCCCGAACTGCTCGCCGTTCTGGCCATCGCCGACAACAACACGCCCATCATCTGCAACGGCTTCAAAGACGATGAGTACATCGAGATGGTGATGCTGGCCAAGAAGATCGGCCGCAACATCACGCCGGTGGTGGAAAAGTACACCGAGCTCGACCTGATCCTGAAGCATAGCGAGCGCGTTGGCGTGCGTCCCGTGATCGGACTGCGCGTGAAACTGGCCAGCCGCGGCTCCGGACGCTGGAAGTCCAGCGGCGGTTACCGCTCGAAGTTCGGCCTGACCGTCACGGACGCCCTGCGCGCGCTGGAACGGCTGCGCGCGCTCGGCATGGAAGATACTCTGCAACTGCTGCACTTCCATCTGGGCAGCCAGATTACGAATATTCGCCAGGTGAAGGGTGCGGTCACCGAGGCGGCGCGCATCTACACCGACCTCAAGAAGAACGGCGCGGGCCTGAAGATCCTAGATGTGGGCGGCGGTCTTGGCGTGGACTACGACGGCTCGCAGACCGATTTTGAATCCAGCGTGAACTACACGCTGCAAGAATACGCCAACGACGTGGTCTATCACATTCAACAGGTGTGCGACCAGGCCGAGGTGCCGCACCCGGACATCGTCAGCGAGAGCGGCCGCGCGGTGGCCGCTTACCACAGCATTCTCGTCTTCAACGTGGTCGGCGTAAGCGGCTTTGGCGAAGAGGAGCCGCCCTTTGAAGCGTCCGCCGATGTGGAGCAGCCCATCGCGGATCTGATTGAAACCTATCGCGGCCTCACCACGAAGAACGTGCTCGAAGCCTTCCATGACGCGCAACAGGCTCTCGACTCGGCGCTGAACCTGTTCAGCCTGGGCTATCTGCCACTGGCCCAGCGCAGCATGGCGGAAAACTACTATTGGGCCATCTGCCGGCGCATCCAGCGCCTGGTGGCCGAAATGGATGAGAAGCCCGAGGAGTTGGAAAACATCGATGTCCTTCTCTCGGACACCTATTTCTGTAATTTCTCGCTGTTTCAGTCGATGCCGGACTCCTGGGCGGTGAAGCAGTTGTTCCCCATCATGCCCATTCACCGTCTGGACCAATCGCCGACGCGCCACGCCGTGCTCGGCGACATATCCTGCGACTCGGACGGCAAGGTGGATTGCTTCATTGACCGCCGCGACGTGAAGAAGACGCTGCCTCTGCACAACTTCACCGGCGAGCCGTACTACCTGGGCACCTTTCTGGTGGGCGCCTACCAGGAGATCCTGGGCGACCTGCACAACCTGTTCGGCGACACCAACGCCGTGCACGTCAGCTTGAACGGCGAGGGCGAGGTGGAACTCGACACGGTCATCCGCGGCGATACCGTGGCCGAGGTGCTCGACTACGTTCAGTTCAATGCCCGGAATCTGCTCGACATGTTCCGGCGTGACGTGGAACGGGCCGTCCGCGAAGGGCGCATCGGTTATGAGGAATCCGGCCGCCTGCTGCGCTTTTACGAGGAAGGATTGTACGGCTATACCTACCTCGAGGAGTCGCACGAAGTGTAGGTGCGAGGCCTCTTCCAGCAGCTTTCCGCCGCCGCACGCGCCGGAGAATCCACGGCGAATTCACCCCGGCCGCTTATTTGCATATAATTCGGGCGGGCGCGGCTTTGTCCGGGCCCAGATAAAGAACCGGAGGTATGCGACATAGATGTCGACGACCCTCACTTCTCCCGCCCGCCCGGACGGGGACGCGGCGCCCGCCGGCGTCGTGAACGACTTTTCCATTCAGGTTGCCACGGCGAATGGAAGCGGCAGCCAGACTTCCAATACAGTCCTCATGCGGGCCATCTTCCAGATGGGCATCCCCGTGAGCGGGAAAAACATGTTCCCCTCCAACATTCAGGGACTGCCCACCTGGTTCACCATACGCGCCTCCAAGCACGGCTGGATTGGACGTAAGAAAGAGGTGGATTTTCTTGTGGCGATGAACCCGGAGACCGCCCGGGAGGATTGTCTCGATCTGGAGCCAGGCCGCGTTCTGGTGTACGACGAGCCATTGAAGTTGAACGAGCTGCGTTCGGACCTGGTGATGGTTCCGGTGCCGTTCGACAAGCTGGTGGGGCCGGTGTGCCCGGAGGCCAAGCTCCGCAAGCTCGTCAAGAACATGCTGTACGACGGCGTCGTGGCCTACATGCTCGACATCGAGATGGAGGAGATTCGCAAGGCGCTGTTCAAGCAGTTTGGCCCCAAGAAGGTGAAGGCGGCCGAGTTGAACTGGGGCGCCGCCCAGGCGGGATACGACTGGGCCAAAGCGAACGTCCATGTGGAGCAGCCCTACCGCCTGGAGCGCATGAAGGGCACTCAGGGCAAGATCATCATCGAGGGCAACACGGCGACGGCGCTCGGTTGCATCTTTGCCGGATGCACGTTCGTCGCCTGGTATCCCATCACGCCCTCCTCGTCGCTGGTGGAGTCCATGATCGGCTACCTGAAGCGGCTGCGCACCGGTCCTGACGGCAAGGGCACCTACGCCGTTGTGCAAGCCGAGGATGAGCTGGCCTCCATTGGCATGGTGATTGGCGCCGGTTGGGCCGGCGCGCGCGCCATGACGGCCACGGCGGGTCCTGGCGTGTCGCTGATGTCGGAATTTGTCGGGCTGGCGTACTACACCGAAATTCCGGCCGTGATTGTTGACGTGCAGCGAGTCGGCCCTTCCACCGGGCTTCCCACGCGCACCATGCAGGGCGACATTCTCTCCAACGCCACGCTGTCTCACGGCGATACGCGGCATCCCATCCTGTTCCCCAGCGGCCCGGAGGAGTGCTTTTCGATGGCCGCCAACGCTTTCGATCTCGCCGAACAGTTTCAAACTCCGGTGTTCATCAATACCGATCTCGACCTCGGCATGAACAACTGGATGTCGGACCCACTGCCGTACTCAGACGCTCCGATACGGCGCGGCAAGGTTCTCTCGTCCGCCGATCTGGACCGTCTGGGCGGTTTCGCGCGCTATCGCGACGTGGACGGCGACGGCGTCGGCTACCGCACGCTACCGGGAACGAACCACCCGGCGGCAAGTTACTTTACGCGCGGTTCCGGCCACAACGAAATGGCGCAGTACAGCGAGCGGCCGGAGGACTACGTCAACAACGTGGACCGCCTGTCGCGAAAGTTCAACTCCATTCGCGGCGCCGTTCCACAACCGGAAATTGACGCCGCCGCCGGCGCGCGCATCGGCATGGTGTATTGCGGCACGTCGCGCGAGGCCTGCCGCGAGAGCCAGGAACAGTTGCAACGCGAGCAGGACCTGCCCGTGAGCACGCTCCGCCTTCGCGCCTATCCCTACACGCGGGCGCTCGACGAGTTCATCGACAGCCACGAAGTGGTGTACGTCATCGACCAGAACCGCGACGGCCAGCTCTTTCAGCTCATGCGGCTCGATCTGACGCTGGAGCGCATCCAGAAGCTGCGCAGCGTGCGCTACTACACGGGCCTGCCCATCGACGCCCGGACCATCACCGACGAGATCCTGCGCCAGGAGGCCCAATGAGTACCACGGCTGTTCCCCCGAAGAAAACCAACCACATCGGTTTGGAGGTCGTTCAGTACAAGGGCGGCAAGACAACGTTGTGCGCGGGCTGCGGCCACAATGCCGTCAGCGAGCGCATTGTCGAGGCGTTCTATGAGATGGGCGTGGAGCCGTGGCGTGTGGCCAAGCTTTCCGGCATCGGCTGCTCGTCGAAGTCGCCCGCCTACTTCCTGAATCTCTCGCACGGCTTCAACTCCGTTCACGGCCGAGCGCCCGCCGTGGCCACCGGCGCCATGCTCGCCAACCGGGATCTGCTCGGCATCGTCGTCACCGGCGATGGCGATACGGCTTCCATCGGCATCGGCCAGTTCATGCACCTGTTGCGCCGCAACCTGCCACTCATCTACATCATCGAGGACAACGGCGTCTACGGTCTCACGAAAGGCCAGTTTTCCGCCACCTCCGATTACGGTGCAAAGTCCAAGGGCGGATCGCTGAACGAGATGCACAAGCTGGACTGCTGTTTGCTGGGCATCGAACTCGGCGCAACGCTGGTCGCCCGCACCTTCAGCGGCGACAAGCGCCAGTTGCTGGCCATTCTGAAGGCCGCCATCGCGCACAAAGGGCTTAGCATCATCGACGTCATCAGCCCGTGCGTCACATTCAACGACCATCCGGGCTCCACAATGTCCTACGCCTATATGAAGGAGCACGACGTGGCGCTGCACGAACTCGATTTCATTCCCCACTTCGACGACATTCGTCTCGAACTGGAAGAGGGCGAGGCGCGGGACGTGACCATGCACGACGGCAGCATCCTCCGCGTGAAAAAACTCGGCCGCGACTACGACCCCACCGACAAGATGGGCGCCATCCGCACGTTGCACGAGGCCGAGGACGCGCAGGAAGTAGTGACCGGCATCCTCTATCTGAATACGCAGACGAAGAACTTTTTTGACACGCTGCACATGACGGACACTCCGCTGGCGTCGCTGCCGGAGCAGGTGACGCGTCCGTCCAAGGCAGCGCTCGATGAGATCATGGAGGAGCTGAGGTAAGAGGCTCCATCCCACTCGCCGGACAATTGAAGGTGATCCTCGCCGCGCCGCGAAACCCGCTCAACATCGGGGCCGCGGCGCGCGCTATGTCGAATTTCGGATTTCTGGAACTGCGCCTGGTGAACGCCTACGGCGTGGCTTTCCGCGAGGCGCGGTCGGCCGTGGGCGCTTCAGCGGTGCTGGCCGCGGCGCGCGAGTTTCCCAGTTTGGCTGAGGCCACCGCCGATTGCTCACTCGTTGTCGGCACGGCGTCGCTGGGCCATCGTGATCCGCAAACGCCACTGCACAGGCTGGAGCGCGGCGCCAGGCTCATGAAGCGCCATGCCGCCAGTAGCCCGCGCGGCATTGCGCTGCTGTTCGGCAGCGAGAAGTTCGGTCTCTCCAACGACGAGTTGAGCCACTGCCACTGGCTGATGCGCATCCCCACGCGCACCGAGCACGAGTCAATGAATCTGGGCCAGGCCGTGGCCGTCTGTCTGTATGAGCTGAGCCGCGACGGACGCGCGCCGGACCATCTGGCGAAAACCTTCCACGCGGCCCCGAGCGAATCCCTGGAACGCATCACCGGCGCCTTGTCCGGGCTGCTCGAGCGCAGCGGCTACACCAACCCGAAAACTGCCGGCTCCACGGAGTTGAAGACGCGGCGCATGATCAGGCGATTAGGACTGTCGGAGCAGGATGCGGACGTGTGGTTGGGTATGTTGCGGCAGATTCGTTGGAAGCTCGGCCGGGATGAATAGATGAGTTCGCCGCGCCTTATCGCCGCATTTGCCCGCTCAATAGGGAGCGAACTTTTTCGCTAAAATTTTTGTCCGGGGAGGAACTATGCCGCCCAGGATTTCGTCATTGTAATTGTGGCCGGTGAAGGACAGACCCAACACCCACACCCCACAATGTCCCCGCCGGCCAGGCAGGCTGCCTTTTTCGCGAAGGCAGCCTTTGCTGTTTTTGCAGGTGCTCCGCTACTCGGGCCGGATGCCCGGAATCCCAAGCTGAATCCGGTATAGCCCGGTGCGCGCCGTTACATACAACATGCGCGCGTCCTCGTCTCCCCAGTGCAGATTGGCGGGAATCTCCGGAAAATGAATCGTGCCCAGATGCTTTCCTGAGGGTGCGAATACCCACACGCCGTTCGGACCCGTGCAGTACAGCGTTCCCTCACGATCAATCTTCATGCCATCTGGCAGGCCACCGGCCGTCTCCGCCGTTACGTCCGCGAACACGGCGCCGTTTGCCAGCCGCCCGTCGTCCTGAACATCGAAGCGCAACCAGATCTTCCGCCCGGGGTCGGAGTTGGAGAGATACATCACCCGTTCATCGGGCGAAAAGGCCAGTCCGTTCGGGCGAATCACAGCCGGGTCCTTGTATATAAGCTCCAACTCGCCAGCGCGCAGCCTGTAGACGCCATTGAAATCGAGTTCTTTCTTGGGGTCCTCGTCCATGCCGGTAAATCCATAGGGAGGATCGGTAAAGTAAAGGTCGCCGTTGGAGTGATGCACACAGTCGTTCGGCGAATTCAGGCGTTTGCCTTGATACTGCGCGGCCAGCACGGTCAGCGACGCGTCGTGCTCGCGCCGCGTCACGCGCCCCGAGGAGTGCTCGCAGATCACCAGCCGGTGGCTGGCGTCGAGCGTCATGCCGTTCGAGCCCAGGAACGCGCCGGGCGGCAGATCGGTTCCGCTGTAGCCGCTGGGCTTGCGGAACAGTTCCACATCCCCCATTCTGGAACCGTTCCCATCGGCCGGCCGCCATCGGAAGGCCGAGTTGGCAGGAATGTCGCTGAAGATCAGGTCGTTCTCGCGCGGCCTCCAAATGGGACCTTCCGTGAAGATGAAGCCATGGGCCAGGCGTTCCACCTTGGCCGTGGCCGTAACAATGCGGTCTAGTCCGGCGTCGTTTCGAGTCAGTACGGTTGGAAGGGATTCGGTGTGGACGAGCATCGCAGAAATTGTATCGTGGAGAGGACGCCCGGCCGGGGCTATTCTTGCGCGATCTGGTTTTTCGTGAGCTGGCTTTTCGTGAACCAAGCGGGCGCCGCCCGCGTATTGGAGAATGTAGGGAAAGGAGTGTGGGTGTGTTTGGATTCATCGGTTGGATTGTTTTTGGCGCGATCGTGGGCACACTGGCCAAGTTCCTGCTGCCCGGCCGCGACTCGCATGGCTGCGTGGTGACCGTACTTCTGGGCGTTGCCGGCGCGCTTGTGGGGGGCTTCCTGGGCCGCACGGCCGGGTTGTACCAGGAGGGCGAACCGGCGGGTTTCATCATGGCCACCATTGGCGCGATCCTGCTGCTGTGGATCGGCCGCAAGCTGAAGCCGTAACGGAAGCGCCGCCATGAAATCCGTCGAAGCACTCTCCGCGCTGCTGGGTATCGCGCTCGTTTCGGGTGTGAATCTCTATGCGGCGATTCTCACGCTGGGACTGGGGCTGCGGTTTGGTTTGCTGACCGGGCTGCCACCGGAGCTCGCCGTGGTGAGCCACCCCGCCGTGCTCATCGCCGCGGGCGTCTTTTATGCCGCCGAATTCGTGGCCGACAAGATCCCGTTCTTCTCGCCGCTCTGGGACGGTGTGCACACCTTCATCCGGCCCGTGGGCGCCGCGATGCTCGCCTTGGGCGCGACGGCCCAGTGGAGCCCGCTCGCGCAGGTGGCCGCCGTTCTGGGAGCCGGCACCGTGGCTCTGGGCTCGCATTCCACCAAAATGGGCGTCCGGCTGCTGGCTCATGCCGCACCTGAGCCCGGCACACAGTCTCTGTTGAGCCTGGCGGAGGATTTCGGCGTCGTGGCGCTGCTGCTGTTCGCCTACCGCTATCCGCACATCGCATTGCCGGTGCTTGCCGCGCTGATTCTCATCATGCTGTGGATGCTGCCGGTGCTGGGGCGCACGCTGCGCTTCATCGTCGCCTGTTTCATCGGCCGCATCCTGTCGTTCGGCTTTTCGGCGGGCAATGCGGACATTCCTGTCTGGATTAGTGAGACCGCCCCGGGCGCCAATGCCGTTCGCCTCTTCACGCGCAAAGGTCCGCTGCCGCGTCTGGTTTCGGGCTATCTGGTGGGGAATGAGTTCCTGGCGAAGCGCTGGTTCCGGCTCCGGAGATATCCGGTGGACGGTATCGATAAGGCCACAACGTGCCGAGGACTGTTCACTGAGGTGCTTCTCCTGCCAAACGGCTCCAGCTTTTACCTGACAAAGGAGTGGCGAAACTGTTGGGAGTTGCGGCGTTCCCCCTCAAAAGAGGGTGATCTGACGGGGCCGCAACGAATTCCACTACAAGATTCCGCAGAAATGTCTTGACCGCATAGGGTAGTTCTGAGACAATTCTGCTTCGGTCCGCAACGACCGAAGTAGTCGCATGGTCTTGGATCGTAAGGTGAAAGAAAGCTACGGGTTCCATCCGTAGCTTTTCGCGTTTTCAAACCTGAAAAGCCGCCGAACGACCAGCCGCGAAGACGATCCAATCGTGCAGGAGAAGAAGTAGTGAGAGAAAAGGGTAT
>JADLCT010000049.1 GCA_020847045.1 Bryobacterales bacterium | reverse complement strand
GGCGTGTTGCCGGGCACCAGGGTGGCAAACTTGCGCGCATTCTGGCCGGAGTAGCCGATCTCCACGGCGGTCTTCGTGAAGACGTTGTACTGCACGTTGAAATTCCATTTGACCGTGTAGGGGTCATTGCGGTCGAGAGGGCCATAGTAGGCGCCAAAGGTGCGCGCCGTCAGCGGTCCCACAATCCCGCCCGTGGGGAAGCCGTTGCGGGCGATGATGGGCGTGGTCAACTCCGAGGCCAGGTTGAGATCGAAGAAGAAGGGGTTGCCCTCGGTGCCGGAATTGTTGAAGTTGTTGGAAACCGTGACGCCATAGAACATGCCCATGCCGCCCCGGAACACCAGTTTGCTTTTCGGGTTGTAAGCGAAACCAAGACGGGGAGCGAAGTTCTTATAGTTGTTGCGGGGCAGCACCTCGTCGAGCGAGCCATAGCGCCATCCGGCGGGCAGATCGCCGTTGGCCAGTCCCAGAACGCCGCTCACGATGGGCCGCGCCGTCTCGGGCACAACGCGGATGCCGGTTCGCAGATCGAAGTTGGCGAAGCGGTCCTGCTCCTCGCGGTAGCGGCCATAGAAGTCCCAGCGCAGGCCGGCATTGAGAGTGAAGTTCGGGCGCACGCGCCAGTCATCCTGAATGAAGCCGCTGACGCGTTTGGACCGGATGCGGACGGCGTCGAAGGCATACTGCGTGGAGAAGGCGCGCGCCAAGCCGAGCAGAGTATCGGGGACGCCGTTGCGCAGCGTCTCCAAAGCCTGGCCCACGTTCGGCGTCGTGTAGGTGCCGTCGAACGTGATACTGCCGCCGCCGTTGCGGCCCTGGAAGCGGTTCGCGTTCACGGCGCCATACTCGCCTCCCAGCTTGATGGCGTGGCGGCCGGACTGGAAGCTGAAGTTATCCATGAGCTGCCAGGAGTGCTCCACCAGGAAAAATGGATTCGGCACGCTGGCGATGGGGCGAGCCGTTCCGGCGCTCGTATAGTTGCGGATGCTCAGGCCGGGGAATCCGTCGGCGAAGGGCAGCACGTTGAAGCCCGGAATGCCCATCGTGCCGAGAATGGGTTCGTTGTTCAACATCTCGTTGCCGAAGCGGAGGTAGTTGTAGCCGAGCCGCGCCTCGTTCACCTTGGTGGGCGAAATCAGCCGCGTGTAGGTGAGGCCTGTATTGGTCGAATCGAGCGCCGCCTTGCCGCCCAGGCGGGCGCCGGGCATCCAACTGCCGTTGCGACGGCCGCCGCGTTGCTGTGAGATGCGGCCACTGATGGCGTCCCGTGCCGTGAGAGTCGCATCGGACTTCACGTTGAAGGTGTCGAGCGACTGGTTGTTGTCCTGAGCGATGAAGTAGTTGTTGCGGACATTCGGATTGGGATCGACGTAGTTCGGATCGGGCCAGTATTTCAGCATCGCCAGGCCAATCGCGTCGAAACGGGAATTAGGGATTATGTTGTTGGCAAACGGCGTGCGCGTGCCCAGGTTGGCAGAGCCGCCGGTGGATGTAGCCGTGGCGGGATCGGCGATGGGGAATCCGCTGGCGGAGAAATTACCCTGCTTCTCCAAAGCCGTCGGAACGATCTGGAAGCTGTTCGACGAACTGGGGAAGCGCGTCCCCTCGTAGTTGCCAAACAGAAACAACTTGTTCTTGATGATGGGGAGCCCGGCGCCGGCGCCGAACTGGTTCCGCCGCAGCGGCTGGCGGCGCGGACTGGTGCCGGTGAAATCATAGGCGCGCGCATCGAGCTTGTCGTTGCGCAGGTAATCATAGGCGAAGCCATGAATCTCGTTCGTGCCCGAACGGATGGCCACGTTCACCACGCCGCCGCCGGAGCGGCCGAACTCAGCCGAATACTGGCTGGTTTGCACGGCGAACTCCTGAATGGCGTCGATGGCGGGCGTGACGCCCATGGCGCCGGAGAACTCCATGTTGTTCGAGATGCCGTCGACGATGAAGTTGTTGGCCTCGGCAGCGGCGCCGCCAATCGTGATGGCCGAACCGGAGAAGTCGCGCTGGCGCGCCGAAGCACCGCCCGACGTGGTGCCTGGCACCAGCGCGGCCAACGACATGAAGTTGCGGCCAAAGATAGGAATCTCCTGCAGCAGCGCGCGGCTGACCACACCGCCCACCTCGGCCGTGTCGGTCTTCACCAGCGGCGTCGCGCCGCTCACCTCCACCGTTTGGGTGGCCTCGCCGACTTGCAACTGGAAGTCCACGCGGATGCGCGCCTTCACCGTGATCGTCACGGGCGGCTGCACGGCGCGTTTGAATCCGGGCACCTCCGCGCTCACCCTATAGGAGCCCAGCGGAAGGTTCGTAACCAGATATTCTCCTGCGCCGTTGGACTCCACCGAGCGCACCACGCCGGTTTCCACGCTGGTGACTTTGACGGGCGCGCTGGCGATCACCGCGCCCGACGCATCGGAAACCGTTCCCAGAATGGTGCCTTCGGTGGCCTGTGGAAAGGCCCAGGAACAGACGGTCAGGAACAGAACAACCAAACGCGCGGCCGCGGCCAGAACACGGGCGCGGAGAGCGGGCGCGCGTCCGGTTCTCAATTCAAGTTGCTCGAGACTTCTCATTGTGTGAACTCCTTGCTGCAAGCAATTTTGGTTCCGATAGACCCTCTCGTGAGCACGGGAACAAAGAGCCTTCCTGTTCTATCGAGGTACTGTGAGTTTGCCCGACATCGAAGGGAAACTCCAGAACGGAACGCGGTGAATTGCGGCGCTCGTCCAGTCTGCTGAACTCTCGCGAACCGATGAATCTGGCGGAACGGGTAACGAATGACGCGCGGTCTTCGCCGGAATATGCTGAAGCTTGGCGGCGTGCCCGCACAAGCCGCCTACGCACACCTCATGACACGAGCGAAAAAGACACTCCCGGTTCCGGCGTTGGACAAAGCTCTGACGGTGCTGGAGGAACTCGCCGAATCGCGCATCGGACTGGGGCTGCCCGAGATTGTCGCGCGCACGGGATTCGCCAAGAGCTCCGTGCATTGTCTGCTGGTCACGTTTGAGCGCCGCGGCTACATCCACCGCAACGCGCGCACGGGACGTTACATGTTCGCCACGCGTCTCTTCAGCCTGGCCAACATGACGCTGATCGGCCTCACGCTGCGCGAGCAGGCCGCGCCGCATCTGCGGTCGCTTGCGCAGACCACGGGGCTGACCACGCACATGGCGATTCTTGAAAAAGGCGAGGCCGTGCTGGTTTCCAAGTTCGAGCCGATGGGCATCTTTCGTCTAGCCACCTGGATCGGCAAACGGATGGACGTGCATTGCACCAGCCTCGGCAAGGCGCTGTTGTGCCAGATGTGCGAGGAAGAAGTGCAGGAGATCATCAAGGCCCATGGCATGCCGCGGCACAACGAAAACACCATCGCGACGGCGCGCAAGTTGATGCAGGATCTGGCGCTGTACGCCAAGCGCGGCTACTGTCTCGACGATGAGGAGGACGAGATCGGACTGCGCTGCATCGGCGTGCCCATCCTGGACCACGAAGGCAACGTCATGGCCGCCATCAGCGTGGCCGGCTCGACCGCGCAGGTGAACCGGGACAACATTGATTCGCTTAGCCAGCTTCTGCGGGATAGCGCGGCCAAGATCTCGCAATCCGTGGGTGGCCAGCGCGCCGATCTGGGCTGACGGGGGCCTTGCGCTCCGCGCCGGATGAGCGCTTGTCAGGACTGGCGCATGACGGCTTGCATGGGCGCACCCCGCAGGAAGGGTCCGGGGCCTCCGCCTGCCAGCGCTTCGGCCATCACTGCGAAGACCGTGCGGTAGGCGTTCAGCGTAGTGGACACGATTTCCGGACCGTGCGCGTAGCTCACCATGTGATTGCCGTGCGTGAGAATACCCTGCTCCAGGCACTCCTGTTGAAAAAGCGATCGCCATTCGAGCGAGCGCGCCGCTTCCGGCCCGAGGCATCGCAGGGTCGTCCAGGGCGCCAGTCCGGCCCAGGTGAAATGCTCCCGCAGGCCTAGCTCCCCGATGATCTCGTTGGCTCCCTGTTGCAGGGCCGCGCCGCGGCTCCACAAAGCCTCGATCACGTTCTCGCGCCGCATCACGCCGATGGTGGCCAGCGCGGCCGCGATGCTGGCCGCCTCGCCTCCGAAGGTGAACGAGAAGAAGACCTCTTCGAACCGCCGCATGTAGCCGGCCGCTCCTGCGATGGCCGACAGGGGCAGGCCATTCGCCATCGCCTTGCCAAAGCAGGCCAGGTCGGGCGTGACGCCGAAGTAGGATTGTGCGCCCCCCAGATGCAACCGGAAGCCCGTGATCACCTCGTCGAACACCAGCAGCGCGCCATGACTGTGGCACAACTCGCGCACCTCGGCCAGGTAGCCGGCGGCGGGCTCATCGAAAGTGACCGGCTCAAGAATCACGCAGGCGATTTCGTCCGGATGGGCGTGGAACAGCGCGTGCAGCGCGTCCATGTCGTTGTACGGGAAGCCTAGCGTGAGCGCGCGCACGGCCTCGGGCACTCCTTTGTGGCGGCTGGTGGAGCCGATATACCAGTCCTGCCAGCCGTGATAGCCGCAGCGCGCCACTTTGTCGCGGCCCGTGCAGGCGCGGGCCAGGCGGATGGCTCCCGATGTCGCGTCGGAGCCGTTCTTGCCAAAGCGCACCATCTCGGCGCAGGGAATCAACTCGCACAGGAGTTCGGACAGTTCCACCTCGCCCGGGTGCGAAAGGCTGAACGCCGTGCCGCGTTCCAGTTGGGTGGCGACAGCCTGATTCACCTCCGCGTGCGCGTGACCGAGAATGACCGGACCGAGCCCCATGATGTAGTCGATGTAGCGGTTGTCATCCACGTCCCATACATGCGCGCCGGAGGCGTGCGACACAAACGACGGCGACACGCCGCCAACGAAGCTGAGCGGCCCCTTGCTGAAGGTTTGCGCGAGGCCGGGCACGACACGCCGCGCCCTGTCGCGCATGGCTGCGCTGCGTTCCAGGCTGCGAGCGGTTTTATTCGATGGCACCGGTCCGCTCCTGGTACCCATAGAGGTCTGCCGCATTGTCCCAAAACATTTTTTCAATCTCCCCGTCGGACAGTTTCAAATTCCAGGCCGCCTGCTTGTGCGCCCGCAGGGATTCCAGTAAGACCAGCACGGGACGGATGTTGCCGTACGCGGCGTCCAGCCGCAGATTCTCCGGCGTCAGCCAGAGGAACGAATCACCGATGGCCACGCAACGCCCGCGCAGATGCGTAACCGGGAAGTCGGCTCCGAAGAGGATTCGCGATATGCCGAACTCACGCACGATGGCCTCGAAGGCTCCGGCCTCGGTCACGGCGCTTGTGTCGAACCAGACGTTCGGCAGTCCACGCAGCGAGGCGATGCCGCCGATGGTGTGATGCACGTTGAACCCGCGCGCGGCGTGGGCAAGGATCCAGCGGGCGTTCGGATACCTCTCCGCCAGCCGCCGGATGCTCTCCTGATTCACGGGATCCGACAGCGCACGCGAACGCACCATGTGCAGCGTGATGGAGAGCCCCTCTTCATGCGCCACGCGCACCAGTTGTTCGGGCATGTACTCCTCCACGGCGGAGTCCCATGTGGGCGTGCGTGGCGAGAAGAGGTGGTAGCATTTCAGGCCCACGAACCGGTGGCGCCGCACGGTTTCCCGAATAAACTCGGGATCCATGCCGGGAGTCACCACCATCTGGCCCAGTGTGGCGGGGTGGCGCCGGCACTGGCCGGCCAGGAACTCATTCGCGCCTGCCGTGTCGAGTCCGGCGGCTGGGTATGGAAAGCTGAGCGCGGCGAAGCGGCGGCCGGGCATGATCTCGCGCATCTTGGCGAGGTAGAGCGGCCAGTCCACAACCGGCGGCCCCGACGCCGCCAAGGAGGGCACGGCGGCCGTGAAATCGGCGGTGCGATAGAGGTGGTTGTGCGCGTCGAAGATTCGGGCCGGGACGAACGAATCGAACTCGCGTTGGAAAAACTCGAGGTCGGACTCGAGAACCGGCCAGGGCGCTTCGGAGGTCATGCCCCGCCTTTGGCTGGCGTGATGGCGGTGGCGCCCAGAGCCTCTTGCACCGCGGGCAGGGCCAGCACGGCGTCCCACGTCTCCAAGGTCACGGCGATGTCCGCGGCGGTGTGCGCCGCCGAAATCGAACCCTGCTTGGTGGCCAGCGGGAAGAAGTAGATGCCGCGTTCGATCAACTCGCGGCGCATGATCTCGTCGGCTTCGAACGAATGGTTGGAGGCCAGGTCGTGCCAGTCCACCGGACGGTGGTCCATGAAGTACAGGCAGAAGGCGGACTGCTCGCGGCTGACCACGGCGGTGATGCCGCGGCGGCGGAGAATCTCTTCCAACCCTGTCTGCAACTGTTCGCCGAGCGCGGCGGTATGCCGGTAGATGGCGCCATCATTGGCTCGCAACCGATTGATCGTGGCGATGGCCGCCGCCACGGGAACCGGGTGTCCATTGTAGGTGCCCGCCAGCAGCACGCGGCGCGACGGGTCGGGATCGGCGAAAACGTCCATCACATGGCGCTGGCCGCCGATGGCCGCCATCGGATAGCCGTTGGCGATGGCCTTGCCGTAAATCACCAGGTCCGGCGTCACTCCCGCCGCCGCGGCGTAGCCACCCAGACCATAACGGAACCCCGTCTTCACCTCATCGAAGATGAGCAGGAAGCCGTACTCGTTGGCCAGCTCGCGAAGGCCCCGCAAGTAGCCGGGCTGGGGATGGACGACGCCCACATTTTGCAGGACAGGCTCGGTGATGAGTCCGG
>JADLCT010000048.1 GCA_020847045.1 Bryobacterales bacterium | reverse complement strand
TCTCGTCGATGGTCTTGATGATTCTCGAAATCTTGTCGCTTTGCGTGCTGATTTCGCCCATTGCGGCTACCGACTGGTCCAGCGCCTGGTTGGTTTGGGCGAACTTCTGCTGCGACTGCGTCATCAGGTCCGCCGCCGCGCGTAAGTTCTCGCTGTTCCGGCGGGCCATGGAGTTGATCTCCTCGCTCGAAGCCGATGTCTCCTCGATGGAAGCCGCCTGCTCGGAGGAGCCCTGCGCCAGCGACTGGCTGGAGGTGGACAACTGTGACGCGGCGCTCGCCACCTGTCTGGCGCCTGCGGCCAGTTCGCCGATCGCGCGGGTGAGCGCGGTGTTGACGCCGCGCGTGATGAAGAAAGCCAGCAAGCCGCCCACGATGACACTGATGGCCAGCAGCGACCCTGTCCACCACCGCGCCTGGTTCAACGCCGCGGTCGAACTCTGCGCGTTCCGCTCACCGTTGGCCTTGTTCCAATCGACTAGTTCGCTGAGCGAGCCGCGGAGCTGGATATACGCGGGATCCACCTCGGCGACGTAACGCGACCGCGCCTCCGCCTTCTGATTCGCCAAACTCAGCTTTCGCGCCTCCTCCCAGGTGGAATAAAAGCGATCGAAGTGCGGCCGCAGCTGGTCGAACCTCGCCCGGTCCTCGGCTAACGTGATGGTCTTCTCATACTTGGGCAGCGCCTCCTCGATTTGCCGCTTGAAATCCGCAATCTCTTCATCGATCTTTGCCATCGCGGCCGTGTCCGGGGTAGCGATATGCTTCCAGGCATGCCCGCGCATTTGCAGGAACAGCCCACGAATTTCCGCGATGGTGATGACGCCGGGCAACGAATCGGCCACGATCGCCTGGAGGTTCTTGTCGATGCCGGCAAGACTGTAGAGCGAGAACCCTCCCAGGGCGGCGGTGAATAGGACCAGCCCCGCACAGGCCAGACTGAACTTCTTTCCAACTGTCATTTGTGATTTCATTTCCCCAAACCCTCTCTCGTTCCGCGCCTGGCCCACAAGCATGGCCGCTCCATGCTGTTGCCCGTGAGGCTACTGGGCGCCTCTCGCGAACAGCGAAGCCCGGCGCAATCGGAAGCTGGCGGTCGAAAACCGATCCAGCGGCGCTTACTACCTGAGAGACATATCGGAAGGAATGGGGAAGACGCGCGTGAGTCACGCAACTTTCTTGTTAGGCGGCCGCTTCTTCGGGACACCCGGCCGCGCGCACGCGCCTCCGCCGCCAAGCGGCAAACCGGCGCAGGCTGAGAGCAACGCCCGTGTAGACCAGGAAGACGCCGCCGAGCGAGGCAAGCCCGGCGATGGTCTGGCCGGTCATGCCATACACCTCGCCGGTGTGGGCAAAACGCAGCCAGATGCGCGCCTTGCGGCCTGCGTCGTAGGCGTCGTAGTCGTTGGCCACCGTCACGGCGCCGGTTGCCCGGGCCAGCGTCACCGTGCTGCGCAGGTGGCCCTGTCCGGGACCGCCCTCATCCACGCTGTAGACGATGGGAGCATGTTCGTTGGAGGGCAGCCGGAGCGTGATCGCCTCCCAGGACGCGCGCGCCGTGCGGGCCCGTTCGAAGCCCGCGTTGATGCCGTCCAGCGGCAGCGTGGCCGGTGGCGGCACACCGGGGCCGGGGGGGCCTCCGGAAGGCCGTCCGCCGCCTTTGGCTTCTTGCCTGCCTTCGCCCTTGCCCGCCCCTTTGGTTTGGCCTTTGGCCTCGCCTTTGCCGCCGCCCTTGGTGGAGGCGGGCGGCTGCGTGCCCGCCAGCGTGTAGACAAGATTGCTCGCCCAGGGGTAGGAGATCACGGCGCCGGAGAGAACCACCACGAATAATGGCACAAGACACCAGAAGCCGATCACGTTGTGCCAGTTGAAGTCGCGCGCCTTGCCGCTCAGGCCGCCCCGGAACCACAGGATGGGAGCGAAGTGGCGGCGCGTCCATTTACGCGGGAACCAGAGGTACAGTCCCGAGACGACAATGAACAGAAACGCCAGGTTGCACGCTCCTGTGATGGCGCGTCCGGTGGTGCGGCCCGGCCCATCCTGGCCGAGCCACCGGTGCCAGTCCGTCATGGCGCGGAAGAACTTGCGCGCGCCTGGATTGCCCGCGCCGAGAATCGCGCCCGTGGCCGCGTCGGCATAAGCCTGTCCCTCGCGCCCATAGCTGAGCAGCACCGGTTCGGCGGGTGAATTGCGCCAGGTCACCGACGAGGGCAGCGAGCCTTTTTGCTCGCGCACGCGCGCCAGCAGAGCCTCGGCCGGCAGCGGCGCAGCGCCCTGCGGCTGCGCGGCCAGCGCCTGCTTGTCGAACCAGCGGACCATCTGCTTCTCATAAGTGAGAGCAACGCCGGTCACCGACATGATCAGCACCACCAGGCCGGCCACGCAGCCCGTGCACAGGTGCATCCAAAAAAGTACTTTCCTCATGCTATATTTCCGCCCAGCGCCGTAGAAGGTTGTGATACACCCCGGTGAGCGGAACGGACGCCGGATGATCGGCCCGCTCCGCGGTAATTTGTTGAATGGCCACGTCGAGGTCGAACAGCAGCGTCCGTTCGGCGTCGTCGCGCACCATGCTTTGCAGCCAGAAGAAAGAGCACAGGCGCGCGCCGCTGGTTACCGGGCGCACGTGGTGCAGGCTCGTCGAAGGGTACAGCACCATGTGTCCGGCAGGCAGCTTCACCTGCTGCACGCCATAGGTGTCCTCCACCACGAGCTCTCCGCCTTCGTACTCCTCGGGCCCGGTGAAGAACAGGGTCGCCGAAAGATCGGTGCGGATCTTCATGCCGGTTTCGCGCGACTGCCGGATGGCGTTGTCCACGTGCGTGCCGAACGACTGGCCGCCGGCATAGCGGTTGAACAGCGGCGGGAATACCCGCAAGGGCAGCGCCGCCGACAGAAACAGCGCGTTTTGTTCGAGAGCCCGCAGAATCGTTTCGCCCACCTTCTGCGCGGCCGGATGGCCTTCGGGCAGCTGCGAATTGTTCTTGGCGCGCGCCGACTGGTAGCCGGCCGTCACGCGTCCGTCCACCCATTCGGCCGCTTCCAGCACAAGGCGGCACTCGGCGGTCTGTTCCTCGGTGAGAACCTGCGGTATGTGCAGCAGCATAGGTCCGGCTAGAAGATGAAGTTTGTCGTGACCATCGCCGAGCGCGCCGCGCCCGGCACCAGGTGGCCGCCGCCCAGACGTTCAAAATAGTAGGCGTTGTTCAGGTTGTAGAGATTGACGCGCAGATCCAAGTGCCGGCCCAGCGAATACTGCGCCAGCGCGTCCAGCGTCCAGTAAGAGTCCACGCGCCGCGTATTGGCCGTGTTGCCGAAGCGGCTGTCCACGAAACGCACGCCACCGCCCACGGTCAGCTTCTTCATGGAATAGCTGGACCACATGCTGAACGAGTTCTTTGGCGTGTTGATGAACCGGTTGCCCACCTCGGCGGGCGTGTTTGACTTGGTGATCTCGCTGCCGAGCAGAGTGTAGGCGCCGAAGAGGCGCAGCGAGCGGGTGATGTTGCCCGTAACGCCCAGCTCAGCGCCGTTCACAACCTGGTTGCCTTGCAGCACCTGCGCGGGCTCGTCGGGCAGAACGCCTGGCGTGCGCGCGTTGGTCTTCTCGACATGGAAAATGGCGCCGCTCAGCAGCAGACGCGCGTTCAGCATCTCCCACTTTGTGCCCACTTCCGTCGTGTAGGTCTTCTCCGGCTCGATGGCCGTGTTCGCCGTCTGGTAGGCCACGCCCTCCAGCGAGGGGTTCATCGACGTGCCGTAGCTGAAGTAGATGCTGCCCGGCTCGACGGGCTTGAAGATGGCCGCCGCGCGTACGCTGGTCATGTTGTCGGTGCGCGTCAGCGATGCGCCCGCCGAGCTGATGCCGCTGGTGGCGAAGCGCTCCCAGCGGAGGCCTCCGTTCACTTCGAATTTCCGGTGCAGCTTCACCGTGTCGAACAGAAAGCCGGCCTGCGTGTTGCCCGTGGCGTCGCCCTGAATGGTGCTCAGCGTGAACGAGCCCGTCCAGGGCTGGTTCGGGTCCGGGTGGTAGAAATCGGTGGTGGGTGTGCCCACCGCGGTCCGGCCCACGCGCCGGTTGTTCTCGCGCGTGAAGGCCGCGCCACCCACGGCCGAATGCTGGATGCCGCCGGTGGTGAACTGCGCCCGGAAGTCGGTCTGGTTGTCCACCACGTTGTCCTCCGTCACCCAGGAGGGCGAACTGCGGTTGATCACCAGCGAGTCGTTGCTGGCGAAACGCGGCGCAGTCACAATCGAGTTGCGTTTGCTCGCGCTCACGCGGAACTGGTTCCGGAGCGAGAAGTTATCGCTGAATTCGTGTTCGAAGCGCAGCGTACCCATGTCGGAGTTCAGAAACTCCATGTCGCGGTGCTTCATGCCATAGAAGGTGTTCCGCGGCGCCGGAGCGGGCTGGTCGCGGTAAGCCGCCAGCACGTTCTGCGTGGCCGGCACCCAGGGAAGCCCGTAGTCGGGAATGTTGTCCTGGCGCAGCTTCTGATAGCCCAGCGTGTAGCGCGTGTGCGAGCCGGAGCCGAACACGAGCGAAGGAGCCAGTCCCCAGCGGCGGTTGTGCACCACGTCGCGCCCGGCCACGCCGCCCTCATGGAACATCAGGTTCGTCCGGAACCCTGTGCGTTCGCCCAGAAACCGCACCGGAGTATTCACGTCCGTGGTGAAACGGCGCAGACCCGCCGTGCCAAACGAAACCGATGCGCCCACGCTTTTGGCGAGGCTCGGCGTCTTGGTGATCATGTTGATCGAGCCGCCGGTGGAGCCGCGCCCCGTGAACGCCGATTGCGGCCCCTTGATCACCTCCACCTGCTCCAGGTTGAACGGATCCCGCGAAGTGGGCGAGATGTCGCGCACGCCATCGACGAAGATGTCATTGCGGGCGCTGAAACCGCGCAGGGTGAGGTTGTCGCCAGCCGGCACGCCGCCTTCGCCGGCGGCAATGGTGAGCCCCGGTACGTTGCGCAGCACCTCGGTCAGCGACGTGGCGCCTTGCTGCTCCATCACCGAGCGCGGAATCACCATGATGGTTTGGGGCAGGTCGCGCACGGGCGCCGTGTACTTGGGCGATGCCAGCGGCATGCGCTCCTGCACGTCGACGGAGGCCCACAGCGGCGGCATCTCGATCATCCACTGCCCGGCGGCGCCCATCTGCACGGTCAGTCCGGTGCCCTCCAGGGCCTTGCGCAGAGCCTCTTCGGGCGAGAACAGTCCGGTGACGCCCGGCGACTGCACGCCGCCGGCCAGGGGATCCTTCATCTCCACACGCAAACCGGTTGCTTCGGCCAGTTGCCGCACCACTCCATCGAGCGGTCCGGCGGCGATGTGATACTGGCGCGCCGCGTGCTGCTGCCGCGCTCCCGCCATCTGCGCCGGTTGACGTCCGGCTTGTGCGCCGAAAACAGGTGCGCCCGCGCCGCCACTGAGCACACCACACGCGGCCATGGTGCCCACGGCGGCCCAGTACCGGGGACCACCCTGGCGGAACTCCGCGCCGCTCAGGCTTCGCGGCTGCTTCTGATGGTTCCTGTTGCTGTTCTTGCGAACCTTGATCTTGATTCTCACGCGTTGTTCTGGCTGTCCCGTTCGCCTTCAGGCAAACGTTTCTCAACTGTGCCGCGGGGCGCGGCCCCTCGCCACGCCGTCTCCGGATGTCCGCCGGAGACATGATTTCACGTCAATCCCGCACGCAGCGAGCGCCAGCGATTCCTTTCCAGTAGGATTGCTATCGCAAATTGCTTGCAAGTACCGTCTGGAAAAATCCTACCATCGAGGACCGTTTGTGTCCAGTTTTTTTCCAACAGAAAGGGCGGTCCGGCTTGCACCGGTACCGCCCTTGTGTTTTCTGTAATTTGTAGGAAGCGTGGTCAGCCCTGGGCCGCCTCCAGCGGGAGGTCCGGCTTGGCCGCCGCGCCGGGTTCCACGGCGTGCGACTTGCTCCAGTAGTCCTCGAACAGCCCTTTCATCGCCTCGGCCATGCCCGGATGCTCGAAGACGACGGCGGTCCACGCCGGCTTGGTCACCAACGGGTCCAGTAGGGCGATCATGCCGCGCCGTTCATCGAACAGGGCCAGTTTCATGGGCAGCGAGTCGATTTCGCGCACCTCGATGCCGGAAGCCAGGTACTCGTTCAAGCGCTGGCGGTGTCCGGCGTCGATCGAGCCGGCCTGAATGAGCAGGCGGCAGTTCACGCCGCGCAGGCGCGCCTGTTTGACAAGCTGCTCGTCGAGAGGGTCGACGGCATAGGGAGGACGCGAGAATTCGATGTACTCGCGCTGGCTGGCGGCGATCATCCGCCTGTACTGCGCCGCCGTTTGTCCGGGCTCGTTCACGATGCGCAGAAACTCGAGCGTGCCCCGTCCCTCCTTGCCTTCGGCGTAGGCGCGGTGCAAGTCGTCCACCAGACCTTCGGCGACGCGGCTCTGCTCGCCCAGTTCGATCTCAAGTTGCTGGTGGCGGCGGGCGATATAGTTGGGAATGGCCAGTCCGGGCTCAACGGCGGAAAACAATTTCGTCCTTTCCTGTACCACCTGCGTGAAGCCTTTCTCCACCAGACTGTCGAGCACCTCGTAGATTTTTTGCCTGGGAACGTTGGCCCGGGCCGCCAGCTCCAAGGCCTTGAAGCGAGGGTGTCCCAGCAACACCATGTACGTGCGCGCCTCGTAGGCGTTCAGGCCGACCTGTTGCAGCCTGCGCCAGAGACGCTGAAAATCCAAATCGTGTAGATCTTGTGGCATGAATCGCCCGTTACTCCATCACACTCATCCGCCGAGGCGCAACCCCGTGTCAGGACCGGAGGGAGAAGGTGAACGGTGTGCGGCGCCGCTTCCGCGCGTGGCGCGGCTGTCAGGCGTCCGGCTGGAACCGCGCCACGACGAGTGTCATATCGTCGAGCTGTTCGAGCCCGGCCGTGAACGCCTGGACGTCGTCGAGGATCTTCTGGTGCAGCTCCGCCGCCTCCAGACGCGATCCTTCCGCAAGCAGTTGTTTCAGCCGCGCGGCCTCGAAGTTCTCACCCTTCGGGCTGCGGGCCTCCGACAGTCCATCGCTGAACACGACGATGGTGTCGCCGCGTTCCAGCTTCCGCGTTTCGGCCCCAAACTCGACGCCGTCCAGCATGCCCACCGGCAGGGAGGTGGCCCGCAGCCGCTCCACGGCGCCGTCCGGGCGCACAAGCCGGGGCTCGCAGTGCCCGGCATTGGCCCAGTGCATTTCGCCGTCCGGGCCGAGGGACATGTAGAAGATGGTGGCGTATTTTTCGCCCTGCGTACGGTCCAGCAGATAGCGGTTCAGCGCCGCGAGCTTTTCGCGAATCCCGGCCGGGGTGCGCGGCGCCTGCAAAAACGCCCCTTGCAGCAGACCGGCGAGCAGAGCCGAACTGACGCCTTTGCCGCTGACGTCGGCCACGGCCATGGCCCAGCCTCCGCCATCGAGCGGCACCACGTCGTAAAAATCGCCGCCCACCTGGTGCGTGGAGACGCTGGTGCCGGCCACGCGCAGGGCGCCACTGGCGGGCAGCGCGCGCGGCAGCAGGCTCTGTTGAATCTGCCGGGCGATGTCGAGCTCCTGTTCGAGACGCTGCCGCAGGCGTTCCTGTTCGAGCAGCCGCGCGTTCTCCAGCACCGTCGAGGCTTCGATGGCCAGCGTCTGCAGCAGCTCGCGGTTGCCCATGCTCAGATCCGCCGCCGCCGTGCGCGAATCCAGATAAAGTAATCCAACGGTGTCGCTGATCCGGGCGGCCACCGTGCCTTCCGGATTCTGTGTCCGCATCCGCACCAGCGGCACGCAGACGACGCTGCGCAGCTCCAGCGCGGCGATGGAGTGCTCGGGCGATTGATCTTCGCCGCCGCCGGGATCGAACTGCATGCTGAGCAGGTCGCGCCGGTCGCGCAAGGCGCGGTCGATCACGCGGCGGGGCACGCGAAGCGCCGTGCCGGGAAGCGGATTCCCCTGGCGGTCGCGCGCCACGCGGATCTCCAGGTCCACCGGCCGGGGCTCGCCCTCGTCCTGTCCTGTGGCCGGCGGGCGCTCATCGGCGTAGGAGCCCGGACGCAGCAGCAGGAAGCCGCGCTCGCTGCCGGTAAGCGCCAGCGCGGCGTCCACCACGCTTTCGAGCACCTCCTGCGTGGACAGCGAGCTTTGCACGGCCCGCGCCACCTCGAGCAGAGAGCGCAGCTTCGCCAGGTTCGCGCTAGCCTGCGGCGCCATCGCCCCGGCCAGTTCCGGCAGCATCGTGGCGGCGTTCTGGAAGACGATCTGGTAGCCATCGTCGAAGCCGAACGTGATCCGGTCATGCGCATGCAGCCGGCGCCTTCCTTGAATCCGCGCGCCGTTCACGAAGGTGCCATGGCGGCTCTGGCAATCGGTGAGATAAAATTCGCCCGCTTCCAGCTCCATGCGGGCATGGATGCGCGACACGCGGTTGTCACGCAGCACGAGGCTGTTCTCCGATTGCCGGCCGATGGTCAGCGGCTCGCAGCCGAGTTCCATGCGGCGGCTCTGCCCGGTGGGGTGGATGATGGTGAGAAAGGCGCCCTTCGGAGCGCTGGCTCCGAGCGGAGCGCCGCCCGGCGAGGCGTTCACCCTTTTCGCTGCCTCGGCTGGATGTGTTCGCCCGCGTTGGGCTCGGACTCGGCCGCGGCCTCGGCCATCTCCCGCGCCCGTTGCGTCTGGCAGTTGGCGCAATACCCGCCGATTTCGGTCCGCGCGATCAACACATCGAAGCCCAGGTTCTGCTCCACCTGCCGCCGCAGCCTCTGCAACGGTTCGCCGAAGAACTCCTCCACCTTGCCGCAGCGCAGGCAGATCACATGCGCATGTTCCTGCTTCATGCGCGTTTCGTAGTAGTGCTGGTCGCCGCCCAGGTGCATCAGGTCGAGCTCGTCCACCAGGCCGCCCTGCTTCAGCATCTTCAAAGTCCGGTAGACGGTGACGCGGTTCAGCTTGGGGTCCTGTTCGCGCGCCAGTTGGAAGAGAGTTTCGGCATCCAGGTGCTTGCCGGATTTGTCGATGAGCTCCAGCAGAATCTGGCGCTGGCGCGTCATGCGGACGCCACGCTCCTTCAGGGAACCCTGAATGCTGTCGCCCTGCGCCTCGGGGCTAAGCGCCGCGGCGCTTGCTCTTCTTGCAGCCATGCGACTACAAATTTACCACCTTAGGTCGCGGAAGACTCGCCTGGAACGCGTGTTTTTGCGCCTTCGCCCCGCTTGCGCCGCGTGAGCCGGGAGCCGGCCACGACGCGGGCCAGGGCTTTGGCGCAGCCGTCCTCCGGAGAGTCTGCTCCGGCGGCGTCCTCCAGCGGGGCGCCCGCCGAAATGCCCGTGTGCGCGGTTAATGCGGCCAGCCCCTCGGCGTTTGTTTCGGCGATCTGCGCCTTGGTGGGGCCCTTTTCCTTCAAGAAACGGCTTCGCAAGCCCTGCATCCAGCCCAGGTGCGTCTTGGGTTTCGATTCCTTGGCCTGCTCGGTGGCGATATCGGCCCGGGCCATCCAGGCCGCCAGGGCGCGGATGTCGCGGCCCAGTTCCGTCTTCGGCGGAATCCTCTCGCCCGACACCCAGGCTTCGCTGACCCGCGGATAATCGTTGGCCACCGGCAGATACTCCTGCACACCCAGCAACTCGGCCACCTGCGCCGGCGTCACCATGTTATTGGTCCCGGCGCGGTTCACAATCACGCGTACGCGTCCGGCCAGCCCCAAACGGCTCAACTCCAGAATCCGCCGCCGCGCCATGTAGAGCACCGGCACCTGCGGCGTGCAGACCAGGAAGATCTCCCGCGCCTCTTGCATGGCCGCCACCTCGTGCCCGTTCATCGTCTCGCTCACGTCCACGCAGACAGTCTCATAGCGCTTTCGCGCCGCCGTCAGCAGTTCCAGGACGCGCCCGGGATCGAGCTGCCCATCGAACTGCATCTCGCCCGAACGCGTGACATCCAGCGCGCCACGGCTGGCCACCAGGCGCGCCAGCATCTCTTCATCCAGCTCCACATCGCGGCTCAGCGCCTCGGTGACCGGTATGGGATTGGCCAGCCGCAGCAGGAAGGCGATCAGACCGTTACTCAGGTCCAGATCCACCAGCAGCGATTTGCGCTTCCGGTCCTCGGCCAGGGCAAGGGAAACCTGCACGGCCAGCGTGGTGGCCCCAACGCCGGCCTGCGCCGGCAGAAACACGAACAGATCCTCGGAGAAGGGAAAGGCGCTTGCGGTGGCGTCGATTCTCTGCTGCAGGCGCGCCAGCGGACCACTTAATTCTTCGGCGCCGTAGGGGGCCGGCAGATACTCGCGCACGCCATTACGCATCAGCCCGAGCAGCTCATCCCCGTGCAGGTTGTCGCCCGCGGCCGCGAGCAGAATATGCGGATTCACATGCGCGGCGATGTCGCGCACCTCGGCCAGACGCTCGAAGCTCGACCCGTCGATCACCACCAGATGGGGCGTTCGCCGCTGGATCTCCCCGTGCATCTGCTCGGCCTGTGCTCCGGCGTCCAGCAGGCTCAACGATGAGAACTGGCCGGTGGCCTCCAGGGCATCCCGTAGCGCCGGCCATTCGGCAATTCGCGAAGAAAAGACAATCCCGCGCATAGTTGTTTCCTTCACTCCTATCGGCAGCGCCGGGGGATTCCCTTACCCCGCCGCCCGCATTTGTGGCGGACGTGATCAGGGGATTCCATGGTTCCGAGGCTTACAATGGCACTCATGCGGCTTGTCTACCGGTGGGGCGATCGTGACGGCCAGGCGAACGGCGCGGCGCGCGCCGAATTGCTCCTGCCCCGCCTCGTTCTGGCCGCCTGGATGCTAAGCAGCGCCGCCGCCCTGTTCGTGCTCGCCGGCGCCGGGCCGCTGCGACTCGCCCTGGCTGCCAGCCTCTGCCTATGGCCCATCGCCGTGTTCTGGCGAAGCGAAATCTTTCGCCGTGGCCACCGGCCGGCCGAGGCCGTGCGGCGCATCTACGCTCTCCTATTACGGACGCTGCTGCCCTGTTCCGTGCTCTGGTTCCTTCTGCTGTACCGGTTGCCGTAGCCCCCGCTCCCCGGCATTTCCGCTAGACTGTCCCCATGGTTGCCTCCGGCGGCAGGCCTCTGCGCGACGTGGCCATGGCGAGCCGGGCCCGGCAGGCATTCCCCAGGCCGGCGGCGCCGGGCGGCGTTTCCCCACCCGCCACGCTTGCCCAGTGGCGCCGGTACTTCGACTTTTTCTGCGCCGCGTCCGCTTCGGACGCCTTGCCCGCAGCCATCCCCGCCGCCGCGCCGTTACTGTTCGCCAGCGGCCACTATCCGGAGCATCACCTTCCGCACGAGCATGTCCCTGTGGGCGTGCAGGCGCCGGTTCTGCTTCCCGCCGGGCATGTGTGGTGGCTCGCCTCACACGGCGATCATGTCCTGCTCAACGGCGGGCCGCACCCGAGGCATCTCATCATTACATCCCTCGACCGCGACGCCGGTTCGCTGGCTTTCGACGATCCCTGGTCCGCCTCACCGGGTGGAACGGCGCTCTCGTCCACCGCCGCCACCTTCGAACGCGACGCCGTTCTGCTGGCCACCTTCGACACGCCCAACCTGCTCGAACAGTACCTGGAGACCTTCCCCGAACAGCGCGGCCGGGCCGGCGTGCTGGTCTCCTTCGGCGGCGCGCTGCTTGGCTCTGGCGTGGATGAGTTCGCTCCTCTGGCGGCATCCTACTTCGATCAAGCTCTTCTGGCGGCGCTTCTGGCGCCCGCCTACGAACGCGAATGCATTGCCGCCGGGCTCTATCTTGCCCTCACCCTCTCCCTGTGCGATGCCCGGCAGTCTCCCGAGCCCCTGGCCGCGCGGCCTTTCACGGACCGCCTCTACCGTCTGTTGCTGGACCAGACCGAAGCCGCGCTGCAACGCCACCTCTCGGCGGCTCAGCTCTGCCGTCTGGCCACGGCTTCGGCGCGCGCACAGGACCCGGTCCGCGCCTCACGGTTCTGCCAGCTTGCCTTCAACCGCGATCCCTCCGACGCCCGCACGCGCCTGTGCCGGGCAAAGCTGATGCTGGCCGCGGGCGACGCCGAAGCCGCGCGTGCCGATGTCCAGGCCGGTGTCGAGGCCAACACACAGCGCCTGCGGGAGCTGCTGCGCCGGAATGAGGAGTGCGCCTCCGGGCCCGCGCCCGTGCGGCAGATGGCCGCCTACGAGGCCGATGAGGCGCGCCGGCTGGGCGAGGCTTTGGAAACTCTACTCGATGCCGGTCCGGCCAACCCATGAACGCAGACGATCCACACGCGCACCTCACGGCGCTGGACAGTTCGGCACACCCCGCTGAGTGGGCGCAATTGGCTTTGTCGCTCGCCGAGGAGCTGGCCGCGCCCGCTACCGCGACGCAGGCCACCGGACTGCTGCGCGCCACCGAATTTCTGCTGCTGCGCCAGCCCGGCGCCGCGCCGCGCGCCCGCTTCCACAGGGCCGCCTATCTCGCCTGGAGCCAGAGCCACGAGCCGGACCGCGAGACGTGCCTGCGCCGCGCGATCCACCACGCCGTCACGGCCTCCGACTGGATCCACGCGGGCGCGCTGGCCTCGGAGCCGCCCGCGGCCGCCGCGGAAACGCTCGCCTCGCTGCTGAACGGCGCCGCCGCCTGCACGGTCCGCTTGAGCGCTCCCGGGGCAGAGGATTGGCAACGCGCGGCCAAGGCCTGCCGCGTGGCGCAAGCGGCGCTGGCCGCCCACGATGCCTCGCCCGGAGCGGCCGGCGAACTGTGCGGCGCTCTGCACGCCAACCTTGCCATGGCCGAAGCCGCGCTGAGCGGCGCGCCGCACACACCACCGGAAGCCGAAACCGCCGCCCGCCACGCGCATGCCATCCAAACGGCGCGAGAAGCAGGCGGCCCGGCCGGCGCCATCCCCGAACTGTGGCGGATGCTGCACTGGGCCTGGAGCCTGCCCGAGGAGCCTAACCCTCACCTGGCCATGGCGTACACCGAACTGGCGCGCGCCTACGCCGGCATGGGGCACGTCCGCGAGTCGGTGCCGTATGTCTACTGCGCCATCGCGATGGCCACCTCGGCGCGGGAGCCATCGGCGGAGTGGCGCCAGATTCTGGACGGGGCCCACGGCGTGCTGGAATCTATTCTTGCGGCGCTAGGCCACGCGCACCGCGCCATGGAGCTTTCGGCCGGGGCGCGTGGAGGCTTTGCCTCGGCCCGCGAGGCCTGGCAGTTGGGCAACCAGCTTCTGACAGCCAACCCCCAGCAGGCGCTTCTGGCTTACGATCAGGCGCTGTCTCTGTTTCCGCTGTGGCCCGCCGGCATGTATTCGCGCGGCCTGGCCCGTTTGTTGCTGAACCAGCCGCGCGAGGCGGTCGAGGACTTCACAGCCAGTCTGTCGTTCCTTCCCAACCATCCCCGCACGCTGCTGGCGCGCTCGAAGGCGTACACCATGGCTGGGGACCCGGCCTTGGCCGCTGCTGACCTGGAACTGGCCCGTTCCCTGGACCCCACCCTCTCCGCCGCCCGTCCCGCCGGGGCCTGAGGCGGCGCCCGCCGCCAGGCGCTGTGCCGGGGCCCGCGCGACCTCGGGTACAATCGTCTCTCCATGTTCCGTAAGGTACTCGTCGCCAACCGGGGCGAGATCGCCATCCGAATTCTCGATGCTCTGCGACGGCTCGGCATCCCCTCGGCCGCCGTGTTTTCCGATGCCGACCGCGCCGCGCCACACCTCCGGCACGCCGATGAAGCTTACCGGATTGGCCCGGCCCCTTCCGCACAGAGCTACCTGAATATGGAGCGCATTCTGGACACGGCCCGCCGCTGCGGCGCGGACGCCATCCATCCCGGCTACGGTTTCCTCAGCGAGAACGCCTCCTTCGCCGCCGCCTGCGAGCAGGCCGGCATTACGTTCATCGGACCGCCTGCTTCGGCCATACGCGCCATGGGACTGAAAACCGAGGCCCGCGTGCTGGCCCAGGCGGCTGGGGTTCCCACCGTGCCCGGCACAACGCAGCCGGTTTCCGGTATCGGCGCCGCGCGCCGGGAGGCCGCCTCGCTGGGCTACCCGGTGATGCTGAAGGCGGCGGCGGGTGGAGGCGGCAAAGGCATGCGCGCCGTCGCGGGTGAAGCCGAATTGGAAGCAGCGTTGCGCGATGCCTCGTCGGAGGCGGAATCCAGCTTCCGCGACGCATCGGTGTATCTGGAGAAGCTTGTTGCAAAGCCACGCCACATCGAGATGCAGATTTTCGGCGACGCGCTCGGCAACCTGATCCATCTGGGCGAGCGGGAATGCTCGCTGCAACGGCGTCATCAGAAGGTGGTCGAGGAGTGTCCCTCGCCCTTCGTCGAGCGCCACCCCGGCTTGCGGGAGCGCATGGGCGCGGCCGCCATCGCCGCCGCGCGCGCGTGCGGGTATGTCAATGCGGGCACCGTCGAGTTTCTCGTCGATGAGCAGGCCAACTTCTATTTCCTGGAGATGAACACGCGCCTGCAGGTGGAGCATCCGGTTACCGAGATGGTGACCGGGACCGACCTGGTGGAATGGCAACTGCGTGTGGCCGCGGGCCAGCCCCTGCCGTTGCGGCAGGACGAGGTCTCGTGGCGCGGATGGGCCGTGGAGTGCCGTGTATATGCCGAAGACCCCGGGCGTAACTTTCTGCCTTCGCCCGGACGCATCGAGCGCTGTGAACCACCGGCCGGTCCGGGCCTGCGCCTGGACTCGGGCGTCGAGGCCGGCTATACGGTGCCGTTTGAGTACGACCCGATGCTCGCCAAGCTGGCCGCCTGGGGCTCCACGCGCGAGCAGTCCATCACTCGGCTGCGCGACGCCGCTGGCCGGTTTGTGCTGACGGGCATCCGCACGAACCTTCCGTTTTTCTCTGAGTTGCTCGCCGATGCGGGGTTTGTGGCGGGCCAGATTCACACAGGCTATCTTGCTGAATGGCTGGCGCGGCGCACGCCGCCCGCGGCCTGCGCTGAACAGGAGACGGTGGCCGCGCTGGTGGCCGCGCTGGCCTCGGCGGCGGCTCCGTCCGCGGCGCTATCCCCTTTGGAAGCGCAGGCGCGTTCGCGCGGGTCCAACTGGCGGTCCGCCGGGCGGGACTCCTTACTCAAATGAAGAGAATCATCGCAGTGAATGGCCGCGCGGGCCGGATCGAGATGGGACGTCAGGGCGGCGAGGTGCGTTTTTCGCTGACATGGGAGGATGCCGCCGGGTCCGTGGCCGGCTTGTGCGAGGCCGTCGAGATTTCGCCCGGCCGTTGGAGCCTGCTGTGGGAAGGCCGCAGTTTCGAGGCCATCGTTGACGGTGACGCCGTGCTGGTGAACGGGACAAGCTTTTTCGCCGTGGCGCGCGATCCGCGCGATTGGAGCCCGGCTGACAACCACGCCACCGGCTCCGGACCCGCGCAGATCGCCTCGGCCATGCCCGGCAAAATCGTCCGTCTCCTGGTGGCCGATGGCGACCCGGTGGAAGCCGGACAGGGCATTCTGACGGTTGAGGCCATGAAAATGCAGAACGAGATGCAGGCGCCCCGCGCGGGCACGGTCCGTTTGCGCGCCATCACGTCTGGCGGTACGGTTGCGGCGGGCGAAGTTCTCGCTACCATTGAATAGCGATGGCAACCGAGGCGAAAGTCTGTCCCTTTTGTGGCGGAACCGGCTGGCGGATCCACGAAATCGGAGGCCTCTCCGGCGCCGAGCGATGTGACTGCTTCAAGGTGCATCGCGCCGCACGTCTGGTGGAATCGGCCAACGTGCCGGCCAACTACACCAAGGCCAGCTTCGAAAACTTCAGCATCGTCCACCACGACAAACAGCAGGAAACCAGGCTGGTGGACTCCTTCAAGGCCGCCTACGATTTTGCCGAACGCTTTCCGCAGCGAACCGAAAAGCCGGGGCTCCTCTTTGTCGGGCCCACCGGGGCGGGGAAGACTCATCTGGCGGTGGCCGTCATGCGCCGCCTGATGCAAAAGGGTTTCGAGTCGGTGTTCTTCGGCTACCAGGAGCTGTTGGAAAAGTTGAAGTCCAGTTACGACCCGGCCTATGGCGCCGCGTTGCGTGAATCCTACCAGCGGGCCTTGGAGTGCGAGGTGCTCGTGCTCGACGACCTGGGCGCCTACCGCGTCACCGATTGGGTGCTGGATACGGTGACCCACCTGATCACGGTGCGCTGCAACGAGCGGCGTCCGGTGATCGCCACCACGAACCTGGTGGAGGGGCGCGCCGACCTCACGCGCAAGGGGATGGGGGGCGAAACCGACACACGCTACCTGCTGGGCGAACGCATTGGCGAGCGCGCGCGTTCACGGCTGATGGAGATGTGTTCCATCATTCGCATGCACGGCATCTCGGACTACCGCGAGCGGCCTGTGGGACGCTGAGACGGCATTACGGCGACAACCGGGCCGCCGGTTGCACGCGCCGCCGCTCGACGGATTGGCCCGTCCGCCGCGTCCTGGCTTTGTCCAGCCTGGCCGCCGCGGCCGCGCGCGCCTCCGCCGAGATCTGAATTTGGTTGTCCACGCGGCGCGCGCCTCCCAGCTTCGCCAGCCGCGTGGCGACTCCCTTTCGTTGCATCACGTTGGTTTTGCCTTCGATCAGCGCCACGCCGCCACGTACTTTCACGGTGAAGCGGTCCTCGGCGATCTTTGACCGGCTGAAGCGTTGCCGGATGTCAGCCTCAATGTCGGAGTCGGCGCGTCCGGGCGCCTTGGCCTTGGCGGGGGCCTGGGCCGCCGCCGGCCGCGCCGCCGGTTTGGGGTCCGCCGCCCCGAGCGTCCCGGCCAGCGCCAGCAGCACAATCGCGAACTTCATACCGGTCTTCATCCCTACCCATGCAGTGTGTTTCTGCTGATAAAATTCGCACATGCAAACCGCCCATAATCGCTCCCTCGGGGTTTCCGTCCGTCCCTCCCGCCGGGCACTTCTGGCGGGCGTCACGCGCGCCGCCGCAGGATTCACGGCCAGTTCCTACATGCGCATTATGGGGGCCAATGAACGGTTTACCCTGGGCGTGATCGGCGTGGGCGAGCGGGGCCGCCATGTGATGGGACGCTTTCTGGCCACCAACCGTGTGGACGTCGGCGCGGTGTGCGACATCTACGCCAACCAAATTGATCTGGCCAAGCAGTCCGCCGCCTCGGCCAAGACCTTCACCGATCACCGCAAATTGCTGGAGATGAAGGAGCTGAACGCCGTGCTGATCGCCACGCCCGATCACTGGCATGCCCGCACCTCCATGGATGCCTTGCACGCCGGCAAGGATGTCTATGTTGAAAAACCGCTCACGCTGACCATCGAGGAAGGGCCGCGGATTGTCAAGGCGGCGCGCGTGAACAACCGTGTCTGCCAGGTGGGCATGCAGCAGCGCTCCGGCCGCCACTACATCCAGGCCAAAAAGCTGTACATCGACTCAGGCAGAATCGGCAAGGTGACGCTGGCGCGCACATGGTGGCACGGCAACACCTACCACCTGCGGCGCGCTCCGGCTTCGCTCCAGAGCCTGCCGTCCAACCTGGACTGGGCGCGCTATCTCGGTCCGGTGAAGTGGCGCGACTACGATCCGCAGCAGTACTACAATTTCCGCGCCTACCTCGACTTCGGCGGCGGCCAGGTGACCGACCTGTTCACCCACTGGGTGGACGTGGTGCATATGCTGCTCGGACGCGACAACCCCACCTCGGGCGTGGCCGCGGGCGGCATCTACAACTACAAGGATGGGCGCACGGCCCCGGACACGATTAACGTTCTGCTGGAGTACGGCGGCGATTTCACTTGCACCTTCGAGGCGACGCTGGCCCCCGGCATCCGCGGCGCGGCCGTGGAGATCTGCGGCACGCAGGGACGGTTGTGGATTGACCGGTCGAAGTACGAGTTCTATCCGGCCGAGCCGCGCAATGCGGCTCCGGAGACCTATGTTGTTCCAGTCGAGGAGAACCGCGCTGACCAGCTTACGCTGGACCACGTGCAGAACTTCCTGGACTGCGTTGTTTCGCGCGCGCGCCCCAACGGTGACGTGTACATCGGCCACCGCTCTGCGGCGGCTTCGCACCTGGGCAACATCTCCTATGTGCAGAAGCGCCGTCTCAACTACAACCCGGACCGGGAAGAGATTCTGCCGCTGTAGCCGCAGACCCGCCCGGAGCGCTGTTGGCGCCAGGGGCTACGGCGCAGGCGGCGCCGCCACCGGCACAAGCACGGTGTTGCTGCTGACGCCCTCGATTTTCACAGTGAGCGCCAAGGGTCCGGCCGGCGTGCCTGCGGGCACCACGAAACGCACTCCCACCGTGCCCACCTGTCCGGCGATACCGGCCGCCGATTTCACGGCGATGGCGATTTCTCCGCTCCATAGCTCCACCGGCGCGGCCACCTGAAATTCAGGAGCCGGCGGGAAGGCGAAGCCGTCCAGCATGTTCGGCTGGTAGCGGCCAAAGCCGGTGCCTGTGAGCGAAATCGTCTCTCCGGGCAGGGCCGGATGCTCGGCATCCACGGCCGTACCGTCGGCGTGCGAGGCCATGGCCCAGGCGTTGGACTCGACCATTTTGTGGAAGAGACCAGGCGCGACGGCGGCAACGGTGAATTTGCCTGTCACGTCGGCCGCGCCGGCCCGTTTCACGGTCAGCTCATACTCGCCGGGTTCCAGGTCGAGCGGTAAGAGCGCATTGATCTGCTGCGGCGACACGAAGACGAGCGGCAGAATGCGGTTGGCCGCCAGCACGCTTACATCGCCTACGCTCTGTGAGAGCGGATTCGAAGGTCCGGCCACATAGTCGGCGGCCAGATTCTCGCCGAGGATGGAGATGAGCGAGCCCGGCGCCACGGTGTTCGCAGGCAGTTCGGCGGCGGCGTTGCGAACGCCGGTTTCGGGGATGTAGGGAACCTTGTCGAAAGACGCCACGGCCGACCGTGAGCCCGAAACCGTCAGCGTGGCCGAGGTGAAGGCCCCCGACACATCGCCTGACCAGCGCCGGAACTTGTAGCCGGGGCCGGCTTTGGCGGTGACGGTGACAAACGTACCACCCACGAAGAAGCCATCCGGGCTGGCCGGGTCGGTGAGGATCTGCGCCGCGCCATCGGGGTCGGTGGCGGTTCGCAGCCGGTAGGCTGTACTGAAGTTGGCCGTGAGGGTCTGCGTTTCCACGCCGCTCAGCGTGAAGCTGCGTTCCCGGCCGGCTCCGTCAGCCCATCCGGCGAACTGGAAGCGGTGCACGTCGCTCAGCATGTGGGAGTTGGGAGCCTCGATCGAGACAGACGTTCCTTCGCGGGCGTTGATCGTGCAAGGCGTTTCGCAGGCCGCGCCATCCACGGTCACCGGCGCGCCGTAGGGATTCGATTTGATGGTCAACTGGCTCAAAAGCTCATATTCGGCCACGATGCTGAAGGCGAGCCCGTTGGCCTGGTCCGGCACGGTCAACTCCTGCGTCGCTTCGCCGCCGTTGGACCAGCCCTTAAAGATATACCGGCGGCCGCGCGCGTCGGTCTGCTCGGCCGGGGCCGAGACGACGATCTTTTTCCCCGCCGCAAAGACGAAATAGTTTGCCGGCCAGTTGTCGCGCCCGTCGATCACCACCTTCAGACCGGCCGGCTTGGTTGTGATCGAGGTCGAAACGCCCGGCGCGAAGATCGCCGTGATCGTCTCGTGCTGATTGTTCGTGGTAATGGCGCCCACCTGGTAGATGAAGTCCGAGGTTTCACCGTTGCTGAACTTGTCCAGCACCCAGATTTTGCCGTGGCGGTCCATCTGCGGGCTGGGTGCGCCAATGATGTGCCGCGAATCGGGCGCCAGATCATACTCGCCGATACACAGCGGCGGAATGGTGGGATTCGTGTACGGCACCTGCTCACCCCAGAAGGCGCACGGCGCTCCGCTTCCGGGCGTGCCGGTCTCAACGCGGTCCACACGCACCTTTAATTCCTCCGGAATCGTGCGCATCGCCAGCCGTTTGGCGGGCGTGAAGCGGGGCACCAGCGTGATCGGCTGGTTCACCAGGATCTTGCCCAAGTAGTTGCCCGGCGCCCGGTTCACCGACCAGCCCTGAAACACAAATCCGGGGAAGGGGTAGGCATTCAGCGGGACTTCGCCTCCAGGCAGCCAGAAGGAGGCGTTGCTCAAATAGCAGTTGCCGCCGATCACCACCGCCCCCACACGAAAAGCACTGCCCACTGGGGTGCCGGGCGCGCCGCAAGAGATGCCGTTCTCGGGGGTCTGCGGGTTCCCCGAGTAAGAATTGGCGAAGATCAGCGTGATTTTATGCTCCGTCTGATACTGCAACTCGTAGGAGGTCGTGCCAGGGCCCACGGTAATGGTCTGGTAGCGGTCCTGGCTGGCCTGCAGCAGGCCCGTACTTTCCTTCCAGGTGAAGTCGCAGAAGCGGGAGGCGAAGTCCGGCACCGAGTACTGGCAGCGGCCGTGGCCGTTGTCGGCGTCGATCAGGCGCACCGGAACGCTGAGTATGTGTTTGCTTCCCAACGGCCAGAAGAACCCGGCCGAGCCGCGGTATTCCGCCCCATCCACATAGAAGACGACCCGCGGATCGCCGCCTTTTACCACCACCTGCTGTCCGCCTGGAGGCGTGGTTTGCGCCCACATGCCGGCCGTCAGCGCCGCCGCGTACAGCGCCAGCGTTCCGGCCCGGATGCCCGCCGTCCTGCCGCGCGTTCCGCCCCCGGGGGCGTCCGTTGTAGTGATAGGTAGCCGCATATCTCCAGTGGCTTGATCGGCGGTGCGCGGGAAAACCTTTAGTTGGAATTCGATCTCCACCCCCGCGAAATGCAGACTCCTCCCCTCGCCGCGCCGCCTTCCCTTTGGACCGGGTCCAGTCCCCTTTTCACAAGCAAAAACAATTACTTAACCGTTTCCCCCGTTCGCGCGTCTGTTATACTTGGGCCAGAAGAGGGACTTCGCTCCGTCCGGCCACGCCCGGACGAGACTACTCCCAAGGGAGCGCCAGATGCACCACCGTTTGAAACTGATCGTTGTCACGCTGTCCACGATTTTGCTGGCCACGCTGATGATCGGCACGCTGCTGGGCGGCAGTGAGGATGCACAGGACGCCTATCGTCACTTCGGCGTGTACACTGAAGTGATTTCACGCATCAAGAGCGATTACGTGGAAGAGCCCGACATGAAGAGCGTCACGCTGGGGGCTCTGAACGGGCTGCTGGAATCGGTGGATCCTTATGCCAGCTACCTGAGCGCCGATCAGTACAAGCAATACCTGGCGAGCAAACAGTCCAAGCATGCCGGCGTTGGCCTGGTGCTGTCGCGCCGATTCGGCTATGTCGGCGTTGTGGACGCCGTACCGGATTCGCCGGCGGCCAAGGCGGGTCTTTCCACGGGGGATGTACTGGAAACCATTGCCGGTGTGGGCACGCGGGACATGCCGCTGGCCTACGCCGAAATGCTGCTGGAAGGCGCGCCGGGCTCGACCCTCGAGTTGACGGTGATGCGCGTGCGGCGTGGAACCGAGGCGGTGAAGGTGCCCCTGATCCGCGAGCCTCTGAAGCTGCCCGCCGCCAAGCTGGAAATAAAGGGCGACGGCGTGGGCGTGCTGCAGATTCACAGCCTGGAGGCGGGCAAGTCCAAACAGATTGCCGGTAAGCTGGCCGAAGCCGCCAAGCAGGGCGTCCAAAAGCTGGTGCTCGACCTGCGCGATAATGCGTACGGCGACGCGGAAGAGGGCTTGGCGCTCGCCAACCTGTTCCTGGAGAAGGGCTCCATGGGCTATTTGCAGGGGCAGAAGGTGCCCCGGCAGGACTTCACAGCCGAGGCTGGCAAAGCGGTTTGGAAATCACCCCTCGTCGTGCTGATCAATCGTGGCACGGCCGGCGGAGCCGAGATCGCCGCCAATGCGCTGGGTGAGAACAAACGCGCCGAGGTGGTGGGCGAACGCACGTATGGCGACGCGGCTCTGCGCAAGGCTCTCACCATGGACGACGGCAGCGCCGTGATCCTCTCGGTGGCCAAGTACTACAACACCGCCGGGAAGGCGATTCAGGATAACGGAGTGACGCCCAGCGTTCCGGTGGCCGAACCGGATGCCGCGGCTGCCGATGAGGACGAGACGACGCAAGCGGCCCCGGCGCCCGCGCCGGCGGGCGAGGATGTGCAGTTGAAGACCGCGATCGAGGTGCTGGTGAAGGGCAAGGCGAGTGTGTCATCCTCCGGCGCCACGGGCGCGAGCGGCAACGTCCCGGCGCGGCCGAACACGCCGCTGGGAGTGCCTTCTCCGCCGCAGGAATAGAGTTTTCACCACCAAGGGAGACAATAAGAAGCAGCGATGCCTCTCTACGAATATCAATGTAATGATTGCGGGAAAACCTTCGAGGTGATCCAGAAGTTCTCCGATGAACCGCTCACGGTTCATCCCGATTGTGGCGGCGCGGTCCGCCGGCTGCTGAGTTCGCCGGCGCTTCAGTTCAAGGGCACGGGCTGGTACATCACGGATTACGCCAAGTCCGGCAGCGGCAAGGGTGGCGCCAAAGCGAACGGTGGCTCGGAGTCCAAGACGGAGAGTTCATCGCCGTCCACGGAATCCAAGCCCGCAGCCACGAACACCTCCGGCAGCGGCTCCTCCACTTCGGGCAGCTCCTCTTCCTCCTCGGGTAACTCCTCCGCTGGTTCGAAGTAAGTTGGCAGAATACGCGGGCGCGCGGGCTCAGTAGATGGTCAGTTCGACCGGCGCCCCAACGCCCGCTCCCAGAATCCGGGCCGCCGATGCCTGGTTGGCCGAAACCTCCAGGTAGCCCGAACTGCCGATGATGGCCACCACTTCGCCCGGCGCGGCTTCGGCGTAGTGGTCCACGAGCTTTTCCACGCGCGTGATGCCGGGAATCAATACGAACGGACGCGTGCGCACGGCCGGGAACTCGCTTTCCAGGAAGTTCGTAATCAGGTTGCCGAAGCGGTCCACGCACAGCACCTGTCCCTGCCACACACGGTGTCCGGTTCTTACCGGAGCGCCCGCGTGAGGCCGCAGGTAATCCTCGATCAGCGGACCCGCCTGTGCCGGCCGGCCGCCTTTGGCGAGATAGGCGGCGACTGGAGCAAAGATGTCCCTGCCATGAAAAGTTGTGCTCGCGCCCGCGCCGAAGAGATTCGCATTGGTGATGTGCCGCACCTTCACCTTGACCGCGGCCTTGGGACCCGCGTACACCTGCGCCAGAACGCCGTTGTCGGGAGCGACGAACAGGTGGCCATCGGCCTCCAACAGAATCGGACGGCGCGCGCTGCCCACGCCGGGGTCCACTACCACGAGATGCACGGTCCGTTTGGGGAACCAGCGCCAGGATTCAGCCACCAGGTAAGCGGCTTCGCCAATGCCGTAGGCGGGCGCCTCGTGCGTGATGTCGACAAGGACCGCGCGGGGAGCGATGTCCAGAATGACGCCTTTGAGGACGCCGGCATAATGGCCGGCCAGTCCGAAATCCGTGGTCAGGGTAACGATGGGCATTAGAATGAAGGAAGGCCCGCCGGCATGCGCAGCGACACCCGTTGGTATTTCGATCATAACGCGACCACTCCCATCGCGCCCGTCACGCGCGAGGCCGTGTCGCTCGCCATGGAGGACGCCTGGGCCAATCCCTCCTCGCTGCATCAGGATGGACAGCGGGCGCGGCGGTGTTTTGAGGAGGCGCGGGCTCAGGTGGCCCGGTTTCTCGGGTGCTCGCCCAAGGAGATCGTCTTCACCAGTGGCGGCACCGAAGCCGCGAACCTGGCCGTGCTGGGCGGCGTGCGGGCCAGCACGCGGCGGGACCGGCATGTGCTGACGACGGCCATCGAGCATCCGGCCGTTCTCGAAGCCTGCGCGCAACTGGAACGCGAGGGTGTGGCCGTCACCTACCTGCAACCGTCGCGGCAGGGTGTGATCGGCCCCGAACAGTTTCGCCGGCATCTGACGAAGGACACCGTGCTCGCCTCGGTGATGCACGCCAACAACGAAACCGGGGCCGTGCAGGAGATCGCCGCAATGGCCGCCATGGCGCGCGAGGCCGGCGTGCTGTTCCATTCCGATGGCGTGCAGGCAGCGGGAAAGCTCGCCTTTTCTCCGGTGAGCGCGGGCGTGGATTTCTACTCGGTGAGCGCGCACAAGCTGAACGCGCCCAAGGGGTGTGGCGCGCTCTATGCGCGGACGGGAACGGTGCTGGCGCCCCTGCTGCACGGCGGGCGGCAGGAGCGTGGGCGGCGCGCGGGCACCGAGTCCGTGACGCTGGCCGCGGCTCTGGGAGCGGCTGTCGCGATGGAGCGGCCCGATGTGACGCCGTTGCGCGACCGGCTGGAGCAGGGGCTGCTGGCCCGGATCCCCGGTGCGCATGTGAACGCAGGACAGGCGGCGCGCCTGCCGAACACGACGAACGTGGCCTTCGACGGCATCGCGGCGGAGTCGCTCGTGATCGCCCTGGATCTGCGCGGCTTCTCCGTGTCCACGGGAGCGGCGTGTTCGTCCGGGTCCACCGAGCCGTCGCATGTACTGCTGGCCATGGGTCTCAGCCCGGAACAGGCGCGCTCGTCGGTGCGATTCTCGCTGGGTTTGGGTAATACCGCGGAGCAGGTGGACCTGCTTCTGGAGGCTGCCGCGGAGGCCGTGGCGCGGCTGCGCGCACTCTCCCCCGCGCATTCGGAGGTGGTGCGGTGAGCGCTCCACAGCACTCTCCGGATGAGCGCGAGCTGATCGCCGTGGCCATGTCCGGCGGCGTCGATTCCTCCACCGTGGCCGCGCTGCTGCACCGGGATGGGCACGCGGTGGCCGGCATGACGATGCAGCTTTGGAACCAGCGGCGGCTGCCGGAGATCGCCGTCGAGGGGGCTACGGGGCGGTGCTGTTCGCTGGATGACGTCTACGATGCCCGCTGGGTGGCCGGGCAGTTGGGCATCCCTTACTACGTCGTGAATTTCGAGGACCGTTTCGAGCAGAGCGTCGTGCGCCCGTTTGTCGAAGAGTATCTGGCGGGGCGGACACCGGTTCCCTGCACGCTGTGCAACCAGTTCGTAAAGTTCGACCGGTTTCTCGAGATGGCCGAAGGGGTGGGCGCCCGCCGCATGGCCACCGGACATTACGCCCGCATCTCCTGGGACGAGCCCTCCGGCCGCTGGCTCATGCTGCGCGCCGTGGACGAAACGAAGGACCAAACCTACTTCTTGTGGGGACTGACGCAGGAGCAGCTCTCCCGCACACTGTTTCCCCTGGGCCACATGCGTAAGAGCGAGGTGCGCGACCTGGCCAGGGAACTGGAAGTGCCGACGGCGGAAAAAAACGATTCCCAGGAGATTTGTTTTGTGCCGAACGGCGACTACGCGGCATTTCTGGAGGCCTATCTGCGCGAGCAGGGCAGAGAGGCGCCCGCCGGGCAGGGTGAGTTGGTGTCCACCGATGGACACGTGCTGGCGCGGCACTGCGGCGTTCACCATTTCACCGTTGGCCAGCGCAAGGGGCTGGGCGTGTCGGCGCCGGAGCCGCTCTATGTCATCGCCACCGACCCCGCCGCGCGGCGCGTCACCGTGGGCTCGAACGAGGAGCTTCTGCGCGCCACGTTTCACGCGAGGGAGATCAACTGGATTTCCATCGCCGGGCCGGACGCCGCCGTGCGCGCCGGCGTGAGGATCCGCAACAAGCACATTCCGGCGGCAGCCACGATCGAACCCGCCGGACAGGGCCGCGCGCGGATCACTTTCGATGAACCGCAGAGGGCGGTCACGCCCGGCCAGGCCGCGGTTTTCTATGCCGGTGATCTGGTGCTGGGCGGCGGCTGGATCGAGTAGACTCACCCGGGGACATAAACCGTTCGACGTGAAACGCCGCAGCCCCATCCGAAACCGTGTGGAATGGCTGGCCGTGCGCCTCCTGCTCGCCACGCTTGCCCATGGCCCGCGGCGCGCAGCCTACGCGCTGGCCCGCGTCTATATCGCCGGACTCCGCCTGCTGGCGCCGAAGCTTGGCCGCGTGGCGCGCCGCAACCTGGCCATGGCGTTGCCGGATGCGCCGGAGGCCCTGCGCGAGAGGATCGCCGCCGAAAGTTTCGGTTCGCTGGCCCGGCTGCTGGTTACCCTCGCGCGCATGCCGCGGATGAACGGCCAGAACATTTCCACATGGATCCGTTACGACGGGCTGGAGCATTTTCATGCGGCCAAGGCCGCCGGGCGCGGCGTGCTGTTCGCCACCGCGCACCTGGGCAACTGGGAGTTGAGCGCCTTCGCCCATGGTCTGCTCACCGAGCCGATGCATGTGCTGGTGCGCGCGCTCGACAACCCGCTTCTCGACGCCGAGGCCACGCGCCTGCGGACGCTCCCGGGAAACCGCGTCATCGAGAAACGCGATTATGCGCGCGGCATCCTCCGGGCGCTGGCGCGCAACGAGGCGGTCGGTATTCTGATCGATCAAAACGTCGCCGCCAGCGAAGGCGTCTTCGTGCCGTTCTTCGGCATTCCGGCGTGCGTGCCGGCCGGGTTCGCGAAAATCGCGGCCCACTCCGGCGCCGCTATTATTCCCGGTTTCGCGCTCTGGTCGGACGGCGAGCAGCGTTATGTCCTGAAGTTCTATCCGGCATTCCATGCCACGGACGATCCCGAGGCAGACACGCGCCGCATTCACGCGCACCTGGAAGAGGTGATTCGCGAGCATCCGGGACAGTGGCTGTGGATGCACCGCCGCTGGAAGACGCGGCCCGGCGGGGAGCCACCGTTGTACTGAGCGCGCGGCTTACAGGTCCATCTGCGTGCCCAGCTCCACCACCTGGCGGGGCGGCAGTCCGAAGTAACGGTCGGCCGGGACGGCGTTGCGGTGCAGGAAGGCGAACAGGGTTTCGGACCACTCGCCCATCTGGCCTTTATTGGACGCTACAAAATTTTCGCGGCCCAGATAGTAAGTGACTTCATCCTCCTCGAAGGGAATATGATGCCGCTTTACAGCGCGCAACAGGACGGGCAGTAACTTGGGATCCTCCATGAAACCGAATTTCATGATGATCTGATGGAATCCGCTGGGCAGCAGCCTGTACTCGTATCTTTCCTGGTCCCGGACCGCCGGATCGCCCACCGTGCGGAGCGTCACCAGGATCACCGTGTCCTGCAGGGAGCGCCCGCGCTCGACGTGCCGCACCAGCGGCCAGGGCAGCATGTCGGAGTTCGAGTTCATGAACACGGCCGTGCCGGGAACGCGCGTCACCAGCCGGCTGCGCATGCGCTCCTCGGCGGCGTCCCAGGAGGCGAAGCGCGACCGGAAGCGGTGGCCGAGCAGGGTGCGTCCGCGGTTCCAGATCACCATCACCACCATCACCATCGCGCCGATCAAAACCGGAATGTATCCGCCGTCATGGAACTTACTCATGTTGGCGAGCAGGAAGGGCAGGTCGATGGCGAGAAAGGCCAGCAGCACCAGAAGCGAGCGCCTCATGCTCCACCCCCAGCTCTTGCGCGCCACCAGAAAGAACATGGCCGAGGTGATTACCATGGTTCCCGATACGGCGATGCCATAGGCGGCCGCCAGGCGGTTGGATTGCTGGAAGGCCAGCACCAGCACGACGCAGCCGAACCCGAGAAAGTAATTGATGCGGGGAATGTAGACCTGCCCCTCCATGTCGTGCGCCGTGTGGCGTATGTCGAAGCGCGGGAAGAGGCCCAGTTGCATGGCTTGCCGTGTGAGCGAGTAAGCGCCCGAGATCAACGCCTGGCTGGCGATTACGGCCGCCGTGCTGGACAGGATCACAAGGGCCACCGTCCACGGTCCCTTGGGCACCATGGAGAAAAAGGGATTCGCCGCCGATCCGGGCTCGCGCAGTAAGTGCGCCCCCTGGCCGAAGTAGCCCAGAATCAGGCACGGCATGACCAGGCCAAGCCACGCATGGCGGATGGGTTTCACTCCGAAATGGCCCATGTCGGCGTAAAGAGCCTCGCCGCCGGTTACGGCCAGCACCACCGAGGACAGAATGTGCGCGCCGTGCCAGCCGTGCCGCAGGAAATATTCGGCCGCGTAGTGCGGGGACAGGGCAAAGATAATTTCAGGATTGTAACTGACGTGGTAAATACCCAGTACTCCCAAAGTCAGGAACCACACCAGCATGATGGGGCCGAAGAACACGCCGACAGCCCCCGTGCCATGCTTCTGGATGGCGAACAGCCCAATCAGAATGACGCAACTGAGCGGTACCACGTAAGAGGCCCAGGAGGGATCGGCCACCTGCAGACCTTCCACCGCGCTCAACACCGAGATGGCGGGCGTGATGACGCCGTCGCCATACAGCAGCGCCGCGCCCATGGCCGCGAACAGAGCCACCGTGGAGATCATGCCCGGCCGCGCCGTGCGCAACTGTTCAGGAACCAGCGCCAGAAGCGCGAAGATGCCGCCCTCGCCTTTATTGTCGGCGCGGAGAATGAAGGTGAGATACTTCACCGTGACCACCAGCGTGATGGCCCAGAAGATCAGCGAGAGGATGCCATACAGGTCCGCCTGCGCGGCCTTATCGCCGCCGCTGGCGTGCAGGCACTCCTTCAGTGTGTAGAGCGGGCTGGTGCCTATGTCGCCGAACACCACGCCCAGCGCTCCCAGCGTGAGCGCTCCGAGGCCCGCCTGGTGCGCCGCGCCGGGCGCCTGCTGCTGCGCTGCTTCCTCACTCATACTTGTGGTCCTTGCCTCCATGGGGAGTCATATCTTATAAGCCCCGAACAGGGCAAAGGGTCCGTTCTTGTGCAGGATGTCCACCTGGCCGAAGCCGGCTTCCCGCAGACGGTCCAACTGCCAGACGGCGGGGCGCGGCGTGTCTTCCTTGGCGATGTAGGCGAAGACGTGGTCGCGGTAGGCTTCGTCGCGTTGACTCGCAAGGTAGTCGCCATAGCGGCTCCACATAATCTCTTGCGTAGGCGGGTGCGCGTGCTCCACCATGTCGGCGATCCACACCGCGCCGCCCGGTTTGAGCGCGTCGTGGATCTTGCGGAACACCATGCGCCACTCGCCTTCGCCGCGCAGATGGTGCAGCACGGCGGCCGCCACGGCGAAGTCGAAGCGTTCGCGGCCGATGTCGAGTTCGCGGATGTCACCCCGGCGCTCTTCCCAGGCAAGGCCTGGGCGTGCGGCTAGAACGCGTTCGCGGGCGCGGTCGAGCATGGGCTGGCTCAAGTCCACGGCCGTGACGGCGCGCACGGCCGGCAGGGCCTCCAGCAGGCGCAGCGTGTAGTTGCCCGCGCCGCAGCCGATGTCCAGCAGCGCCCGGGCCTCGGGGCGCACGGCGCGGCAGACGGAGGCCAATAGCTCGAGCATCAACGCGGAATCCATGGCGGCTGCCTGGCCCGTCTCCAGGTTGCTGAACCGCTCGACATCGGCATCGAAGCGGGCGCGGATCTCCTCGGGGCTGGACTTTCCGGAGTAGTCCATCAGTTGGCTTTCCATTCCGTGCGGAAGCGCATGCTGGCGCCCGCATGGCTTCGCGGTTCGGTGCGGGCCGCGTCAAGCAGCGCTCCATACCGCCGCGCAAGATCCGGGTGGCTGGAGGCCAGGTCGGTGTGTTCGCCCGGGCCGGCGGTCAAGTCGAATAACTCGACGGCGCCGCCCGCGCGCCGCACGGCTTTCCATCGTCCATCGCGCAGCGCGCGCGAGTGGCCCGCCGGATTCCACTTCTGCTGTTGCATGTTGAAGCTGTTCTGTTCCCAATAGAGATAGGGGTGCGGCGGCGCCGGGCCCCCTTGCAAGAACCCGGCCATGGAGACGCCGTCCAACCCGGCGGGCGTTTGGGCGCGCGCCAGGGCGGCAAAGGTCGGCAGGATATCGACAAAGCCCCACGGGGTGCTGCTGGCCGCCCCGGCCTTCACCTTGCCCGGCCAGCGAACGACGCATGGAACGCGGATGCCGCCTTCATATACCGTGCCCTTTTCTCCGCGCAGGCCATCGTTACTCCGGAACAGTTCATAGCCCTTGTCCCCGCCCGAATGCGCGCCATTGTCCGTGGCGGCGATGACGATGGTGTTCCGGTCCAATCCCTTTTCGCGCAGGATGTCGAGCAGGCGGCCGATGTAGCCGTCGGCGCGCGTGAGCATCGCCGCGTAGTGTTTGGCCGGTTCGGGCCACGGCTGCTCCTGATAAGGCGCCGTATCGGGACCTTCAAACTTCGAGTGCGGCAAAGTGTAGCAGGCGTAGAGAAAGAAAGGCTGCTGCGCGGATTGTTTTTCGAGAAACGCAAAACTCCGTTCGGCGATCACAGCCGCCGAATACTTTCCATGTAAGTCGAAGCGCGTTTCGTTGTCCCAAAGGAACTCAGGATAGTAACTATGCGCGTGCACCTGGTGCAGGTAACCGAAGAATTCGTCAAAGCCCTGGCGCGTTGGAACGCCGGGCGTGGCGGCGTCACCCAGCCCCCATTTCCCAAAGCCGCCCGTGCGGTATCCGGCGCTTTTCAGGATCTCGGCCAGGGTGACATCCTCGTCGCGCAGGGACACCGTGCCCGCGTTGGCGCGGATGGCGGCATGGCCGCCGTGCAAACCTGTCATCAGCACGCAACGCGACGGCGCGCACACCGGAGCGCCGCAGTAGAAGTCCGTGTAGCGGGTTCCTTGCTGGGCCAGCCCGTCGATCCGGGGCGTGCGAATCAGCTTCTGGCCAAAGCAGCCGAAGTCGCCGTAACCGGCGTCGTCCAGCACAACCAGCAGGAAGTTCGGCCTGGAGTTGGATTGTGCGCGGGCCGTGGCGGCCAGGGCGCCGGCGAGGCTGAGAAAGCTTCTCCGTTCCATGTGTCGCCAGTGTAGCATCGCCCTATGGCCGCGGAACGGCGGCTGGCTCAGGCCTACTGGAGCAGGGCGCGCCAGGTCTTCGGCCCGGCGATGCCGTCGGCCACCAGTCCGTGGCCCTGTTGAAAATGGATCACCGCGGCTTCGGTCTTGGGGCCGAACTGTCCATCCACGGTGAGGTGGCCTCCCCTGTTGTTCAACTCCGTTTGGAGAAGCGAAACGGCCGGTCCGCACGAGCCGTAATCGACCGTCTCGGGAATCGGAACGCCGGCGGCCCGCGCCGCCCCGCCCGAGGACATGTGAGGCAGTCCTCCCACAGCTTGGGCGTCTCCATTGCCGCCCGCGACGATCAGGTGCCTGCCCCGGTGCAGCGCCACATGCACATGATCCTGGTGGCCTCCCACATCATTTCCATTGATGGGGCAGCCGGACTTGTACCAGACGTTCAGCGGAGCAAAGAAGAGTTCGAACACCGGCGAATTGTGGGCGCGCGCTACAGGCAGCAAAGCGCGCGTTACGGCGTGTGCGTCGGAGTCCGACAAGCCATAGTCGCGCGCGAGCCCTTTGTAGTGGTACGAAGTGGGAGAATGCCGGCCGCCGCTGGTCTGCTCCCGCGTGGGCCTGCCAATCCGGACGCCGCGCCGTTTCAGGAACTCGTCGATCTCCTGCCACGGTTCGTGGATGGCGGCCGGAGCCGCCCGTTTCGCGTTTTTGGTGACTCCCTTGTGCGCCACCGGCGTGGCCGCGCTCCGCTGGGGCAGATGGCGTCCGGGCACGAGCGCCGCATGGCAGTGATCCATGTGGCCTCCGATATCGTCGGCGCTCACCCGGCGGCCATTCTGATACCAGATATTCAGCGGTCCGAAAAACAGCTCGGCGAGTGGTGAGTTTCGCGCGGCCGCCAAGGGACGCAGGCATCGCGCCACGGCTTCGGCGTCGCTGTCCCACAAACCATAGTCGCGCGCGGTTCCGGCGTAGTGGAAAGACCGCTCGGAATGCTTGCCGCCCGTGGTTTGCCCGTGGGTGGGAGGGCCAATCCGCACGCCATGAGCCTTCAGGTACATGTCGATCTCACGCCATTGATCACTCATCTGGACGGTTCCTCGCTTGGACGGCTTCCAGCCCGTCAGTCTCCCTGCAACAGCGCCACAAACCGCCACCCGCCTGGCTGTTCTTCAAAGACGGCGCGCCAACCCCGGTAGTCCGGCGCCGTGGCCTCCGGAGGCGCGATTTTCACTTTTCCTGTCAGTTCCCATTGCGCCGGCGGCGCATAGTCCACCGCGCCACGCGACGTGGTTTCGGACAGCGCCGCCCAGCCCCGAATCTCGGGGCGGTCCCAGAAAGCGAACGCCGCATCCGCGCCGGGCGCGCCGTCACCGAAGGTGTAATCGAAACGCTCCGCCATCACAGAGCGCAGAGCCTGGCGGTCCTGCGCTGTGGCCGCCTTTCTAAAGTTGTCCCAGAATGTGCCCCAGGCAGCGGGCGCGGCGGCGGGCCGGGCGGTTTCGTGCGTGCATGCCAGCAGCGCAAGCAAAGCCGCTACTGAGGCCAGCAGGGAAACCTTTACTCTGAGTGCCCGGTTCACAAACGGATGGCGCAAACCAGCGCACGAATGCATCACGGGCACAAAAAAGAGCGCCGGGGTTGAGGCCGGCGCTCATTTCTCATGTCTGCACTGACCGTTAGTTACTTGCGCGTTCGTCCTAGAAGTCCCAATGCGACCAGGCCCACGCCCATTAGAAGGTAGGTCCCCGGCTCAGGAACCGCTGTCGCGGCTTTCACCATGTCCACTGTCTGGCCCAGTCCTGGCGCCAGCCCGGCCCCGATCACTAACAAAAAACAGCCTGCCCATTTGCCCATACGGCAACTGCCTCTCCTCCGAAAACATGCGGCCGGCGGTAGTCGCCCGGCTGCTCCTTCCACGCCGGCACAGAGTGCGGCGCTTGCCCTATTTGGCAAGATACCGTCCCGGCATGCGTTTGCCTAGGACCACTAGCCGATTGAACGTAATGGGACTTTTTTCACATGGCATCCGGCACGGTGGCTGTGCGCATTCGCCACGCCGCGTCCTGGCCATGGGCATAATGGTTTCTGCATGCGTCTTTTGTTATTCGCAGTACTTTCACAAGCCGCCGTTTGGGCGGCCTCGTCCGCCACGGCTTTGGACCGTTATGTCGCCGCGCCGGACCCCGGTTACAAATGGGAGATTGCCGCGCGGAAGGAGGTTGCCGGGGCGGAGGTTACGGTGCTCGACATGGCCTCGCAAACCTGGCTCAGCGCGGACAAGGTGGACCGTCCCCTGTGGAAGCACTGGCTGACAGTGATCCGTCCCAAGGCTGTCAAAACGGGCATTGCGCTCCTTTTTATAACTGGAGGAGCGAATGGCCGACCAGCGCCGGAAAAGCCCGATGCCATGTTACTCTCCATCGCCAATGAAACCGGAATGGTTGTGGGTGAACTGCGCAATGTGCCGAACCAGCCATTGCGTTTTCTCGATGATCCGGCGGCGCGCAACCGCACCGAGGACGCCCTGATCGCCTACACCTGGGACAAGTACCTGCGTACGGGCGATGCGGCGTGGCCGGCGCGCCTGCCGATGACGAAAGCCGCCGTGCGCGCCATGGATACGATGACGGCCTTTGCGCGAACCAGCGAAGGCGGAGGGCTTACCGTCGACCGTTTCGTGGTGGCGGGGGCCTCCAAGCGCGGCTGGACCACCTGGACCACGGCGGCCGCGGATAAACGCGTGGTGGCGATCGCGCCCATGGTGATCGACCTGTTGAACATCGTGCCGAGCTTCATCCACCACTGGCGCGCCTATGGTTTCTGGGCCCCGGCGATACAGGACTACACCGATGCCCACATCATGAGCTGGATGGGGACGCGGCAGTATAAAGACCTGATGAAAATAGAGGAGCCTTACGAGTACCGCGACCGCCTCACCATGCCCAAGCTGATTTTGAACGCTTCGGGCGACGACTTCTTCCTGCCGGACTCCTCGCAGTTCTACTTCGATCAACTGCGCGGCGAAAAGCACCTGCGCTATGTGCCCAACACGCGGCACAACCTCTCGCCGTCGGATGTTCCGCAGTCGCTCACCGCGTTTGTGGCGTCGGTCACCGCCAACCGGCCGCGCCCCGATTTCCGCTTCCGCATCAAGAAGGACGGCCGCATCGAGGTGACCAACTTCGAAGGTCCGGCCGGAGCGCCCAAGCAGGTCCTGTTGTGGCAGATCACGAACCCGAAGGCGCGTGATTTCCGGTTGACCACCACGGGTCCGAACTGGAAGTCCACGCCGTTGTCCGCCGTGAAGGGGAAGTATGTGGGTTCAGTTCCGAAGCCGGCCTCAGGGTATACGGCGTTCTTCATCGAACTTACTTACGAATCCGGCATGAAGTATCCGCACAAGTTCACGACGGGCGTGAAGGTTGTGCCGGATACCTACCCGTTTCCGCCGCCTAAGCCGGGCGACGGGCTGGCGAAGAAGTAGAGGCGCGCCACACGCCGGTTTTCGCATGCGCCGGTGGAAGCCCGGCTCGGTACAATGACTTCTCATGCCGAAAACCCTCGGTCGTCTGATTTGGGCCGCCATAGCTGTTCTGGGCGCATACGCCTTTGCCGGAATCGCGCTGCATCGCGGAGAACCGGTGAACTCGATCTGGCTGGTGATCGCCAGCGTCTGTCTCTATCTGACCGGCTTTCGGTTCTATGCGAAGTTCATCGCAGCGCGGGTGATGATTCTGTCCGACGCGCGGCCGACGCCGGGCGTCCGGCTTCGTGACGGCCACGATTTCGAGCCCACGAACAAGTGGATCGTCTTCGGCCACCACTTCGCGGCCATCGCGGGACCTGGTCCGCTGGTGGGTCCGACGCTGGCGGCGCAGTTCGGGTATCTGCCCGGCACCCTCTGGATCATCCTGGGCGCCGTGCTGGGCGGTTGCGTGCAGGACTTCGTCGTGTTGTTCGGCTCCATGCGCCGCGACGGAAAATCGCTGGGACAGATGGCGCGGGAAGAGATTGGCAAGGTGGGCGGTTTCACGGCGCTGGTCACCGTGCTGTTGATCATGATCATTCTGCTGGCCGTGGTGGCGCTGGTTGTGGTGAATGCGTTGAAGGACTCCGCCTGGGGCACATTCACGATTGCCGCCACGATGCCCATCGCCGTGTTTATGGGGCTGTATCTCCGCTATCTCCGTCCTGGCAAGGTGCTGGAGGTGTCCGTAATCGGATTCGGGCTGGTGGTGGCCAGCATCTTCGCCGGGCAATGGGTGGCGGGCAGCGCCGCGTGGGCGCCCTGGTTCACCTATGGCGGGCTGGCGCTGGCCTGGATGGTGATCATCTATGGCTTCTTCGCGAGCGCGCTGCCGGTGTGGCTGCTGCTGGCTCCGCGCGACTATCTTTCCACGTTCGTCAAACTGGGCGTCGTGCTGATGCTGGGTGTGGGCATTCTCTTCGTGCGGCCGGAATTGCAGATGCCGCCGCTGACGCGCTTCACTGACGGCACCGGGCCGATCTTCGCCGGCAAGGTGTTCCCATTCTGCTTTATCACGATCGCCTGCGGCGCCATCTCCGGCTTCCATGCCCTGATCTCCAGCGGCACCACGCCGAAGCTAATCGAGAAGGAGTGGCACGCCTGGCCGGTGGGCTACGGGGCGATGGCGCTGGAAAGTTTCGTCGCCGTGATGGCCATGATCGCCGCCTGTGTTCTGGAACCGGGCGTCTATTTCGCCGTGAACTCACCGGCAGGCATCGCCGGCGCCACCGCGCAGCAGGCCGTGGCCACCATCAGTTCCTGGGGTTTTCCGGTGTCGGCCGAAACGATGGCTTCGCTGGCCCGCGACGTGGGTGAGGAATCGTTGTTCTACAGAACCGGCGGCGCGCCCTCGCTGGCTCTGGGCATGGCTCACATTTTCGTGCGCTCCGGCGGAGGCCAGGCGCTGATGGGCTTCTGGTATCACTTCGCCATCATGTTCGAGGCGTTGTTCATTCTGACCATCATCGACGCGGGCACGCGCGTGGGCCGTTTCATGTTGCAGGATCTGCTGGGGCATTTTCATCCCAAGCTGGGCCGCACGAACTGGAAGCCTGGCGTGATCGGGGCCTCGGCCGCCATCGTCGCCGCCTGGGGCTACTTCCTGATTCAGGGCGTGCGCGACCCGCTGGGAGGGATCAACTCGCTGTGGCCGCTGTTCGGCATCGCCAATCAGTTGCTGGCCGCCATCGCGCTGTGCGTCGGCACCACGATTCTCGTGAAGATGCACCGGGGCGTGTACATGTGGATCACCTGCCTGCCTCTGACGTGGCTGGTGATTGTGTGCTTCTCGGCCGGATGGCAGAAGATTTTTTCGCCGCTGCCGCGCGTGGGCTTTCTGGCGCAGGCCAACGCGCTGGAGGCGGCGCTGGCGGCCGGGCAAATTCCCGCCGCCAAGGTGGCGCTGACGCAGACGCAGATTTTCAACAACCGTCTGGATGCCGCCGTCTGCGGTATCTTCCTGGTGCTGGTCACCTTGATTCTGCTGGACTCCATCCGGGTCTGGTTCCGGTATCTGTCGGGCGGTGAGCCGTTGCTGGCGCTGGACGACCGTCAGGCGCCCACACCGGACCCGGCCCTGGGCGGGGCCACGGCGCGCATGGGCGTTCTGGCGACGTTGCGCGGTCTGGCGCGCGAACTGAGTTCCGAGGCGGCGTATGCGCGGCACCTGCTGCGCGGCGCGCGCCTGCATTCGCCGTCCGAATGGCGGCGGTTTTTCGACCACTACACACGGCACAAATACACGAGGGCAAAATGCTGCTGACACGAAGAGGATTGGCGCCGCTGCTGGCCGCGCCGCTGGCCGCGCGCGCGGCGGACGTAAACGCGGTGGCCGGCTGGAGCACCGAGGATGGGCCCGAGTCGTCCTATTACGAGAAGGACGGCGTGATTCTGGCCACGCCCGCGGCGGAGTATCCGGCCTGGCTGCGCAGCGCGAAGCAGTACGAGAACTTCGACCTCTCGATGGATTGGTACAGCAAGGGCTGGATGGATGGCGGCGTGTACTTTTCCGCGCCCGAGCACGGCATTAAATCGCGCTGCGGCTTCAAGGTGTCGCTGTTCCATCAGGCTGACAAGGATCCGCGCACGAACTCGGCGCTGAGCATCTTTCCTGTGATCGCGCCGCGCCTGGTGAACGTAAAGCCCGAGTGGAACGCGCTGCGCATTCGCATGGACTGGCCGAAACTGCAGGTGTGGTCCAACGGCGAGATGGTGCACGATCTGGACTGCGAGGCGCATCCGGAGCTCAAGTACCGTTTGCGCCGGGGTTACCTGGGGTTGGAGTCGCTCTCCTATCCGCATCGCTGGCGCAATATTCGGATCGAGGAGCTGCCTTCCCGCGAACAGTGGGAGCCGCTGTTCACCTCGGCCGCGGACCTGGCGAAGTGGAGCATCACCGAGGTGAATGAGCGCGCCCCGGCGAAGTTCGAGGCCTTCGGCCGCATCCTGCGCAGCGACGGCCTGGGAAATCTCACCACGCGGGAGAAGTACCGCGACTTTGCGCTGCGCATGTACATTCGCGGCACGCATCAACATAATGGGGGCGTTTTGTTCCGCTCGCAGGGCGGGCGGGAGCGTTACGAAATCCAGTTGCACGACGTGCGCGAGGCCCACTATCCGACCGGCTCGCTCTATTTCTTTCAGCGGTCGAAATACCCGGAGATCGAAAGCCAGAAGTGGTTCCTGCTGCAGATGTGGGTGAAGGACGCCTGGTGCCTGGTGCGCATCAACGGTGAGAATGTGATGGAGTACAACCGGCTGGAGAATCTGCAGCCGGGCGCCATTGAGTTGCAGGCCCATCAGGCCGGGCGCTGGATGGAGTATAAGGAGATCGAGGTGAAACGGATATGACGCGGCGGGAAGCAATGACGGGTGCGGCGGCAATGAGCACGGTGATGGCGCAGGCGCAAGCCCAGGGCGGTGTCCGCCGCTACGCTCGCTTCCGCGCCGGCGGGCGTACGGCGTACGGAGTGGTGACCGGCGGAACGATCACCGAGTTCGATGGCGGCCTGTTCGGCGCGCGGCGGCCGAATGGGAAGACGCACAAGCTGGACGCCGTGGAACTGCTTTATCCCGTGGAGCCCACCAAGGTGCTCGCGCTCGCGCGGAACTACCGCAGCCATCTCAACTCGGGCGCCGCGCCCGCGCCAGAACCCAAGCGTCCGGAGTTTTTCTACAAGCCTCTGAGCTGCTTGCAGCATCCGGGCCAGCCCATCGTGCTGCCGTCCGGCGCCACCGATGTTCACTACGAATGCGAGATGGTGGTGGTGATCGGCAAGCGCGCCCACAACGTGACGCAAAGTGAGGCCGCCTCCCATGTGTTCGGCGTCACGGCCGGTAATGACGTGAGCGAGCGGCAATGGCAGGGCGGCCCGGACAAGGACATCCAGTGGTGGCGGGCCAAGGGCTCGGACACCTTCGGGCCGATGGGGCCATTCGTGGTGACCGGGCTCGACTATGCGAAGTTGGCCATTCAGACCCGGCTCAACGGCAAGGTGATGCAGAAGGATTCGACCGGAATGCTGATCTTCGACGTGCCGTCGATGATCGCCTTTGCCAGCAAGTATGTGGCGCTGGAGCCCGGCGACGTGATCTTCACCGGAACGCCCGGACGCACCACGGCGATGAAGAAGGGCGACGTGGTGGAGGTGGAACTGGAGGGCGTCGGGATATTGAAGAGTCCCGTGAAGCAGGGGTGATGCCGCGGCGGCCGCCTCCGTCAGCCTAGCCGCGCGCGGCGCGCGTCGATCACGAGCCAGCAGAGTCCGCCGAGCATGTATAGAACGCCCGTGGCGTAGAGCGGCACATTCCAGTTGCCCGTGCGTTCGAGCATATAGCCTAGGACAACCGGGCTGAGAGCGCCGCCCACCTGGCCGGCCGTGTTCATCACGGCGCCCACCAGTCCCGCCTTGGCGCCGCCCATGTCGAGCACGGTGGACCAGGCCGCGCCGAGAACGAAACTGCCCATGCCGGCGGCGGTGGCGAGCAGCCAGATGGCCGCCGTGGGGTTCGAGGCGTGCGTGCCGGCCAGCATGGCGGCCGCGGCGCCCAGCATCGAGAAGACCCCCACTATGGCGCGCCCCTGTCGCGTGCCGAAGCGGCGCACGGCCCAGTCGCACGATTCCCCGCCGAGGATGTCGGCCACGGCGCACAGAAGCAGAGGAAGGCCGGAGGCAAGACCCAGGCTGAGTTTGGAAAATCCGCGCGCCTTTTCGAGATAGGTGGGGCACCAGGTGATGAAGAAGTAGAAGCCGTAGCTCTGCGTGAAGTACATGAAGCAGAGCAGCAGCAGATGGCCATGCCGGAAGATCCGCAGAAATTCACTCCACTGGAAGGGGCCCTTCCTGGCGACGCTGCGCGAGGCGAGGATGTAGTCGCGTTCGGCCTCGTTCACCGAAGGGTGCAGGGCCGGGTCGTCGCGATACCAGCGGTACCAGCCGAGGGCCCACAGAAACCCGGTCATCCCGAAGACCACGAACACGGCCCGCCAGTGCATTACGGTGAGCAGCGCGCCAATGACCAGCGGCGTGAGGGCGCCGGCAATGTGCGCTCCGGAGAAAAAGATGCCCTGGGCGCGCCCGCGCTCATGTGCGGGGAACCACAGCGAGATGGTTTTGCCCGAGTTCGGCCAGGCGCCGGCCTCGCCCACGCCGAACAGGAAGCGGATGGCGAGCAGCGAAGGATAGTTGAACGCGGCGGCCGTGGCGATGGTGAATGTGCTCCACCAGGCGACGATGCGGGTTAATACGCGGCGGGTGCCGATGCGGTCGCCCCAGTAGCCGGTGGGCATTTCGAACAGGCCATAGGCGATGGTGAAGGCGCTGAAGACCCAGGACATTTGCGAGGGCGACAGCGAGAGGTCCGCCGTGATGTGGGGCGCGAGGATGGCGATGCAGATGCGGTCCAGATAGGTGATGCCGGCCAGGGCCACGCACCAGGCAAGCACCTTGTAACGGGCGCGGGTGGGCTTCACGAAAGTCTCCGTAAATGTTCCAGGGCCTGCGCGGCCATCTCGTCATCCAGCGCCGGGCCGGGCGCGCGGACGTGGGGTGAGCCGATGACGCCGCGTTCAAACAGCAGCAGCTTGTGAAGGGCGATGGAGGTTTCGATGGTCTGCATTTCCAGGTTCAGCAGGGGCAGGAGCCGGTGGAACTCGGCCAGTCCGGCGGAGGAGTCAGAGCGCAGGGCGGCAAAGGCGCGGAGGTCTTCGGGGAGGTGGCCTGCGCCGGGCATCATGCCGTGCGCGCCACGACGCAGGGCGTCATCCAATTGAAGGCCGGCATAGCCGATTAAATAGGTGAACGCGCCGGGCAGGAAGTTTCTGAGCGCGGTGAGGATCGGGCCAGGCGGAATGCAGTCGATCTTGATGGAGCACAGGTGCGGGTGGCGTGCGTGCAACTCCGCGATTTCGCGCGCCTCCAGACGCAGTCCTGTGAGCGACGAAGTGTATTGCAGGACGTGCGGCAACGGGACGGCCTCCAGCACGGCGCCGAGGTGATCGAGAATGGCCGTGTTCGCAGTGGGCACGGTGAACGGCGGTAGCACCATCAGCGCGTCGGCCCCCAGGGCGGCGTAGGCGAGGGCCTGTTCCACGGCGGGGCGCGTGGCCTGCGCGGTGACGTTCAGAACCAAACGGGCGCGTCCGCTGGAAGCCCGGCGGATGACCTCGGCGGCGGCGAGCAGCTCATCGGGCGTGAGCTTCCACCATTCGCTGACGAAGCCGGGGTAGGCAATGGTGGCCGCGCCTGCGCGCAGCACCCAGTTGGTTTGCTGGGCCAGCGATTCCAGATCGAGCGCGCCGTCGCCGTGGAAGGGCGTTTGCAGCAGAGGAATGACGCCGTGGAGAAAAGACATGCCGGGGGTTTATGCGGAGAGCCGCGAACCAGTGGGGGCCGGAAGGGGTACGCGTGGCGTCATGGGTAGAGAGACTATATCGCACGAGGCGCGCGCGGCGCTGAAGCGGGGCACGCGCGGTGTGCTTACCAGCGCCACTCGCCCATCGGGTTGGCCTGATGGAAGGCCTTCAGCTCCTCCATCGACATGGCTTCGCCGAGAAAGCCTTCCAGGCCGTCGGCGGCCACCACGTGGTGGCCCTCTTCGCGGTCACCGGGCGCCCATCCGGGACGCTGGTAGATGGGCTCGAACTCCGTGCCGGCCGGGCCGCCCTTGACGGCTTTGTGGTAGTTCGCCGAGCCGCCGCGACCGCCATGCTGAATGGGATCGTAGCCGGGAGGATAAGAGACCTGCGAGCGGAAGAACTGGTTCAGGTCGGCTTCGATCTCGGGCGCGTCCGAACCATGGGCGTAATCCTTCCGGCCCATCACGTTGTAACCGGGAGGGCCGTAGGTGCCGGCACTGGTGCTGCGCTGGATGACGGTGACGTCGAGGTCGGGGATGAACGGGCGGCCATTGTGATCGACGGCGATGTAGACATCGTCCACCTTCACGAAGAGCAGCTTCTTGTTGGTGGCCGGATCGCCATAGAGAAAGTCATAGCCTTTGCCGGGAGGCAGCTCAAACGGACCTTCATACTTCTGGCCCTTCAGGAAGGCGGGTTTGAATTTCGCGCCCGGCTTCACGGCGGTCATCTCCTTCATGGCGGCCGCATAGTCGCGGAACTTGCCCCGGTTGCTGCCTTTGGCAAAGAAACCGACCAGGCCGTCGAACTTACCCGAGGTGAGACTCTTAATAGGTAGCCACAAGGGCTTGGCGTTGATGGGGGCGCCGGAACGCAGCCATTTCAGGCGCGACTGGTTGCAGGCGCGAATGGCGATGTAATAACCCTTTTGCGCAAGTTTGGCCATTGCGGCCACCTCTTCCGGCAACATGCCCACCTCGGCCGCGCGCGCCTTGCTGAAGCGGCGCAGGCCGGCGAAGGACAGCTTCGGCCGCTTGACTCCGCGTAACCCGGACTTGCCGCCCTGGCGCGACTGGCGCGCCACCCACTCCTCGCCTTCGGCCGGCAGTTTCTTGCCTTTGCCGCCGGAGGCCATGCGCTTGGCCAGAATGGCCAGCATGACGGCGAGCAGAATGGCGGCGAACACCTTGGCGAACAGGTCGACGGCTTCCTGCTGGCGGCCCTGCCAGGCCAGTTGGGCGGCCTGGTTCATCTCCTTGTTCTTGGCGGCGATCTGCGAACCGGTATCGGCGATGTCGAAGATGCGGAGGACAAAGTTGTAGAAGCCCGTGGCGACGGCGCCGCCCGCCGCGGCTCCAGCCGCTCCTCCCAGTCCAGGGAGCGCGAAGTTGCCGATGGCCCATCCGCCGGCCGTGCCGAGCGCGGCCACACCGAGCGCGATACCGGCCTGCAGGGCGATTCCCTTGGCCAGTTGCAGAGCGAACTCGACGCCCAACTGGTCATACGGCAGCAACTGCTTCAACGCCTGGCCCAGCTCCCTGGGCGACAGGGCGGCGAGCACGGCCTGCTCCACGCGCGAGAGGCCCTTTTTCAGCATCGCCACCATTTTCAGGTTGTCGTGGTAGCCATCGACGGCCGACACCTGAATCCACATGCCTCCGCGTTGCCAGGCGCGCTCCAGGGCGTCAAAGTCGAGTCCGCAATCTTCGGGGCGGATCTCGGGATAGTGAACGAAGCGCGAGGAGACCGCCCGCCGGGGCGCCTGGGTGATTTTGGGCAGGATGTTCAGATCCGGGCTGGCCATGATCTGCGCGCGCTGCGTGGTGGAGAGGCCGCCGCGGAAGACGCTGCGGATGCGCCTCAGAATTTCGCTCGTATTGTCGGTGCGCCTCAGGAAGACGCCGGAGGAGTTGCCGCGGCCCGGGCGCGGATAAACGCAAATGTGGCTTTGATAGCCGCCCGAATCGGGTTGGCCCTCGGCGAGGTAGCCGCCGAGCCGGTTCGCCTGGCGCATGGCGCGGAGGTGCATCAGCTTCTGCTTGGCGTCCGGTTCGAGAGGCGTGGGAAACGCGCCCAGCCACCCTTTGACCTCGCCGGCGTTCGGCATGAAGGGGCAGCCGGGCCAGCCCGTGACATCCTGGATGAAGATGATGCGGTGCTTCTCCAGGCCGGCGCACGGCCACTGTCCGTAGTTGCGCTCGATGCAGCGCATGCAGGACTTCAGATGAGGCTGAGCGGATGGCATTGGCGATGAATGGCTACACTCTTCCCATATCCAAGCTGCGTAAGCCGGAGCGCGATTGTGTCATTTTCCGCTGGGGGCCGGGAAGGTCCACGATCACCCGCCGCAACAGCTAGTCTGGATAATGGTAGCAACCGTTATCCAGCACGATCAAAGCGGATCACAGGGGCTGCCTCGGGCATGGGGTTGGCCACCGCCCCGGCGTTTGCGGAGGCTGGGAAGCTGAAGGCTGCTGGTCACAGAGTAATCGCCGTCAGTTACGACGTGGGCGATGATTCGCAGGTGGAGGCGATGGTGGCGCGGACCGTGGACGAATTCGGACGGCTCGATGCCGCGTTCAACAATGCCGGCGTCATGGTCAACAACGCATCGGTAGGCGCGTTGACGGGAAATCCCGGTATCGGCTCATACATTGCGTCCAAACACGGCGTGGGGGCCTGACGCGCACGGCCGCTCTGGAATATAGCAAGCACGGCATTCACGTGAACGCGGCCAATCCAGGACTCATCGATGCACAGATCGCCTGTGACGTGGTCAACGGGGACGAGCAGGCCTACGGCGATATCGCCAGGCGCGTGGCGATCGGGCGCGCCGGAAGGCCCGAGGAGATCGCCTCGGTTGTGCTTTGGTTGTGTAGTCCAGGTGCGAGCTATGTCGTCGGTCATGGCCTTACCGCCGACGGCGGGATGACGGTGGCATAGACAGTCTGCGCCTCCAGGGTTAAGTGAACGCGCGCCCCTGAACTCAGTCCGCAGCCGCGCCGGTCTCTCTGGGCGTGGCCGGGTCGATGAAGGGCCAGCAGAGCATGCCACATTCGCTCGAAGAGACTTGACACTATAGTTTTCCCGCATTGTCCTTTCTGGGAATTGGATGGCTCCTATTGCAGGATGTATTGAGCAAATACACCCTTCCGGTCCGCCACGAACAGCGAGCCGCCGTGTGTCTCGATCATTACAGGGTGCATCAGCCCCTCAGGATTGTGGGCGGTCTTGTACTCAGACCGAGAGGGCAATCGAAGCCGCAGAGTATCCACGAGTTGCCCGGAGCGAGTGAGCCGCAGCACCTTGGCTCCCTCGGCCAGTTTGATGCCCACGCTCATGTTCACAAGCACATGGCCGTTACCGAGGGTGGCCACGTCATTGACCATGAGCGCTTGCGGTCCGCCGAGGGAGTGAATCTTCACCAATGCTTCTTTCCGGATCTCCTCCGGGATTGCCCAACTGGCGATCCATTTGCTTGCTAATGGATCGGCGATCAGTGCCCGCCCGTCCAGGCAGTCGATGATGATCGTCTCACTATCCGGGGATAGGGTTGCGGCTGGACGGCCGAAGCCTGGACTTGCAGTCAACGCCGCGGGGGCGTGCTGCAAGGGAACCGGCCGGCCGTCTGGTTGAATAACTATTACCGAATTGCCTCCCGCCAGGACTGCTTCCACGGGAGATGGAAGTTGTCTTGTCTCCAACACCGCTCCGCCTCGATTCATCGTGACAAGAGTGTCATGAACAATGCCCTTGCCGTCTCTTACCCGGCGGGAAAGAAGCACATTGTCACCGTCCAACGCAATCCAATGGGAGCCTGGCCGAAAACCGAGAGGAATCGAATGGAACGCCTGCGTGGAGGGTTTGATAAACGCTATGTGTGACCGCCCACCGGCGCCGCGCACCAGGATGACAAGTTCACCGTCACTTACTTTGATATCATCCACCACCCGAATGGAATCACCGTCTGTCAGCCGAGCCTGACGGTAATCCAAGACCTTAGCCGGTATCATCACCTCCGCGTGAAGTTGGCAAGCCGCATAAACAAATAGCAGGAACGGGATGGAATGTTGCCGGACATACGCGGGACCCATACAAATACCTCTCGGAAAAAGTCAAGATGGAATTACCGACGTAAGTTCACATCTGTTGAGGGAAGTATGGAGAGACTTCTAAGTAAAAGCAAGGGGGGGTAAGTGATATTAATTTATTTTGATTGAAAGAAGTTTCCTCGCCTCGCCAAGCTCAGTTAGCGGAAGCATCGGCCTCCAGCGGCGTGGTGGGATCAATGAAGGGCCAGCAAAACGTGCCCACCAGATAGACGCCCGCCATCACATACAGGAAGGTGTTCCAGTCGTTGTTGGTGCTTTGCAGGATGTAGCCACCCAGCGGGGGCGCGACGAAACCAGCCAGGTTGCCCATCATGTTCATGGAGCCAGACAACGAGCCGGCGTACTTGCCGCCGACATCCATGCAGGCGCCCCAGGCGCCGGGCATGACCAGGTCGTTCGAGAAGCTGGCCATACCCATGAAGATCATGGCCAGCAGCGGATTCGGCGTGTGGATGCACAGAACCAGGAAGGCAGCGGCCAAGGCGAAGCCAACGGTGGCCAGCACGCGGCGGGCTTTGCCTGTGGAGCCGAGCATGCGCGCCACGGGAGCCGAGATGAGGCCGCAGAACATGGAGCCGACGCCGCCGAACAGCAGCGGAAAGATGGCGTAGGTGGCGGCCGTGGTTTCATCGAGCGCGCGGCCGCGCGGATCCTGCAGATAGGTGGGCAGCCAGGTGATGAAGAAATACCAGGGGAAGCTGAGGCAGAAATACTGCACCCACAGCAGCCACACGCTGCGCGAGCCGACCAGCTTGCCCCAGGGTACGTTGCCGTGGCCCGAGGCGTTGGCGGCGGAGTCGCCGAGCAGGGCAAGCTCACCCGCGTTCACGCCACTGTGGTCGGCCGGATTGTCGCGGAACCAGCGGTAAAAGGGAATGGCCCAGAGGATACCGAGCATTCCGAAGAGGACAAAGGACACGCGCCAGGAGACAAAGTGGAACACCAGGGCGACCAGTGGCGGCGTGAACGCTCCGCCCCAGCGCGCGAAGCTCCACATGAAGCCCTGGGCGCGAACCCGTTCGTGATTGGGCAGCCACGTGGTGAAGGCCTTGGTGAGATTGGGGAAGCAGCCGGCTTCGCCCGCGCCGAACAGCGCCCGCACGATGAGAAGCTGCGCGTAGCTGGTAACCGCGCCGGTGAGTGCCGTGAAGACACTCCACCAAACGACGATGCGCATGAGAATCTTGCGGGGCCCCATCTTGTCGCCCAACCAGCCGCCGGGAACCTCGAAGACGGCGTAGGCGATGGAAAAGGCGGCGAAGATCCAGCCCACTTCCACCGGCGTGAAGCCAAGCTCGGCGCGCATCCGGGGCATAGCCATCGAGATGCACACACGATCAATGTAGGCGAGGATGGCCAGCGCGATCGCAAACACAATCACCCATTTGCGTGCGTTGGTTGCGGGGACGCCGGTGGACTGGGCGCGAACGGTTTGGGTTGCCATGAATCGGCCTATTCAATCACATTTGCCGGGTACATGGCCAGAAGCGGGGCGTCAGGGCCGATTGATGCGGGCGCGGAATCGGCGGTGGCCCCACAATGCGGCCAGTCCCAGACCGACCAGCGGCATCATGCCTGGCTCAGGCACTTGCGGCGTTGAATCCAGTTGGAAGGCGAGCAGCGAGCTGTCGTAGTAATCCTTGCCGCCGGGTCCCACGGCGACGTACACGGTGTCGCCGGCATTTAGATTTCCCAGCACTCGCGAGAACGCCTCGGGCTGCATCGACCAGGGGAAGTAGAGCGTGCCGGCCACCTGTGAGTTGCCCACGAAGATGCGCAGATCCCAGCCGTTGGCGCCCGAACCGGTTGCCCCGTCCGGGTCGATGCCGGAAAGCGAGCCGTTGATGCTGACCAGACCTTCTTCGCCGGGCTGCACCGTGTACGCGGCGATGGTATAGCCGTCAAAGCCGGCGCCCTGTCCTGTGCCCTGGCCGGGATGAATCTGGCCGCCCTGCATGAGCGAGGTGTAGGCGCCGTTGGGATCGGTGATGCTGTTTCCGGTGATGTCGTAGCGGTCGTGGACCACGTCCCATAGCAGCGGCATGTAGTTGGCGCTGTCGCCGATGGTGGCGGTGTTGCGCAGATACTGCCAGCCGGTGGCGAAGCCCCCGCTCGCGTAGTCGCCGGAAAGACTGGCAATGATGCCGGCGCTGGCCGCTGGCGCAGCCAGCAGCAGGATGCCCAGGGCGCCAAGACGCGCCATATGAGAATTGGGCAGGCAAAAGACGCCCATGAATAGATTCCTCCTGTTGAGTTTCTCTGGCGGCGGAGCAAGTAAGTGAACCGCCGCGCGTGGCGAACTCTGGTTTCACTCTAACAGGAGAGTTTGGGATTTAAGCCGTTTGATTTCAACAATATCTACTTATTACCAAGGTTATGGCAGGGATTATGTACGCGAGTAACATAACGGTGCCCGGCGACCTGTTACTGGCGTACTGGGACTAAGGCGGACGGGAGTGAGGGCAGAGTTCGGGCGGCGGGAAAGCGGTGTGGGGGTGGCGGGCGACAGGCCGGGCAGTGGATGCGCGGCGGATTAGCGCTCGGCCAGTTTCAGTTCGCGCTCCACCTTGCGCGTGGCGCGGAGGCTGATCAGGCCGGCGATTTGCGACAACAGATCCGGTACGTTTTCCGGCTCCACCAGCACGGGCTTGGTGTGTCCCTTTACGGGCTGCTGGCTGCTGAAGGTTTGAATTAAGGCGGTGGCCGGTTTGTAGTCCATCATGCGGGCGTGAGCCAGCACTTTATAACCGGCTTCGGGCGATTCCATCTGGACGTCGCTCAAAACAAGTTCATATTGATGAGCGTCCATTTTATCCACAGCTTCGGCGGCGCTGGCGGCTGCTTCCACACGGTAGCCGCCTGCTTCGAGAATCGTCTGGAGAGTGAGCCGGGCCGTGGGGTCGTCATCGACCACAAGGACCCGCGCCATCTCGAGGATCTGGGGACGCAAGTAGTTGGCTGACTTGGCCATAAGTCTACTGCCAGTGTACCCGAAGTGCCGCTGAAAACAAGAGGTGAATGTATGCATTAGCCATGTTTATCATTCACCTTAGCCAGGGACTAGTACCGCTTCCGGGCTACGGCAACACCGTCCCGCAGGGGGCTCATCCAGGTGTCTAAATCTTTCCGTAAGAATATGTTACGGTTAAAATCCACTACTCCGCGATCATCGTCGTTTTGGGGGTCTAACACCTTGCCGTGCCACAGGGTATTGTCGGTAAGGAATAGTCCTCCTACCCTCAGCCGGGCGGGAGCGGCCTCCAGTACGGCCGGGTAACCATGCTTGTCCACATCATTAAAAATGAAGTCAAATTCACCTTTTGTGGCCGCCAGGGCGGTCAGCGCGTCGCCAGTATGGATCGTGATGCGACCATCGACGCCGGCGCGGCGGAAGTAGGCAAAGGCCCGCGCCGCGTTCTCCGGACTGCCGTCGGAGTAGTGCACCTCGGCGCCTTCGCCGGCAGCCCGGGCCAGCCAGATGGTGGAGTAGCCGATGGCCGAGCCCAGCTCGAAGATGCGGCGTGCGCCGGTGAGACGGACGAGAGCGGCGAGCATGGTGGCCACGGCCGGTCCGATGATGGGAACCTTGTGCTCGGCGGCGTAGGCCTCCATTTCGGCGAGCACCTCGTCGCGCGGAGGAAGCAGCGAATGGATGTAGGCTTCGATGCCGGGGTTGAGAATCATGGGATGTCCTGCTGTGCGAAGACGCGTTCAAAAATGGCGTCGACGTGGCCAAGCTGGCGTTCCAGCGAGAAGGCGCGGGCAATGGCTTCGGGCTTGAGCAAAGCCGTCACCTCAGGGTGGGAATCGATGGCGGCGCGGAAATCGCCTTCGTTCTCCCAGGCGCGCATGGCCTCGGCCTGCACCACCTTATATGCGGTCTCGCGGAGCATGCCGGCCGAGGCGAGGTCGAGCAGAAGCTGGCCGCTGAAGACCAGTCCGCGCGTCAGTTCGAGGTTGCGGCGCATACGGCCGGGGTGGACGCGCATGCCGGCCACGAGCCAGTTGGTTTTGTCGAGCAGATAATCGGCGAGGATGGTGGAATCGGGCAGAATCACGCGCTCCACCGAGCTGTGCGAGATGTCGCGTTCGTGCCACAGGGCGATGTTCTCGAACGCCGCCTGGACGTTGGAGCGGACCACGCGGGCCAGTCCGCAGATCTGTTCGCACACCACCGGGTTCTTCTTGTGCGGCATGGCGGAACTGCCTTTTTGCCCCACCGAGAAGGGTTCCTCGGCCTCGCGGACCTCGGTGCGTTGGAGGTGGCGGACTTCGAGGGCGATCTTTTCGAGCGTGGCCGTAACCAGCGCCAGCGCGCTGACGAAGGCGGCGTGCCGGTCGCGCGCCACCACCTGCGACGTGATGGCCGCCGGACGCAGGCCGAGCTTTTCACAGATGCGCTCCTCGGCCTTGGGCGAGATATGGCCGAAGGTGCCCACGGCGCCCGACATTTTGCCGACCCGAAGATCCTCGGCCGCATCGGCCAGGCGCTTGCGGTTGCGCCGGAGTTCGTCCCACCACAGGGCGATTTTCAAGCCGAAGGTAATGGGCTCGGCCTGAATACCGTGCGTACGGCCGATTTGCGGCGTGTGGCGGAACTCCTGGGCGCGTGCCCGCAGCGTGGCCAGCAGACGGTCCACGCCTTCCAGTAGCAGCCCGGCGGCCTGCTTCAGTTGCAGGGCCTGGGCCGTGTCGACCACGTCGTTTGAAGTGAGGCCGTAGTGCAGCCAGCGGCTGGATTCGCCAGCGCCGGCGGCGGCCATCTTCTCGGCCACGGCGGTGGTGAAGGCGATGACGTCGTGGCGCACCTCGCGTTCGATGGCAAAGATGCGGTCCACGTCAAAAGCGGCGTGGGCGCGCAGCTTGCGGGCATCCTCGGCGGGCACTTCGCCGGTTTCGGCCAGGGCCTCCGAGGCGGCCAGCTCCACTTCGAGCCAGGCGGCATACTTGTTCTCGTCGCTCCAGATGCGGCCCATGGCCGCGCGCGTATATCGGGCTATCATGTTTAAAACGTAAAGACCTCGCTTTGTTTGCGTGGCTCGATGACCGTGAGCCGGGTGCGCAGGGCCCGCCGGTCCAGGACGGACTGCGCGGCCATGCGGGCGATTTCGGGATGGTTGTTCTGCTCGCTCAAGTGGCCCAGCATGAGCGCGCCGGTGCGGGCGTCGAAGGACTCCAGCAGATATTCGGCGGCGGTGTCGTTGGAGAGGTGGCCGCGCCGGCCCATGACGCGCTGTTTCAGCGGCCAGGGATAAGGGCCGACCTTCAACATTTCCAGATCGTGGTTGGATTCGAGCACCACCAGTTCGCAGCCGTCCAGTTGGTGCCGGACATTTTCCGGTACGTAGCCGAGGTCCATGGCCAGGCCGACCTTCACCGCCGCCGAGGCCACGGTGAAGCCGCAGGCGTCCACGGCGTCGTGGGGGATGGAGAAGCTCTGCACGTGGAATTCGCCGATGGCGAAGCCCGCGCCGGCCGGGAACGTGCGCACGGTGGCCGGGCCGCGGCGTTTGGATTCGGCTTCGCTCCAGTCGATCTGGCGGGCGGTGAGTTCGCTGATGTACACCGGCGCGCCGAGCTTTTTCAGCAGCACGGGCAGTCCGCAGATGTGATCGCTGTGTTCGTGCGTGATGACGATGGCGTCAATCGAGTCCAGCCGTTCGCCGATGGCTTCCAGGCGCGTGGCCGTTTCGCGCGCGCTCAGCCCGGCGTCGATCAGGATGCGCGTCGAGCCCGTTCCGATGAACGTGCAGTTGCCCGAACTGCTGGTGGCCAGGACGCAAACCTTCAGGATGGATACCTCCGCGAGGGGATCAACCAACGAGGGTAACAGAGTCCGCGCCACGGGCGGAACGGCGTGGCTGCGCGCCGCCGGTACACGTCAGGCCGTGAACGTCATGCCGGCGAAACTGACCACGCTGGCTTCGTCGATGTTCCACTGGCCGTAACGGCGCAGGACGCCGCGCGCCTGGGGCACGGCCTTGGCGAAGGTGTACAAGGGCGAGGCGCCGCACCATTTCAGGTCGTCCTGATTCTGCTGCACCAGTTCCCAGAAGGCAGGCGCGTCACCGGCATTCAACGCGGCAATGCGGGCCTGGTCGCGCTGCTCCACCTCCTGCATCTCCTCGCCGCCGGTGACGGCAGTGATCTGGTCGCCGTAGCGCACGCCCATGTGGGCCATGTCCACGCCGAGTATGAATACAAGGTCGCGCGAGCGCCGGGCCGCCATCTCACCCAGCGCGCCGAGGAAGCGCGCAACGTGCTCGTCGTTCTCTGGCAGGCCTCCTTCATAGATGCTGTGCGCGTAGGCGCCGCAGAGAATGGGCAGGATCTTCACCTGGTGGCCGCGCGAACTGGCCGTCACGGGCCTGCCATCGGGACCGAGCAGTCCACCCGTCATCATCGGACGGCCGTCGGCTGCCAGCAGCGAGCTGGTGCGGCCCGGACCATCGAGGGTGTGTTGCAGAAACGCCACCTGGAACTCGATGCTGTGTTCGGTGGCGTGGCAATAGTCCTCCATCTCGATGGCGCCGGGCGCGGCGGTGGCCAGCTCATCCACCAGCGCCGTATCGGTGACGGCCTCGCCGAACGGCGTGATGAAATTCTTGCGCGTAAGGCCGAAGCGGTTTGGTTCGCCGTAATGCGAGGTGCCCAGAATGACGAAGGTGCGTTCGCGATGCTCGGGACGCAGGGCGCGATAGGCGGCGCGGTAGCAGTCCACGCCGCCGAACGGACTGACGTGCGGCGCGGCGATGGCCACCAGGTTGCCCTCGGCGTAAGGTTCGTCGCCGCGCATGTATTCGGAGAAGACGGACTGCGCCTCTTCCTTGGTGGCCGGGTAGGCCGTGCCGGCGTGCGAAGCCACGCGCACGGTGGCTTCGGCGAAAGCCTTGTGCCGCGCCTCGCGCTTGCTCTCAAACACCTCGTCCTGCAGGAAGCCCGACAGGCTCAGCGTATCGAGGAAGCTCTTTTCGAGCGCATCGACGTTGGGGTCTCCCGACATGCGCATCAACATTTCGCGCAGGTCGTTCGTAGTGGTCTGGCCGTCGAACATTTCCAGCAGAGGCACCATCGGCGGAGGCACGATCAGCATTACGTCGGAGTATTGAAAGGGATCGCGAATGAGCAGACCTGGCCGCTCGGGATCGGGGCTCGGCATGAAGTCCAGGTCCATTCGCAGGCGAGGCAGGGAATTGGGCATGAATGACCAGCATATCGCGGGTGGCGTCCCGCGCAGCGGATGTGGGCCTCGGTTCGCCGGTCTGTTCGCGTATGCGGATACACTACCTACATGAGCCAGCGAGCGATCATAACGGGTGCATCGGGTGGTTTGGGAGCGGTGGTCAGCAAGGCGTTCGCCGGTGCCGGATGGCAGGTGGCCGGGCTTGACCGCGGTTCCGGCGCCGACCTGAGCCAGGCGGAAACGGCGCGTGCGGCGGTGCACGCCGCGGTGGCGAAGCTGGGCGGTCTGGATGCCGTGATTCATCTGGTGGGAGGCTTCACGCTCGGCTCCATGGCCGAGGCCGATGACGCGGCCTGGTCCAGAATGTGGATGCTCAACTTTCAATCCGCGCTTTATGTCATGCGCGCATCACTGGAGGCGCTCACGGCCAACGGGGGCGGCACCATCGTGGTGATGGGCTCCAAGGCGGGGTTGGAGGCGAGCCCCGGGCTGACGCCGTACGCCGTGTCCAAGGCCGCGCTGCACGCCCTGGTGCAGTGCGCCGCAGCCGAGTTGTCCGGCACGGGCATTACGGTGAATGCCGTGCTGCCTTCGACCATCGACACCCCGGCCAACCGGGCGGCCATGCCCGACGCCGATCCGGCGCGATGGGTGAAGCCGGAACATATTGCCTCTCTTTTGTTATGGATGGCGTCGCCCGCCGGACGGGATATGTCGGGGGCGCTGGTGCCGCTGACCGGCGAGGCATAAACAATTTTGAAAATTTTCGTGCTGGCTGAGCCAGGACGGGCGCGCGTTCCGCGTGATTTAGGAATAGTTCGATGGACAGACCCACGCTTTTACAACCAGACGAGATTGAAGAGGCGCTTGCCGAGCTCCCCGGCTGGTCATATCTGGCCGGAAAGCTGCATAGGACCTACCGGTTCGCCGATTTCGTCCATGCCTTCGGCTTCATGGCCACCGCGGCCATCGTGATTCAGGTGATGAACCATCATCCGGAATGGACGAACGTGTATAGCCAGGTGACGGTGGACCTGTCGACGCACGATGCGGGCGGCGTGACGGTGCTGGACGTGGAACTGGCCGGGAAACTGGAGAAGATCGCAAGGAAAATGCTCGCATGACATCAGGGGTGAGGCGGTGTGGGAGTGTGCTGGCGCTGGTGCTGTGCACGGCGCAGGCGCAGGCGCAGGGGCAGGAGCAGGCGCAGGAACGCTTTGCCGGGTCCGTCGATCTGGATCGCGTGGTGGGCGAAGCCATCGCTTCGCACCAGATTCCCGGCGCCGTTTGTTGGGCCGGGCATCCGGGGCGGCTTTTGCATCGCGCCGCCTACGGCAACCGGGCCATTGTTCCGGCCGTCGAGCCGATGACCATGGACACCATCTTCGACGCGGCATCGCTGACCAAGGTGGTGGCGACCACTTCGGCCATCATGCGGCTTTTCGAGCAGGGGCGCCTGCGGCTGAATGATCCCGTGACGGCCTATTTGCCAGGCTTCCAGGGAGGCAAGAGCAGCATCACCGTGCGGCAGTTGATGACGCACTATTCCGGACTCAGGCCCGACGTGGACCTGGAGCCTGCCTGGTCCGGCTATGAGACCGGCATCGGCAAGGCGCTCGTGGATCAGCCTGTGGCCGGGCCCGGGGAACGCTTCCTCTACTCGGACATCAACTTCCTTCTCCTCGGCGAGATTGTCCGCGTGTTATCGGGCCGGACGCTGGCGGACTTCGTGAGCACCGAGGTGTTCGAGCCCGCCGGCATGACCACCACGCGCTTCCAACCGCCCGAGCAGTGGCGCCCGCGCATTGCTCCCACCGAGGTATTGAAGGGCCAGACATCGCCGTTGCGTGGCGTGGTGCACGACCCCACGGCACGCTATATGGGCGGCATCGCGGGTCATGCCGGACTGTTCACCACGGCCGGGGATCTCGCCAAGTTCGCCACCATGATGCTGACGCTCGGCGTGGCGCCCAACGGGCGGCGGATCTTCCAGGAGGCCACCATCGCCAAATTCACCGAGCCCAACTCGCCGCCGGACCGCACGGAAATCCGTGGCCTCGGCTGGGACATCGACAGCCGCTACTCTTCAAACCGCGGCGAACTGTTCCCCATCGGCTCCTACGGGCACACCGGCTTCACGGGCACTTCGATGTGGATGGATCCGCGGTCCAAAACCTATGTGATCCTGCTGGCCAACTCCGTGCATCCGCACGCGGGCATCAACCTGTCGCCTCTGCGCAGCCGCGTGGCTACGATCGTGGCGGCCCACGCGGGCATCACCGCACAAGAGGTGCTGCTCACCGGCTACAACGAGGCGATGACGGCGGTGACGCGCAAGGTGAACCGCAATGGCGCCGTGAAGACGGGTCTCGACGTGATGGTGGACCAGCAGTTCGCCAGCATGGGCGGCCGCAACGTCGCCCTCATCACCAACCACACGGGCATCGACCGCGCGGGACGCCGCAACGTGGACCGCATGATCGAAGCCGGCGTCCAGTTGACCACGCTGTTCAGTCCCGAACACGGCTTTGCCGGCACGGCCGACCACGAAAACGTGAAGAGCATGCGCGACGCGGCCACCGGACTGCCCATCTACAGCCTCTATGAGGGCGAGCGGCGCACGCCGACCTCGGAGATGCTGCATGGCGTCGACGCCCTCGTGTTCGACATTCAGGACATCGGCGCGCGCTTCTACACCTACACCTGCACCCTCTATAACGTGATGGAACTGGCTCAAAAAGCCGGCATGCCACTGTTCGTTCTGGACCGTCCGAATCCCATCACCGGCGTGCGCGTCGAGGGCCCCATGCTGGATCCGGAGTTCATGAGTTTCGTGGGCTGTCTGGACGTGCCCATCCGTCATGGCATGACGGTGGGTGAGCTGGCGTCCATGGTGCGCGCCGAAAAGGGCTGGACGTTCAAGCTGAACGTCGTGAAGATGCAGGGATGGCAACGGGGAGACTGGTTCGACGAAACCGGACTGCCGTGGGTGAACCTTTCGCCCAACATTCGAGGCTTGAACGCGGCCACACTCTATCCGGCCGTGGCGATGTTGGAATACTCGCGCAATTACACCGTGGGGCGGGGAACCGACGCGCCATTTGAATGGGTGGGCGCCGATTGGATCGACGGCTCCGCGTTTGCCGCCGCGCTCAATGCCCGCCACATTGCCGGCGTGCGGTTTTATCCCGTGGCTTTCAAACCCACGGCGTCCAATCTGGAGGGAATGCCCGTGCAAGGCGTGCGCTTCCTGATCACCGACAGGGAACAGTTGAACACAGGTTTGTTGGGACTGGAGATCGCGGGCACTTTGCAGCGGATGTATCCAGACCGCCTGCGGTTTCTGGACAACTCCAAGCTCATCGGCAGCCGCCGTGACATGGAGGATCTGCAAAAGGGAGTGGACCCGCGCCTGATTCAGGAGCGAAACCGCGTCCAGATCAAGGCATTCCTGGAGCGCCGGGCCAAATACCTCCTTTATTAGCGAGGAGGGGCGAAGCGTGCGCCGGGCGGCGCCAACTCCGGTTAATTGGCGGTCTTTACCAGGCCCAACTTGGCCTTTTCCTTGGCCTCTCGTTTACGCGCTTCGGCCAGCCAGGCCGGTGGCCGTCCACGGCGCTTTCCGCGCCCTTGGGCCAAACGCTCCAACGTGATAATGGCTTCCTCCAGTTGCTCGCGTTCCTGGCGTAATTCATCGAGCATTTTGGTGACGTCCATGTCTGATCTCCTCAGGATCCGAATTCCGGCCTCCCTGCCGTTCTGTTAATGGAACGGATAGTCGAAATTCTTTGAGCCTTCCTGTAATTTATACTGCATCCGGACCGGCGTTTCAAGGTCTGTTGTTCTGTTTTTGGAACAGACGCGGATTACGGCTGAGAAATACTACAACTCGACGAATCTCACCCGGATGAATCCGGGGGGAAGAAAATGGTGGACGAATTGGCCGCCAGGACGCGGCTTCCCTGCGTGGCGCCACGCACTTTGGCCGGGACGCGCCGGGTGAGGGCGTACCAGGAGCCTGACGGGATCTCCTGTGATTGCACCATGTTGGGCGCGATTGGCACAGCGCGCCCGGGGCCGGAATCCTGGGGAATTAGCGCTTCTTCCAATAAAAATAGAAGGGCAATCCAGCAAAAATCAAGACCAGTCCGAGCATGGATTCGCGCGGCGAGTCTCGTAATGTGGACAGGATCAGCGCCCCCGCGACGAGCACGAACAGCACGGGCACCACGGGATAGCCGAGCGTCCGGTACGGGCGTGGGAGATCGGGGCGTTTGCGCCGCAAAACGATCACCGACGCCGTGGCCATGGCGTAGAGAATCCAACTGGCGAAGATGACGTAGGTGAACAACTGGTCGTAGCGGCCACTCAGGACAAGCAGAGCCGACCAGGAGCTGAGCAGCAGAATGGACACCGACGGCGTGCGGTATTCCGAATGAACCGTGGCGGCCTTTCGAAAGAACAGACCGTCGCAGGCCATGGCGTACGGCACGCGCGAGCCTGACAGAATGGAGCCGTTCAGGGCGGCGAAGATGGAGATCATAGCCGCCACGCTGACGGCGGCGGCGCCGGAGCTGCCAAGAATGCGGTCCATCATGGTGGCCGCCACGCGGTCGCTGGCCGCGACTTCGGAGGCGGGCAGAACGTAGAAATAGGCGAGGTTGGTGAGCAGGTAGATCACCAGCACCGCCAGCGTGCCGAAGGTGAGCGCGCGGGGGAGGTTGCGCTGAGGATCGCGGATTTCGCCGGCCACCATGGTGACATTGTTCCAGCCGTCGTAGGCCCACAGGGCGGCCACCAGGGCGGCGAAGAAGGCGCCCACACCGCCCGCGGCAGGAATCGAGGTGGAGAGATTCGCGGCCGTGCCCTGGGGCGCGGTGAGGCCCACGGCGATGATGACGGCGATGAGCAGCACCTTCAAGGCGGTTACGGCCACCTGGACGCCTCCGCCCACCTTGACGCCGAAATAGTTCAGCAGTCCCAGCCCCATGGTGATGGCCATGGCCAGCAGTTGGCCGTAGCTGACCTCGAGAGGTCCCCAGTTGGGTCCGAGCGGAATGGGCAGGTGCGTGAAGACGGTTTGCAGGTGGGGCTGGAAGTTGGCCAGGTAGTAAAAAAACGCCGTGGCCAGCGTGGCGATGGAGCCGGCTTTGGCCACCCACATCTGGGTCCATCCATAAAGAAAGCCGAACAGGGGGCCGTAGGCCTCTCGCAGGTAGACATACTCGCCGCCCGACTCGTTGTACATGCCGGCCAGTTCGGCGTAGGTGAGCGCGCCGGCCAGCGTGAGCAGACCGCCGAAGATCCAGACGAAGAAGACCATGTCGGGCGAACCGGTGCGCAGCACCATGGTTTTGGGCACCAGGAAGATGCCTGAGCCGATGACGGTGCCGACGACGATCGAGACGGCCCCCCACAGTCCGAGGGCGCGCTGCAACTGGGGAGCGGAAGACGTGCGGGAGGTTTCGTTCAAGCGTGATTCCTTTGCGGGAAGAGATAGGAGATGGCCAGGGCGGTGAAGAAGGTGACGCAGGTGCCTGTCAGAACGTACCAGGTCCAGGCGATGGGCGTGGCCAGGCGCACGAACAGCATGACCAGCAGCGAAGCGGCCATGCCGGCGATGGCGGCGCCTTCACCGACGCGGTTTGTAAGGATGCCCAGCAGAAAGGCGCCGAGCAGCGCTCCGTACACGACGCTGGCGATGCCCAATCCGGCTTCGAGCACGCTCGACACCTGCTGCGCCAGCAGGGCGATGGCGAACAGCGCAGCGCCCCAGAACAGCGTGGAGCGGCGGGCGATGGACAGCCATTGCGTATCGGTGCGGTGCTGGCCGCGTGCCTCGGCGAGTGGCTTATAGAAGTCCATCACCGTGGTGGAGGCCAGAGAATTCAGAGCCGCCGAGAGGTTCGACATGGCGGCGGCCAGAATGGCGGCCGTCACCAGTCCGGCGATGCCCGGCGGCAGATTGTTCCAGATGAACTCCGGGTAGATGCGGTCCGGCTTGGCCGGGGCCGGAAGTCCGTTGTCCTGGTAGTAGACGAACAGGAGCAGCCCGATGACCAGGAAGAGGGTGAACTGAAAACAGATGACGGCCCAACTGGCGAACAGCGCCAGCCGTGATTCGCTCTCGTTGCGCGCCGACAGCAGCCGCTGCACCATCAGTTGCTCGGTGCCGTGGGAGGCGGTGGTGAGGAAGCAGCCGCCTATGATGCCCGCCCAGAAATTATAGGTTCGGGAAAAGAATTCCATCGTGGGGGAGAAGCGGAAATCAAAGACCGTCAGTTTGCCCAGCGGGGCGGCCACGGACACGGCATGATCCCACCCGCCGGGAATCTTGCCGAGGATGACGAAGAAGCTGAGGATGGCGCCACCGACGTAGAGGACCATCTGGATCACGTCGGTCCAGATGACGGCCGTCATGCCCCCTTCAAATGTGTAAAAAATTGTGAGCGCGACGATGAGGGCGATGCTCAGGGCCTCGCCCGTGCCGAGGATGATCGAGATGACGATGGAAATGGCGAAGACGCGGACGCCCTCGGCCAGGGCACGGAGCACCAGGAAAGCGCCGGCGGTGAATTTGCGGAGGTTGGCCCCGAAGCGCCGCTGCATCAGTTCGTAAGCGGTGAACATTTCGCCCCGGAAGTAGTGGGGCAGCAGGAGCGTGGAGATCACGATGCGGGCCAGCAGGTAGCCGAGGACCACTTGCAGGAAGCCGAAGTTGCCGTTGAAGGCGAGCGCCGGCGTTCCGATCACGGTAAGCGTTGACGTTTCGGCCGAGACAATGGAGAAGCCGATGGCCCACCAGGGCGTGGTGCGGCCGCCGAGAAAGTAGTCTTTCAGGGACTTTTGCGATTCCTTGAACCGTGCGCCGAACCAGGTGATGCCGATGAGATAGAGAAGGATGACGGCCAGGTCGGCTGTGCGCATGGTGGTGATGGGAAAACTGGAGGCTAGCACAGCATGGTCGTGGGAACAAATCCGGGCCGGGGCGCATCTATCAGAACGGGCTCAAGTGAGGGAGGCAGTGGTGCGCGGCGGGCGGTGTACCGGCGATGCGAACAAGGAAAGCGGTTGATTGCGGCTGGCCCAGAGGGTCATGTATACTCACGACTTGCGCGAGAACGGGCCATGAGCCGTACAGGTAACGTCCACGGGCGGAATCCTCTGCTATGATCGCTCGTATCGCGGGAAAATCCAGGAACCAGAAACGAGGAGGCGAGACGTGAAGTTCTCTTCCAGAATAGCGGCGCTCTTGAGCGTCCTGGCGCTGTGCGCAGGCAGCTTGCTGGCACAAGAGGCGGCCAAGCCAAAACAGGTCAAGGATCAGATGGAGTACGACCTGTTCACGGCGGCCACCAAGGAAACCGATCCGGCCAAGAAGATTCAGCACCTGTTGACGTGGAAGGAAAAGTACCCCGAGTCGGACTTCAAGAACGACCGGCTGGTGCTGATGATCACCACCTACCAGGCCCTTCGCGACGGCGAAAAGATGCTGGCCACGGCGCAAGAGCTGCTGAAGAATGAGCCGCGCAATGTCTCCGGCCTCTACTATGTCACGTTGTTGACGCGCTCCTTGAACAATACCGCTCCGGACCGCCTGGAACTAGGCGAAAAAGCCGCCAACGGCCTGCTGGGCACGTTGCCGGAAACCTTTGACGCCGCCAAGAAGCCGCAGTCGGTAACCGACGCCGTCTGGCGCAAGGAAAAGGAGAAGCTGGAGATCGAGGCGCTCAAGACGCTGGCTTTCATCCAGATGGCGAAGAAGAATTTCGCCGGCGCCGCCGAGGAGTACACCAAGATCCTGAAGCTGAACTGCACCGGCGCTGTGAGCTACCAGTTGTCCACGTCCCTTCTGCAGCAGAAGAAGCCGGAGTTGCAAATGCCCGCCATCTATCATGTGGCTCGCGCGGCCTATTACACGGGTGAAGACGCCCTGGCGCCGGACGTGCAGAAGCAGGTGCAGGCGTATTTTGAGAAGGTTTACACCAAGCACACCGGCTGGAAGAAGGGCATGGAGGAACTGATTGCCCAAACCAAAACCTCGTGCTTCCCGCCCGACGGGTTCACCATCGAAAGCGAAGCCCAGCGCATGGCGCGCGAGGATGAAAAGCTGAAGAGCGAAGACCCGCAGAAGTACCTGTGGATCCAGGTGAAAAAGGCCCTCATCGCCGAGGATGGCTCCGGGGCGACCTACTTCGAACAGATCAAGGGCAGCGCGCTGCCCAAACTGAAGGGCACCGTGGTTTCCACCTCGCCGGCCAAGAAGCCGAAAGAGGTTGTGGTGGCCGTCTCCTCGGCCGACACGCCGGAGATCAAGCTGGTGGTGGATGCGGCGTTCCCCAACGACGCTCCGGCCGGCACCGTGATCGAGTTTGAAGGCGCCGTGCCAAACACCTTCGCCGCCGACCCGTTCCTGGTGACGGCCGACATCGAGAAGGCGCAGATCACCGGTTGGCCCGCGCCCCCGCCGCCCGCCAAGAAGGCGGTTGGACGGAAGGGATCCCGGAAACGGTAACCCGCTCCGGCGCGAACACAAACAGGGCCCGCTCCGAGAGGAACGGGCCCTTTCTCATGGCCGGAGGACATTGAATGGATCTGAACCCCACCTTCGCTCAGCAAGCGCTTGCCGAGGCGCTGGCGCGCTACCCGGAGTTCGCGCCGTTCGGGGCGCGCATCGTGGTGCGGCCGCTGCATAGCGGCGCAGCCTATCTATTGGAGTATGAAACCCGCCCTCCGGCGGAGTTGTCCAACGCGTGGGAGTTCCAGAATGTGGCCGTGAAGGCCTATCGCCGCTTGGCGGGCGTGTGACGCGCGCGAGTGAGGAATTCGGCGCCTACAGCGCCCCTTCCCAATTGCGGCGCTCCAGGAATGTCTCCGGCTCGTAGGTCCAGCCGGTGGCCAGCCGCTTTTCTTCCCGCCGCGAGGTGAACCACAGCATGGGACCCACCAGCGCCGACGCCAGGCGCGCACTGAAGCCGAATTCGGTGAACAGGGACTTGCGCAGATCGCGCACCTGTTTGCAGATGGCCGAGTTGGTCTTGCGCAGGCGGCGTTCCATGGCCCATAGCAGCCCGCCGTAGACGTTCTTCAGCACGCCCATCTCGTTCTCAAACCGGCGGCGGATACGCAGATCCGGGTGGAATTTGTAGCGCTGCCAACCTTCCAACGTCGTGCGGCAGATGCGGAAGAGGCTGGGGCCGTTCCGCTCGAAGTCCCGCCAGAAGGCCTGGTCAAGGAACTGCTTCGACTGTTCGGGCGTGATATTGCCATGCTCAAAGTTGAACTGAAACTGTCCGTGGATATCGGCCAGATCGACCTTTCTCAACCGCCCCTCCTCTTTCATCTGGGCATGCAAGGGCGTGCCGGGAATCGGCGTATAGAGCATGAACTGATGGAAGTCGGTTTCATGCTGGATGGCGTAGTCGATCTCTTCCTGGATGTTTTCCGGCGTGTGATGCTCCATGCCCACGATGGTGGAGCCGAGCAGCTTGATGCCGTGGGCACGCAGTTCGCGCGTCAATTCGATGGTGTTGGAGCCTTTCAGCTTGTCGTAGCCCGATTGCGGCGATTCCAAGCCCATCCAGAGCCAGGAAACGCCCAGCCGGACCAGCTCCTCCATCGTGTATTTCCGGATCGCGTTGGACGAGGCAAACACATACAGCACCCAGCTCTTGCCCGCCTTCTCCATGCGCTCCAGCAGATCCATGGCGCGCTTCCGGTAGAGCAGAAAGTTCTCGTCCATCATGAAGAACGAGTTCACCTTCAACCGGGTTTCCGCGCCCTCCATCACTTCGAACAACTCGCGGCCCGTGCTGAGAAAGTTCAGAAACTTACCCTTGCCGCCGAAGAAGGCCGAGGTGGTGCAGAAGTTGCAACCCAGCGGGCAGCCCGCCGAGGGGATGATGGTGGCCGCCGTCGAACCCATGTTCGGCGGCAGCGTGAAGCCCATGACACGGTGCCCAAAGCCGCTGGCGATGTCGGGGTGGTTCACCGGCGCCGAAGGGTCTTCGCCCAGGAATCGGCGCATCCAGATGATGCCGTCCCCTTTGACGAAGTGGTCCGCTCCGGCCATCTGTTCGACGCCCTCGATGGCCGTCACATGGCCGCCCACGACGATGGTGGTTCCGGGGGAATGCTGGCGAATCAGGCGGCACATTTCGGCCACCTTGCCGATGTTTACGATGATCGAGGTGATTCCGACGATGTCATACTTGTGCGTCGTCAGTTCTTCGATGAACCGCTCGCGCGTGGGAAAGTCCAGCAGCGTGCAGGGCGCGGAGATGTTCGCCTGAATCATCTTGATGCCCCATGAGCGGTGGAACATGCGTGGGGAGAAGACGCCCTGCATGCGCGTCACCTGGTTGTGGTAAAGCTCCATGGGGTTGATGCTCCGGCTGCCGTACTCGTCGTTCTGCGCGTAGGGACCGAAGACGGAGGTGAGGAGAACGCGGGCGCGGACGCCTTTGGGGTGGAGGGGGATGATTTCGCTCATTGTTTTGCTGGCAAACAAGAAAAAATACTGTTCTACTGTATCATGATTCGTACACTCCGGTCAGAACTCGTTCGTGGCGCTTCTGATCGGCCCCCTCTGCCTGTACCCTGGATTTCATGCGCCTATACGCTGTCCTGCTCCTTGCCGCCGGGCTTGCCGGTTCGCTCCCTGCGGCCGAGCCCGTGCCCATCCGTCCGGCCAAGCGCGCCAAGCTGTTCAATGGCCGGGATCTGAGCGGCTTCTATACCTACTTGCAGCACAACAAGTACAACGACCCGCTGCGGGTGTTTACGGTTCGGGACGGTCTGCTGCGGATCTCGGGCGAGGAGTTCGGCGGCATCTCCACGAAGGACGCCTACCGCGACTATCATTTGCTGATGGAGTGGAAGTGGGGCGGGAAAACGCACGCGCCTCGCGTGGACAAGGCGCGCGACTCGGGCATCCTCGTGCATGGCGTGGGTCCGGACGAGGGCAGCCGCGGCTACTGGTATCAGTCGATCGAGTATCAGATCATCGAGGGCGGCACGGGCGATTACCTCATGGTGAACGGCGCTGAACGGCCATGGCTGTCGGCTGAGGTTCGTGAGGAGCCGAACGGGCAGATCTATTGGAAAAAGGGTAATCCGCTGGTGCGCACGGACCGCAAGCGGATCAACTGGTATGGGCGTGATCCGGAGTGGAAGGACGTGCTCGGATTTCGTGGCCGCCAGGATCTGGACAAGCCGGTGGGGCAGTGGAACGTGAGCGAGATACTGTGTGACGGCGATACCATCACGGCGGTGTTCAACGGCAAGGTGGTGAACTACGGCACGCAGGCGTCGCAAACGGCCGGCAAGATTCAGTTCCAAAGCGAGGGCGCCGAGATTCTGATCCGCCGCATCGAGATCGCCCCGGTTACGGAGAAGCTGCGTTCACGCTACCGGCCCTGAACTCCGCGGGCAACGAGCAGATCACTGGCCAGCGGCAACAGCGCCGCGTACACCACATCGGGCGGCTCGGTGGCGAAGCCCTCTGGCTGGAAGCCCCAAGTGAGTCCGGCCGAGAAGACCCCCGCGTTACGGGCCGTGCGGATGTCGACGGCCGAATCGCCCACCATGATCGTGCGCGCGGCATCCACGCCCAGTTCGTCCATGATGGCGCGCAGGCCCATGGGATCGGGCTTGCGCAGCGGGAAAGCGTTGCCGCCATAGGCGCGCTCGAACAGAGGCGCCAGTTCCAGCCCGGCGAGAATCCCCTTGGTGTTGCGGTCGGGCTTGTTGGTGAGCAGGGCCAGTCGCACGCCCGCGCCGCGCAGCAGCGCCAGCGACTCGCGCACGCCCGCATAAAGCGCCGTGTTGTCGAGCATGTGGTCGTAATAATGTTCCAGAAAGAAGGTGAGGGCGCGTTCCAAACCGCCGTTGCTCGCGTTGGGGCCCAAGGCCCGCTGCATCAGCACCGGTGCGCCGTTGCCCACATAGGTTCGAATGGTCTCCAGGGGCAGTTCAGGCAGGCCCATGTGCCGCAACGTCGCATTCACCGACAGCACGAGGTCGCGTTCGGAATCGATCAGCGTGCCATCCAGGTCGAACACGGCCAGGTCTATGCGGGGTAAGGCGGCCGTAGTCACAGGCTCAACTGCTCCTGCAGCTGCTTTTTCCACATATCGAGCGCCCGCTGGTAGCTGTGCTGCACGCCGTCGCGCAACTCGCGCGGGGCGAGCCAGGACAGGATGCGCGCGCCGTCCACCATGTACGGAGCCAGCCGGGAGTCCACCACGGCTGGGGGCGGCGGTTTGCGCGCGAAGGCCATCAGCACCATCACCAGAACACAACCGGCCAGCACGCCGCGAGCCAGGCCCACGGCGGCGCCCAGCAGGCGGTCGAGCCAGTCCAGTCCCACCGACTTGTAAAATTTCACGAGAAGCCATCCGGCCAGCGCGGCGGCCAGGCAGACGGCGGCATAGACGGTGACAAAGCCCAGGAAGTTGGCGACGCTTTTGTGGCTGACGTAGTCCTGGAACAGGACGCCGGCCGAGCCGTAGAGCCAGCAGGCCAGCAGGAGTCCAAACAAAAACGCCGCCAGGCCGAGCACCGTGCGCGTGAACCCGCGGGAAACTCCGGCCGCGATGGAAACCGCCAGGATCAAGGCGAGCGCAACGTCCAGCCAGTTCATAAGCGCTTACCCGTCAGAATCCGGTAGGCCTCGCGGTACTTGCCGCTGGTGCTGGAGGCCACCTCGGCAGGCAGCGCGGGCGCGGGCGGCTGCTTGTTCCAACGGATGCTCTCCAGGTAGTCGCGCACATACTGCTTGTCGAAGGAGGGCTGCGCATGGCCGGGCTCATACGAACCGGCGGGCCAGAAGCGCGAGCTGTCCGGCGTCAGCACCTCGTCTCCCAGCGTGAGAATGCCCCCGGCAAAGCCGAATTCAAACTTGGTGTCGGCCAGAATGATGCCGCGCGTCGAGGCGTAGGCGGCGGCCCGGTTGTAGATCGCCAGGGTGAGGTCCCGCAGGCGGGCGGCCGTTTCCGGACCCACGCGGCGCACCACCTCGCCCATGCTGATGTTTTCGTCGTGTCCGGAGGTAGCCTTGGAAGCGGGCGTGTAGATGGGCTCCGGCAGCCGTTCGCTTTCGCGCATGCCGGCGGGCAGAGGGATGCCGCACACCGCGCCGGTGGCCTTGTAGTCTTTCCAGCCTGAGCCGGACAGATAGCCGCGCGCCACGCACTCCACGTCGATCATCTGGGCGCGGCGCACCAGCATGGAGCGCCCTTCCAACTGGCCGCGAAAGGCGCGCAGCGGGGCGGGGTCGAGCTCAATGTCGGCCGTGAGGAAGTGCGTGGGCACGAGATCCTTGAGAAAGTCGAACCAGAAGATGGAGAGTTGCGTGAGGACGCGCCCTTTGTCCTCGATGCCCGTGGGGAGGATATAGTCGAAGGCGGAGATGCGGTCCGTGGCGACGATGAGAAGATCCTCGCCAACGGCATACACGTCGCGCACCTTGCCGCGCGACACCAGCTCGAAGCCGGGCAGATGGGATTCCAACAGAACTTGGCTCATACGGATAACGGGTTGTCCTTGCGGTCTATGTCAGCGCCACGCGTACGGCGCGGCGGCTGATCTCCGGGCCGATGGATTCCAACTGCCCGGCGGGCGCAGTGGATTGGACCAGTTGGAAGAATTCATTTTCCTCGAGCCGGATGTGCGCGCGCAGCAGCGTGAGGAAGGCTTCCAGCGGGTCGCGAGCGGGTTCGCGCCGCACAGTGGCGGCCAGGCGTTCCAACTCACGGTGCTCGGCGGCCAGGCGAGCGGCCATCGCGCCGGGCAGAAGCGGGAATACAAGCTGTTCTTCCAACTCGAAGTGGTTCACCAGTTCGATGTCGAACCGCTCGACGGCGCGTTGGCACCAGTGGCGGATGCTGGCCTCGTCCGCGCTGGTCTCCAGGCCCCGGAAGGCCATCACGCACAGGGCGAGACCATTGTGGTGCTGGTGGGAAAGCGGGATGAGTGAAGGGTGGCGCTGCAAACCTCTAGTGTAACGGCGCGGACGGCGCCGCGGGCGAAACGCCCATGTGTCCAGGCGCGCTACCATGGTCACCTGAGTCGCGGTCTGATTAGTCGCGGCCACCCGAGTTGCGAATGCCCATGGATTGGAACGATGCGAGCGAGGATCTGCTGCGGCAGATTCTGTTATCGACGCCGCTGCCGGTGCGGCAGCAGATGGAGCGTGGCTTCCGCGAGGAGGCTGAAGCGCTGGCCGAAACCGCGGGCCTGGCGCGCGTGAATACGAACATCGTGGTGGAAGCCTGGGTTCGTGTGACGCCGGAAGCGCTGCGCGGCGAACTGCCCCGGCAGATGGAGCGCATGGGTCTGGACCCCTATGAGTTCCAGCACCTGATGGAATCATGAGGAAGGCGCTGATCTGGGCTTGGCTTTGCGCGCCGTTATGCGCGGGCGAGGTGTTTCACTACAAGGCGGAGTGGCGGTTGATGCATGCCGGCGATATCGCGCTCACCTACACGGACACCTCGGCGCACATGACGCTGCAAAGCGCCGGGTTCGTCTCGAAGCTATACCGTGTGAACGACGACTACCGCGTTCAGTTCCGCGCCAAGGGCCACTGTTCGGATTCGATCCTGTTCAAGATCGAGGAGGGGAAGAAACGGCGGGAGGCGCGGGCCACCTTTCCCCAGGCGGCGGGCAAGAGTACCTACCTCGAAACCGACGTGGAGAAGAACGAAACCGTGAGGACGGCGGAGTTGAACGTGCCCTCCTGCGTGCACGACGTCATCAGCGCGCTGGCCAGCTTGCGCGCCGGTCCCGCGCGCACGGGCGAGTTCACCATGCCGATCAGCGACGGCCGCAAGTATGAGCAGGTGAAGGTTCGCGTGGTGGGCAAGGAAAGGGTGAAGACCGAGGCGGGCGAGTTCAACACGGTGAAATATGAGGCCGGATTGATGAATGGCGTCATCTACCGCCGTAGCGGCAGAATGTTTTTCTGGCTCAGCGACGATGCGCGGCGCCTGCCGGTGCGGGTGCGCATGCAGATGTCGCTGTTTTTCGGAACAGTCACAATCGACCTCGTGAAGGAGGGGAGTTCATGAGATGGTTTTCGGTGGCGTGCGCCATGCTGTGGTTCGGCGTGGCCGGAGCGCCGGCGCAGGATCAGGCACTGCTGACCTATTCCCAGTACAACGCGCTCTACACGCGCACGTTGCAACTGATGGATTCCACCATGTCGGCCGTACCCGGACTGGCGCGGGCCGCGGCTCCGGTTATGGAGAATGCCCGGCAGGCGGTGGCGAATCTGAAAATTGCGCCGACGCAGCCGTATTCGCCGATGCACCTGGAAATTATGCGCAACGTGCGGGCCTATCTCGCGCTGGCCGACGCTCTGCCCAAGCCGTTTCCGTTCCCGGCCGAGGCCAAACGCCAGTTCGCCGAGCTGAGGGAAGCCGTTGAACGCGCCGAAACCAGTTTTGCGGCCATGCTGGAGGCCAAGGAGACGCAGCTTCGTTCGCCCGACCGCGATAATCTGCATCGTTACGCCGAGGCGAATGCACGTCTGGGACCGCCCGCGGCCGGCAAGCCGCGCGTCGTGTTCCTGGGTGATTCCATTACGGACGGCTGGCGTCTGAACGAGTACTTTCCTGACCGCGATTTTGTGAACCGGGGCATTAGCGGCCAGATCACCTCCCAGATGTTGGGACGGATGAAGGCCGACGTGATCGACCTGAAGCCGGAGGTGATGGTGCTTCTGGGCGGCACCAACGACCTGGCGCGCCAGATTCCGGTGGAGGCCGTGACCGGCAACATTTCCCTGATTGCCGATCTCTGCGCGCAGCACAAGATCAAGCTGATTCTGGCCAGCGTCCTGCCGGTGAGCGATTACCACAAGGATGTGAACCCGGCGTTTGAGATCTCCAAGCGACGCCCTCCGGCGCAAATCGAGGCTATCAACTCCTGGGCGCGCGCGTACGCGGCGCAGCACGGAATCACCTACCTCGACTATGCCGCCGCCATGAAGGACGAGCGCGGCATGATGAAGGCGGATCTGGCCGACGACGGATTGCACCCGAACGCGGCTGGCTATCGGGCCATGGCGCCGCTGGTGCAGGACGCCATTCACGAGTTGACCAAACCGGCCGCCACGCCCGCGAAGAAAAAGCGGTGTCCGTTTTAGGCGTGGCCCGGCCGCGGGAAGCGTTGAAACCGGGAGCGGTCCTGCTACGACAATATCTATATGAGAGCCGTTCGCATCGTCTGGCTGGCGCCGCTCGTGCTGGCCGTGTGCCTGTACGCGCAAGCGCGCATGTCTCTGCGGCAGCTTGATTCGTTTGTCGAATCGGCGGCCAAGCTCAAGCAGGATGATAAGAAGGTTGCCTCGTATTTGAAGAACGTGAAGTTGCGCGAGCGGATGAGCGAAGACGAGCTCACCACCATGCTCAGCTATGGCGTGGGCCAGCGGACGGCCGAGGCGCTGCGGACGATCTTTGAAGATTCGAAACGTTTGGCGCCACCCCCTCCGCCCGCTCCCAAGCCCGTCTTCAAACTGCCCGACCCTCCCACGGCCACCGAGCAGCGCGCCTTGATCGAACACCTGCGCGAATACGCGTTGAACTATACGAAGCGGCTGCCGGACTTCATCTGCACGCAGGTGATCCGCCGCTACTACGATCCGACGGGGTTGGAGTTCTGGCGGCGGCAGGATGTGATCACCGTGCGTCTTTCCTACTTTGAACAGAAGGAAGATTACAAAATCATGCTGATGAACGGGGCGCCGGCCGAGGTTGGGTTGGACCGCGTGGACGGCGCGATTTCGACGGGCGAGTTCGGCTCGATGTTGAAAGAGGTTTTCGAACCCTCTTCGGAAGCCGCGTTCCAGTGGGCGCGATGGGCCACGCTGGGCGGACGCCGCATGCATGTCATCCAGTACCACGTGCGCCAGGACAGGTCGAAGTGGACGGTCAGCTACCAGCGCTCCCAGACGATCACGCCGGGTTATCATGGGCTGGTTTATGTGGATCGCGACACGCAAATGATCGCGAGGCTCACGTTGGAGGCCGAAGGAATTCCGCCTTCGTTTCCCGTACAGCAGGCGGGCACGGTTCTGGACTACGATTTCGTGAAAATCGGCGGCTCTGAATACATGCTGCCGCTGAAGTACACGGTGAAGATGCGCGAGGCGAAGTACCTGGCCAAGAACGAAACGGAGTTCCGCATGTACCGGAAATTCGGAGCCGACACGGCCATCACGTTCGACATCCCGGACGCCTTACCGGAGGAGGGGCGGAAGGAAGAGCCGCCGAAACCGCAGTAGATGAGACACACGCTGGCGATTGTGATTTTGTCCGCCTCGGCGCTGCGCGGCGACGGGCTGGTGGAGCCGATGACTCCCCGGCAGTCGCAGGACGCCTCGCGCATCGTGAAGCAGTTCGAGGCCAGCCCCAAGGGGCCATACCTGCAGATTCGTTGGTGGTGCAAAGACGGCTCGGTGCTGCCGCCGGCCGGGACGCCCTGCCGCGAGCACGGGGGCGGCGTGCAGCACGCCGAGCTTTCGCCGCAAGCCAAGCAACTGGCCGCCTGGGGTATGGATGTGGGCACGATTCTTACCGCGCTGCCCTTCGACCAGGCCTTCGACGCGGCGCGCGACCACTGGCGTTTGAAGGAGATGATCCTCGAGATCTACCTGTTCGAGGCGAAACGCGGCTGGATTTACGCCAATTCGACGGGCTACCGCGGCGCACGGCAGATTGAGGACGAGGAGAAGGCCGGCCGGGCGTTGCTGGCGCGCCTGCTCAGCGATCCAGAGTGGAACCGCAAGAACTACTTTCTGGCTGCACAGTTGGTGGCGGCGCTGCCGCATGGGACCGCCGATAGCCGCGTGAAACGGATACGGAATCTGGCCACGGCGCTGGCCGATCTCGACCGGCGCTTCCAGGTAATTCGCGCGAAGATCCACTCGGTGCCCAGTTCGAGCGATATCCAACGCGTGGAAACCTACGCGAAGCTCGACAAGATTCCCGAGGCGTCACAGCCGTTGTTGAAGGAGCTGCTGGAGAAGCTGCGCGAGCAGTATAGCGGGCGCGATTCGTCGCGCGTTGCGCCAGGCCTGCCCGCCGCGTTCAAGGAGATGGTTCCGAAGCTGGCCGGGGCGCGCGACAACGGCGAATGGTTGCGGGAGGCCGCCGGAGCCGTTCTGGCCATACGCCGGGGCGTGGAGAGCGCGAAAGATGGAACGGCGAATACCGCCCTGCTGGACTGGAACGCGGCCATCCTGGAGCACGCCTTCACGATGAAGAAGCCCGAGGCGAGGACGCGCCGCGAGATGCTGGAGCGCCAGCGGCAGTGGTTCGCGCTGGCGGCGGGAGCAGGTCTGCTGTCCATGCGGCAGTATGATGCGCTGCACGCCGAGCTGGGCGCGATGGTGGCGCGGCCGGAATGGGAGCCCGAGGCTTGGCGCCGCTCGGTGCAGTATGTGGCGCGAGCGGCGGAGTGGTCGCGGGCGGCAGTGGCGCGGGACTTCGGCCCCGTGGGCCGGCACTGGAGCGCCGTCGAGCCGCTGGCGGTGACCATTGTCGATCACCTGTTGCGCAGCTCCGTGGCGCTGCCCATGACGGCTTCGCTCGATGTGCTGGCGCGGGACGCCAACACGGCAGCAGGCATCGTGCATACCGTGTTCGGCCAGAGCGTGGCGGCCGGCGTGGCCGGATTGAATCCCGGCGTCGCCGTGGGCAAGCTGCGCATCATACGCGATCCGCTGGACGCCGCCGGCAACCTGGATCCCAAGGGTATCTATGTTCTGCCCGAGACGGTGTCCGATCTGAAGCCGGTGGCGGGAATTCTCACGCTGGACAGTGGCAATGCGCTTTCGCACACCCAGATCCTGGCGGCTAATCTCGGGATTCCGAACGCCACCGTGCCGTCGTCGCTCCTGGACGCTCTGGAAAAACATAATGAGCAAGAGGTGTTTTTTGCCGTGACGCCGCGCCAGGTGGTGATTCTACGCGAAACCACCTCGCTGAACGCGGAGGAAAAGAAGCTTTGGCTGGGGCAGCCAGCCGCCGCGCAGCGCGCGCGCATTCCACTGGACACCTCGCGCTTGAACCTGGACAACCGCAAACTGATTCCGCTCACTTCGCTGCGAACCACCGATTCGGGCGTCCTCGTAGGGCCCAAGGCGGCGAACCTGGGCGAACTGGCCGGCTACTTTCCCAACCAGGTTGCGCCGGGCGTAGTGATTCCGTTCGGCGTCTTCCGCGCGCATATCGACCGCGTGTTGGATTCGAGCGGTAAGACACTGCGCGAAGAAATCGAGGCGCGCTTCGCCGAGGTGGAACGGATGCGCGCGCGGGGCGCCGAGGCGGCGGAGATCAACCGGTTCATGGCGCCGCACCTGGCGGCCTGGCGAAAGACGATTCAGACGATGCCCCTGCTGACGGAATTCCGCGATGCTCTGCGCGCGGAGTTGCCGCGCGTGCTCGGTCCTGGCGAACGCTATGGCGCTTTTGTACGCAGCGACACGAACGCCGAGGATCTACCCGAATTCACGGGTGCCGGACTGAACAAAACGGTACCGAACGTGGTGGGCGTGGAGAACATCTTCGAAGCTGTTCGCGAAGTGTGGGCGTCGCCGTATTCGGACCGCGCGTTTGAATGGCGCAACCGCGCCCTGCGCGGCAGCGAACGCGTGTATCCGTCGGTGATCGTGATGCGCTCGGTGCCGTCGGACAAGAGCGGCGTCATCGCCACGTTGAACCTGGAAACAGGCGCGAGGGACGAGACGACGGTGAACGTGAGCGAGGGCGCCAGCGCGGTGGTGGATGGCGGCGTGGCCGAAAGCCTTCTGCTGTTGCCGGACGGCGGCGTGAGGCTGTTGCAGCAGGCGCGAGCGGCGTACCGGCGCGTCGTGAAGCCCACGGGCGGCTTCGTAAATCTGCCGCCTCTGAAGGAAGACTATCTGCTCTCCCAGGACGAGATCGCGCAACTGCGTTCCATGGTGGCCGAAGTAAAGAAGAAGTATCCTCCGGTGAAGGCCGCCGCGGCGGGAGAGCTGCCGTGGGACATCGAATTTGGTTTTGAAAAAGGAATGCTGCGGCTGTTCCAGATACGGCCGCTCGTTCGTTTCCAGGAGGTCGCTCTGTTGCAGCAGTTGTCGAGCCTGGAAGGGCGTCCGGCGGCCGGCATGGTGAGAGTTGACGCGGTGGTGACGCCGTGAAATGGGCGATTGTACTGCTGCTGCTTGCGCCGCTGGCTCAAAGCTACCCTCTGGACGGGTTCGAACACACGGGAATCCGCCGGTTGAAGGGCTACGCGCTCTCCAACCAGAATAAGATCCGGCAGACGGTGAAGCTGCCCCCCGGAGCCCTGGCCACCATGGCTGACGTGAAGCTCCACCTGCGGGGAGTGAATGAGCGCTTCGACATCACTTCGGCCACGGCGCGCGACGCGAAGCTGCAGGCGGGGCTGGAGGCGATCTTCGCCAGCCGCGACGGGAGTTACAACATCGCGCTGCTCGACATCACGAATCCCCATGCGCCGCGCTACGCCGCGCTGCGCGCCGATGAGAAGTACATTCCCGGCAGCGTGGCCAAGCTGTTTGTCGCCTCCGGCGTGATGGGCGAGCTGAAACGCATCTTCCCGAACGATACGGCCGCGCGTGAGAAGCTGCTGCGCGAAACCGTCATCGCCGCCGAGCCGGTTGTGTATCGTGACGGAAAGACGGTCCCTTTCTACAATGACGGCCAGCCGGCAATTGTGAACCGGCGGCTGGAGACGGGCGACAAGTTCAACCTCTACGAATGGCTGGACCACATGCTGAGCCAAAGCTCGAACGCGGCGGCGTCGCAGGTGTGGAAGGAGTCCGTGCTGCTGCGGCAGTATGGCGCGCAGTATCCGCTCATGCGCTCGGGAGATGGTCCGAAGCAAGCCGACGCCTGGCTGGCGGGACTGGGCGCGTCCGAGAGGACCGCCAAGTCGCTTGCGCCCCAGCAGGACGCGTTGACATTGAGCGGGCTCGACACGAACAAGCTGCGCGTGGGCACGCTCTTCACGTCGGGAGGCGGCAAAGTGTTTCCCGGCTCGGGCAGCTACGCGACGCCGAACGAACTGCTGCGGCTGCTGGTGCGCGTGGAGCAGGGCCGCCTGGTGGATGCGTGGTCGAGCCTGGAACTGAAGCGGCTCATCTATTTTTCGCGGCCGCGCTACCGCTACGCCTCGTCACCCGCGCTGGCCAACGCGCGCGTGTATTTCAAGAGCGGTTCGTTATTCGAGTGCGCGTCCGAGCCTGGCTTCAAGTGTCTTCAGTACAGGGGCAACAAGGTGAACCTGATGCACTCGGTGGCTATTGTGGAATCGGCGGACAAGGTGTATCTGGTTGCGCTCATGTCGAACGTACTGCGATTGAACAGCGCCGTGGAGCACCAGACGATCGCTACGCTGATCGAACGCCTCATCCAGGGGCGGTAGCCTGCTGGCTTAGGGCAGCTGCGCCAGCGCCCGTTCCAGGGCGGATTCGGTGAACGCCAGGTGGTTCACCGTGGAGCGCTTGTGCGAGGTGTAGACCAGGTGCACCACGCCATCGCGCGCCTGCATCAGGTAGGGATAGGCATAGTCGTTTCCTCCTTCGGCCAGGTTCAGCTTTTTGGAAAACGTCTTGCCGCCGCCGGAGGAAAGCACGGCCGTAAGCGGCGTCCGTTCGGTGAGGCTGTCGTTGAAAACCAGCAGCAGCTTGCCCGAAGACAGGCGCAACAGGGCCACGGCCGAGTTCGGATTGGGCAGCTTTGTCTCTTCTCCAGGTGACCATGTGCGCCCGCCATCGCTCGATTCCGTGCGGACCACGTAGGCGGGGTAGCCGGGCGCGTCCGGCCCATAGCCGCCGGCGCGGCGGCAGAAGGCGATTAGCCGGCCGGGCTCGATCTCGGCGGCCGATGGCTCGATGTTGCCCACGCGCGAATGAACGCGGGACGACTCGGTCCAGGTGCGCTTCTTGGGATCGTACAGCAGAAAGAACGAGGCCGAATCGGCGGCCACCACTTCGGTGTCATGGCCCGTCTCTTTCCAAACCGGCAGAAGGTATTCGCCGCTGGCCAGGACGATGGGCGCCGCCTGAACGAGCGTTCCTTCTTCAAACGTCACAAAGGAGGTGTCCGACCAGGTGCGCGCGCCATCGCGTGAGATCCGGGCGGCGATGCGCGCCGTGGACCATGTCGTGCCGGGACGCACCACATACCAGAGCCAGACGACGCCGTCTGGCGCTTGCCACACCACCGGATTACCGGCCGAATAGAAGGGATCCTGCGCGATTTTCAACGGCGCGCTCCATACCGCCGATCCCTTCGGCTTGCGTGAGCCGTACACGGCCGTGCTGGGCGCGTACTCGCCATCGCCGCCGTAGTAGGCGAGGTAGAGATCGCCGTTGGCCAGTTCGGTGATCGACGCTGGATGCTTGTAGCGCCCCGTGGACGTACGGGGATCAAATGGCGCTTCGTGCGTGAAGCCCGGGCGGGGAACCGATTGACCGGTCAGCAGAGGGACGAGAAGTAGAACTGTGAGAAGCCGCATCAGGTTTGAGGATAGCGGGCGGCGGAAGCATCCGCCAGAGGGCCTGGGCCATTGATATATGCTGTAGCGCAATGCCGGGACACACCACTGCTCTGCTGGCCGCACTGTGCTGCGCCGCGCCCCTGTGGGCGCAGAACGCGGCCACCGCCGGACGTTTCCACGTCGAACACCCGACCTTGCACAACCTGGGATTTGAATGGCCGGTTGTGGGCGACGCCAACCGCAACGCGGCCGTCAACGTGCGCTACCGCCGCGTGGGCCAAACCGGGTGGCGCGAGGCGCTGCCCCTGTTGCGCGTGGGCGGAGAAGTGGTTGGACGCGAGCGCGAGAAATTGAAGTACATTGTGCCCGATGGCTTTGCCGGCTCCATTCTGAATCTCGAGCCGGGCACGGAGTACGAATGCCGCTTCACGCTCGTTGATCCTGATGGCGTGTCGGGCGAGACAACGCACACTGTGAAGGTGCGTACGAGGAGCGAACCCCAACCCGCGGCGGGCGGCCGCACGTTGCACGTCTACTCTCCAGAGTGGAAAGGCGCGCGCGAGGAACCCGCGTTTACGGGCCTTCTGGAGGCTTATTACGGCGCGGGACTTGGCGATTGGAGCGTCGTGTGGGAACGCAAGGCGCGGCCCGGCGACACCATACTCATTCACGCCGGCCTCTATCGTCCCGAGCGGCTCAACTACGTTGATCCCTTGGCCGCTCCCTTCGACGGTACGTTCAACCTGACACTGAAGGCTACGGCCGCGCAGCCCATCACGATCAGAGCGGCGGGCGACGGCGAGGTGATCTTCGATGGCGCGGGCAACCACACGTTGTTCGACGTGATGGGCACGGCGCACCACATCTTCGACGGACTTACCTTCCGTAACACGGACGTGGCCATACTGGCGGGCAAGAAGGAACTCACCGGCGCCACTCATCTCACCGTTCGCAACTGCCGCTTCGAGAACATCGGCTTCGGCGTGTGGACCGAGTACGCCGGCTCGGCGGACTTCTACATCGCCAACAACCTGTTTCTCGGGCGCGACGACCGCTTCCGCCTCCAGGGTTGGACCGGTCCGCTCTGGGGAGAAATCGGCCCCTATGCCTCGCACCTGCTCACCAGTTACTACGCCGTGAAGGTCTACGGTCCGGGCCATGTGATCGCACACAACGCGATCGCCTACTTCCACGACTCCGTCGGCATTTCCACCTACGGCACGCCGGAAAGCGATCCCGGCCGGCGCGCCTCCTCCATTGACATCCACGACAACGATTTCCACATGTCCAACGACGACTTCGTGGAAACCGACGGCGGAGTGCACAACATCCGCGTCTACCGGAATCGCGGTGTGAACGCGTTCCACGGCGGCTACAGCTCCCAACCCGTCTTCGGCGGCCCGGTGTACTTCTTCCGCAACCTGCTCTATCACGTCCAGTCAGGAACGGCGTTCAAACTCTCCGCCAATCCGGCGGGCCTGCTCATCTACCACAACACGATCATCGGCGAGCAGTCCGCACGCAGCCCGTACGAAAATGCACATTGGCGCAACAATTTGTTTTTGGGACGAGATACGCCCGGCCGCGGCATCATGGCCTGGGGCAACGCCACCAGCGCGTATAGCTCCGACTACAACGGCTTCCGGCCCAACCGCGGCGTCCAGCGGCAGTACAACTGGCTGGCTCCGTCGCGCCCCGGACAGACGCTCTACGCGAACACGCCGGAGGATTGGAAATCGTTTCCGGACCTGGAGGCGTTCCGCGCCGCCACAGGTCAGGAGCGGCACGGCGTCGAGTTGGATTTCGATATTTTCGAGAAGATGACGCCGCCCGGTCCGTCGCCTATGAAGCGCCACGCCGTATACCACGCCATGGATCTGAACTTCCGTTTGAAGGAGGGCGGCAAGGCCATCGACGCCGGCCTCGCGCTGCCCACCATCAACGATGGCTTCGCCGGCCGCGCCCCGGATCTGGGCGCGTTGGAACTGGGGCAGGAGGCGCCGCACTACGGCCCGCTCTGGATCACCTGGCAGCCCTTCTACCGGTAAGGAAATTCGATAGCATATCCACACGCGAGTAGAGCACACATGATTTTCACGTCCCGCTTCCGTTCCCTCTCACTGCTGGCATGGCCTATGTGGCTGGCTTTGACAATCGCCGCCGCGCAGACGCCGCCGCGCATTCCCGGACAGAATCCCGATGGCATGCGCGTTTTCCTCTGGACCGGTCTGAAGACGCACCAGGCTGGCCAGCACGATTATCCGCAGTTCCTCGCCGATTGGAGCAAGCTTCTAACCGCACGCGGCGCCGTGGTGGATGGCGCCTTGCATTTTCCCGGCTCTGAGGCGCTGGCGCATGCCGATGTGCTGGTCATCTACAAGGGCGACGCTGGTTACCTGAACGACGCGCAAAAATCCGCGTTGGAGGGCTTCGTGAAACGGGGCGGCGGCATTGTCAGCCTGCATGACGCCTTGTGCGGGCCCGATCCGGCCTACTTCGCCACCTTCGTTGGCGGCGGCAAGAAACATGGCGAGGTGAACTACACGCTGGAGGCGCCCGTGCCCTACACGATCGTGGACAAGGATCACCCGTTGATGAAGGACATGTCCGGCTTCACGCTGAAGGACGAGGCATTTTTTACGATCACCTGGTCGAAGTCGCCCCCGGTGCATGTTCTGGCCAACGCCGAGATCGCCGGCACGCCCAGTGCGGGCGCGCATAAGGGAGAAATGGCGCCTCAGATCTGGACGTACGAACACACTCTGGATGGCGGCAAGCCGGCGCGCGCGTTTGTCTGGATGCAGGGCCACAATTACGAAAACTTCTCGAACTACCAGATTCAGCGCATGCTGCTGCGTGCGATTGCCTGGGCCGGCCATCGTCCGGTCGAGGAGTTGATCGGCTATGTGCCGCCGCAACGGCCTGCGCGGACGCCGGCGGCGCCGGGTCCCGTAAAATAGAAGTTCCTTTGTCCTCCGCCACCAGCACCGCTGCGCCCGTCCTGGATGCACCTCCCGCGCGCATCTCCCGGCTTACGCTGCCTATGCTGTGTGGGGCGCACTTCTTCATCGACCTCTACGCGTCGTCCCTATCCGCGCTCCAACCACTACTCGTCGAACGTCTGGGAATGACGTTGGCGCAAGCCGGATTCGCGGCCGGCCTGCTGCTGGTGTCCTCGTCGGTGGCGCAGCCGCTCTACGGCTACTTGGCTGACCGCTTCCATTCACGGCTGTTCACGGTGCTGGCTCCTGCCGTGGCGGGAATCTTCCTGATGCTGCTCGCCGTGGCTCCAGGCTATCCGTCGTTGCTGGCGCTGGCCGTTCTCGGCGGAGCGGGTGTGGCCAGTTTTCATCCACAGGCGTCTGTGCGCGCGGGCGAGGGTGTTTCGGCGAACAAGGGCCGTTGGATGGCGATTTTCATCAGCTCCGGAACCCTGGGCATGGCGCTCGGCCCCACTGGGTTTTCCTGGGTGATCGTTCACTTCGGCGTGGAGCGGCTTCCCTATGTGATGTCAGGCGGCATCCTGCTTACGCTCCTGCTGTTCCGTTTCCTGCCGGAGACGGCCGCCCCTGCTTCGCGAGGCCGCGGCATCGACTGGACTGCGCTGCGCGTGGTGTGGAAGCCGCTGCTCATCCTTTATCTCTGTGTCTTTATCCGATCGATCGTGCAGATCGTGTATGCGCAGTTTCTGCCGCTCTATCTGAACCGTGAACGCGGCTTGTCCTACACGAGCGCCAACGGCATGCTCACGCTCTATTTGGCCGCGGGCGCGTTGGGAGGCTTTGCCGGCGGCTGGTTGTCGGACCGTCTCGGAGGCAGACGCGTGATCATGATCTCCATGCTCGGTTGCGTGCCCCCGCTGGCGGTGTTCTTCCACACCACGGGCATGCTCGCGGCCGCGGCGCTGGCGATGGGCGGCCTTGTGCTGCTGTTCACCATTCCGGTGAACCTCGTCATGGCCCAGGAACTGGTTCCTTCGCAAACTGGCACCGTCTCGGCGCTGATGATGGGTTTCGCCTGGGGCGCGGCGGGCTTCCTCTTCGTTCCGGCCGCGGGCGCTGCCGCCGATCACTTCACGCTGCACCGCGTCATGTACGCTCTGCTGGCCTTCCCCGTCGCCGGTTTTCTGCTGGCGCGATTATTGCCTGAGCGAAGACGGAGGGCCGCGTGAACATCTCCGAGATGTTCTACTCCATCCAAGGAGAGGGCATCCTGTCCGGCGTGCCCAGCGTCTTCATCCGGACGAATTACTGCAATCTCCGCTGTGTCTGGTGCGACACGCCCTACACAAGCTGGCAGCCCGAGGGCAGGGAAGTGTCCCTGGACGGCATCTGCGCTTTTGTGGAGGAGCACACGCGCGGGCACGTTGTGCTCACCGGCGGGGAGCCATTGATCGCGCCGCAAGCCGCTGAGCTTACGCGGCGATTACGGGACATGGGACAGCACATCACCGTGGAAACAGCCGGAACCGTGCTGCCCGAGGGGCTTGCCTGCGACCTCATGTCCATCTCACCCAAGCTCGCCAACTCGACGCCGCATCAGCGCGAAGGCGGACGATGGGTGGCGCAGCACGAGCGTCTTCGATTGAATATCGGCGTGTTGAAGAGGCTCACCACGGAGTTCGCCTACCAACTCAAGTTCGTGGTGGCGGAACCGGAGGACCTCGTTGAGATCCTTGGCCTGGCTTCGGCGCTGCGGACTCCGGCGCATAGCGTGCTATTGATGCCAGAGGGCGTGACGCGCGAGGAGTTGCTGGCGCGCGCGTCCTGGGTTAGCGAAGTTTGCAAACGCGAGGGATTCCGCTATTGTCCGCGGCTCCACATCGAGCTGTACGGCAACAGGAAGGGAGTGTGACGATGAGCGGCGAAGCCGTTCCACGCCCGCCGCGCGCGATTGAGTCGCTCATGATCGCCGGGCCCGCCGGCCGTGTGGAAGCTTTACTGGAGGAGCCCGAGCAGGGCGCTCCGCGCTACGCCGCGCTTGTTTGCCATCCTCATCCGCAACATGGCGGCACGATGCACAACAAAGTCGTGTACCGCCTGGCGCGCGGCTTGCGCCGCTCGGGCGCCGTGGTTCTCCGGTTCAACTACCGGGGCGTGAACCTCTCGCAAGGATCCTACGGCGAGGGCGAAGGCGAAACCGAAGATGCGCGCACGGCGCTGGCTTACCTGCGGGGCCGCTACCCGGCGCTGCCGTTTGCCCTGGCCGGTTTCAGTTTCGGCTCGCGCATCATTCACAACCTTGGCTGCGGCTTGCGTGACGCGCGATTCCTAATGCCGGTGGGCTTTCCCACGCGCTGGCGCGATCTGCCGCGATTCAAAAAGTGTCCCGTGCGCCGCATTTTCATCCACTCGACGAACGACGAGTACGGGCCGCGCGCCGAGCTGGAGCCGTGGATCGATTCGCTCGATCAACCTACGCGCGTGGTCTGGGTGGAGGCGCGTGATCACTTTTTCGCCGGAGCTCTGGATGCACTGGAAGATGCCGTCATCGCCTCGGCGCCGCCGGATGCGGCGGCATGATTGCGCTGGCCGTATGCTGGTTGCTCCTGTACCGCGCCGCGGCGGTCACGGGTGGCCTGCTGCTGAGCCGGTTGGGCGCCACCGCCGAGGATGACGACCACTGGTTCCTTGCCTTCTGGACCGGTTTGCTCGCGCTGGGCTCGTTCACTCTGCTGGTGGCTCTGGCGCTGCCCGCGCCCTACGCGGCGTGCGTGCTGTTGCTCGCCTTGCTGCCGCGCGCCTCGAATGCCCGGCTGAGGCCGCCCCGCGTCTTCTGGGCCATCGCCGCGGCCATGACGTTCACCTCGGCAACGCCCGTGCGGCTCTACGATACGGCTCTGTATCATCAGCCGCTCATCGAGTGGTTGTCCAGCGACGGACTGGCGCCGGGCCTAGGACTGGTCCACTACCGGTTCGGCTTCACGAGTTCCTGGCTTGCGCTGGTCTCCGTCTTCAACGTTGGGCCGTTGCAGGGCCGCTGCTCGGCGATGCTCACCGGGCTGGCCATCGCCGTCTGCCTCACGCAATGGGTGCACCTGTACCGCCGGAACAATTTCGAGTCAACGCGTTTTTACCTGGCGGCGCTGCCGCTGGTGCTGGCCTTTCTGTTCCTGGAGTCGGCCATCGTTTCGCCTTCTCCCAACGCGGGCGCCGCGCTGGCCGTGCTGACGGGCATCTGGCTGCTGGTCCGTTCGCCGTCGCATCCGGCTGTCTTTGCCATCGCCGCCGGTTCGCTCGCCGTGAAACTTTCCGCCGCGCCACTGGCCGCAGTCACCTTCTTTTGCGCGCCGCGCCGCACCTGGTGGGCCGCCGCGCTGGTGATTCCCTTCGTGCTGGCCAACTACCAGACGACCGGCTGCCCCCTATACCCAGCGTCGTTTCTGTGCTCGGATTCACCTGTTGGATTGCCGCCACAACAGGTGCGCGACGTCGCGAATGAGACGTTGAACTGGGCCCGCTATGCCGGCGCGTACCCGGCCGGAGCACCGTACTTTCAACTCGAGTGGCTGCCGCGCTACCTCAGTCTTACGCGGAATACCGTCATCGCCGCGTTGACAGCCGTTTCCTTACTCTCGCTCCTGCTGCAACGGCGCTTCACGCTTCCCGTTGCCGCCGCCACGCTGGGCACAGCTTATGTTTACGCCGCGGCGCCCGACCCCCGCTTCGGCGCAGGCTTCCTGTTTGCGCTTCCTGCCCTCGCTATCCCGGCGCTGCCCCTGCCGCGCCTATCGAGGCGTACGCTCACCCTCGCCATCATGCTGGTGCTCACGCTGGGGGCATGGATGGGCACGCGCCTCGCCGAACGGACCATGCATGATCCGCGGAACGCGCTCACCCTTTCCCGCCTGCTCGTGCCGGCCGAAGCCTGGACGCCGGCCTCCACCACCACGGCCTTCCGCAACGGCGTGCTCTTCCGCACGCCTGACGGAACGGACCGCTGTGGCGGCGCTCCGCAGCCCTGTTCGCCACAGGCCCCGCCGCCTTCGCTTCACCGCGAGGGGCGCGCCTGGAAGCGCTAAGCCTCGCCCCTCGCCGTTAACCGGCGCACCGTTCGGCGCGCCCGGTTTCCGCCGAACGTTTGGCGTGCAGGCAGATGTAGTTGGCGCGCTCGATGTCGCGCCAGGTGATTGGCTCGGGCTTGCCGAGGTAGATGTGCTCGAGAAACTCGACGAACAGATGGCGGCGCGCGGGCAGGTCGCGGACCGTTTCAGGCGCTTTATCTCCGGTCACCAGCGTGATGCCCGTCGCGGCCATATATTCGAGCACGCCCTTGGAACCTGCCACGCGCATGCGGTCGTCGCCGTGCGTGGGGGCCATTTTGGGCCGGAAATAATCCATGCGCAGCATCCCGATGCCGCGGTTGTCGAGTTTGAAGATGCTTGCCGTGACGCTTTCCATGGTGTTCGTCCGGCCGAAATCCAACACGGATTGCATGGAATATGTTTCGGTGAAATCGTGTCCCGTCACATAGCGCATCAGGTCCACCATGTGGATTCCGATCCACGGGATCGTGCCGCCGTAGTTGGCGTGCGTCAGCCGCCAGTCGCCCGGCGAGGGGGCCTTGTAGGATTTCTGCGTGGCCACCTGCACCACCTGGCCGACCGCGCCCGACTCCACGATTCGCTTCATGGCCAGCCACTCCGGCTCGAAGCGCATCGGGAACATGGTGGTGAGTTTGCTCTTGGAGGCGCGCACGGCCTGCGACACCTTACCCATCTGCTCGAACGTCACCGCCAGAGGCTTTTCGGCGATGATATGGACGCCACGGCGCAGGCACTCCACCACCGCCTCGGCCCTCTCGCCATTGGTGTTGCACACGGCCACCACGTCGGCGCGGCACTCGTCGAGCATCTTCCTGTAATCGGTGTAGATCTTCGCCGAGGGAAATTGGAAGCGCGCTTTTTCGGGCACCGCGTGCATGGCGGCCACAACCTCGACGCCAGGCAACAGCGGCAACGGTTCCTTCACCTCGGCCAGGTGGCCTTCCACGCCGATCACCGCCACGCGAACTTTCTGGGGAAGCTTCAACGCTTCCGCCTGCGCCCACAGCATTCCGGTTCCACCACCCGCGACCACGGCGCGTCTCGATATCTTCGCCATGCCGCTAGCTTAGCAAGCGCGTGTGTCTGAAAACAGAAACCGGAGCCGCCCCGCGCGGGAACGGCTCCGGTTGGCTGGACGGTAGGGAGAGTGAGCTAGAGGACCGACTCGCTCCAGTTTTCGAGTACGGCCTTCACGCGCTGGCAGAACTGATCGGCCATCGCGCCGTCGATCAGGCGGTGGTCGAACGTCAAGGCCAGGTGAGCCTGCGAGCGGATGGCGATTGCGTCCCCGTCCACAACCACGGGAACCTTCTCCACGGCGCCCACGCCGAGGATGGCCACCTGCGGCTGGTTGATCACGGGCGTCGCGAAGATGCTGCCGAAGCTGCCGAAATTGGTGATGGAGAAGGTGCCGCCCTGCACTTCGCCGGGCTTCAACTGTTTCGACCGCGCGCGCGCCGCAAGGTCCACGACGGCCCGCTGGAGTCCCACCACGTTCATTTCATCGGCGTTCTTGATGACCGGCACGATCAGACCCGAGCCGCCATCGAGCGCCACGGCGATTCCCACGTTGATCTCGCCGTGGTAGATGATGTTCGCGCCGTCGATGGAGGCGTTCACGATCGGGAAGGCGCGCAGGGCTTCAGCCGTGGCGCGCAGAACGAAGGGCAGGAAGGTCAGACCGAAGCCGTAGTGCGAGGCGAACTCCTCCTTCACTTTGGACCGCAGCTTGGCCACCTTCGTCATGTCCACTTTGTGCACGGTGGTGACATGCGCGGAAGTCTGTTTGGAGAACACCATGTGCTCGGCGATCTTGCGGCGCATGGTGGACATGGCCTCTACGCGCGCACGCGGCGCTTCGGCCCGCGCGGGGGGCGGCACGGGCGCCGGACGGCTTTCGGGCGCCGCGAACGGCGGAGCCGGCGCCTGGCCGGGGGCACGGCCGCCACGCGAGGCGATCGCCTGCTCCACGTCAAATTTCGTGATGCGTCCACCCGCTCCGGTGCCCGGCACTTGCGAGAGGTCGACGTTGTTTTCGCGCGCCATCTTGCGCACCAACGGCGAGAGCGGCCCGGTGGTTTCGGTGGCCTGCGCACTTTCGGGAGGCAGAATCACGGGCGGCGGTGGCTCGTCGGATTCCATGCGCGCGGCAGGAGGCGGGGCGGCGGGAACCGGAGGCGGTGGCGGCGGCGGAGCAGCCTGCTGCACCGGCGCCGGAGCGGCAGACGCGCCCTCCTCGCCAATCCGCGCCACCACGGTGTTGATCGCCACCGTTGCGCCTTCCTGCACCAGTACTTCGGTCAAGATGCCGGAGGCGGGCGAGGGAATCTCGCTGTCCACCTTGTCGGTGGAAATCTCAAACAGCGGTTCGTCCCGCTCCACCTTGTCGCCGGCTTTCTTCAACCACCGCGTCAGCGTGCCTTCTACAATGCTTTCGCCCATCTGGGGCATCACGACATCAGTCATTCGATTCTCTCCGTCACGCGCGCCAGCTCAGCGCCGGCGCGGGTATGTCAATCTCGAACACTTCTGAAAACGCGGCCAGCAGGCTCTCCTTCACGTCTCCGGCCGGGGCTTCGCAGCCCAGCGCGCGCAACGACGTGACGGGCCTGGTGAGTCCGCACGGAACAATAAACTTGAAATGATCCAGGTTGGCCGAAACGTTCAGGGCGAAACCATGAGAGCTTACCCACCGGCTCAAGTGAACGCCAATCGCCGCTACCTTCGCGCCGCCCACCCAGACGCCCGTCGCCCCCGGCGCGCGTTCGCCCTCGATGCCGAACTCGCCGATGGCTTCGATGACCGCCTGCTCGAGGCCGCGCACATAGGCGTTGACGTCCCGTTTCCACGCCCGGAGATCGAAGATCGGATAGCCCACAATCTGTCCCGGACCATGATAAGTGACATCGCCGCCGCGGTCGCACTCGTGCACCTCGACGCCGCTGGCGGCGAGCGCCTCGCGGGAGAAGAGAACGTTCTCCTCGTGCGCGTTCCGGCCCAGCGTGATCACCGGCGGATGTTCGACAAACAGCAGTTGGTCGGGGATGGCGCCGGCCTTGCGTTGTTCGACAAGTTGGCGCTGCAACGCGTAGGCTTCTGTGTAGCCCATGCGCCCCAGGTCGCGGAACTCACACGGTCTCGACATACATTCCCGGTTCCAGCCTCAGCCCGCGCCGCGGCGTCCGGTCAGGCGTTAATGGCCCTTCCATAAACGGCGTTGAATGCTTCGCCCACGGCTTCGTATAGGGTCGGATGCGCGTGGATGGTGTGCAGCATCGTCTCGATGGTCGCCTCGGACTCCATTGCCGCCACCGCCTCCGCGATCAGCTCATAGGCATGTGGTCCGATGATGTGCACACCCAGAATCTCCCCGTACTTCTCGTCGATCACCACCTTCACAAACCCGTCATGCGAGCCGAGAATCGTCGCCTTCGAGTTCGCCAGGAAAGGGAACTTGCCTACCTTCACCTGGTAGCCCTGCTCCCGCGCCGCCTTCTCCGTCATTCCCACGCTGCCGATGCCCGGCTCCGTGTACGTTGCGCCGGGAATGCGGTTCTTGTTCACCGGGCGGGTCTCCTGGCCCGCGATGTGCGCCACGGCGACCATGCCTTCCATGGTGGCGACATGGGCCAGTTGCGGCGTTCCGGCGACGATGTCGCCGATGGCGTAGACGCCCGGCTCGGCCGTGCGCTGATAGGCGTCCACCTTCACGAAGCCGCGGTCCAGTTCCACGCGCGTGTTCTCCAGGCCCACGTTCTCCGTGTTCGGTTTGCGGCCCACGGCCACCAGTAGTTTTTCGAATTCTACAGTCTCGCGGTTGCCGTTGCCCAGCGCCACTTCCAGGCGCACGCCCGTGCCCGTTTTCTCGATTTTTTCCACCTTCGCGCCCGTCTCCACGCGAATCTTCTGCTTCTTGAACGAACGCTCCAGTTCCTTGCTGACCTCCTCGTCCTCCACCGGCACTATGCGCGGCAGCATTTCGAAGATGGCCACCTCGGAGCCGTAGCGTTTATAGATGGAGCCGAACTCAACACCCACGGCGCCCGAGCCGATGATGCCCAACGACTTGGGCACGTTCCGCATTTCGAGAATCTCGACGTTGGTCATGATCGTGTCGTCCGGCGTCAACCCGGGCAGCATGCGCGCCTCCGAGCCCGTCGCCAGAATGACAGCCTTGGCTTCGATCGTCTGTGTTCCCGAGGCCGTGGCCACCTCCACCTTGCCCGCGCCCTTCAGCTTCGCGTAGCCGGCGATGACCTCCACCTTGTTCTTCTTCATCAGGAAGCTGACACCCTTGGAGTGCTTGTCCACGATGCCCTGCTTGCGCTGCAACACAAGCGGCAGGTCGAGCGAGGCGCCCTGGCAGTGGATGCCCTGTTCCTCGCTGTGCTGGAAGTAGTCCCACACCTCCGCCGTGTGCAGCAGTGCTTTGGTGGGGATGCAACCCACCAGCAGGCAGGTCCCGCCGAGCTTGGGCGACTTCTCGATCAATGCGGTTTTCAAGCCATACTGGCCGGCGCGCACCGCCGCGGAATATCCTCCGGGACCGCTCCCGATCACAACGACGTCGTATCGCATGGAAACATCTAGCTTAACACCCGGGCTTGCGCGGATGATCCCGCGCGACGCGTAGAAATGTGGGAAATAAGGGTAAGCGGCCCGTCAGGCCGGAACCCACGTGTGCAGCGAAGGCTCGCAGGCCTGCACCGTGCGCTCCAGACGATGCACGCGCCCTGTGGCCAGGCCGATCAGATAATCCTCGTGGGCGCGGGGCTCCACGAGCAGGCCAGGCTCGATCTCCACGGTTTCGAAATAGGCGCAGCGCGTTCCAGAAGCGGTGTACGGCGCGAGGTGGGCCACATCGAAGCCTTGGTCGATGTGCAGTTCCCTTCCGCGGCCGTAGTCGAACAGGCGGTAGGTGACATCGGAAAGCTGCTGAATCTCGGCCACCACCATGCCGCCGCCCATCGCGTGCACGGTGCCCGCCGGGATCAGATAGGAATCGCCCGCGGCCACCTTGCGCCAGTCGAGCAGTTCCATGATCGAGCCATCCAGCGCCGCCGCGCGCGCCGCAGCGGGAGGCACCGCTACGCGAAACCCCAGCGCGATTTCGGCTCCGGGCATGGCCCGCACGATGCGCCACATCTCCGTCTTGCCCGGGCAGCCATGGTGCTCGCGCGCGTAATCGTCGGCCGGGTGCACCTGCACGGACAGCTTCTCGGATGGAAAGAGAAATTTTATCAGCAGCGATTCGCCCGCGAACCACACCTCGCCGTAGGGCAGCCCGTTGGGCGGAGGCGGCGGGGCGGGGAACCAGGGCGACAAGTCCCTGGCGCCCCACACGCGCTCGACAAATCGCGGAGCAATCTCCGTCATGCCTGGGTGGGCTTGCCCTGCACGAAGTCGTCGATGCGTTGCAGCCCGCGCTCGATTTCGTGCATGGAGGTGGCATAGGAGATGCGGACGTGCGCATCGGTGCCGAACGCCTCGCCGGGCACCAGCGCCACATGGGCCTTGGTGAGAAGCTGCGTGGCCAGGTCGAGCGTCGAGGCGATGCCCAGATTCTTCATCGCCTGGCCGAAGTTCGGGTAGATATAAAACGCGCCCATCGGCTCCTGGCAGCCTACGCCGGGAATCCGCCGCACGCGGTCGACAATGTAGCGGCGTCTGCGGGCGTACTCGGCCAGCATTTCTCCCACGGCCTCCTGCGGACCCGTCAGCGCCTCGACGCCGGCCTTCTGCGCGATCGACGTGGGGTTCGAGGTCATGTGCGATTGCAGCTTCACGATGCCGTCGATGACGGGTTTGGGGGCCAGTCCGAACCCAATGCGCCAGCCCGTCATGGCGTAGGTCTTCGAAAGCGAACCGGCCACGATCACCGTTTCCTTCATTCCTTCGAAGGCCGCCGCCGAATACGGTTCGCTGCCGTAGACGAAGCGGCAGTAGCACTCGTCGGTCATCACCAGCACGCCGCGCGACTTGGCCAGGCGGCAGATCTTTTCAAACTCCTCGCGGCCCAGCACGTTGCCGGACGGGTTCGAAGGCGAATTGATGATGATCAGCTTCGTGCGCGGCGTCATGGCCTTTTCAACCGCCGCCGCGCTGATGGCGAATCCAGCCTGCTCGTCGGTCTGCACGAACACGCACTTGGCGCCGGCGTAGTTCACCACGTCCTGGTAGGTCACCCAGAACGGAACGGGAATGATGCATTCGTCGCCGGGATTCAGCAGCACCTGCGTAAGCTCGAAGATCACATGCTTGCCGCCCACGGTTACCACGCACTCGGCCGGCGTGTAGGCCGTGCCGTAGTCCTTTGTGTGGCGCTCGCAGATGGCCTTCTTCAAATCCAGAATGCCGCTGGTGTCAGTGTATTTGGTGAAGTTGGCGTCCAGCGCCGCAATGGCGGCTTTCTTGATGTTGTCCGGCGTCGGGAAGTCCGGCTCGCCGGCGCCGAAGTCGACCACGTCGACCCCTTCGCGCTTCAGACGGCCGGCTTCCGAGCTCACCTTCACGGTGGAGGAGACGCTGATCGAGGACAGACGTTCGGCAAGTTGTTGAGCGATGGCTGACATAAAAAACCTATTCTGGCCCGGCGGCCGCGCCCAGCAGGCGCGCGCGCAACCGGTGCTCCACGTTGGGCGGCACCATCTGGCTGACGTCGCCGCCCAGCCGGATCACCTCTTTCACCATGCGCGAACTGAGAAAGCTGTACGATTCGCCGGCCATGAGAAAGACGGTTTCAATATTGGGGTTGAGACGGCGGTTCATCAACGCCATCTGAAGTTCATACTCGTAGTCGCTCACGGCGCGGATGCCGCGCAGTAACAGTTTCGCTCCGCGCGCCTGGGCGAACTGCACCAGCAGGCCGTTGAAGCTGTCCACCTCGACGTTCGGGAAGTGGGCCGTGGCCTCGCGCAGCATCTCGGTGCGCTCCTCCATGCTGAACAGCGGGTGCTTGGCCTCGTTGGCCAGCACGGCCACGATCAACCGGTCCACCAGATGCGAGCCGCGCCCGATGAGATCGAGATGGCCGCTGGTCAGAGGATCGAACGTACCTGGATAGATTCCAATCACGGGTGAGACGCCCTTGGGCGACGCGAAACGCGTGATCTTCATTCTAGCAGGCAGCGGGATTGCGGTAGCTTGGAGCCTGGTATGGAATTCCCCTGGACTATGTTCATCCTGGCGCTGCTGCTGCCCGCTTTCGCCGGTCTGCTCTGGTGGCGCGGCCGTAAACGTGGATAGCCGCGGCGGGCCGTGCGCCTCGCCGGGGACCGCCGCTGCTAGCCTTGAAGATGTGGACCACAGCCGCTTTGAGCGGGCCATTGCACTCATTGATGAGGCCAACGCCGCCGATCCCCACACGATTCTCGTCCGTGGCGCCATGCGTCCCAAGGAGCAGGCGCATGCCGAACTGATGTCGGAGTGGGTGAGCCGCCTTCGTCCCGATGCGAGCGAGGAGTTGCTGCTGGCCGTACGCGCGCACCACATACGCCGCTGGACGCTGCCGCGCGAGAACTTTCCTGAGGGCCGTCTTGGCTACCTGGCGTGGAAGTCCGAGCTGCGCAAGCGCCATGCGGCTGAGTTGCGCCAGATTCTGGAAACCTGCGGCTACGGCGAGCCCTTTATCGCGCGCGCCCTCGCCATCCTGCGCAAGCACGGCATTACGCGCGACAGCGAGGTGCGCACCTTCGAGGACGCCCTCTGCCTGGTGTTCCTGGAAACGCAGCTCGCCGCGACCGCCGCCAAGCTTGACCGCGTCAAGGTGGCCGGTATCCTGCGCCAGTCCTTCTCGAAGATGAGCGCCGAAGGGATTGCCGCCGCCCTGGCTCTTCCTCTGCCCGAGGATTTACGGCCGCTGTTGTTGGAAGCCTCCGGCGTTGGATAAACTGAATTGCGTCCCCCTCCGCAATGCAAGATCCACAGAATTCCAGTGCTTCCATCGGCCCCGAACTGGGGCGCCGCGTGTGCCGCAAGATACTTTCCGGCGCGGCATTCCAAGGCGCCACCAAGCTCGGCCGGCTTCTTGAAACCTGCGCGGCCGCCCATGCCGCGGGCGAGCGTCCTGCTTTGGACGACGAGGACCGCGCCGAACTGAAGCGGCTACGGCGCCGCCTGGATGACTACTACGCCGCCGAGGGCTCGCAGGATCCGGTTCGCGCCGAGCTCGATGCCGCGGGTGGCGCGTTGCGCTTCACGGCCGTTTCGCCGCTCAGCGCCATCGAAGCCTGGGCTGCCAGCGCGCCCGAACCGGGATCCGCTGAGGGTCCGCGCAGCAACCGCCGCCTGCTGGTGATTCTTGCCGCCGCCTTCGCCACTGGAGCATTGCTCTGGTTCTATCTCAGCAACCGTCTGGCCAGCCCTGGCCCGGTACAAACCCTGGCCGTGCTGCCGTTCGACGACACGCGGCCTCTTCCGCTGCACGACGACACCGCGTCCGGCATCACCGCCGCGCTCAGCTTCGAACTGGCGCACGTTCCCGAATGGCGCACCGTGGCCTACACGTCCGTGCTGCCGTTTGCCTACAATCTGCGAGAGATGGCGGCGCTGCGCCGCGAGTTGAACGCCGACATCGTCATGGAAGGGAAGTTGACGCCCGCGGAGTCTTCGATCAGCGGCGAGCTGTGGATGGTGCGCACCAGCGACGGCAGGCGCGTATGGAACCATTCGTTCCAAACCAGCCGCGATCAGTTGCTGCCCGCGCTCGACCGGGCCGCGCAAGAGGCGGCGGCGCGTCTGGGCGGGTCGCTGCCGGCCCGCGCTCTGCTGACGCCGAAGGCCGGTAAACCGAACGCCGAGGTGACTCGCGGCTTTCTGGGCGCTCTGTCCATCACTCAGCCCGATCCGCCGGAGATGCAGACGGCGCTGCGCGCATTGGAGGCCGCGATCAAGGCCGAACCCAAGTTCACAGCGGCCCACGCTGCGCTGGCCGATCTGTGGGGGCGCATCAGCTACTTCGAGTATCGTCCCGTGGCCGAGGCCACGGCCACCACGCGGCGTGTGGCGCAAGAGGCGCTCGCCCTGGAGCCGGACCTTGCCGAAGCACACATGGCCCTCGGCGTGTCCGCCGCGCTGGGCGGCTGGAATTGGGCCGAGGCCCGCACGCAATATAACCGCTCGCTTGAACTGCGGCCCAGCTACCCGTTCGCTCTGCTACGCCTGGCGCAACTGGCGCTTGTCAAGGGTGACACGAAGACCGCCGTGGCCCTGGCCGAGCGCGCACGCGCGCTCGATCCCGCGCCCATCCCGGTAAAGATGGAGTGCGCCTACGCCTACCTCTACGACGGCCAGTACGATCAGGCGCTCGCGCTGATGGACGAGGCCGAGCGGATCAACCCCGAAGAACGCGGCATCCGGCTTGTGCGCGGCATGGTGTATCTTGCGCGCAAGGAGTACGAGAGAGCCAAGGTCTATCTCGACGTTTTGACCAAGCAACTGGCCTGGCTTCCTCCCAGCGCCGCCATCGCCGGACCGGTCTACGCCCGGAGCGGCGACACGGCCGAGGCGCGCAGACTCCTCACTGAACTCCACAACAAGAAGAACTTCGCGCGCGTCGATCCGGTGGTCGAGGCGGGCATCCGCCTGGCGATTGGCGAAGACAGCGCCGGATACCAGTTGCTGGAAGACGCCGTTCGCTCGCGCGCCACGCTCACGTTGACGCTCCGCGTGAACCCCATCTTTGCGCCTTACCGCCAGGACCCGCGCTTTCAGGCGATCCTCGCGAAACTGGATGCGCCGGACGTTGGCGTGGCGTCCGCTCCGGGCAAGTAAGCCGGAAGCCTCGGAGCACCCCGTGTTAAAATTAGGATGATCTAACCATGAGCACCCCTGCCGTTGCGTTTCTTGCCGAGTTGGAATCCGCCCGAAAGAGATTCCAGTTGAAGCCGGTGCACTCTGACCACGAAGGTCTGTCGCTGGCGCAATTGCCCGAAGGCGTCTACGGCTACACCGTTTCCTCTCCCACTCTCGATTCGCCCCTCTTTGCCGAGCGCATTTTCCAGAGCTTCGAGTGCCACAAACTCTCCGGCGGCGCCGTTCAGATTGTCGGTTTCGCCAAGCCGGCCGAGGTGGACGCGCTGAGCGCCGGCAAGGAGCCCGTTGACTTCAAGCTGTATCCAGAGCCGTTTGGCGAAAGCAGCGCCCTGTGTATCGTCAATATGGCGCGCATCGTCAGTGGCAAGGCGCCGTCGCGCACCGATGGAAACTTCATGACGCTGCAAACCAATCCGCGCGAATCCTAGTTTTCCGGCACTACTTCTGCTGTTTCGGTGTGAACGCCACGGCGCGGGAGATCGCGCCGCTCTGCCCGCGCACCTTCACGCCCAGCGCGATGTAGTAGGCGCCGCGCTCCGGCAGCGCGCCCAGGTTCGTGAGCATCTCCTCCCAACTCATGCCGTGCTTCAGCCCGGCGACGTGCACGGCCTGCCCGCCTTCGCACGGCCCCATGGACGCGCCGTCGGTCCCCATGTGCCACACGCCTTTGCCATGGAGATACTCCATTACGGCGGGTTCCGGAGCGGGCCAGCCAGGGGCGGTCTTGGCCACCACCGGAGCATAAGTCATGCGCATGCCCTCGGGCATGGGCTTGTAGTAGGCGTCGCTGTAACCGCTGCGGAACAACACCACCTCGCCGGCCTTGATCGCTCCGTGCCGCGTCTCCCACTGCTTCACCCGTTCCAACGTGATGACGGCGCTCCTGCCCGGTTCGGCCTTGTCGCGAATGTCGCTTGCGTCGATCACCACTGCGGCTCCCATCATGCGCTCTACGGGATACTTCTCGCCGGTCATGGCCCCCATCGGCGACGCGCCGGGCAGTCCTGAGCCGGGCGGTGGTACAAAGTGCGCCGGGAAATCCGACTGCGTCCCCGTGTGTTCGTCGATCAGATAGCGCTGGCCGAAGTAGGGACCTTCGCTGGCGAAATAGTCATTGCCGTGATGGTCCTTCTGCTGCTCGAACCAGTTGTAGGTCCAGCGTTGGAAGGCGGGCGACGTGCCCCAATGCGCTGGCATGTTCTCGGCCACGGTGACGCTCAGATCCACGACATCGTAACCGGAGAACAGCGCCGCGGGGGCCACCGTGGCGGCCGGCGCGCCGGAAGCGCCGGATGGCTGCGCGGCCTCCGGACGCGGTGCGCAAGCAGTCACAGTGAGGGCGAGAAGCGCGGCCATGAGGGCGCTGGAAGGCAGTGCCGGTTGGGTCATGGGGCGCATCATATCGAGCTAGAATTTGAATGACAAGATGCGCTGGGCCATACTCTGTTTCACCGCCGCTCTCGCCTTGGCGCAGGAAACCGCGCCGCCGCCGCATCCGGCTTCCCCCCTTCCGCCCGGCACAGTTCCTTCGCCTAACGTCGCGCCGCCCGCCGGTCCCGGCGTCTTCCGCGTGCCGCCGAAAATGACGGTCGAGGATCCCAAGGATCCAAACGTCAAGGCCGGGCCCGAGACCAAGCCGCCTGTTTTTTTGCCCTACTCCGGAAAGCCCATTGCCATTCCCTTTGCTTGTACCGAATCCGACACGGCCACCTTCGGCATGACCTGCACCGAGGACGACCCCTGCCCCATCTACGCCGAACTCACCAGCCTGCAACCGGTGGGCGTGCAGCTTTTTCTTACAGGCAACCTGCACAACGGCGCCAGCACCATGTACTCACTCTTCCTGGCCAGCCAGGACAGCGGCAAGACCTGGTTCGAAGCCTTCGAGCGCGTGCCCAAGGCGGGACTCGACCAGGTGCAGTTTGTCGATTTCGAAAGCGGGTGGACCAGCGGACAGGTGCTGGAATCTCTGCCTCGCGATCCCTTCTTTCTGTTGACCACCGACGGCGGCAAAACATGGCGGCGGAGGAATGTTTTTAACGAATCGCGCATCGCCACCATCGAACAGTTCCACTTCGATTCGAAGACCTCGGGCAGCCTGCTGATCGACCGGGGCGCGGTTTCCGAGACCGGTGCGCGCTACGAACGCTACGACTCCCAGACTGGCGGCGAGTCGTGGCAGGTGCGCGAGGTGAGCGGTTCGCCGCTGAAACTCGCCGTGCCGCGCCGCGCCACATCGAACGCGGACTGGCGTCTCCGCGCTGACGGCAAGCAGGGCATCCACATCATTGAACGCCGCACGGGCGCGCGTTGGGAACGCGTGTCGTCGTTTCTGGTGAAGGTGGGCGAGTGCAAACCGCACCTGGAGACGCCCGGCCCGCCGCCCGAGGCGATCATCGCCGAGCCCTCCTCGCCCCGCACGCGTGGCGATCGCCCTGCGGCGCCCGCCAAACCACGCACCCCGCCCTCCCTGCGCAAGCCGTAAGCGGCTACTGGCCCAGCTTCGTCAGATAGTGCTTCACGCTTTCGATGCCCGCGAACAGATTCGGGATGTGAAATTTCTCGTTCGGCGCATGCAGGTTGTCGTCGGGGAGACCAAAGCCCATCAGCACGCTGGGAATGTCCAGGTGCTTCTGAAACAGGCCGACAATCGGGATGGAGCCGCCCGAACGGATATACACGGTTTTGTTCTGGAAGAGTTCGTCCATCGCCGCCGCCGCTTTCTGAATAAACGGGTTGGAGGGGTCGGTGAGCGACGGAGCCGCTCCGTGCAGGAACTTGAACTCGGCCGTCACGCCTTTGGGCGTGGCCGCACGCACGGCCTCCTGCATCTGCCTCAGCGCCTCGTTGGGATCCTGATCGGCCACCAGACGCGCGCTCACCTTGGCCACGGCGCGCGCCGGAATCACCGTCTTGGCCCCCTCGCCCACGAAGCCGCCGCGAATGCCATGCACCTCCAGCGTGGGCCGCGCCCACGTCCTTTCGAACACATCGAAGCCCGGCTCGCCCGTCAGCGCCGGAGATCCAATCTCCTTCTCGCGGTACTCATTCTCATCGAACGGCAGGCGCGACCAGGCCGCGCGCTCCTCCGGCGTCGGCGGCCGCACGCGGTCATAGAAACCCGGGATCAGGATATGCCCGTTGGCGTCCTTCAACCGGGTAAGAATCTCGGCGATGGCCATGATCGGATTCGGCGCCGCGCCGCCATAAATGCCCGAATGCAGATCCACCCTGGCGCCTTCCACGTGCAGTTCGCCGTACACCATGCCGCGCAGCCCGGTGCAGATGGTCGGCAGCCCCGCCGCGAACATCTCGGTGTCGCACACCAGCGCCGCGTCGGCCCGCAGGTGGGCGGGCTTGGAGGCCACATATTCCTCGATGAACTCGCCGCCCACCTCCTCCTCGCCTTCCAGCAGCACGCGCACGTTGATGGGCAGCGCGCCGCGTTCGGCCATCAATTGCGACAGCGCCTGAATCTGAATCCACACCTGCCCCTTGTCATCCACCGCGCCGCGGGCGTAGACATTGTCATTCCGCACGGTTGGCTCAAACGGCGGCGACAGCCACTCGTGCAGCGGTTCGGCCGGCTGCACATCGTAGTGGCCGTAGAACAGCAGCGTGGGCTTGCCCGGGGCATGCAGCCATTCGGCCGACACCAGAGGATGCCGCCCCTCCTTCCCGATCAGCCGCACCTCTTCCATGCCGGCGCGCCGCAACGCGCCGGCCGCGAACTCGGCCGCACGCAGCACGTCGTCTCTCCGCTCCGGGTCGGTGGACACGCTGGGAATGCGCAGGAAGTCGAATAGACCGTCGAGAACGGACTGCCGGGTTGAGCTCATGGCTTCAGCATGACACGCGCGAACGGGCAAGCACCACACTGCTAGAGTGAAGGTTCCCTTATGCCTACCAACCGCCTGGCCCGCGAGAAGTCTCCCTATCTCCTCCAACACGCCCACAACCCCGTCGATTGGTACCCGTGGGGCGAGGAGGCTTTCGAAAAAGCGAAGCGCGAGGACAAGCCCATCTTTCTCTCGATCGGCTACTCCACATGCCACTGGTGCCACGTCATGGAGCGCGAGTCCTTCGAGAACGCATCCACGGCCGAGGTGCTGAACCGCCTCTTCGTGCCCGTCAAAGTCGATCGCGAGGAGCGGCCAGACATCGACCGCGTGTACATGATGTTCGTTCAGGCCACCACCGGTTCCGGCGGCTGGCCCATGTCGGTATGGCTCACGCCCGAGTTGCGCCCCTTCTTCGGAGGAACCTACTTTCCGCCCGATGCGCGCTACGGCCGCCCAGGCTTCAAGCACATTCTGGAATCGGTCGCGCAGGCGTGGCTGCACGACCGCGACAAGATCGTTCACTCCGGCGAAGAGGTGCTGAAGCAACTCGCTCAACACGCCGGCGCGGGCGCGGGTGCTGCTTCCCATTCGCAAATGGAAGACTCCGTCGCCGAGGACCTCTTCTCACATCTGCGCCGCGGTTATGACGCGCGCCACGGCGGCTTTGGCGGCGCACCCAAGTTTCCGCATCCGGCCAGCCTCTCCTTCCTGTACCGCTTTTACGCCGCGACCGCCAACGGCGAAGCGCTGGCCATGGCCGGGCACACCCTGCTCGCCATGTCTCAAGGCGGCATGTACGACCAGATGGGCGGCGGTTTTCACCGCTACTCGGTCGATGAGCGCTGGTTCGTGCCTCATTTTGAAAAGATGCTCTACGATCAGGCCCAACTGGTGACCGCGTTCGCCGAGGCCTATCAAATCACGGGCCGGGAGCAGTACGCCGCCGTGGCCCGCGATGTCATCGAATACGTCCTGCGTGACCTGCGCGCCCCCGAGGGCGGTTTTTACTCAGCCGAAGACGCCGATAGCGTCGCGGACCCCGCGCACCCACACGAGAAGGGGGAAGGCGCTTTCTACATTTGGAGCGACGCCGAATTGCGCGCGCTGCTGGGTGGCGATGCCGCGCTCTTCGCTTACCGCTATGGCGTGCGGCCGGACGGCAACGTGGAGCAGGACCCGCAGGGCGAATTCATCGGACGCAACATTCTGTTTCAGGCGCACAGCCTCGAAGAGGCGGCCGAGAAGTTCGGACTGACAGCCGGGGCCGCCACGGCCGCGCTCGACGCCTGCCGCCAGAAACTGATGGCCGCCCGCGCGGCGCGCATTCGCCCTCATCTCGACGACAAGATTCTCACTTCCTGGAATGCGCTCATGATCAGCGGCCTCGCCCTGGCCAGCCGCGCGCTCAGCGAACCACGCTACCGTGAGGCCGCCGAAGCGGCCGCTGGCTTCCTGCTCCGCACATTGTGGGACGCGCCCACGGGACGCCTTCTGCGCCGCTACCGCGCCGGCGAAGCGGCCATCGAAGGCTTTCTCGACGACTACGCCGGGTTGGCCAACGCGCTTGTGGATCTGTACGAAGCCACCTTTGAGCCTCGCTACCTGGAAGCAGCCGAAGGGATCGCCCGCGCCCTATGCGTCCGCTTCGAAGACCGCGGCGCCGGTGGCTTCTTTAGCAGCGCCGAAGGCGACGCGAACCTGATTCTCCGGCTCAAGGACGAATACGATGGCGCCGAACCGTCCGGCAACTCGCTGGCCGTCACCGCGCTGCTCCGCCTGGCCGCCATCACCGGGAACGAGGAGTTCCGGCAATCGGCGCTGCGAGCGCTCGCCGCGCTCTCCTCACGTTTGAATAGCCAGCCCGTCAGCGCACCCATGCTGGTGTGCGCTCACATGCTGGCGCGGGCGCGTCCGCGCCAGATCGTGTTCACAGGACCCGCCGCGGAAACACTGCGCGGGGCCGCCGATCTCCGCTTTCTGCCGGGTGTCACCTTACTGGCTGCGCGCGACGAAGCCGAGCGCGCCCTTCTCGCTCGCTGGCACAGTGAAATCGCCGCCATGCCGTTGGTTCCCGGCCAAACCACCGCCTACGTCTGCGAAGACTTCGCCTGCCAGGCGCCCGTCTCGACGCTGGCTGCTCTCGATGCGTTGATACAATCTTGATAGTTCAAACGCAAGGAAAGGAAACAAGCATGGAACGAGCAGGAGCAATGACGCTGCGCGGCAATCCGTTCACGTTGATCGGGCCTGAATTGAAGGTGGGCGGCAAGGCGCCGGATTTCGAAGCCGTCGATGGAGCCTTGCAGCCCGTAACGCTGGCTTCCACGGGCCACGCCGTGCGTGTCTTCAGCGTCGTGCCGTCTCTGGACACGCCCGTCTGCGACGCCCAAACCAAGCGGTTCAACGAAGAGGCCGCCAACATGCCCGGCGTCGAGGTCTACACCTTTTCGATGGACCTGCCCTTCGCGCAGAAGCGCTGGTGCGGCGCCTATGGCATCGACAAGGTGAAGATGGTCTCCGACCACCGCGAAGGCAGCTTCGGACAGGCTTACGGCACGCTGATCAAAGAGTTGCGCATTTTGTCGCGCGCCATTTTCGTGCTGGACAGGGACAATACCATCCGTCACGTCGAGTATGTGAAGGAGATGTCCGAGCATCCCAACTACGACACCGTGATGGCGGCCGTAAAAGCCCTCGTCTAAGAGACGCGCCACACACCCTCGGGGCGGACTGCCGTTCGCCCCGTCCCTGCCTCCCACCGCGCCGCTTCAGCCAGCCGTGAACGCCAACTCCCCGCCCACCCACAGGCGCGTCACGCGAATCCGCCGTTCCCGCCCGTCATAGTCGAACTCGACGATATCGGCCCGCTCCCCTTTTTCCAATCCCTTCAGCCGCGAACTGACACGCCCGGCCCGCGCCGGATTGCGCGTCGCCAGAGTGACCGCTTCGGCCAGCGACAGTCCAGCCAGCCGCATCAGGTTGTTCACGCCCTCGTCCATGCGCAGCGCCGAGCCTGCCAGGCGATCGCCGCCGGCCAGCGTCACACGGTTGCCCCCGTGCAACTCCACATCCACTTCGCCCAACCGGTAACGGCCCGGCTGGCAACCCGCCGGCATCACCGCGTCGGTGATCAGAACGCTGCGCTCCAGCCCCTTTGCGCGGAGAGCGACGGTCAGAAAGCTCGGCGGCAGATGAATGCCATCAACAATGAAGCTGGCCGTCAGACGGTCCTCGGCCAACTGCTCCCAGAGATAGTTCGGATGCCGCGGCAGCATGGCGTGCGCGCCGTTGCCCAGGTGCGTGGACATGGTTGCGCCGGCCTGCACCACGTCCAGAATCTGTTCCCGCGTGGCTTTGGTGTGGCCAATCGACACCACCACGCCCCGTTCGGCCACGTGCTCCGTGTAGCCAGGCGCGCCAGGCCATTCCGGTGACACGGTCACCAGCTTGATGCCGCCCTCGCTCAGATCCCACCAGCGGTCAAACTCCCCGGTGTCCGGCGGGCGCACGGCGAATTGCGGGTGCGCGCCACGCGGACCGTCCTCGGGGGAGATATGCGGCCCCTCGATATGAAGTCCCTCCATGGCGCGTCCTTCGACGCCCAGCGACGCGCGCGCCTTCGTCAAATTGGCGATCGCCCCGGCCATGTGCTCCACCGATCCGGTGATGACCGTCGGAAACAGGCGCGCCGTGCCGGTGGCGAACTGCGCCCGCACGCTGCGCGCAATCTCTTCCGCCGGGGCGTGCGGCGAACAGTAGTCCACGCCCGCGTAGCCGTTCACCTGAAGATCAAGGAAACCCGGCGCCAGATACGGGCCGCCCGCGCCGCCGCCCAGCGCCGGCTCGGACAGTGTGATCTGTGAGTCGAAGGTGAGCGTGACACGCTCTCCGGTGAGCGCATTGATTCCGGAACAGGATTGAGTCATTTTGTTTTATCCACAATTTCTTCACACGCAGGAGCCGCTATGCGCATGATTCGCCTTGCGAAAATTCCTGATGAAAAGCCCCGCTGAAGCGCATCATCGCTCTGGATGCCAGGGCCGCCGCCTTGGTACAACTGTCATGTTCAGCGTGGGCGTGAGCCAGGCGGAGTATCTCGGGGGAGGTGGCCGTCTGGTTTGCGCCCGCGTTGCGCACGAACCACCATCCTAACCTTTCCCGTGTGCGTAAGAACAGACACAGGGTCACCCGGCAGACATCGCACGAACCTAACATACGCAAGGGGCGCACCTGTGGGAGCGCCCTTTTTTGACTTGGATGAGACTCAGCGGCGGAAGCCTGGCCTAGCGTGTCGCGGCCGAAACTGGAACCGGCGAAAGCCAGCCATGACGGTCGGGCTTGGCGCCGTTGACGATGGCGAAGAACTCCCGCTGAATGGCCTCGGTCACCGGACCGCGATGGCCCGGACCCACCTGCATGCGGTCGACGCTGCGGACCGGCGTCACCTCGGCCGCGGTTCCCGTGAAGAAGATCTCGTCGGCGACGTAGAGCATCTCGCGCGGAATGTTGGTTTCCACCACCTCGAAGCCGAGCTCGGCCGCCAGCGTCATCGCCGAGGCGCGCGTGATGCCGCCGAGCACAGCCGCCGTGAGCGGAGGCGTATAGATTTTGCCGTCCTTGATCACGAAGATGTTCTCGCCGGAGCCCTCACTGATGACGCCGTTCACGTCGAGCGCGATGCCCTCGGAATAGCCGTTCACGGCGGCTTCCATGCGGATCAACTGCGAGCTGAGATAGTTGCCGCCGGCCTTGGAAAGCGTGGGCAGCGTGTTCGGAGCCGAACGGGTCCAGGAGGAGACGCAGACATCGACACCCTGCGCCAGAGCCTCATCGCCCAGATACTTGCCCCATTCCCAGCAGGCCATGTAGGTTTCCACCGGGTTCTTCCATCCCAGCACGCCAATTTCGCCGTAGCCGCGCAGGACGATGGGCCGGATATAACAGGACTTCAACTTGTTGACCGCGACGAGATCGAGCGCGGTCTGGCTCAACTCGTCCACGGAGAATCCGATGTTTTCGATGCGGTAGATGCGCGCCGACTCCAACAAGCGGCGCATATGCTCGCGCAGACGGAACACGGCCGGACCCTGCGCGGTTTCGTAACACCGGATGCCCTCAAAGACCGAGCTGCCATAGCTGACGACATGGGAAAGGACATGAAGCTGAGCGTCTTGCCAGTTGATGAACTTTCCGTTGT
>JADLCT010000047.1 GCA_020847045.1 Bryobacterales bacterium | reverse complement strand
TGCGGTTGGCGTGACCCTCTGTTAAAACAAAACTCTGGCCGCGCGTGCTGAGTGGAATGCCCGTGTCTCCGGCGATCACCGAGGGCAGCCATGCGCCGCTCGGAGTGGCGGAAAAGACGTTGCCCCAACGGTCCACGACGTTCACGCAGGTGGTGTCGCTCGCATAGACGTTATCGGCCGGGTTGCCGCCGCGCCCGGCGGCAGGCAGCGCGGCCACACTCGTGATGGCGCCGGGACGGTGATCCATCGACGCATGAGACGGATCGATCTGCCGGCGGCGCGTGGCGGCGTACTCGGAGCTGAGCAGCGTTTCCGAGGGGATGCGGCTGAACTTCGGGTCGCCGTAATAGCGGTCGCGGTCGGCGAAGGCCAGCTTCACGGCCTCCACCACGGTGTGCAGATAGGGCGCCGAGTTGTGGCCCATGGAGCGCAGGTCGAAGCCCTCCAGCAACTGCAACGCCTGAATCAGCACCGGCCCCTGGGTCCAGAAGCCCGGCTTCACGATGGTGTAGCCGCGATAGCCGCCCGTTACCGGCTCGTCGAACGAGGCCCGGCCCGCCACCATGTCCTCGTAGCGGATCAACCCTCCGTGCTTCTCGCTGAACCCGGCGATGCGCCTGGCGATGGGTCCTTTGTAGAAGTAGTCGCGGACGGCGGCGATCTTTTTCTCGCGCTTCCCCCGCGCCCGCCGTTCCACCCCGGCCAGTTCGCGCAACGTGCGCGCCAGCGCCGGCTGGCGGAACAGGACGCCGGTGCGCGGAGGCGCGCCCTTCACGAAGAAGTAGGCGGCCGAATCCGGCCACAGCGATAGCACGCGCTGGTGCGTTTGGATGAATCCGGCGTACTCTTCGCCAATTGGAAAACCCTCGGCGTATTCGATGGCAGGCGCCACCACCTGCGAGAAACTCATCGTGCCGTTGGTTTCCAAAGCCAGCAGCAGGCCGTCAAACACACCGGGCGTGATGGCGGCCAGAATGCCTATGGCGGGGATGGGGCTCATGCGGCGCGCCTCTTCCCAGGGCTGCGGCGGGCGAGTTCCGTAGAACTCCGGAGTGGCGAGCTTCGGCGCGATCCCCACGCCGCTGATGATGCGCGCGGGCCTTCCCTTCATCTTGATGATGAGCGGCATCTCGCCGCCCAAACCGAAGCGGGCCTGTTCGGTGGCGGCGGCTGCCAGTGTCGCGGCCACGCCTGCATCGATGGCGTTGCCTCCTTCGGCGAGCATCCGGAATCCGGCCTCCACCTCGAAATTGTTGGCCGCGCCCACCATTTCCCGCGTGCCGCGCACGGGCCAGTGCATCAACTGTTGGGCCTGCGCGAGCGTGGCGGCCACAAGCAGAACCGGAACGGTAAAGCGCCGTTGGATCATACCGGAGATTGTAAGCCCTGCCGCCGCTTGCGCAGCAACTCATAGAACACGACGCCGGCGGCCGTGGCGACATTCAAGGACCTCTTGATGCCCGCCATGGGGATGCGCACGCGCGTGTCGCACAAATCCAACAGAGGCTGCGAGACGCCGCTCACCTCGTTGCCGAAGATCAGTGCGAGCGGAAATTGCGGCCGCCAGTCGAAGAGATCCACGGACTCGCCGCCCGTCTCGATGGCGGACACATGGTAGCCCGACAGCCGCAGGCGCGCCACGGCGGCGGCCGAGTTCCAGTGGTGCTCAAAGGGCACACGCTCCTCGGCGCCGAGCGCCGTTTTGCGCAGCGTGGCCCGCAGCGCGGCCCCGTCCGGGGGCGCTCCCGAGATGCCGCACAGATAGAGGCGTTCGATGCCCGCCGCGTCGGCGCTGCGAAAGAAGCTCCCCACGTTATAGAGGCTGCGGATGTTGTCGAGTACGGCGCAAACGGGAAGCGGCAAGTTCTCAGTTTACGCGGTGACAAACACGTCCAGACGCGTAGCGTAGCGGAAGCCCAACTGCCGGTAGAGCGGCTGGCCCTCTCGCGTTGCGTGCAGGATGCAGGCGTGCGATCCGCTCGCCTGGCGCGCCGCCTCCAGAGCATGGCGCGTAATGGATTCGGCGAAACCGCGGCCCCGGAAGGCGGCCTGCGTCGCCACGCTGTAAAGTCCTATGACGCCGGCGGCGCTTTGCGTGGCCGCGCAGCACACCGGGCGGCCCTCCCAGTAGCCGACCCACCCGGCCAGCGTGCCGCTCCAAAAATCCGGTTGCCCGTAGACGGCGGCGCTCACGGGCTGCGGCAGGTTGAACACGGCGCTCGACAGCCGTGCGAAGTGGCTGCGCGTGGCGCGGTCGAACACGCGGCGGACCTCGATGGCGGGCAGCGCGCGCACAGGCGCAAGCAGCCGCTCCGTCATCATGCCGTCATGCTGCGCGATCCAGCGAAGCCCGGCCGCGTGCACAGCGACGGAGGAGGCCTGCCGTACGGCCGGCGAAACACGCTCCTCGGCCATCCAGAAGCTCCACGGCAGACGCTTCTCCTGAAAATACCGCTGCGCCTGTTGCAGACAGGCGCGCAGGTCGCGCGGATGTTCAAGACAGGCGCCGGACAGCAGCGCGGCATTAAATGCGGAAAAGGCGAGCCCCGAGTTGACCAGCGTGACGCCGGGCCGCTCGGCCACCTCGCCGCTGTCGGCGGCCAGCGAATAGTTCAGCATCATGGCGCGGAGATTGTCCGAACTGCCCCAGGGGCCGAGGGCCGCCGCAGCCACTTGCATCGCCGGATTACATCACAGAAGCCGGCGTGAAACAAGCGCGCGGGCCGCGCGCCAGTCCAACTACTTGGCCGGCAGCCGCGTGGTGGCGCGTTCCACCATCTGCCAGTTCTTGCCGTTTTTCACCCACACCTGCAGCACCATGAGCGGCGTATCGCCGGCGGCTCCATGCGCGGTGGCTTTGGCGCGGATGGTGGCCGTTTTGCCGTACACGCGGATGGTCTGCGAATGGATTTCGAAGTTGTTCCGCTGCTTCACCAGCGCGGCAATACAGGTCTGCTTGTCTTCGAGCAGAGCATTGGAATGGCTGTACTGTAGCCCGTCGGCAAGCAGTTTTCCGAGCGTGGCGGCATCGCCCTCGCGGGCGGCCTTCACAAACGCATCGTGCGCGGCGCGCACGGCGGCTTCGTCCGGGGATTCAGCGAATGCGCCCACGGCGAAGGCGAACAGACCGGCGGTGATCAGAAGCGATTTCATACGGGTTGATGATACAGGAACGGCCCGCCGCCGCGCCGAGGTCCGCCCGCCGCGTCCGAACTTAGGCCGAGGCCGCTTTCAGGATTTCGCGCAGTCGTCTGGCGACGATTTGCGCCTCGCCCGGCTGCAGCATCCAGAAGTTCATCACCAGTTCGTCGCGTCCGGCGGGAGTCACTTCAATCGCCGGATCGCCCGTGCGCAGCTTCTCCACCACCTCGCGGATGGAGATTTTCACCTTCGCCGGATCCCACTGAATGTGCAGATGGGGCGTGTGGTTGGCGATCTCGGGCACGGCCACGTTCATCTTGATGGAGGGAATCGAGGCAACCGAATCCTGGACCAGCTTGCAGCGCTTCTCCCACTCCTTGTACTCGGCGGCGTGGTCCATCTTCACAAACGCCTCGACGGCGGCCATCATGCCGAGCATCTCCTCCTTGTTCACCTTCAGGCCGCGGCCAATGGTGTCGCCGTTGGGCGAAGAGTTGGCGCGCGCGGCTTCAATCAGGTTGGCGCTGCCCAGCAGCAGGCCCGCGCTTTGCGGTCCGCGGATGCCTTTGCCGCCGGAGAAGGTCACCAGGTCGAAGCCCATCTTGGTCCACTTCCACAGGTTTTCGACGGGCAGCGAGTCCGCGGCGGCGTCGTTGAAGCTGGGCACGCCATGCTTTTTGCAGATCTCGACAAACTGCTGGTCCTTGATCTGTCCGGCGTTGTTGTTGGCGTTGAAGAAAAGCGCCATCGCCGTGTTGGCATTGCAGGCGCGCTCCATCTCTTCGGCCGTTTCCACCTCCACGAAACGCACGCCCGAGTTGCGCACGGCGTGATCGTAGCCGTAGCGGTGCGATTTCTGGATGATCACCTCGGACTTCATGCCCGTGCCGGCGATGTCCGGGATGCGGCGGATCCATTCCGGATTCTTGCCCGCCACGCAGGCCGCCGTGCCCACCACCAGCGCGCCGGCCGCGCCCGAGGTGACCATGGCCGATTCCACATGCAGCAGTCCGGCAATCTTCTTTCCCACCGCGTCGTGCAGGTCGTTCAGCCGCACGAACTGGCGCGAGGCGTACTCGATGGCCGCCACACAGTCCGGGTGCATCAGCGAGGCCGTCAGCGTCGTATAGGTGCCGGCGGCGTTAATGAACGGGCGCACGCCCAGTTCCTTGAAATAGTCGCGTCTGGCCGGAGCGGCGCTGAGGGCGGACGGCATCAGGCCGCCGATGACCGGAAGGCTGGAAAGTGACTTGATGAAACCGCGGCGATGTGACATGTGTTTTTCCTCGTCAGCGTTTACGCTATCACAGCCGGCAGAGGGACGCGACGCGGATGCCTGCCGCCGGGCGCATGGTAAGCTGGAGTTTCCCCTTGAAAATTGGATTTGTCAGCCTCGGTTGTCCCAAGAACCTCGTCGATTCGGAAGTGATGATGGGCCAACTCGTCGCGCGCGGCCATCAGCTCACCGCGCGTCCGGACGATGCCGACGTCATCGTCGTCAACACGTGCAGCTTCATTGATCCGGCCAAAGAGGAATCGGTCCATACGATTCTGGAGATGGCCGAGTTCAAGAAGACCGGCAAGGCTCAGCGGCTGGTTGTGGCCGGATGCCTGGTGGAGCGATACAGGGGCGATATCCAGAAGGACCTGCCCGAGGTGGACGCCGTGGTGGGCACCAACGAGGTGGAGCGCATCGTGGCCGCCTGCGAGGGGGCAACCAGTCCCCTGCCCCCGGTGCTGGAGCCGTATCTCTATCACGAGGCCACGCCTCGCGTGCTGGCCACGCCGAAGCACTCGGCTTACATCAAGATTGCCGAGGGCTGCGATCACCCCTGCACCTTTTGCGTGATTCCACACTACCGGGGCGCCTTCCGCAGCCGCCGCTTCGAGTCCGTTGTGGTGGAGGCCAACCGGCTGCTGCAACAGGGCGTGCGCGAGCTGAACCTGATCGGCCAGGACACGACCAGCTACGGGGAGGACCTCGGCCTGAAGGACGGTCTGGCAAAACTGCTCGCGCGACTGGCCACAATCGAGGCGCCGCAACCATACTGGGTGCGCTTCCTCTACGCCTATCCGAACCGTGTGACGCAAGAGCTACTGGACACCATCGCGGCCCACGACGCGCTGCCGAAATACATCGACATGCCGCTGCAGCACGCCAGCGCGAACGTGCTGAAGCGGATGAAGCGGGGCTCAAACGGCGACCTCTTCCTGAAGCTGTTGGAGCGCATCCGCCGCACGATTCCCGGCGTGGCCATCCGCACCAGTTTTATTACCGGCTTCCCCGGCGAGACGCAAGCCGATTTCGACGAGCTGTGCCAGTTTGTCGAGGCGGCGCAGTTTGACCGCGTGGGTGTGTTCACTTACTCGGATGAGGATACGAGTAAGTCGTTCCATCTCGACGGCAAGGTAAGCAAGCGCGACATGGCGAACCGCAAGCGGCGATTGATGGCCATTCAACGGAACATCTCCAAGCGGATGAACCGCCGCCTGGTGGGCACCGAACACACGGTGCTGGTGGAAGGCGTGTCGGCGGAAACCGAGCTATTGTGGGAGGCGAGACTGGCCACGCAGGCGCCGGAGATCGACGGCGTCTGCTACATCAACGACGACAACGGCGCGCCGCTTCGCCCCGGTGAATTCCGGCGCTTCCGCATTACCGAGGCGCACGATTACGACCTGGTGGGCGAGGTGTCCGGCGCGGGCGAACCCGTGCTGGCGCCACCTGAGGCGTTGTTCCCGATTCTTGCCGGCCGGGCCGGCAACCAGATCTCCCGAGGCCAATGAATACCGTAAAGTGTCCCACCTGCCGGCAGCCGGCGGCCTTTGGCTCGCCCGATTTTCCCTTTTGCTCGGACCGTTGCCGCCAGATTGATCTGGGCAACTGGGCCACGGAAAAGTATGTCTTCTCGACGCCGGTGATTCCCACGGGCGGTGAAGAAGGCGCGCCGCTGCCTCCGGACGCCGGCGAGGAAGACTAGAGGGCCCGGCGCGCAGCGATCCTGTGCGCCGAGCTGGGCTCTGTGTTAGAAGGGATGGAATGATTCTTCGCTTCCTTCTCTCGCTGGCGGTCTTTTCCCTTCTCCTTCCCGCGCAGCCCGCGCGCAACCGTCACGTGGTGGTGATCAGCATCGACGGCTTCGCCGCCTATGCCCTGAACGACGAGACGCTGCCGGTTCCGAACCTGCGCGAATTGATCCGCAACGGCGTCGCGGCCGAGTCCATGAAGCCGGTGAACCCGACGGTGACCTGGCCGAACCACACGTCGATCGTCACCGGGAACGCGCCCGCGCGGCACGGGGTTCTCTACAATGGCGCCCCGGTGCGCGGCGGCGTGGGCCAACCGGTGAAGGTGGAGCCGTTCACGCCGAAGGCCGAACTGGTGCATGGCGTCACCGTGTACGACGTGGCGCACGCGGCGGGCCTCACCACGGCTGAAGTGGACTGGGTGGCGATTCAGAACGCCTCCACGATCACCTGGCCGTTTGCCGAGTACGGCTATCCCGAGCGTTCCGTGGAAAAAGAGATGGTGGCCTCCGGGCTGATGACCGCGGAGCAGATACAGAACTTCCGCAAGTTGCCCATCACCATGCGGGACGAGATCTGGACCCGCGCGGGCGAGTACATTCTGACTAGGCACAAACCCAATCTGCTGCTGTTCCACCTGCTGACCACCGACAGCGTGCAGCACCGTTACGGCGCACGCTCGCTGGCCGGCTACACGGCGCTTTCGCACGCCGACGCCAAGGTGGGCCGCCTGATGGAGGCGGCCAAACGCGCGGGAATCTTTGACCGCACCACCTTCATCGTGGTCAGCGATCATGGCTTCCACACCTATGACCGCCGCATCGCGCCCAACGCCCTGCTGGCGCAAAAGGGCCTGGACAAGGTGGCGTATGTGATTCCCGAAGGCGGCACGGCGATGGTGTACGTCACCCAGCCCGAGGGCAAGGCCGATACCGTGGCGCAGTTGAAGCAGTTGTTCGCCAACGTGGAAGGCATCACGCGCGTGATCGATCCGTCCGAGTACGGGCCGCTGGGCTTCCCCGATCCGGCGAAAGAACCGCGCATGGCCGATCTTGTGCTGGCCACATCGGGACCTTACGCCTTCAGCGGCTCGGCCACCGGCGCATTGATTCAGCGCGAACCGGCCGGCGCGACGCCCGGCTCGCACGGCTATCTGAACTCGGAACCGGACATGCAGGCCATCTTCATCGCCTCCGGGCGCGGCATCAAACGCGGCGTCAAGCTGGGCGCGGTGGATAACCTCGACGTGGCGCCCACGATTGCCCGTCTGCTCGGCTTGACGCTGCCTTCGCCCGATGGCAAGCCGCTGGCGTCCATCCTCGAATAACGGCGCCGCCGCCGGGACTGGCGGCTTCGCCGCTTACGCCGTTCAGTACAATGCGTGCATGCTCGCCCGTATCGTGTTCGCCGCCGCCAGCGCCGCGTTGCTGCCGGCCCAGATGGTCACTGATTTCCAACCGCCCCGCGCCGGCTGCTGCCTGGCTGGCGTCGCGCAAACCCTGGCCGGCCAGTTGCAGGACTGGAACCAGCTCGGCCGGTATCACGCCGACAACGCGCGCCTGAAAGCGCAGCCCGCAGAACGGGATCGCGTGGTGTTCTTCGGTGACTCGATCACCGACGGCTGGAAGCTGGCGGACTCGTTCCCCGGCAAGCCGTTTGTGAACCGCGGCATCGGCGGGCAAACCACGGCCCAGATGCTGGTGCGCATGATGCCGGACGTGATTGCCAACAAGCCGGCCGCCTTCATCCTGCTGGCGGGCACCAACGACATTGCACAAAACGCCGGGCCGCAGACGCTCGAAATGATCGCCCAGAACATACAGGCGATGTCGGAGCTGGCGCGGGCGCACAACATCAAGGTGATTCTGTGCACGCTGCTGCCGGTGAGCGACTACACGCGGCGGCCGCAAACCAAGCGCCGTCCACCAGCCGACATTCTGGCGCTGAACGGCTGGATCAAGGAGTATGCCGCGCAAACCGGCGCCACCGTGGCCGACTATTACACGGCGACGGTGGACGATAAAGGCTTCCTGAAAGACGGCTATTCAAGCGACGGCCTGCATCCCGACGCCAGGGGCTACGAACTGATGGCCCCCGTGGCCACGGCGGCCATCGGCCGGGCGCTTCGCTAAACTGGTCGCTTGTCTTCTCTCACGACACGGCTCGCCACGCTGCTGGCCACATGGTTTGGCTGCGGACTCGCGCCGGCCGCTCCGGGCACTGTGGGCTCATTGGGCGGGTTGGCCGTGGCCCTGTTTGTCGAACATCACCATCATTGGGGGCCGCTGGGCTGGGGCGCCTTCGCGCTGGCAATGACGCCGCTGGGCATCTGGGCGGCGGGCCGGTATGCCTCGGATCGCGGTTTGAAGGATCCCGGAGCCGTGGTGGTGGACGAAGTGCTGGGCCAGTGGCTTACGCTGGCCGGCGCGGCGCAATTGGGCGGCTGGAAGCCATGGGTGGCCGCGTTCGTGCTGTTCCGCGCCTTCGACATCGCCAAGCCCTTTCCGGTGCGCAAACTCGAATCGCTGCCCGGCGGCACGGGCATCGTGCTCGACGACCTCGGCGCCGGACTCTATGGCGCGGTGGTGATGGTGCTGCTCGCGCGAGCGGGCGTGATATAAAACCTCAGTGAAGATCTCCCGCCGCACAGCGCTGCTCGCAGCGACACAAACCATGCTCCCAGCGCAACCGTCCGCTCCCTCCGAGGCCACCTTGCAGCGCATGCTCGAACCGCCCGCCGGCAAGGTGCAGGTGGTGCTCGACACGGACACCTATAACGAGATCGATGACCAGTACGCCGTGCTTTACGCGTTGCTCTCCGGCGGCCGCATCGGCGTGGAGGCGATTTACGCCGCGCCCTACCTGAACTCCCGCTCCACTAGCCCGGCCGACGGCATGGAGAAGAGCTACGAGGAGATTCTGCGCCTGCTGAAGTTCATCGGCCACGAGGCTCGCGGCCTGGTTTTCCGTGGCTCGGAACGCTTCCTGAGCGGGCCCGGCAAGCCCGTGGACAGTCCGGCCATGCACGACCTGATCGCCAAAGCGATGCAGCCGCGCACGGCCCCCCTGTACGTTCTCACCATCGGCTGCCCGGTGAACGTCTCGTCGGCCATCCTCGCCGAGCCGCGCATCAAGGACAAGATCGTCGTGGTGTGGCTGGGAGGCGCGAGCCTCGAATGGCCCTCGGCGGGCGAGTTCAATCTCTCCCAGGACCGCCACGCCTCGCGCGTGCTGTTTGACAGCGGCGTGCCGCTGGTGCAGGTTCCCACCAAGAACGTCTCCGAACACCTGCGCACGACACTGCCCGAGGTGGAGTTCTGGCTGAAGGGAAAGTCGCGGCTCTGCGACTACCTCTACAATCAGTTCGTCGAATACGCCAAGGAGCACACCAAGGACAAGCCCCATCCCTACGCCTGGTCCAAAGTGATTTGGGACATCTCGGTGGTGGCCTGGCTTCTCAATCCGCGCTGGGTTCCCTCGGCGCTGGTTCCCAGCCCCGTGCTGACGGACGATTTCCGCTGGCAGCGCCCCCCGGGCCGCCACACGATTCGCGTCGCCACCGACGTCAACCGCGACGCGGTCTTCTACGACCTGTTCACCAAACTCGCCACGGTGCGCTAGCAGCAGGCGCGCCTGCCTTTGCCTCGGCGGCGGCGAAATGGTTCAATCGGAATAGCTCTCACACTATGGATAACGGCTCCACTCCCGAGATTCACCAGGTTCATCCCGCCAACGCCATCGCGGGCGGTGAATTTCACATTCACGGCAAAGCGCTGGCGAGCGCGGAACGTCCACACGTCCTGTGCGGCGGCGAGCAGGCCCCGGTCATCATCGGTTCGGAAGACTTTGTCATCGCGCGCGTGCCCGAGCAGGCCTTGTCCGGCGAACTCACCATCACACATGGCGGCAAACGGAGCAAGCCCTACGCCTGCCACGTCGGAATCCAACTCGCCGACTCGATGCATCCGGTCGCCAATCCGGTGATCGATGAGTATGGGGTCATCTATACGACCTTCTCCGGCTCGCGCGGCCAGAAGACGCCCGTCTCGGTGTTCAGCATCAGCCCCGGCCAGGGCGCGCAGCCATTTCTTTCCGACCTGATGAACGCCACCGGCATTGCCGTGGGTCCGGATAAGCTCATCTACGTCTCCTCACGCCACGACGGCGTCGTCTATCAATCCACGCCGAGGGGTGAGATGTCGGTCTTTGTCGAGGGCATGGGCGTGGCCACCGGACTGGCCTTCGACCAGAACGGGAACCTCTATGTCGGAGACCGCTCCGGCACCATCTTCAAGATCGCCCCGAACCGGCAAATCTACGTCTTCGCCACCATCGAACCCTCCATTGCGGCCTACCATCTGGCCTTCGATGATGATGGCAACCTGTATGTCACCGGACCCACCACGTCGAGTTTCGACAGCATCCACCGCATCGCGCCCGACGGGCAGGTGAGCACCTTCTATCGCGGGTTGGGCCGTCCGCAGGGCCTGGCGCTCGACGATCAGGGCAATGTGTACGTCGCCGCCTCCCTGGGTGGACGCCGCGGCGTGGTGCGAGTTACTCAACAGGGCGAGGCTGAGTTATTCCTCTCCGGACCTTCCATTGTCGGCCAGTGTTTCGCACCCGGCAAGGAGATGATCGTGGCCACGGCGAGCGCGCTGTACCGAGTGTTTACGGGTGTAGGCGGCCGCGCATTGCCCTGACACCACGCGTCGCATCTTAGCGTTTTTTAACGCGTATATTTTCAATATCTTAACAGAGAATTTCTGCCACGCAGGTTACCCTAACTATAGGTAATGATCCGCTGGCGGCACATACTCCTGACGTTAGTTTTCACCGCCCACTATAGCTTTGGCCAGTCCGTCGAACTCCGGCCCGTCGAGCCTGTGACGATGCCCGTGGCTGTGGATTCCAACGCCGCATCCTTCTGGAAAGACGGCCAATTTCATATGTTCAGCTCAACCGGAACGCCGGTGCTGAGCAGCGGTCCCGGCCCGACGCAACTGTCGCCTGGGGAACCAATCGACCTCGGCGGCATACCCGAGCCGGCCTGGATCGAATCGGCGTGGATGTCGCCCGAGGGAGTCCTCTTTGTCTGGTATCACCATGAGCAGATGGGGTTATGCGGCGATGTAAAATTAAATGTTCCTCAGATTGGTGCGGCCGTCTCCTACGACGGCGGCCGTACGCTGGTGAACCTGGGCATCGTCCTGGATGCGACCAATACCCGCAACTGCGCCGCTCAAAATGGTTACTTCGCAGGTGGTCACGGTGACTTTTCGGTTACTTACAACGAGCGGGATGGATACCTCTATTTCTACTTCGGCACTTACTCTGGCGAAGTAAGTGAGCAGGGCGTCTCGGTGGCCCGGATGCCTTACGAAGCGCGCTACTCGCCGGCCGGCGCGGTGGAAAAGTGGTACAACGGCGGCTGGAGCGAGCCTGGGCTGGGCGGCCGCGTGACGCCGGTGTTTCCCGCCAAGGTCTCCTGGTACGAAGCCAACACGGACTCTTTCTGGGGGCCGTCGGTCCACTGGAACACACACCTGCAACAGTATGTGATGTTGCTGAACCATGCCTGCTGCGACACGGGCTGGCCGCAGGAGGGCATCTACATCAGCTACAACCCCGATCCGGCGAATCCGTCCGGCTGGAGCGAGCCCCGTAAGATTCTGGAAGGCGGCGCATGGTATCCGGCGGCCATCGGCACGGGCGAAGGGGAGACCGATTCCGTAGCAGGAAAAACAGCGAGGCTGTGGGTGCGCGGCTTCTCCGATTGGGAGCTTGTGTTCTCGACGCCGGAAGAGATGCAGGCCTCCGAACCGAAGCCTCCGGTTGAGCCGGCGCCGCCGGTTGCGCCCGAGCCGCCATCTGAACCCGCGCCGCCGGCCGATCCAACTCCGCCCGCTGAACCAGCCCCGCCCGCGGAACCCGCGCCGCCGGGCGCGCCGGAACCCGCCCCCACACCGGATGAGCCCGCTCCGGAGGCCGAGTCCACGCCACCGCCCGCCCCCGCTGATCCCTCCTAGGAGCCAGTCCCACAGATCTCGTGGGCAAGCCCCGTGGCCATGCCGTGGGACAAGCGCTCAAACGACATGGGTGAACGGTCCTCCCGGCCGCTTCTGGCTACAATAAAGCAAGATGCACGCCAACATCCTGCATAACAGCGATCTGATTCCAAACCACCAGCACACGGCCAGCGTCGGCCAGGTGGGATTTCTGAACGGATGGGGCGTGTTTTCCACCATCCGTGTGCTGGACGGAGTGCTGTTCGCCTGGGAGCGCCACTGGGCGCGCATGTCGCGCGACGCGGCGTATATGAAGGTGCCGATGCCACCTTCGGGCGATGCTCTGCGGGCGGACCTAGAACGGCTGGTCGAGGCCAACGCGGCGGAGAACGCCACCTTGCGCGTCGCGGTGGTGCGGAACAAAGGCGGGCTGTTCCAGGCGCCGCACCTGGAACGCGACTACGACGTGGTGGCCTACACTGTGGATCTTCACGACTGGGGTGTGAGCGCGCGTCTGGGGGTCCACGAAAACGGCCGGTTCGCGGCCAATCCGATGTCGGGGCTGAAGCTGACCTCGTGGTCGCAGAATCTGACGATGCTCGAAATGGCGCAGGCGCGGGGCTTCGACGAGGTGGTGTTGCTGAACGAACGCGGCGAGGTGAGCGAGTGCACCTCGGCCAACCTGTTCGCCGTACGGGGCGCGCGCGTGGTGACGCCGCCGCTCAGTTCGGGCTGCCTGCCGGGCGTGACCAGACAGGTGCTGCTGGAGGAGATCGCCGTCGAGGGCGTCACGCTGGCCGAGGAGACTCTCCGGTTGGAGGACCTGTATTCCGCCAGCGAGGTGTTTCTGACCTCGTCGACACGTGAACTGCTGCCGGTGGCCTCGATCGAAGGCCGCGCGGTGGGCTGCCAGGACGCCGTTCGCTCGCGCCTCCACGAGGCTTTCCGCGCCTGCATGCGCCGCTACGCCGATGCCGTGCTGGCCGGCCGCGCGCTGATGCTCTGAGGCGTGTCCGAGGGGCGTCCGGAGAAACTCCCGGTGGGACGGCTAAGAAATTCGTCCTGGGACAAATGAGGGATTTTCAACTTACCAGGAATTTGTTAGTATGTTGAATCATTATGGGCGTTGATTGTCCGGAGTGTGGTTCGGGGCGTGTGCGTTTCTCCCGGCGTCGCGGACCAATCGAGAATCTGGTATCCGTATTGGGGTTTTGTCCGGTGCGGTGCCGGGACTGCGGACATCGCTTCTGGCACGGTCTTGTGTTCAGTTTCCGGGTGCCTTATGCGCACTGTCCGCGCTGCCTGCGGCAGGACCTGAGCGACTGGGCCGAGAAGTATCATATGCCCGGTAAGTTCTCGCGCATGCTGCTATATGTCGGCGGGCGCAGGCACCGCTGTTCGGCGTGCCGTGTGAACTTTGTGAGTTTCTTTCCCCGAAAGGCCGAGTATGTGAATCCGGCCAAACTGAAGCGGATGGAAGTGGCCGCGGAGGTGCAACCGGAAGCGGAAAGCGGCTACGCGCCCTCAGGACAGGAAAGCTCGCGGTAGCAGCCTGGTGCGGGGTGTAGGCCGGGCATTCAGCCAGACTACGGAAAAAAGAAAATGGTTCCAAGTGACCCTTGGATCAGCTCGCTCTCCAGCCTGCTAGCTTGGCCTGAGCATGTCATGCGCCGGAAGTGAGTGGTGCAAACCTCGCTCCTCGCGCCTTCTTTGGTTGGCGCGGTTCGCCGCTCGGCTCGCCACTGGCTTCTTCCCGCGTTAGGGGCCGGATCCTCGCGCTAGCCTTTCACTCGCCAACCCGGACGGCACCGTCTCCGGCACTACCCAGGCTGGGTCGTCGTTCCCGGCCTTCCGCTTCAGAGCCACGCCACAACACTCGGCGGCCCGTTAGGCCTTCCGCTCCCCCCCTCGCCGCGTTACCGCCGCGGGGAGGATCTTCGCGCAAAACCCGTTGCCGTTTCCTGCCGTGACACTCACGGTTGCATTTCCGCCCTACGCTCCCCATCGGGACTGTTACATCCCTCCGGATCGGCGCGCGAGACAGGTTCGCCTCCGTGAAGCCCACCCATGCACTGCGCCCGGTCGCCGTTCGCTCCCCGCCACCCTTTTCTTTGCAGAGTATCGGGTTACGGATCGATGCTGGCGGCTTCGTTACGCCTTGCTGGGCTCGCTGTTCCTTAAACCTCTTGGAACCACTTGCAGTATGCGCCGGGGCGGGACGGGAGTCAAAGGAAAACGGACTGTGACGTGGCAGCTTTGCACAGGTCAATCACCCTATGTTGTCCTACACTTAGCAGGCTGAGCTGTGAATTTCCTGTGGATAAACCGGAACCAAAAGGAAATGTTCTCGCTTGCCGGTCCGCCCGCGCGGTGCGCCATCTCCGGCCTACCGTCCGGCTTCCGGCCCCAGCCGCAGCACCATGCCCGAATCGGTGACGGCCATGGGCCAACCGCCAGGCGCGGCGAAAAAGCTCACGCGGCGGGCCGTGACGCGGTAGTCCACCGGCATCTCGCTCCACTGGCCGGATTTGCCGCCGCGTAAGAAGTGCACCTTGCCCGGAATGGGCGCCGTGCGCAGCTTGCCCAGCGTCTCGATGGCGGCCAGAAGAAACGTCCCATCGTCGAGGCTGTACACGTCGGTGACGGCGCGCTCGGCCTCGCGAAAGATGCGCTCGGTTTTCGCGCCGCCCAGGTCCAGCAGGTAGACCTCGCCGGGGTAGGCGAAGCCGTCGTCGAACTCCACCAGGCTCAGTCCGACGCCGTGCTTGTTCACGCGCAGCCGTGTGACACGCCCGAAAATGGAGCTGGTCATGGGCTTCCACGACGTCCCGCCATCGACGGTCTGGAGCACGATGGTGAGCGAAGGCGTCTGGCGCTGGCGTTCGGCGGCGGGAGGATCGATCCAGGCCGGCAACTGGCCGCGCCGCGTGCGCCGGGGCGACTCATACCCGCCAACGAGGAAACCGAGCGTGGGCGTGGGCAGGTCGATCCAGGAAAAGTAGGTGTACTCCTTGGGTGTTTTGATCTGCTCGGCCGCCGGAAGCTGCCCCCATGTGCGTCCGCCATCGGTGGTCTGTAGCAGCGTGCGCTCCATGCCCACGGCGTAGCCGCGTTCTGGCGTTGCGAAGCGGACCTGCCGCACGTGGGACGACTTGTAGACTCGCTTCCAGTTCTGGCCGGCATCGCTGCTCTTGTAGATCCCGTTCTCAGCCGCCAGCCAGCCGGAGGCCTCATCGAGAAACTGCACGCTGAAGGGGGTGGGCTTCAGCGAGGCCAGCGTCCAGGCGGCGCCGCCGCCGGTGGTGCGCAGCGAAGCCGGCTTGATGCGTCCCTTATCGTTGAGAAGTCCCACGGCGACGGCCGCGCGGCTGGAATAGAAGGAGGCGTCCAGAAGCGCCAGTTGGCGGTCATCCTCGTCGAACTGGTAGACGGGCTGCCAGGAGGGCTCGCCGCCGGGCGTCTGGGCGGCCAGCGGCCCTCCGGCGCAGGCGGCCAAAAATCCGCGGCGCGTTCCCTGGCTCATGACTCCTGGCCGGCGGGCAGCGTGCGCAGAGCCAGCTCCGCGTAGTTGATCTGTTCGGGGCCCGAATCCAGGCGCGCCATGGTCACGCGGCAGCCAATCAACTCGCCCACCGTAGTGAGCATCTCCATCTCATCGCCGGTGTGCGCATGTGGCCGCCGGTGCTGGAGATTGATGACGCCAATCACCCGCCCGCCCACCAGCACCGGGGCCGAGAGGAAAGCCTCATAGGTGTCCTCGGGGAGGTCGCGGAAGAATTTGAAGCGGGAATCGTTATAGGCCTCCTGCGAGATGGCGAGCAGACGCCGCTCCCGGGCCACCCATCCGGTCAGGCCCTCCGACAGACGCAGCCGGACATTGCCGAGCGCGCCAGGGCGGGCGTCCTGTGAGGCCACCAGCACCAGGTCGTCCTCGCCCAGCAGATAGAGCAGGCAGGAGTCGGCCTGCATCAGGCCACTCACGAGGCCGACGATGTGCTGCAGCGAGTCGCTGAGCACGCCCGTGCGCACCAGTTGCCGCGCAATTCGTTGAATCAGGTGGAGCTGCCCTTCCACGCGGTGCAATTGAATTTCAAGTTCGCGAGCCTTGGCCACCATCCACAGTATGGCAAACTCCGGCCGCGCCAGGGCGCAAAAACACGCACCGAAAAGGCGGAAGCGTGGCGAAACCGGCCGCCGGCCGTACGCCCTTCGCGTTTTCCTTGCCGAACTTCATTTCCATGCTAGGATGAAGAAATCGCGGCGTTTTAGCTTCGGCAAGCGGATGGTTGTCTCCCGCCCCGGCGCTGAAACATCACCGCCAGCCGGAGATTCGGACGGAGGAACGGGCACAAGGGTCACCATGTACAATGCTTTTTTTGGCTTCACGGAAAACCCATTCAATCTGAGCCCGGATCCCACGTTTTATTACCGGAGTCCTCAGCATGAAGAGGCTCTGGCCAACCTCATCTACGGAGTGCAGTCGCGTAAGGGGTTCATTGTACTGACCGGCGAGGTGGGCACCGGGAAAACCACCATGCTCGAATGCCTGCGCGACTACCTGTATGCCCAGCGCACCGAGTTTGCGTTTCTTTTCAATTCCCGCATCACGGCGACCGAATTCTTTGAAATGATCGCCTATGATCTCGACCTGCGCTGCGAGCGCCCGTCTAAGACCGAGGTGCTGTTCCGGCTGAACCAGATGCTGTTCCAGCAGGCCAGCGAGGGCCGGACGACGGTGTTGATCGTCGACGAGGCGCACAACCTCGAATGGGAAGTGCTGGAGGAGATCCGCATGCTGGGCAACCTGGAAAACCGGGGCGGCAAGCTGCTGCAGGTGATCCTGGCCGGACAGCCCGAACTGGACCGGAAACTGGATGCTCCCAACCTGCGCCAGTTGAAGCAGCGCATCGTGCTGCGCTGCGCCCTGCAGCCGTTCACCGAAGGCGAGACGCTCGAATACATCTCCAGCCGCCTGAAACGGGCCGGCATGGAGGGCAATTCGATCTTCCCGGCCGAAGTGCTCGCCGAGACGCATGTACGCTCGCAGGGCATCCCCCGTCTGATCAACGCAATCTGTGACAACCTGTTGTTAACCGCATTCGCGATGGAGCGCCGCGACACGACGCTCGAAATGCTGGAAGAGGTGACACAGGACATGCGGCTTGAGTGGCCCGGACGGCGGTTCCGCCATCGCGGGACGCCGCTGCAAGAGGATTTGCGGCCGGCTCCTCATTTCAGCCGGTCCGAGTAGCGCCCGGCCCTGGTTTCCTGCAATCAGCCGATTCCCCTAGTCCCTTCCTGTGCGTAGCGCCTCACCGCGCCGTTGCACGCTTCCCTGCCTCTCTCCGCTGACGATGCCCCTACCGTTGTAATCGTTTTCCGACCTTCCCCTCGGATAAATCCTATAGTCGTAAGTGAGATCTTTTAGTTACCCTGACTTTGTGGTGAACTCACCTAGGGTGAATCCCTGGGGAGAGATTAAGTAGAAATTTGGCTCTGCTGAGTAGAAAAGGGTTTGGCTCATGTTCAAACTGTTCCATTCCAAACGAGTTCTTTGCCTTGCCGTGCTGGCCTTGGGGATTGTCGCAATTGTAGGGCTCGGGATGTCTCCCGTCCTGATGGCGCACATTGCCCCACCTCCGGACATTTGGGAGCTGGCGCATATCGCTCCGCCCCCGGATATTTGGGAGATGGCGCACATTGCTCCGCCCCCGGACATCTGGGAGATGGCGCACATTGCTCCGCCCCCGGACATCTGGGAAGTGGCTCATATTGCCCCTCCCCCCGATATCTGGGAAGTCGCGTAAGCGCTGAAGTTAACGGACGGACCAGCCGATAAGATGAGGAGACATCAACATGTCTCCGGTATGGCAGATTTTCGGAATTTTGGCCTTTGTGCTACAGATCCTCCTCGTGGGGTCTCTGCAGCACAAAGGCCTTTATCGTAAGTACCCCTTCCTTTTCCTGTACAGCATTGTCCTGCTGCTGGCCGGCGTGGTGGAGTGGACCACGGTCGGCAGCGGCTCGTTTGCCCGCTACTACTGGACCAACGAGAACATCCTGCAGGTTCTCCTGCTGCTGACGATGTTGAATTTTCTCTACATTTCGCTGTCCACCGATCCCGCGCGGAACCGCAAGACGGTCCTGATTGGCGTAGCGGTTCTGGTGGTTTCCCTTACGCTGGCCACGATGCAGCCGGAACCGGTCCGCCCGGTGCCCGAGGACCGCCGCGTCACCTACTTCATGACGCTGCTCAGCCGGAACCTGAGCTTTTGCACGGCCTTGTTGAACATTGTGCTGTGGAACAGCCTGCTGCACTACCGCCGCCGCGACACGCAGATGCTGGCACTGGCGGCGGGAACGGGCGTGTTCACCACGGGAAAGGCGATCGGCCATTCCCTGCGCATGATTGACCGGGAGCTGGCCACGGCGGGCAACAGCGTGGTGATTGTGACGGCGATCCTCTCGCTAATCATCTGGACCTGGGCCTGTTGGGCGCTCCGTCCCGCGCCTGAGAAGAGAAGGGCCGTGGAGGAGCAGCCCCTCGCGAGCGACCAGCGAGCGGGGTGAACGATTAGCCGAGCGACCAGCGAGCGGGGTGAACGATTAGCCGAGCGACCAGCGAGCTGGGTGGCGGTAAGCCGAGCGCCCAGCGAGCGGAGTGGCGAAGCAAGAACGCACGATCAGCGCCGGTTGCGTGCCGCCGGGCGGGCTTGGTATCCTATTGATTCGGGCAGCCGCCCGTGGAGAACCTTCATCATGTCACGAGTTTGTGAAGTGTGCGGCAAAGGGCCGCGTTTCGGCCACCGTGTGAGTCACGCCCATAACCTCACCAACCGCCGCTGGAATATCAACCTCCAGAGCGTGCGGGCCCTGGTGGGCGGCGCCACGAAGCGGTTGCGCGTCTGCACCTCGTGCATCCGCAACGGCAAGATTCAGAAGGCAGCCTAACCCCGTTACCGCGACGCGCTTCCGTTAGGCCGGAAGCGGTAGCGAAACCCGGATTTCAGTAGTCATTGGCTAATTCGCCGGCCCCGCAAGGGCCGGCTTTTTTCATGCTCGCGGGGGGCTTGGCATAGCTCAGCGTGGCGCGATGCGGCCGTGTCGAAGCCCTGCACAACAAAACGGCCACCAGGGAGATTCCCCCGGTGGCCGTCTTTGCAGGAGCTGCAGGTGCTTCTGCGGAAAACTACTGTGCCCTAGGCCGCCTTGGCGATGGGCGTGCGCTTCACGCGAATCAGACCGATCCCCTCAAACAGCCGGATGATTGGCCAAGCCGGATCAAACTCGGCGCCTTTCATGGCGAAGTGGGCGGCGGTGGGATACTCGTGGTGGTTGTTGTGCAGCGCCTCGCCGGCAGTGAGAAAGGCGAGCGACTTCAGGTTGGTCGCCTTGTTCTCCCAGTTGCGGTAGCCGATCATGTGGCAGATCGAGTTGATCGAGGCATTCAGAAAGATATATGTGATGCCCTGGGCGATGTAGAGGCCGATGCCCCAGGCCCAGCCGAACATGAGGACGAAGATGCCCATACCCAGAATCAGGCCCACATAAGCCTGCCCCGGAATCAGATCAATCAGCGTGGGCTTGTAGTCCGGCGTGTACTTGCGGATGTTGGCCGGATCGTTGGCGGCGCGGCGGTAATAAAAGACATTTCCGAAGAGCACACGCCACAATCCCTCCAAATAGGGGCTATGCGGGTCGCCTTCCTTGTCGGAGAACTGATGGTGCTTGCGGTGCACCGCCACCCATTCGCGCGGAACAATCGTCGTAAAAAGACTGATGTGCAGATGCATCAAAGTAGCCAGCGGCTCTTTGATCTCCAGGCCCTTATGCGTCAGGCCCCGGTGTAGAAAGATCGTGGTGCAAAACACCGAAATCTGCATGATGACCACGGTGATCAACAGCATTAGCCAAACTTCCATCGGTACTCCTTAACCCTTTGCTCGCCCCGCCGGGTGTTTGCCCGCCGGGCGGCCGATTCAACCGGGCGGCAGGTGGGATCCGTCCCGGCCGCTACACTCGCGGCGGAACGGGTCCGCCACGAAAACTATGGAAAATGTTGTAAGACTCCGCCTCCGGATCAGGGAGGACTCACGCCAAAAGACACACCTACGTCAAGCGGTTGCACCTTTGGCGCACGTTCCTAACATCGTAGCAGAAAGTCAAACGTCCGCGCCGCGCAAAAAATCGCCTGAAAATCGCAACTCTTTTGTTTGGTTTACAGGCCGGATCAGATACCCTTGGCCAGAAACCCGCCATCGACCGGCAGGACGTGCCCGGTGACGAAACGGCTTGCGTCGGCCGCCAGGAAGATGGCCGCCCCGCGCAGATCCTCGACGCTACCGATTTTGCCCATGGGCGTCTTGGCGATGATGGCGTCGGCGCGGCCCGGCGTATCGAGCGCCTTCGAGTTCAGGGGCGTACGGAAGACGCCCGGCGCGATGGCGTTCACGCGCACGCCCTTGGGCGCCCATTCGGAGGCCAGTTGCTTGGTCAGCATGACGACGCCGCCCTTCGACGCTCCGTAGCAGGTCACCTCGCCGAAGGTGACGAAGCTGGTCATGGAGGCCGTGTTGATGATCGAGCCCGAGCCCTGGGCCAACATCTGCCGGCCGAAGATCTGATTGGCCTTGAAGCTGCCATTGAGATTGATATCGACGACGCGGTCAAAGTCGGCGTCGGAGAGCTCGGCCGACGGCGTCTTGAAGAGCGCTCCGCTGGTGACCACCAGCACGTCGACGCGGCCGAAGGCGGCCACGGTGGCGTCGCACAGGGCCTGCAGGGAGGCGCGGTCCTGCACGTCGCTGGTCCTGCGGAGGGTTTTCGAGCCGAGGCCTTCCAGCACGGCGGCTTCGGCGTCCACCTTGGCCTGATCGCGGCTGGAGGCCACCACGGTGGCGCCCACCATGGCATAGCCGCGGGCGATGGACTCGCCGATGCCGCTGGTTCCGCCCAGCACGACGGCGACTTTGCCGTTCAAGGAGAAAAGTTCTTCGAGATAGCTCATAAGGGTTCAGTGGACCGGACCGCGGAAGACGCAACCGCCGCGCCGCGCGCGGGAAGCCCGAAATGCTGATGATACAATAGCTGGCTTCCCACTATGAAACTTGTAACTTTTCTTGGTCCGGATGCCCTGGTGCAGCCCGGTGTGATTCAGAACGGCCACGTGGTTGGCTTGGCGCGCATGGGACTGGCGTCGATGGAGGCCGTCATCGTGGGCGGCGAGGCGGCGCGCGGCCCGATCACCTCGTTTGTGAACTCGAACGAGCCTTCGGCGCCGATGCTGGAAACCGTGAAGCTGCTGGCTCCGCTGCCCCGCCCCGGCAAGCTCATCTGTATCGGGCTGAACTACCGCGATCACGCCATCGAATCGAACATGGCCATCCCCGATGTGCCCACCGTGTTCTGCAAGTTCGCCTCGTCGGTGATCGCCACGGGCGAAAACGTCGTTCTGCCCAAGAACAGCGTGAAGCCCGACTACGAAGCCGAATTCGCCGTGGTGATCGGCAAGGGCGGACGCTACATCGCTCCCGAGAAGTGGCGCGAGCACGTCTTCGGCTATCTGAACCTGAACGACGTGAGCGCGCGCGACTACCAGTTGGCCACCTCGCAGTGGATCATCGGCAAAACCTTCGACACCTTCTGTCCGATGGGACCATTCATCGTCACGAAGGACGAGATCGCCGACCCGCACAATCTCGACATCAAGATGACGATCAACGGCGAGGTGCTGCAGCACTCCAACACGAAGCACCTGATCTTCGACATTCCAACGCTGATCGCGCACCTGTCCAGTGTGATGACGCTTTCGCCGGGCGATATTATCTCCACGGGCACGCCCGCGGGCGTGGGCCTGGGACGCACGCCGCCGCGGTGGCTCAAGCCGGGCGATGAAATGGTGGTGGAAGTGGAAGGGTTGGGCCAGTTGCGCAACCCGTGCGTGGCCGAAGCCTAAGCAGCCGCAAGGGCCGCATTGTGAATCCGGGCCGGGGCGTGCGCTCCGGCCCTTTCCCGTTTGGCTCAGGCTTGCGTGCGCCGCCGCCAGGAGTCCAACTGAGCGGTCAACCGTTCGCGCACGGTGGCATACTGCGGGTTGTCATACTGGTTCACCTGCTCGCGCGGGTCCTGCGACAGGTCGAACAGCTCGTTCGGCCCGGCCACGCCGTTGCGGAGAATCACCTTGAAGCGGCCGTCGCGCGCCATCTCCGTGTTGCGGAACTGGCCGAACACGGCGCCGGGCCAGGGGTTCTTGCGGTCAGGCGGCTGGTTGCGCACCAGGGGCCAGTAGCTGCGTCCGCACAGGTTGCGGTTGGCGGGCGGCGCGATGCCGGCCACGTCGCACACGGAGGGCAGCAGGTCATAGGAGCTGATCATCTCCGGCCGCGTGGACTCCACGGGAATCTTGCCGCGCCAGTGCCAGATCATCGGTACGCGCATGGACTCCTCATACATATTGATGGGGTTCGAGGCGTGCCCCTTGGACCACAGCCCGTGGCGGCCCAGCAGATAGCCGTTGTCGCCGGTGACGATGACCAGCGTGTTGCCGCGCACGCCGCGCGCGTCCAGCGCCTTCAGCAGGCGCGGAATCTGATCGTCGAGCGCCGTCACGCTGGCCGCGCACTTGCGGATGTTGGCCACCACATCGTCCATCATCTCCTTCTCGCGAAGGGCATTCGGGGCCTTGGGCAGCCATCCGGCGGTGTCGAACTTCGCACCCGCGTACAGGTCGTAGTAGCGCTGCGGATGGCCGCTGTAAGGCGTGTGCGGATTCAGGTAGCCGAGCGTGAGGAAGAAGGGCTGCTCCCGGGCGCCCTGGTGGATGAATTCCTCGGCGTAGGCCGTGTTCAACTCCGTCAGGAAGCCCTGCCGCGGCGTCTCCTTGCCGTTCAGGAAGTAGGTGGGGTCGCTGTATGTGGCCGCCTCCACCGTGGCGCTCCACTCGAAGCCATGGCCGGGCGAGCGGTCGCCGCCCATGTGCCACTTGCCGATGTAACCGGTGCGGTAGCCGGCCTGCCGCAACAGTGCGCTCAGGAACACCTCGCTGGCGAATGAGGCTGGCGTGTCGCGCTGGCCTTGCGGGGGCTGCTCCACGGGGCTGGCCGTCAGAAAGTCCTGGATGCCGTGCTGGCGCGGCGTTCGTCCGGTGAACAGCGTGGCGCGCGATGGCGAGCCCATGGGCGTGCAGACGAAACTGTTCTGGAAGCGCGCGCCGCTGCGGGCCAGCAGGTCGATGTTCGGCGTGCGAATCTCGCGGTTGCCATAGCAGCCCAGCATCCAATCGGCCAGGTCGTCGGCGAGGATCAGCACGATGTTCGGGCGCACGGGCGAGGCGTCCTTGCGCTGTGCGAACGCGGACGCGGCGGCGGAAACAGACGTGGATTGCAAAAAGGTACGGCGGTTCAGCATGGGAAATTCCAGACTAGCAAATGACGTTGCCTGCTCCGCCGTCCGGCTGGCCGCCGCGGGACCTACTTCTGTTCCTTTTTCTTTCCCTTCAGCAGATCCAGCACGCCGCCAAGGCCCTCGTGCAACGCGCCCGGCTTGGTCAATCCAGGAATGATCTGCCCCACTTTCAACCGGGCCATGGCGGCTGCGTCGGGCACCACGCGGGGCGCCGAAAATGTTCCGGAGATCAGCGTGGGCACCACCATTTCGCCCTTCTGGTTCACCACCGCCGCCGTCAGATAACCGCCCACGCGCGTGCCGCCCATCTGCTCCGTGTAGGCGCGCGACAGCGTGGTGACCATCTTCAGGTTCAACGATTCATTCACCAGGTTCATCGAGCCGCTCACCGCCACCGAGCCCACGTCGAGCTGCAGCGCGAGGTTGTCCGTGCTGGCCACGCCATCGGTGAGCTTGATGTCGCCGGTGAGGCCGAGAAACGGCGTCACCTGGCCCTGCGCGGGATTCGCCTTGTTCAGAAACTGCGCCACTTTGCCCACTTCGCCCAGTACGCTCATGGCGAGCAGCTTGCCGTTGTCCAGCTTCAAGCTCATTGTTCCATTCAGCGACTGCGCCAGATCGTCTTTACCCGGGCCGGGCGAAAAGCGCAGATCGGCGTTGGAAAACAGCGCGCCGGTGAGCACTTTGCGCAGCGGCGTGGCCGCGGCGATGAGGCGCTCGGAATCGACGCGTTCCATGCGGGAGCGCACCTCGACGCGCGTGGGCGTCACGTTGGTGTCGGCCGTGATGGCGCCCAGAAACTGGCCGTCATAGAGCGTGGCCCGCACCGGGTCGAACGTGGCCACGCCTTTGTTCATGCGCACGGCGGCCGAGAGATTCGTCAACGGGAAGGGCTCGCTCACCAGTTTGGCCATGGTGATTTCGCCCGCGCCCGTGCCGCCATTGAACTTGATGGACGCCTGCTCGATCTGAATGGGCTGGGCCGTGGGCGAGGTGCGCACCTCGGCCTTCCGGCTGTTGACCGAGCCGGCCATGCTGAGCGGCGCGGACGAGGAGAACGGACCATACAGACGGATGTGAAAGCCGGCGTCGCCCGTGGCCGTGACGCCCTGGGCCGCGCGCACGCCATTTGCCTGGGCCATCTGAACGAGCCCTCCCAGGCTGGCGTCCTCGGCCCACGCCGTGGCGTCCAGGCGCGGCGCGCCGGACGAATAGTTGGTCAACACGAAAAAGCCCGACACCTTCGTGCCGCCCGTGGCGATGGCGAATGGCTGCGAGCGGATCACCGTTGGCGTGAATTCGAGCCGTATGGGGGAGGCGCGCACGGGCTCGCGCACCTGGCCGCCGCTCACTTCGAGATTCGTCAACTCGGCCTTGCCGCTGAGCGAGGGCGCGCCGGTTGAGCCGCGCGCCGAGACGGTTCCCGACAGCTCTCCGCGCACGTTCATGCCGGGTGAAAACGCGAGGCCGAGCTTGGCCGCGGCTGCCGCCAGTTCGGTGATGCCGGCCTTGGGAATGGTTAGGTCGATGGCCATCGCCGAGCCGCCATCCTGGGGTGTCAGCGAACCCTTGGCGAGCAGACGTACGCTGCCCATGTGCAGCGCGGCGTCGAACGTTTTGGGCGCTGGAGCGGCGGGCGCCGTAAGCGTGGCCTCGCCCGTCAACTCGCCATTGAGCGCGCTGAAGCGCACGGGTATGGCGCGGCCGGGCGCGAGCGCTCCCACGCTGAGGTTGATGCCCGAATACAGCGCGCGGGGCGAGCCGGATTTCGTCACGCCAAGCTCCATGCCGGTGATCGTGACCGCGCCCAGACTCACCGTACCCGAGGAATCTCCGCCGCCCGCCGCCAGCGTGTCGTAGTTCCAGACGCCCGGCGACAGTTGCACCAGTTCCACGGCCGGCTTGCGCAGGTGCAGGGATTCGATCTCCACGTTGCCGCTCAGCAGCGGCAGCAGACGCGCCCGCACAAGCAGACTTTCCGCCGTGGCGAACGGGCGGCCCGTGCGCACGCGCGCGTCGTCGGCGATCACCAGACGCCGCACGTCGAGCCCCAAAGGCCACAGGCTGAGCGAGGCCTCGCCGATCTCCACTTTGCGGCCAAGCGCCGCCTCCAACTGTGATTGCAGCACGGGCCGCAGCTTCTCCGGCGAGATCAGCAGGCGCAGGGCAAGCGCGCCCGCCAGCACAAGGGCGGCCAGAGCCGCGGCGGCGATCAGGAGTTTCTTGGCCATTTATAATACGTCCGCGAATCCACGTTTCAGTTGGCGGAAGCAGAGTCCGCCGGCGATGAACGCGCCGAAGCTGAACAACAGAATCCCGGAAACCTCGTCCCAGGACGGCAGGCGTGAGCTGAGAATCCTGTCACGATAGGCGCGTACGAACAGGGCCAACGGATTCCACTTCAGCAGAAACTTCACCTGGTCGGGGTACTGCTCCTCGAAGACGAAGATGGGCGTCAGCCAGAACCAGAGCGTGAGCGTGACACTGACGATTTGGGCCGTGTCGCGCAAGTACACTTGCAAGCCCGCGGCCACCCAGCCGATGCCCACGGCAAGCAGCCCGATGGCCAGCATGTAGAAGGGCAGCAGAAGAAGGACGGCGCTGAAATGGTCCTCCCACAGCAGCGAGGTGGCCACCACAAGCGAGAGCGTGAGCAGAGGGTTGATGAGTGAGCTGAAGAAGATGGCGATGGGGATGACCTCGCTCGGAAAGACGGTTTTCGTGATCAGGTTGGCGTGCTCCACCAGAGAGTTCGACGAGCGCACCACGGTTTCCTGAAACAAAAACCAGGGCAGATAGCCGGCCAGCAGATAGAGCGTATAGTTCTGCGTGACCGCGCCGGGCGGAGGCGGATTGCGCATGCACACCTGGAAAACGAAGGTCCAACTGAGCAGCAGCACGAGCGGATGAATGAGCCCCCACAGCCATCCGGCGGCCGAGCCGACATAGCGCTGCTCGAAGTCGCGGCGCACAAGCTGCCAGATGAGAGCGCGGCGCTCAATGATGTTCTTCAGAAACAGACGGCCGGGGACTCGCAAACAACTAGAATAACGCCTGCGCAGTGTATGATCGCGGTGGAGGTTCACGGCGAATGAATTCACGCAGGCAGTTTTTGGGTGGTGCGGCCCTGGCGGCGGGCGCGGCACAGGAGGCGCTGGCGCAGGCCGGCGCGCCACGCGAGATGCTGCGGCGGGCGGGCGAGGCCTATCCGCGCATCGGCGAGGCGCACCAAGCGGCGCTGGCCGTGTTGAAGCCCTCTGACCGTGACCTGGATCATGCGCTCGAGCTGCACTACCAGTCGCTCGTCGTGGAGTCCTACGGCTTTTCGCCGCGCTCGGCGCCCGATGGCGCGTCTCTGCGCAAAGCCGCCGACGAGGGGGTTAGCGGCGATGAGTTCGCTGACCTGTACACGGACTCGCTGTTGCGCCGCGTGGCCGACGATCCCTCGCAGCGCGACGAATACATGGCCGCGTGGAAGACCTCGGGGGTCACCGGCATTCTGCAGAACGCGGGCGAGGAGAGCAGCAATCCGCTGCGGCTTCTGAAGCGGCTCGGCTCCTGCACCTATCTCACCGACGTTCTGCGCGGCGAGGTGACGCGAGCGGCCACGCCCGAAGACATCGAGGCGGCGAAGAAGGCGGGCAAACACTGCCTCTACATGACGGCCAACGGCGTGCCGCTGGCGCAGCAGGGCGAATCGGTGGCGCGCGAGCTGGCCTACGTGCGAACCTTCGCGCAACTGGGCGTGCGCATGGTCCACGTCACCTACAACCGGCGCAACGTGCTGGGCGACGGATGCGCCGAACCGGCCAACGGCGGCTTAAGCGACATGGGCCGCGCGGCCATCGCCGAACTGAACCGCGTGGGCATCATCGTGGACGTGGCGCACTCGGGCTGGCAGACCAGCCTGGAGGCTGCGCGCGCCTCGAAGCTGCCCATGGTGGCCAGCCACAGCGGCGCGGTGCAGTTGCACCGCCACATCCGCTCGAAGCCCGACGAGGTGATCCGCGCCATCGTGGACACGGGCGGCTACGTGGGCGTCTACTGCATCGCGGCTTTCATTGGCCGCACGCGCGACATCGCCGCCATGATGGATCACATCGAATATCTGGTGAAGAAGTTCGGCGCGGACCATGTGGCCATCGGCACGGATCTGGCCTACATTCCGCTGGCCACCACCGAGGAGCACAAGAAGATGGGTCCTCGCCCGAAAATGCGCACCCCGTACGAGTCGCTGTGGCCCGCCGGCCAGGGTCCCGGACGCGGCCACGCGAGCCTGGCCTGGATCAACTGGCCGATGTTCACCGTGGGGATGGTGCAGCGCGGCATCAGCGATGACGACATCCGCAAGATTCTCGGCGGCAACGTCATGCGCGTGTGCCGCGCCGTGTGGGACGGCCGCGCGCGAAGCTAGGCGCGCCGTGTGGGACGGCCGCGCGCGGAGCTAGGATCGCCGCGTGTTAAAGCCGCGGCGTTAGGCCAACTGCGCCTTGCAGTACTCGAAGCACTTGCGCACTTCGGCCACCGTGTCGGCGCCCTTGTACTCGTACTCGATATTGGCCGGAATGTTGAGCTTCTTCGTCCGCAGCGTTTCGAGCACGGCCTTGATGGGCGTGTCGCCCTGGCCGAAGGGCAGGTTCTCGCCCTGGTTGCGCTTGCGGTCCTTCAGGTGCAGCGTGACGATGTTCTTCGCATTCTTGGAGAGGAAATCGACGGCGTCGAAGTTGGCCGCCGTGAAGTGGCCGATGTCGAGGTTGATGGCGATGTAGGGGCTCATGCCGGCCATGGCCTTCGAGAAGTCGTCCGGCGTGGCGAACTCGTTTTCGTGGATGCGCGAGTGGTTGTGCATGCCGACGCGGATCTTCGCCTTGCTTGCGAACGGGTCGATGCGGCGCGCCGTGGTGACGTTCGAACTCGCCGTCAGCACCTTGATGCCGAGCGCCTTGGCCATCTCGAAGCCGCGTTCGATTTCGCGGTCCGTGAAATCCTCGCGGAAGCTGTAGTTGTAGGCGTACAGCAGAATGCCCGCGTCGTCGAACTTGCGGCGCACGCCCTCGAACAGGCTAAGCGGCGTCGACAGCCGCCATTCGCGCAGAGCCTCCCGCGAAATCTTCTGGCCGCGGCCGGGCTCGATGTGGCCCTGCCACAACTCCACCTCGCCCAGACCGATGGACTTCATCGCCTCAATGGCTTCGTCCAGGCCCCGGTCGCGAAAGCTGTAGCTTTGCACGCCGAGGCGGACGCCCTTGACGCGGGAGTTAATCCTTGCGCCGGACAGGGGTAAGGCGGCTGCCAGAGGCAGGGCAGCGGCTGAGAGGAATCTTCTACGGGGAATCATAGTGAACTACTAATGTAAATCACTCGTCTCGCCGATGGATAGGGTGCCGAAAAGGCTAGCGAATGGCCAAATCGACCCTCCTGTCCAGTCTTCTCCTGTTGGCATCGCTGCCCGCCTTTGCGGGGAGCCAGTTGCGCGTGGCAGGGATTCCCCTGAAACTGCCCGGTAATACACTTGTGTTGCACGTCAGCGAAACCGTACACGGTCCGGCTATGGGGGATGGGGAGTTTACCGGGGTCGATCCCAGGGAAACCTCCGAGTCGGTCTATCACCTGGTGCGCGAGGCGGCCGCGGCCTGGTCGGGCACGGGCAAGGCCGGGCTTACCATCCGTGTGGAGCGCACGCCGGAATGGCGTCTGAGCGAGTCGGCGCGGAACCTGGTCACCTTCACCGATCCCGAGCCGTTTGACTCGGGGCTGTGCAACAAGGCGCTCTACATTGCCTGCACGCTGGTGTATCACGAGGACGAGACGCACACGATTCCGATGGTGAAAATCGCCTTCAACCCTTACTTGAAGCACTCGTCGCTAGGGCTTGTGGGCGCACATGATCTGGGCGTCGTGCTGCTGCATGAAATCGGGCACGCGGTGGGGCTCGACCACTCTGGAGCGCTGGATTCGATCATGAGTCCGGTGGTGGAGCTGCAGATGCCGGGGGCGGGCGATTCGGCGCGCAGGTTGTCGAGCGACGACGTAGCCACCCTCGCCATGGCGTATCCGTTGACGCGGACGGACGATGCGCCAAACGAGGCCGCGCCGGCCGTCCTGACGAGTGTCCTTTCGGGCGTTGTCCGCAAGGATGGCTCGCCGGTAGCCAAGGCGCACGTCATGGCCGTGGGACGCGAGGGCCGCCTGGCGGCGACGGGGTTGACCGACGCCGAGGGGCGCTACGCGCTGCATGTGGACGCGGGCGAGTTCCGTCTGGCCGTGGAGCCCTTGGATGGTCCGGTTCAGGCCGAGCAGGCCTGGGCGGAGCAGCCGCCGCCGGATCCCTTCCCGAGCCTCTGGTGGACGGCCGGGGGCGGTGCGCGCGAAGGTGGCGAGGTGGTGCCGCTGGGTGAGGGCGAGTCGCGGCAGGGTTTAGACTTTGCCATCCCGCCGGCGGCCGTGACGAACGCGGTAACGGTAGGCCTGGTGGGCGAGGGTGGCGTCTATCACGGCGCGGCGCGTTTGACGCTGGCGCGCGGGCGCGAGTATCCGTTCGCCCTGACGCGGACGCCGGCCGAAGGGGCCGCCCGCGTGCGGTTCACGCTTGAGTCGATCGAGATGCCCACGTTGGCCAGCGTGCCTGCCTCGGCTCCGCAACTGGTGCGGCAGCGGATCCGTATTCCGGCCGATGCGCCGCTGGGCGCCTACGCGGTGACCTATGAGACCGAAGACGCCGTGGCGTTTCTTCCTGGCGCGCTGCGTGTGGTGAACAATCCGCGAGCGCGCAGTGTGGAATGGCTGGGGGACGGCTGGTTCCGGCTGATGGGCGCGGATCTGGCCGGACGCGAGGTGGTGCGCGGCGAGGAGAACCGTCCGACGCAGCTCGACGGCATCTCCGTGCGCGTGGGCGGACGGTTCGCAGAGCTGTATAAGGTGGCGCCGGAGGAGATTGTGGCGCGCTGGCCGGATGAGCTGCGCGGCGGCGAGGCGGCCGTCAGCGTGGTGGCGGGCGGCGGCGTTGCAAGCGAGCCTCTGAGCCTGATCGCGCCGTAAGCGCGCGGGCCTCGCGCCGTACAATGAGAGCTTGCTCGCAGGCACTCTTTTCGGCGCATCGCTCACGCTGGCCACGGCTTGGCTCACCGGACGCGGGCTTTGGCGCAGGGCGGAATGGCCGCTGCAGTTTGCCCTGGGTGCGGCCGTGCTGGCGCATCTCGTGTTCGCGCTGGGCTGGCTCGGAGCGCTGCACGCCGGCGCGTTCGCGGGACTGGCCGCGGCGCTAGCGGCATTCTCCGTGTGGCGGGCGGGATGGCGGGCGGAGGCCGGTGCGGCCTGGCCGCGGCCCAGCGCCTGCTGGCTTCTCTTCCTGCCCTTGGCGGCATTCCTGATCGTGCACGCCACCGGTCCAGCGGTGCAGCCCGACGAGATCACCTATCACCTGGGACTGGTGCGCGAGTGGCTGGCCGGGGGCCGCTTCCCGCAGCGCGCCGGTTTCTATGAGTCGATGCCGCAGATGGCCGAGATGCTGTTCGCCTATGCGGCGGCGTTCGGCGGCGCGCCGGCGGCCAAGCTGGTTCACCTGGGTTTCCTGGCCGCACTGGTGGCCTTGATCGCGCGCATGGCCGCGGGCGGCCGGGGCATGGCGGCCGCGGCCCTGGTGGCCGCCTCACCCGTGGTGATGACCGCCGCGGCATCCGCCTACAACGACGTGATGCTGGCGTTGTACGCCGTGGCGCTGTACCGCTCCTTGGAGCGCGGCGAAAACGGACGCGCCGGTCTGCTGGCCGGTGCCTGCTATGCGGTGAAGATGACGGGCGGCGTGTTCGCCCTGGGCGCCCTGTTGTGGCTGCTGTTCCGGCGCGAACGGCCCTGGCGTTTCGTGGCCGGGGCGCTGGTCTTCCCTGCCCCGTGGCTGGTCCGCAACGCCTGGCTGGCGGGCAATCCCTTCGCGCCGTTTCTGAACGCCTGGTTTCCGAACGAGCACTTCCACGCCTCCACGGAGGCCATGCTGCGGCACAACCTGGCCACCTATGGCGTGCATGGTTTCGACCGGCTGACGCACACGCTGTTCGGCGGCGGCGTGCTGGGCGGCCATGTGGGCGTGGGTTTCGTTCTGGCGCCGCTGGCGCTGTGGGGACTGTGGAGGACGGAACGCCGCGCGGCGCGTCCGCTGGTGCTGGCCGCCGTGATGGCGGCTCTGCCCTGGCTGGCCAACGCGGGCGTGAGGTTTCTGATTCCGGCGCTGCCGTTTGTAGCGCTGGCGCTGCCCGCTCCGGTGGTCTGGCCGGCTGCTGTCGCACAGGTGGCCGCGCTGGCCTGGACTCCGCCGGTGGGCTCATGGTCGCTGCGCGGCTGGCGCGCCCGCCCGCAGCCCGGCGAGCCCGAGGTGATCGCGATGTTGAACAGGCACACGCGCACGGGGGAACGCGTGCTCGACTTCATCACCGCGCCCAGGCTCTACATTCACTCCCTGCCGATGACGCCCTGGGGATACGCGCCAGCCGATCGCGCCGCGGCGGCGCTGGTGAAGGCGCACGAGGCCGCGCCGGGGCTGATGTACAACTTGCGGGCAGACTGGCACACGGAGCGGGTGCGGCAGTTGCGTCTGGTGGTGGCCGAGCCCGGACCCGCGCCGCTGAACGTACAGGAGTTGAGCTTCGAGGGCGTGGAACGCTGCCGCTTCACCGCCACGCGGCACGTTACGGAGACGCCGCTGGCCTTCGACCGCAATCCCACCACGGGCTGGAGCACCTGGGCTCCGGCGCGCGCGGGCGACGGCATTACGGTCAACTGCCCGGAACCATTCGAAAGCACCGGCCTGCGGGCCATGATCGCGCTGGCCTGGACGGGCATGAAGCTGCGCGTGGAAGGTGATGGCCGCGTGTTGAACCACGACCCCGGCTACACGCCCGAGCCGCCGCTGAACTGGCGCCCGGCCGCCATAAGCGCCGTTCGACGCGAGGGCTTCCGGTGGATCCTGATTCGCGATGGAGGCGGCGGCTACGGAGCCGTGGCGGCCGATTTCCTGGCCCGGCCGCGCGACTGGGGGCTCCAGCGGACGGCCTCGGCGGGCAACGTGTATCTGTGGCGCGTGCCTTAGACGCCCAGTTTGCGCGCGATATCAGCGGCGATCTGGCCGCCGTGGAAGCGTCCGTTCTCGATGAAGATCTCGTTGGTGTGCATACCGGCTACGAGAACGCCGGCCAGATACATGCCCGGGCGCACGCTTTCGAGCGTCTCGGGATTGGTAAAGGGTCGGCGCGTCCCGGCATCGAAGGTGATGCCGTGCGCGGCCAGGAACTCGACGTCGGGCGAGTAGCCTGTCATGGCGAATACGAAATCGTTCTGCAGCGTGATGGGTCCGGAGGGCGTCTCCAGGCGGATCGACGACGGCTCGATGGCGGTGACGCGGGAGTCGAAGTAGGCCGTAATCTCGCCGTTCTTGATGCGGTTCTCGATGTCCGGTTTGATCCAGTACTTCACGTGCGGATGAATCGCCTCGCCGCGATGAATCAGCGTGACGCGCGCGCCGGTACGCCACAGTTCCAGCGCGGCGATGGCGGCCGAATTCTTCGCACCCACCACGGCCACGTCATGGCCATAGTAAGCATGGGCCTCCTTGTAGTAATGGATCACCTTGTCCAGGTTCTCGCCGGGCACGCCAAGCAGGTTCGGCCGGTCGTAGTAACCGGTGGCGAAAATCACCTTGGAGGCGGCGCAGGAGCGTTCGCCGCCCGTGCGCGCGCGGGTGTGCACGGTGAATCCACCATCGGAGCCTTCGACGCGTGTGACACGCTCGTACTGGCGGATATCGAGCGCATAGTGTCCGGCCACGCGCCGGTAGTATTTCAAAGCCTCGCCGCGCACCGGTTTTTCGTTCAGCGAGGTCATGGGAATATCGCCGATTTCCAGCAGCTCCGGGGTCGTGAAGAACACCATGTTGGCCGGGTAGTGATAGAGCGAGTTCACCACGCAGCCCTTGTCGAAGAGGATGGCGGGTACGCCGCGTTTCTTGAGTTCGATGCCGCAGGCGAGCCCCGTGGGACCGGCGCCGGCGATCACCACCGGAAGAGGCGAAGTGGACATGAAGTTCGATGGTAACGCGCCTCGCCGCTACACTAGGAAGGATGTCCGTGGAGAAGCTTACGGCGCACGCCAAAGCGGCCGGTTGAGCGAGCAAGCTGAGTCCAAAGGTTTTGGACCAGGTGCTGGCACTGCTGCCGCGCGTGGCTGGCGGCAATCTGATTGTGGGGTTTGAAACCGCCGACGACGCCGGCGTGTTCAAGCTGACGCCGGAGTGCGCCCTGGTGCAGACGGTGGACTTTTTCACTCCGATTGTGGACGATCCGGCGACGTTCGGAGCAATTGCGGCGGCCAATTCGTTAAGCGACGTGTGGGCCATGGGAGGCCGTCCGTTGACGGCGCTGTCGGTGGCCTGCTTTCCGCCCTCGGCCGATCCGTCGATGCTGGCGGCCATCATTCGCGGCGCGATGGAGAAACTGAGCGAGGCCGGCTGCCTGCTGGTGGGCGGCCACACGGTGGCCGACAGCGAGCTGAAATTCGGCTTCGCCGTGACGGGCATCGTGCATCCGGAGCGCGTGTGGCGCAATGCGGGCGCGCGCGCGGGCGACGTGCTGCTGCTGAGCAAAGGGCTGGGCACGGGCGTCATCGGCACGGCGTTGAAGCGCGGAATCGCCGGGGAGAGCTGGATCGAGGCCGCCATCGCCAGCATGACGGAGTTGAACCTCCACGCCTGGCGGACCATCGGCGAGGCCCGCGTGCATGGCTGCACCGATGTGACGGGTTTCGGACTGATGGGCCACGCGCGCGAAATGGCGCTGGCAAGCCAGGTGACGCTGGAGATCGCGGCCGGGAGCGTGCCGCTGCTGCCGGGCGCGGCCGAGTGTGTCCGCCTGGGCGCCGTGCCGGGCGGGCTGAAGAACAACCGCGAATTCGCGGGCGGCGATGTGGGCGGCGGCGATGCGCTCGAGCCCGGACTGCTCGCGCTGCTGTTCGATCCGCAAACCTCGGGCGGCCTGCTCGTGTCGCTTCCCGAGGACGAGGCCGTGGCCGTCCAGGCGCGGGGCCCCTGGTTCCGCCGGATTGGCCGTGTGAAGGAGCGCGGCGAGCATCCCATTCAACTGATATGAAGAACCCCATCATTGTGGCGCTCGATGTGCCCAACGCCGCCGAGGCGCGGGCGATTGTGAAGGCGTGCGGCGAGAGCATCGGCTTCTATAAGGTCGGCATGGAGCTGTACGCGGCCGAAGGCATGCCCTTCGTGCGCGAACTGATCGCCGGAGGCAAGGATGTGTTCGTCGATCTGAAGTTCTACGACATTCCCGAAACGGTGAAGCGCGCCACGGCGCAGGTGGCCGCGGCGGGAGCGAAGCTGCTTACCGTGCATGCTTCCAAAGTGGTGATGCGCGCGGCGATGGAGGGCAAGCAGGGAACCGGACTGCGCATCCTCGGCGTCACCGTGCTGACGAGCTTCGATGAAGGCGACCTGGCGGACCTGGGCTATGCGTGCAAGCCTGCCGAACTGGTGCGCCACCTGGTGGCGCGCGGCGTCGAGGCGGGCGTGGACGGCTTCGTCTGCTCGCCGCTGGAGGTGGCCGAGGTGCGGGCGATGGCCGGCCCGGCCGCGACGCTGGTGACGCCCGGCGTGAGGCCCTCGGGCGGTGACGCGGGCGATCAGAAACGCGTGGCCACGCCGGCCCAGGCCATGGCCGGTGGTGCAACCTACCTGGTGATCGGCCGGCCCATTACGCGCGCGGCCGATCCGGCGGCGGCGGCGGGAAACCTGTTGCGCGAACTGGGAGTCTGATACAGTAGCGGGTCCGGTGTGCGGGCCCGCCCGGGTGCGAGTCCGCCATGGACAGGTTTTGACGCCACAACAACGCTCCTTGGCGCGCGGGGCATCGCAAGATGCTCCGCGTTTTTTGTGGCGCACCGCCTGTGTTTATGGCAGGCCGCCTACCGTGGCCGCGTGTAGAGCTGCACTGAGACTCCGCCACTGAGAATCAACTCCGCGCCAGCAGGCAGCGGCCGCGGCGCGCGCAGCCAGAACGGGTGCAGGAACTTCGCCGTCATGCCGTAGAACCAGACGATGGGGATGATCTCGCCCGAGGGCAGCCGGGCGATGAGCTTTGCGTTGTCCGGCGGCGGCGTCTGGGGCCGCAGACCATGCAGCATGAGCGGACGGCCGAGCCTCAGCCGGCCCGTGAGGACAGGGCCACGGCCTGCAACGCCGTTGCCGGAAGGCTCTTCGGCCACGGCGGCGGCGGCCGTCTTGGGATCCTGCGGCAGAAATGCCGGATCGCCCTCGGGCGCGCCCCCTTCCACCCAATCGGCTATCATGTGCAGCTCTTCCTGCGAAAGGCCCTCTTCGTTCTTGAACTCGCCAAAGCCCTTGACTGCGCCCCACGGCGGCATCCGCCGCGCCAGCACCTCCTCCTTGATGGCGACCGCCCAAGGACGGGCTTCGGCATAGTTGGTGAGGGCGAACGGAGCGGCGCCCCCCTCGCGGTGGCACGCCGCGCAGTGGCGGTGAAAAAGGCGGACAATCTCAGTGCTGAAGCTGAGCTTCGTGGTGATGGGATCGTGGGCGCGCGCCACGGCGGCGGCCAGCAGCAGAAGTGGAAGCAGGCGTGTCATGGGCGCGTGACGGGCCTCCCGAAGAGCTCTTCGAGCGACAGATCAGCGGGGTAGCGGAGATCCAGGTAGCCGGCCATCATCTCGTCCCAGCTCTGCTCGCCCCAGCGCACCGTGGCCTTCGGATCGGGGTTATCGGGGTTGTTTGGCGAGTTGTCGTACCAGGCCGTGCATTCCAGACGCGTGCCCGCCGGAAGTGCGAGCGGCGCGGCCAGGCGGTAGGCAAGCTGCCAGTGGAAGCGGTAGGGCTCGACGCGCAGCAGTACTTCGCGCGAGCCGTCCGGATGAATGGCGCGGTATTCGAAGGCCTTGCCGCGCAGGTGCATGTGCGGGAAGAAGCTGAGAATCTCGGCGCGGGCGGGAAGAAAGCCGCGGCCCTCGGCGCTGTAGTTGGACTCGCCGGGCGGAATGTTGAGAGCCATGTTGCGCATCGACATGGTGACCACACGGTGGGTGACGGGCGCGCGGGAGAACCGCAGCCCGATGCGCGTGCGGTCGCGCCCGGCCGCTCCGGTGGTTGTGTAATGGAGCTGCAGAATGATGTCCCATCCCCCAGGCAGCAGCTTGGCGGTTCCCGCGGGCCACTGGTCGGGCGTCATGCCGGGGGCGTACACGGTAAGCACCTCGGCGCGTCCCTGGCCGGGACCATCGCGGGGGACGGGTCCGGGGTGGCCTGGCTTCAAGTGAGCCAGCCAGGGCGAACCGGGCGGGCGGATGTAGACGACGGCATGATGAACGGCCGCGCGGAAGGAAGGGCGCACCTCGATGGCTTCCACCCAGCGGTCGCTGGTAAATCCGGTGCGGATGACAAAGTGCATGTAGTCAAGCGCCCCCCGCGCGGGAATGGCGAAATCCACGCCTGTATCGAATGTGGCGCCGGGCCGTGGAATGTTCCACCCCTCGGTGAAGGCGGCCGGCGGCGGAGCATCGGCGGGATTGCCTTGGGCTGCGCCGGTGTTCACCCAATCCAGCAGCGTGCCGCGTTCGGATTGCGTGAGCGTGGGGTCGTTCGAGAAAGGATGCGAGGCTTCGGCGGCAAACCAGGGGGGCATGGTGCGCTTCAGGATGGCCGCGCGGATGGCGCGGGCGCGCGGGCGCGCATCGGCGTAGGTAAGCAAGGGGAAGGGGCCGGACTCGCCGGGCCTGTGGCAGCCCTGGCAACGGTGCTGCAGGATGGGCTCAACGTCGCGATGGAAGGTGGGCGCGGCGGCCGCCAGGGCAGCCGCCGTACACACGAGAGCGAGCCCGGCGCGCATCACCATCCCACGGGTTCACCCTTGTTCTGCTCGTCGAGCCATTGCTTCAGCGGGGCGAAGTAGTCGAGGATGGCCGTGGCGTCCAGCTTGTCTTCGCCGGTCATCGCCTTGAGAGCTTCCGGCCATGGTTTGCTCGCGCCCATGGCGAGCATCTGTTCCAGCTTCCTGCCGGCCTCCTTGCTTTCGTAGATGGAGCAGCGGTGCAGCGGTCCCGTGCATCCGGCCGCCTTGGCCAGGGCGCGATGGAACTGGAACTGGAGAATGTGCGCCAGGAAATAGCGCGTGTAGGGCACGTTGCCCGGCACGTGATACTTGGCGCCGGGGTCGAAGAACTCCTCTCCGCGCGCGGCGGCCGGGGCCACGCCCTGGTATTTCCGCTTCAACTCCCACCAGGCGGCGTTGTAGTTTTCCGGCTTCACCTCGCCCGAGAAGACCTTCCAGCGCCACTGATCCACCAGCAGGCCGAAGGGCAAGAAGGCGACCTTCTCGAGCGCGCGGTGCAGGAGCAGTCCTGTGTCGGCCGAGGCGTCCGTAGGCTTGGCCAGGAAGCCGAGCTTCACGAGATATTCGGGCGTGATGGACAGGGCGATGGTGTCGCCGATGGCTTCATGAAAGCCGTCGTTGGCCGAGTCGCGGAACAGGAACGGCTGCTGGTTGTACGCCCGCTGATAGAAGTTGTGGCCAAGCTCGTGGTGGATGACGCTGAAGTCCTCGGCGTTGATCTGAATGCACATCTTGATGCGCAGATCATCGACGTTGTCGACGTCCCAGGCCGAGGCATGGCAAACCACCTCGCGGTCGCGCGGCTTGACGAACATGGAGCGCTCCCAGAAAGTTTGGGGCAGCTTCTCAAAGCCGAGGGATGTGAAGAAACGCTCGCCCGCGCGGACCATTCCGGGGGCGTCGTACTGGCGGGACTTGAGAATCGCCGTGAGATCGTAGCCCAACCCGGCGCCTGACGGAGCCAGCAGCGGATAGACGTTATCCCAGCTTTGCGACCAGAGGTTGCCGAGAAGATGAGCCGGGATGGGCCCTGTGGCCGGCACGGCATCGCCATACCTGGCGCGCAGGCGTTTGCGGGTGTAGGTATGCAGCGAATCGTAGAGAGGCTTTACCTGGCCCCACAGACGGTCGAGTTCGCGGGCGAACTCATCGGGCGGCATGTCGTACTTGGAGCGCCACATGGCGCCCGAGTCGGCAAAGCCGAGCTCGCGCGCACCCTGGTTGGCGAGCGCGGCAAAGCGGACATACTCCTTCTTCATGGGCGTGGCGTTGTTATGCCAGCCCGTCCACACGCGCAGCAGCTCCTTCGGATCGCGGCTCTCGGCCATGATGCGGGAGATTTGCGATTCGGCGATGCATTTCTCACTGGACGGCGCGGCGCCTTCGGGGCAGATCTTGAACTTGCCGTAGGCGCCCTCCATGGCGGCGGCGATGCGCGTGGTTTCCTCGCGCAGCTTGGGGTCGGCCGGGGCGGCGAGCGACAGCGAGAGTTTGAGGAGCTTCATTTTGCGCGCCTGATCGGGAGGCAGGGAGACACCGTCGTAGCGGGCGGCCTCCTTGGCGAGTTCGACGGCGAGAGCAATCTGGCGCTCGTTGGCCTGGGCCGTGATGGCCTCGGTGTCCTGAGTGATGTAGGTGGAGGAGACCCAGGCGGCGCGGCCGGCCTCATTCACGGCGGCGAGCATCCGCGCTTCAGCGTCATCAAGGAACCGGGCGGCTGACGCCGCGTCGCGTTTCCCCACGCCGCCGCCGCAACCCGTGAGCAGCGTGGCGAGAAGGGAGAGGACAAGGATGCAGGATCGCATGAGTTGATTATGCGCCAGCGCGAGGAGGCGGCGCGGAGCCGGGCAGGCGGGCGCGCGCGGTCTTAGGGCTGCGCGGTTACGGGTGCGGCCGGGGCGGCCAGGGCCAGCGAGGTCTCGCGGCGCTGGCGGGCGCGTTTGTCGAAGTAGGACTTGATGACGTCGCGCACGATTTGCGCCGCCACAGTGCCATGCTCGCCCTCTTCGACCACGGCGGCGGCGACAATCTCCGGATTCTCACGCGGGGCAAAGCCAACGAACCAGCCGTTGTCCTTAATGACCACCTCCATCTTCTTGGCGGCCTCCTTGGAGATCACCTGCGCGGTTCCGGTTTTGCCGCAGAACTCGATGCCCGGCAGGGCTGAGCGCGCCGCCGTCCCGCCCTCGTTGACAACCGAGTACATGCCGTTCATCACAAGGCGCAGGTGGTTGGCGTCCACTGTTGCGTGGCGCGGCTCCTCGGCCGAAGGCGCGGGCTGGCGGAGCAGATGTGGCCTGAACCAGACGCCATCGAGGGCCAGGCCCCCAATCGAGTAGGCGAGCTGGATGGGCGTGACGGTCAGCGCTCCCTGGCCGATGGCGACCGAGATGGTTTCGCCCGCGTACCATTTCTGGCGCTGATGGCGGATCTTCCATCGCGTGGACGGCACGATGCCTTCGGCCTCTCCGGGCAGATCGACGCCGGTGCGCTTTCCAAGGCCGGTGCGTTCGGCGTACTCGGCGATCCGGTCGATGCCCAGCCGGTCGCCCGCGTAATAGAAATAGACGTCGCAGGACTGGGCCAGCGCGCGGTTCAGGCTGACGGCGCCATGTCCCTTCTTGGCGTGGCAGGCGGTGAAGCGGCCATAGTAGGTGGCGCCGCCCGAGCAGTGCGCCGTGGTGTGGTCGTCCACCACGCCGGCCTCCAGCGCGGCCATGGCGACGATGGGTTTGAACGTGGACCCGGGGGCGAGCTGGGCCTGGATGCCGCGGTTCAGAAGAGGCTTGTCAGGGTTCGAGATGATCTCCGACCACTCGCGCGAGCGGATGCGGCCGGCGAACTTGTTCGGGTCGTAGGAGGGGCGCGAGGCCATGGCGAGAATCTCGCCGTTGCGCGGATCCAGCGCCACCAGCGCGCCCTTGCGATTCTCCAGCGAAAGCTCCGCGACGGCCTGCAGGTCGAGATCTATGGTGAGCTGGATGCTCTTGCCGGGAACGGCTTCCTTGTTGTCGATCACCTGGCGGACGCGGCCCATGTTGTCGACAATCACGCGGCGCTGGCCGTCGACGCCCATGAGAACGTCGTTGTAGTAACGCTCGACGCCGGCCTTGCCGATCACGTCGCCCTGTTTGTACCGGGCAAACTCGGCCGTGTTCAACTCCTCCTCGCTCACCTCGCCGGTGTAGCCGATGACGTGGGCGGCCAGACCATCGCGCGCGTACAGCCGGCGCTGTTCGTGGATGAGTTCCATCTCCGGAAACGTATCCTGGCCGCGGTGGGCCTCGACGAAGGCGATCTCGGAAGGCGTCAGCTCTTCCTTGATGACAATGGGCTCGTACTTGGGGCGCGTGCGGTCGTACCGGCGGAGGCGCTCGCGCAGGTCGTCACAATCCAGATCGAGGCCCTCGCAGATACTGTCCAGGTGCTCGGGCTTGAGGTTGATGCGCGACAGCAGAAGACTGAACGAGCTGTGGTTGTCGACGATGACGCGGTTGTCGCGGTCGAGGATCTTACCGCGCGCGCCGGGAATGGGGACGGTGCGGATGCGGTTTCGCTCGGCGCGGTTCTGATAGTAGGTGGGGTCCTGCACTTGGAGTTGCCAGAAGCCCGACAGCAGGATGCAGAGGATGATCAGTGCCAGGTACTGAAAGAAGGCGATCTTGCCGGCGGCGAACTTGGTGTCGTCGTGCAGCAGAAGCGCTTCCGGCTTGTCTTCCTGCTGGTTTGGATCGGTGGGAATCAACTTCACCGGCATGGGGCGGCCCGTCCCAGGGGACTCCTTTTCATGATAGGCCCTGGAGCGGGAAAGGGCCACTCTATAGACTGAGCGCCGGTGTGTCGAAGGATAATAAGAGTTTATGCGAATTGCCATTATTGGAACGGGTTACGTGGGGTTGACCACGGGCGCCTGCCTGGCGGCGATCGGCCACGAGGTGACCTGTTTGGACAGCGACCAGTCCAAGGTCGAAACCCTTCGCGCCGGGCGCGTGCCGATCTTTGAGCCGCACATCGAGGAGATTCTCGAAGAGGCCCACGACCGGTTGCAGTTCACAACTCTTTATGAGGAGGCGATTCCGCGGGCACAAGTGGTATTCATTGCCGTGGGCACGCCACCTCTGCCGGACGGCTCGCCCGATTTGCAGTATCTGCGCGCGGCGGCGGCGGCGATTGGCGGGAATCTGGGGCTGGAGTTCACCGTTGTGGTGAACAAGTCGACGGTGCCCATCGGGAGCGGGAACTGGGTGGAGTCGTTGATTCGGGAGGCGCGTGGCAAGCAGCCGGCAGAATTCGCCGTGGCGTCGAATCCGGAGTTTCTGCGCGAGGGCAGCGCGCTGCACGACAGCCTGTATGCGGACAGGATCGTGATTGGCACGGACTCGCCGCGCGCCGTGGACGTGTTGACCAACCTGTACCGGCCGATTCTCGAACAGAGCTTCATTGCGCCCACCTACCTGGCCCGGCCGGAGCATCTGGCTGCGGTGCCGCTGGTGACCACCGACCTCGCCTCGGCCGAGCTGATCAAGTATGCGGCGAACTCGTTTTTGGCGTTGAAGATCAGCTTCATTAACGAGATCGGACGGCTGGCCGAACGCGTGGGCGCCGATGTGGCGCTGGTGGCCAAGGGGATTGGTCTGGACAGCCGCATCGGGACGCGGTTCCTGCAGGCGGGCCTGGGGTGGGGCGGCTCCTGCTTTGCCAAGGACACCTCGGCCGTGGTGGCGACCGCCGCCGACTATGGGCTGGCGATGCCGATTGTATCGGCGGCTCGTCTGGTGAACCAGCAGCAGCGGGAGCGCGTGGTGGAAAAGCTGCTGGGCGAGTTGAAAATTCTGAAGGGCAAGACGGTGGGGCTGCTGGGACTGGCGTTCAAGCCGAACACCGACGACCTGCGCGACGCGCCATCGCTGGATATAGCCAGAGGCTTGCTGGCGCGCGGGGCGACCGTGGCGGTGCACGATCCCGTGGCGATGGAGCGTGCGCGGAAAGAGCAACCGGATCTGTGCGTGCGCTATGTGGAAAATGCCGAACAAGTGGCCGAGGCCTCCGACGCCGTGGTGCTGGTGACCGAATGGCCGCAGTATCAGGACATCGACTGGGAGGCGATGGCGCGTACGGCGCGAGGTGCTTTCCTGCTGGATGGCCGCCTGTTCCTGGACGGCGCGCGCGTGGCCAAAGCCGGCTGGAAGTATACGCGGCTGTAGGCTGTGCGGTTGCAGGCGGCTTGAGAAGCTACTGGGGCATGGTCCCGTATGGAGCCTTGCCCACCGGCTCCACCACCCAGTCGCCGGGCTTCATCGAGATACCGGCAATCAGCTCCGAGCCAAGAAAGACTTGTCCGCCCACGCGGTACAGTGTGTTCTCATCCACGGTGTACCATTCGGGGAATTCGTTCAACCGGACGTAGTTCTTGTCGAGATTGATCTCGCGCCGGTGCCGGGCGTAGTCAAAACGGATGTCGCGCGCGGCGGGCATGTCGAGGTGCAGGTACAGCCGCGAGCCGTCACGGACCGCGCCCACGCGCACGCCCGGCTCCCACCGCGCCGGCCGCACCCCCTGGCTCTTCATCAGCGCATAAATCGTGGCGGTGCGGTTGTAGTTGCCCTCGCCATACCAGTTCTCGATGTGGCCATCGGCCTGCTGCATGCCCATCATGACCTTCATCTCGGAGTCGATCCAGTCGAACGCCTCGGCAACCGGCTCGCGGTTCACGAGGTACAGCGCGCTTTCGATCGTGTCTGCATAGCCGTCGAAGCTGCCCATCGGCCGCTCCGGCTTGGGACGTCCCTCCCAGAGATGATTGCGGTAGTGCGGCAGATTTTTCAGCACGCGCCTCACCGCGTCGCGGTACTTCGTTTCCCCGGTGCACTGATAGAACGTGTAGACGGCGCCGTAGACGTAGCCCCAGTTGTCGGATAGCTCGGTCTTCAACGGCTTGAGAGTCGCCGCGTCGACTTCACTGTAGAGCATGCCATGGGGATTTGCCGATGCAAGTACGCGGTCGAGCATGCGCGCCATTGCGGGCCGCCACTTTTCTGCGCGTGGCGTGTGAAGCGAATGCTCGATGGCATACTGCTGCGACAATCCGGCGATGGTCTCGTTGCCGTGGTCCCTCAACATAAGACGTCCGTCGCCGGTGTGCGCCGTGAAATCCCACTTGCTGCTCGGCACGCCAAAGTTGCCCGGCAGGACCTCCTCCAGGTAGGCGCTGGCGATGCGGCGTCCCCATTCATAAAAGCGCTGGTCGGCCGTCATCGGCGCGATGCGGGCCAGCGCCTGCATATAGTCGCCGTTCAACTCGGCGTCGGCGGCCGGCAGCCAGCCGAACCGCGACTCGACCGGGGCGCGGTTCATGGCGTCGGCCACCATGTCCACCATGCGGTAGAACCAGGGAGTCCGGCCCAGGTATTCGGTTACCGAGAGCAACCCGTCCTTGGCGTACTCACCGGCTCCGAACAGGCTGGGCGGCCCGAGTTTGCCGCTGGTCATCTCGAGATTTCCGGGGATGGACTCCTGCGCCGTCGTATAGCGCACCTCGTTTCGGAGCATGTGCATCATGCGCCCGTGGTAGAGATCCGGATCGGTAAGGTGGGCGGTGATGATCAGGTAGGGATAAAGGTCGGCGCCGGAGTTGTGGGGCGTGTACAACCGGTTGGCGTCGTCGAGAGCAAGTCCGCGCCGGCCGGGAATGCGGTCCGGCAGCAGGAGCGTCCTGCCGTCGGCCTTCTCCAGCCACGCCCGGAGCAAGCGCTGGGTTGAGGCGATGGCTTGCTCAAAGGTGCGGCTGTTCTCCCGCGCATGGCGGAAGCTTTCGGTGTCCTGGGCAAACAGGGTTGTGGCCAGCAGGGCGCAGAGAATCGCGCGCAACATGTCAGTCTCCCGTCAACATCATGAACGCCGGAAAATTCATGCCCAGGCTTTCAGGCACACGGCGCGCATTGTCATTATATGGAAGGCCGGCCTCGCTCTGAAGAGGAAAAAGGCCGGCCTGCGTGGCCCTTGTCAGACCCCGTAGGGTTGCGACGCGGCTGGCGGCTAGAACACGAACCGGGCGCCCAACTGAATGATGCGGGCGTCCTGTCCGACCACGTTGTACTGGCCGAAGTCGGGCGCCGTGATGTTCCGCTGCGCCTCCTGGAAGGATGTGTTGTTGAACAGGTTGTAGAACTCGGCGCGAACCTCGAAGAACCTGCCCTCACCGGCGCCGAAGCGTTTGAAGATGTTCCAGTCGAAGTTGCGCTCGCCGTTCAGCCGGAGGATGTTCCGCCCCATGCCGCCGAAGTTGCCCAGGAACGGCTGTGACAGGCCCAAGCTGGACGCATACGACGAAACGTTCTGCACGCCCGAAGGGTTGCTGACTCCGAAGGGCGCGCCTTGCGAGCCGGCAGGCCGCCAGTCGACTTCCAAAGGACCGGCGGCGTTCGGACGAATCTGACCGCCACCTCCAATTACCGTCAGCGGGTTCAGATTGCGGCGGGCGCCCGAGTCGAGCGTCACCGGGAAGCCAGAGCGGAAGCTGGTGATCCCGGAGAAGCCCCAGTTGCCCACCAGGTTGCGCATGGCCCAATTGGAAGAGCCCTGGAACCACTTGGGCGTCCACTGGTGCACGAACACCACTCGCTGCCGCAGATCAAACTGCGACGCCGCTCGGTTGTTCCGGTTGTCGAGGGGGTTCTGCTGGTTCGAGCTGTCGTTGATCAGGACGCCCAAAACGTCGGAACCGTCGTCGATGGACTTGCTGAACGTGTAGTTAGCGCTTAACAGGAGCGTGCTGTAACGTTTTTGAACCTCGAACTGCAACCCATGGTAGTTCGAGTTGGCCGAGGAGTCGGTCCAAACGATGGCGTTGTAGCGCGGGTCGATGCGATTGCTCACCGCGGTGGCGCCGCCATTTTGCTGGGCAAACGCCGTCTGGAACTGGCTCAGGCGGGCGGTTTCATCGGCCAGGCTGGATGCCGCGGCCGGCGGCGCGGCGATCAGGTTCAGATCGCGGGAGCGAAGCAGGTAGTTCCCCTTCGTACCCACATAGCTGGCCTTCCAGACCACGCCGAACTGCTCGCGTTGCACGCCGAGGCTCCACTGGTGCACCTGCGGGTTGCGCAGTCCCTGGTCAAGAGCCGGTGAAATCGCGCCGAAGTTGCGCACGGTGGTGGAGAGATTGCCCACTTGCGCCGCCGTCTGGCCCTGAATCGTCGCCGTGCCCGCAATGATGTTGGCCAGCGAATTGCCGCCCGTGAAGTTGGCCTGGCCGCTGAGTACGCCCGCGACGATAAAGGGGGGCAGAAAGCGCTGGTTCGTGATCGGGTTGAGGAAGATGAAATCATAGGCTATGCCGTAGCCGCCGCGGATCACCGTCTTGCCCGAGCTACCCACGTTGTAGGCAAAGCCGAACCGGGGCCCCCAGTTGTAGTTGCTCTTGAACGAGGGCTTACCCTGCTCCAGGAGGCCGAATGGACCGGCGCCGGCCGCGCCGTAGGCCGTATTGTTGTTCAGGTTCAGGTTGGAGATGATTCCGTTCTTTTCCACCGGACCGCCCGCCCATTCCATGCGCAGGCCGATGTTCAACGTGAGATTACGAGAAACCTTGAAGTCGTCCTGTACAAACCCGAACACGTTCTTGACGCGGTTGGCGCGCCGTGAGTTGCCGAAGCGCTGTTGGAAGGTGGCCGGACGGCCGGCGGCGAACTCAGTAAAGTTGGGGAAGGCCAGCAGAGGACGGGCCACGGCGTCGAAGACGCTGTCGGCCTGCAGATAGTAGTACTCACCGCCAACTTTGATGTTGTGGCGGCCGCGCACGAAGGAGAAGTTGTCCGTAAACTGGAACGTCTTCTGCTCGCGTCCCTGTGGCAGGCCCTCCCAGACGCCGAAGGAGTTCACGCTGCCGTCCTGGAAGGTGATGCGCGCACCCAGCGGGTACGGAGTGTCGATGGGGAAACCCGCATCACTCTGGCCGAAACCGAAACGGAACTCGTTCACAGCGGATGTACCGAAAATGTGCGTGTGAGCCGCCGTTGCCTGGCGAGGCTTGCCTTGGCTGTTAGCTCCGAAACCGGGCAGATTGGTGCCAATGAAGGTGTTGCCCGAGCTGGCGGTTACGCTATCGGCCTGGCTGTAGCGCACCCAAATCGTGTCGCGGCTCGTCAGGTTCACGTCGCCGCGCACGGCATACTGCCAAAAATCGGTCCGATTCGGCGCCGCCGTCGTAATCTGGCCCGAATCCGCCGTCGGAATCTGATACTGCTGGAACAGTGCGCGCGCCGTGGGATCGGCGATCGCCGCGGCCTGCGCCGGAGTGGGCACACGCGCAATGCGCGTCGCGCCCGCGCCGCGCGTCTTGAGACGCTGCTGGTCCGTGTACCAGAACAGCTTGTTGCGAAGATCCAGCAGACCCGGGATGTAGACAGGTCCACCCACCGCATAGCCGAACTCGTTGCGGCGCAGGATGTTCGTCTTCCCCGTGGTGTCAAAGTAGGGACGCGCATTCAACTTGTCATTGCGGAAATATTCGAACACCTCGCCATGCAACTGGTTTGTGCCGTTCTTGGTGATGTAGAGAAGCTGGGAGCTCGCGTTACGGCCGTACTCCGCGCTGAAATTGTTCGTAATGACCTTCACCTCTTTAATTGAGCTGAAGTTCAGGGGATTCAACGTTCCGCCGGTGCCGGTCACCGAAACGTCGGTGGCCGTGATGCCATCCACGGTAATGTTGTTGCCGCGCCCGCGGCCTCCGTTGGAGTTGAAGCTGCCGGAGCCCAGGAACGGATTGTTCGAAGAAACGGGGGCCACGCCCGGCGCTGTCAGCGCATACTGATTCGGATTGCGACCCACGGGCAGTTCCTGCACGGCTTGCCCGACCACCGAGGTCTGCAACTGAGCGTTCTCGGTGTCCAGAAGCGCCACGGCATCGGTTACCGTCACCGTTTCGGTCACCTGGCCCACTTCCAGAGTGAACCGGACACTGGCGACCTCGCCCGTCTTCACCTCCGCCCGCGCGGAACTGACACGGAATCCGGAGGCTTCCGCGCTGACGTCATACTGTCCGATTTGCAGCAGCGCAAAATTGAACTCGCCATTACTGTTCACCGTTGTGTGCCTGAGTTGGCCGGTCTCGACGCTTTTCAACGCCACCTTGGCGCCGGTTACCGCTCCGCCCTGTCCATCCAGCACCACGCCGCGCAAATCACCTGTGATCTGGCCAAAAACGGCTGTTGTGCTCAGAAGCAGGCACGAGGCAAGAATTGTGCCCATAAAATTTTTCATTCTTATTCTCTCCCCCAAACCGGCATACACAGTAGACCTAGGCAGGCCGGTTCATTGGTAGCTAATCTTTCGTACGAATTAGAACTTGAGCAATTGTGTTGCCATACCGGCGCACCCTTCATTTTCAGCGCCATTTCTTATGGGTTCAGGCCGTATTCCAGGTTTCGGTAGGCAGTCTCCGGTTTTGCGAATGCCCATCCCTATATGCAGCATTTAGTACCTTGCGCATATATACCCACAATGGGGGGTAGACCGGACTGTTATTTGAGGTCTCGAAGCGCCAGTTGCCCTTTCCTCGAATAATCGAGGGAGTCGGCCAGGATCCGGAGCGCCTCACCCGGCGCGTGGAAGCCCGTCGAATTTTCCGCTTCGACAAAGTCCACGTAGAACTGGGCCTTGCGCTGAAAACTCCATGCCTGCGCCAGTTGGGCGTCGGTGGCGCCTTTGGCTTTCCTCTCCCGGATATCGGCAATCAGCGCCACCAGAGCATCCATGGCCACGTTTCTGGTTTGGAAGAAACGCGTCTGGATCTGCTCGGCGCGCGCCTTCATCTCCTCTTCCGGGAAGTGATGGCACCCCTGGCAGGCGCGGTTGATATTACCCAGAGGGCTCCGGACATGATGATCGCTCACCTTCAATCCACCCTCGCGCTTGTAGGGCATGTGGCAGTCCGCACAGGCCACGCCGGAACGGGCGTGCACGCCTTGGCTCCACATCTCAAATTCCGGATGCTGGGCCTTTAGCACAGGTGCTCCGGTATCCTTATGCACCCAGTCCTTGTGCCCGGTCTCCTCGTAATAGGCCATGATATTTTCAACCTTCAACCCTTTGTGCCAGGGGAAGGTCAACCGTTTCTCGTCGCCCTTGAAGTAGTACTCGACATGGCATTGCCCGCAGACGTAGCTGCGCATTTCCTGCGCGCTGGCCATCTGGTTCACGTCATAGTTGGGCACTCCCTGGGAGGCCTTGAAGTTGCGGATCCCCTCGATAAAAGCCGGCCGCGTCACGCGGAGTTGCATCGTCTTCGGATCGTGGCAGTCGATGCAGCTCACCGGATGGTTCACATGCGACGTAGCCTCGGCGTAGGTCATCCGGTTGATCTGGTCGAAGCCCTTGAAAATATCGCCTCCGCCGAGTTTCTTCATGGTCACGTAAGTCGAGGCGTGGCAGTGCAGACAGGTTCCCGGCTGCTTGAACTCGGTCACGCGCCGCGTATTTCTCTGGTCGATCAACATATAGGCGTGGCCGCGCTCTTCCCTGAAATCGACGCTGAAGGCGTAGCCGGCCCACATCGTTTTCAGGCGTGGATCCTCGTCGATCTTGCTCTGCGACACCACCGAGCGGGGATCGGCTTGCGTCGGCACATGCGGCATCGCTTCGGAGCCGCCATAGCGCGTCCGCTCCATATCCACGGTCCGTTTGTAAGAGCCGTACTGAAGAGGGAAATTCCGTCCCCACTCGGCTGGATCTTCCGTGTCGTCGGTCAACTCCACGACGCGGAAAAAGGTCTGCTTGGCCTCCTGTTGCCGCTCGAAGATGTTCATCAGGAGCGCGCTTACGCCAACCGTCAGCACCGCCGTCAACAGGATGGTCACTGGCAGGACCCTGCGCCAACCCGATTTCTCTTCGCTCATCTCTCGCTCCTTATTGATGACCCACCCGCGCGTGACAGCTTAGACACGCCACCTTTGAACCGTGGCTCCGGCTGGATTGAATCCCATCCACCAGTTCGGCATGGCACTTGGAGCAGGAACTCTCCGTCACGGCGTGGTTCCGTCCGGTGATCTGAATCTGGTCGGGAAACCAGCCCGTTGTAAACGCCCAGGAGTGCCAGAACCCGTTCAGGGCCTTGGTTGCGTACTTGGCCACCGGGCCGGGCGGCGTGTGACAGTCATTGCAAACCGCCACGCTGCGGTGGCTTCCCTTCCGCCATCCGGCCATCTGCTCCGCCATCACATGACAATTGGCGCAGGCCTGCGGGTCGTTGGTCATATAACTGGCGCCTTTGGCGTAGCCGAACGTGAACACGCCCAGACCCGCCAAAAGGCCCGCCACGACGCCCAGCACGAGCACGAGTTTTGTCTGGCTTCGCTCCTCCTGATTCCCCATGCGCAGCCTCACTGAATGCAGTTCATTCGCCAAACTCCGCCTGGTGCGCCAACGGTGCGGGCCAACTCTCCCGCACACGGCTTGGCGCAGTCAATACATATTTTGATTCAATCACTTACGCGTACATCGTTCCTGCCAAACGCAGCGTGTCCCGATATGGTACACCGTCCCACTCCGGGATGGTGGCGCATTATCGCGTTTCAACATGAAACTTTATCCTCGCCGCACCGCCAGACGCAGCGCCAAAAGCCCCACCAGGATCGCCCCATAGAGCGCTGGCAGCCGGATGTCGGATTTCACCAGCCACCAATAGTGCACAACGCCCGCCGCCGCCGCCGCATACGCCAGGCGGTGCAGCCGCTGCCAGTTCCGGCCCAGCCTTCGGATCCAACCTGCCGTCGAGGTGAGCGCGAGTGGAACCAGGCAGAGGAAACCGGCCATTCCGGCCGTCACGAACCGCCGTTTTTGCACGTCGGCCCACATTTCGGCAGGATCAAAAAACTTGTCCAGCCAAACCCAGGTCATCAGGTGCAGGAAGGCGTAGAAGAACGCCCATAGGCCGAGCATCCGCCGGAAGCGGATCAGATCAGGCAGGCGCAGCAGACGCCGGGCGGGCGTCACGGCCAGGGAGGCCAGCAGGAAACGTAGCGTCCAGTCGCCGGTGGCGTGCGTCACGGCTTCGATGGGGTTTGGGCCCAGCCGGGAGGCGTACACGCCATAGCCCAACCAGACGGCCGGCGCCAGGCTGGCCAGCCAGACGGCCAACTTACTCCACTTACTTTTCAGCACGCGCGCGGCCCCCGGAACGCGAAGAAAGAACCACCCAACTTAGTAATATTTTTTCAGGTCCATCCCGGCGTACAGAGACGCCACCTGATCCGCGTAGCCGTTGAACTTCAGCGTCTTCCGCTTGAAGAATTCGCCCAGACGCCGCTCGCTCGCCTGGCTCCACCGCGGGTGATCCACCTCCGGGTTCACGTTCGAGTAAAAGCCATATTCGCGGCCGTTGATGATCTTCCAGGAGCAGGGTGGCTCGTTCTCCACCAGGCGCACCTTGACGATCGACTTGATGCCCTTGAAGCCGTACTTCCACGGCACCACCAGGCGCACCGGCGCGCCGTTCTGTTTAGGAAGCGCCTCGCCGTACAAGCCGAACGTCAGCAGCGTCAGCGAGTGCATGGCCTCGTCCATCCTCAGCCCCTCGCGGTAGGGAAACTGGATGCCGGCCTGCTCGGGCCGCAGCATGGTTCCGTCGTAGTGGGTCTCAAAGGCCACATACTTCGCCTTGGCCGTGGGCTCCACCTGCTGGAGCAGGGCCGACAGCGAGTAGCCAACCCAGGGCACCACGACCGACCAGGCCTCCACGCACCGCATCCGGTAGATGCGTTCTTCCAACGGCGCCAGTTTCATCAGCGAATCGATGTCGAACTTCCGTGGCTTGGCACAATGCCCCTCGACGCTGACCACCCACGGGCGCGTCTTCAAACTCCCGGCATTGCGCGCCGGATCGGCCTTCCCTGTGCCATATTCGTAGTAATTGTTGTAAGTGGTCACGTCCTCCTTGGGGTTGATTTTCTCCCCTTCGGTGACAAACCCTTTCCGCACGCCATCCAACTTCTGCGCATGGGCGTCCTTGGCTCCCGCGATCCATCCGCCGGCCGCCGCCGTGAGGAACCGCCGCCGGTTCCCATACACTGCACGCGGCGTGATCTGGCTCCAGCGGTACTCCGGCGCCTGACGAATCAACATGCGAATGCCTCCCAGAACATAATCCCGCCGCGGCGCGCTCTATTCCCGCGCGTTGTGCCCGCGCCCGAGTCCGCACGCGGAAGCCCCAGTGTAGCGCCCGGCCTCTCACCGTTATCATAATCGACTGCCCATGCCATCGCACGCCGTTCGCGCAGCCGTCCGCCGGGCGTGCGCCGGCGCCGGAGCTTGCCTGAGTCTGGAATGAGACATCGATGCTTGCACGCAATGTTTATGGAACCGTCACGCGGAGAAGGCGAGCCGCGTTCACGCTCTTACTGTTCCTGGTTCAGCCCATGGCGGCGCAGATCAGCCAGTCCACGTTCCGGCACCACTACATCGCCCGAGACCTGCCGGGCACGGGAGATTGGGGCTACGGCATGGCCTCCCTCGCCGATTACGATGGCGACGGGGATCTCGACTACACGGTTTCCAGCCGCGCGGGCGAGGTGTACTGGTTTGAGCAACGGGGACCGGATGAATGGATCCGGCACAAGGTGGGCGCCATGGAAGGCGTGCAACTCGGAGCGGCTGCCCACGATGTGGACCACGACGGGCGGGCCGATCTGGTGACCGGCCGCCATTGGTATAGGAATCCGGGGAATCCGCGGAAGTCTCAGTTTGAGCGGATTGAGTATGACGCCTCCATCGGCGAGATACACGACGTCGTGATCGCCGACGTTGACGGAGACGGAAAAATGGATGTCCTTACACTCGGCGACCGGGATGGTTGCCAGTGGTACTCCATTCCGGACGATCCGCTGCGCCATTCCGCATGGAAGCGCCATACGGTTACGCTCGACGTTCTGGCCACAAGGGAGGCGATCCATGCCGGAATTTTTCCTCGAGGCGCCGGCGACTTGGATGGCGATGGCGATGCCGATGTGGTGATCGCCGGCCGCTGGTACGAAAACGGCGGCAAGGGCCTGAGCTGGCGTAAGCACATGCTGCCGCTTGGAAGCCGCGGCCCATACGGCATCTCCTCGAGATCGTGGATCGCCGATCTGGACGGAGACGGGGACGCCGATATCGTTTCCAGCCATGCCGATCAGCAGAACTCCGCGGCCGCCTGGCTGGAAAACGATGGCAAATCTCCGCCCAGCTTCACCGTTCATTTCATGCCGAACGCCGCCCCCGGAACAAGAGGCTCGTTCCATTCGCTTGCCGTTGCCGATTTCGATCTCGACGGAGACCTTGATGTCCTCACCGCGGAGCAGGAAGATCCGACGCTGCCGCCGGTGGGAGTGGATGGCCGCCGCTGGTTTGTGTTTGAGAACCTGGGCGGAATGAAGTTCATCGAGCGCGTGATCCTCGACCATGGGCTTGGAGGACATGACGTTCTCGCCGGAGATCTGGACGGTGACGGCGACATCGATCTGGCGTCCAAGGTTTGGAAACGTTGGCCAGGCAGCGCCAACAAGGGCAAATTCCACGCCGACGTGCTGGTGAATCTGACTCGCAATCCAAGATGAAATGTGGTGTTCGCCCTCGGCGGCCCGCGCTCTACCGCGCCAGCTTCCGGGCCTCTTCGCGCACCCGCTCCATCTCCATGCGGCTTACGCTGTTGGCCTTGCCCTCGCGCTCCAGCGCCGACAACACCGACATGGCCTCACGGTATGCCCCCAGCGCCTCGGGTCTTTTCCCGGCCTTGGCCAGCACGTCGCCCAGCGCGCCGAACGATTCGGCCACTTCGCCCCGCGCGCCCGCGTTCATCGGGTTTTCCTTGGACAGTTTCACGCGCGACACCAGCGATTTCTGAACCAGCGCCAGAGCCTGCGGCCAGTTCCCTTCCCGCAGCAGCGCTTTGGCCGTGAACACCTCGTTGGTGGCCAGCAGCGTCCGCGTACGTACCTCCTGCGGGTCCAGCACGGCCAGGCGGGCGTACAGTTCCCGGCCTTCCCGCAACTCTTCCAGACCCTCCCGGACGCGGCCGGCCTGCACCAGTCCGTTGCCGTAGAACGAGTGATCCTGCGCCACGGCCACCTGATACTGCACGTTGCCCGGATGGCGCAGCAGCAGCGCTTCGTCGATGCTCAACGACCGCCGGGCCCTGGACAAGCCTTCGCCGTACTTCTTCTGGAACAGCAGGATGCTCGCCATGCGGTAGTTCGCCTGGGCCACACTCCGCTGATCGGCCTCATTGGCCGGATCGCGGCGTCCGATGTCCTCGTAGATCTCCCAGGCCTTGCGGCGCGTTTCCGAAACCTCGTCCCAGCGCCCCATCAACGAATGGCTGGCGCTCAGCGATGTGTAGGTGGCCGCCAGCGACCGCCGCCGCTCGACGTTGTCCGGCTCGCTTTCGAGCAGCGCCAGGCGGATGGCCAGCGCCTTGCGGTCATATTCGAGCGCCGCCGGGAAGTCACCGGCCGCCCGCAGCACCGAGCTGATGCGCAGGTAGGTGCGGGCCAGGTCGTCGCGCTGCGCGGCGCTGGCCTGATCGAAGACGCTTTCACGAATCTTCTCCGCCTTGCGGTAGCTGGCCAGAGCCGCCGCCGTATCGCCCAGATTCGCGCCGCCGGGCCGGCCTTGCACGTCGCCGACTTTTTCGTAGGCCGCCGCCAGCTCCTCCTGCAACTGGGAGTCGCCGGTGCTTTCGCTGGCCAGGCGGTCCAGGTAGCCGATCGCGTTGCGCACCATGCGCGAGCGCACGCTGGTGGAGCCGGGCAGCTCGGCGATGGCGTCGTCCATGTCGAAGATGAAGCTGTTGGCCAGCTTGCGCACGTCGCTGAACAGGCGCTGGGAGCGCTCATAGTTCTCGCGCGCCAGACGCGCCTGCCAGATGGTCATGCCCAGGCCGGCGAGCAGCGACAGCGTCACGGCGGCCACGGCGAGCACAAGCGCGCGGTGGCGCTTCACAAACTTCCTGACGCGGTACATCGCCGTCGTCGGATGCGCCGAAATCGGCAGCGACTCCCGGTGTCTGCGCAGATCCTCGGCCAGCGCGTCCACCGACGGATAGCGCAGAGCGGTTTCATACTCCATCGCTTTCAGAGCGATGTTGTCCAGATCGCCGGCCAGCTCCGTGCTGCGCGCGACGGCGCTCGGCAGCGGCGGCGTCCGCGTGGCCAGAAGCGTCAGAATCTGCGGCGGAGACTGCCCGGCGAGATCGAACGGCTGCTCTCCGGTGAGCAGGAAGTACATCAGACGTCCCAACGAATAGGCGTCGCTGGAAGGCGACAACGGATCGCCGCGCAACTGCTCCGGACTGGCCCAGGCCGGCGTCAACGCCTGCAACGTCATCTCGCCCGCGCTGGAGGACTCGGGATCGATCAGCCGGGCAATGCCGAAGTCCAGCAGCTTGGGCTGGCCCTCGCCATTCACCAGGATGTTGTGCGGCTTGATATCGCCGTGCACGATCAGGTTTCTGTGGGCAAACGCCACGGCCGAGCAGATCGACTCGAAGATGCGGAGCTTTTCATCGAGCCCCGGCCGCTTTGTCCGGACATACTCGTCCAGTGGAATCCCATCGACGAACTCGGTCACCAGGAACGGAACGCCGTCCGGGGCAATGCCGCCGTCGATCAGCCGTGTGATGTTGGGGTGGGACAGGCGGGCCAGAATCTGGCGCTCCATGCGGAAGCGCCGGTGGACATACTCGTTCAGCACGCTGACCCGGATCAGCTTCAGCGCCACGCGCATCATGAAGCCATCCACCTCGCGCGAGGCCAGGTAGACGGCGCCCATGCCGCCCTGCCCGAGCAGCCGCTCCAGCCGGTAGGGACCGATCTCTTCGCCCACGCGCGGATCCGGCAGCGCCTGCATCTGCTGCGAGTTCAGAAACGTCCCGGCCTCGGTGTAGGAGGCCAGCAGCGAATCCACCTCGTGCCGCAGGCTCAACTCCGTCCCGCAGGCTTCGCGCAGATACACCTCGCGCTCGGCCCCCGGCACATCCAGCGCCGCGGCGAGAATCGATTTCACACGCTGCCAGCGGTCCGGCGTCATGGTCTTGGCCGGCGGCTGCCGCCGCCGCTACTGTTCTCCCTCGGGTTTCCGCGAGATCTCACGGAACAGCCAGGCCCGCGCCGCGGCCCATTCGCGTTTCACCGTCGCGGGCGAGACGCCCACCACCTCGGCCGTCTCTTCGATTGACAAGCCGGTGAAAAAGCGCAACTCGACGATGCGGCCCTGCTGCGGATCCATTTCGGTGAGACGCGTCAGCGCGTCGTTCAGCGCCAGGATCTCCACGTCGCGTTTCTCCGGCACGCCGATGGCCTCGTCCAGCGACAGCACGCCCGCGCCGCCGCCGCGTTTTTCGGCCTTGTGCGCCCGGGCGTGATCCACCAGAATGCGCCGGATCATCTGCGCGGCGATGCCGAAGAAGTGCGCCCGGTTCTGCCAGACGACGTTTTTCTGGTCCACCAGCTTCAGGTAGGCCTCGTTCACCAGGGCGGTGCTTTGCAGCGTGTGGTCCTGCCGTTCGCGGCGCATGTAGCTGGCCGCCAACCGGCGCAGTTCGTCGTACACCACGGGCGTCAACTGGTCCAGCGCGTGTGTGTCGCCTCCGCTCCAGTTCCGCAGAAGCCGCGTTACGTCGGGTGCATCCATGGTTGTCTTCTTTTCCTTCCGCGGCATTTTTTGATCCGGTTCCTCTCACCCAGTACGCGTAATTCGGAGAGAAGTTCCGGAGGCTGTGCCCGCTGTTAGCGCGTCCGCGGCGAAACCGGGACGGCGTATCCCTATTCTAACGGCTTCGCCGTGCGGGCTCACGCGGCGCCCTCATCGGGTATGCTACGCCTTGGATATGCTTCGCCGCGCGTTTCTCGCCGCTCCCGCCCCGGCCGCACTGCCGGCCTTGGCCGCCTCCGCCGCGGTGCTGGCCAAACCCATGCGCCTGACGCTGCGCCACACCTGGACCACCACCATGTCGTCCAGCACCCACCGCGACACCATTCTGTTCCGGTTCACGCACGCGGGCATCGAGGGCCACGGCGAGGGCGCGCCCATCGTCCGCTATCATGAGTCGGCCGGAAGCGGCTGCGCGGCTCTTAACGCCAAGCTTGACTCCGGATTTTTCCGCCGTTTCCCGCCCGAACAGTTCGACAAGACGCTTCGGGAGGTGAACCGCCTGATCCCCGGCGAGTGGGCGGCCAAGGCCGCCGTGGCCGCCGCCGTGCTGGACTGGAATGGAAAGCGGCTCGGCGTTCCGGTCTACCGTCTGTTCGGTCTCGACCCGTCCGAGGGGCCGGTGACCACTTTTTCTATCGGCATCGACACGCCGGAGATGACCCGCCAGAAGGTGCGCGAGGCGGCCGCCTACCCCGAGCTGAAAATCAAGGTGGGCCTGGACTCCGATGAGGCCACCATCGCGGCCGTGCGCGCCGAGACCAGCAAACCCCTGCGCGTGGACGCCAACGAGGGCTGGAAGACCAAGGAGCAGGCGGTGGAAAAGATCAACTGGCTGGAGCGCCAGGGCGTGGTCTCCATCGAGCAGCCGCTGCCCGCCGCGCGGCTCGATGAGATGAACTGGATCCGCCGGCGCGTCCACATTCCCGTGATCGCCGATGAGGCCTGCCTGCACGCCGCCGACATTCCCAAACTCGCGCCGCACTTCGACGGCGTCAACATCAAGCTCGACAAGTGCGGCGGCATTCTGGAGGCCTACCGCATGATTCAGACGGCGCGCTCGCTCGGGCTGAAGGTGATGGTGGGCTGCATGGTGTCCAGCTCGCTGGCCATCACGGCGGCGGCGCACCTGTCGCCGCTGCTCGATTTCGCCGACCTGGATGGCAACCTGCTGCTGAGCCACGATCCGTTCCGCGGCGTGCGGGTGGAACGGGGCCGCCTGCGTCTGCCCTCCGGGCCCGGCCTGGGCGTGACGGCCGCGTGAGGAGGCCCGCTTAGCTCCGCCCATGGATTTCGCCAGCCAGCTCAAGTCCAGCCTCGACATCGTCCGCGTTGTCGGCGAATATGTGCGCCTGCAGAAGGCCGGACCCAACACCTTCAAGGGGCTCTGCCCGTTCCATCAGGAGAAGACGCCCTCGTTCCACGTCCGCCCGGCGCACCAATGGTTCCACTGCTTCGGCTGCGGCAAGCGCGGCTCGGCCATCGACTTTGTGATGGAGATCGACGGTCTCAGCTTCTGGGAGGCCTGCGTCCAACTGGCCGAGCGCTACGGTATTCCTCTGCCCAAACGCGGCGAGCCGGCCGGGCAGGATACAAAGAAACGCGCCGGGGCTTACGAGGCGCAGGAGATCGCGCTGCGGCTCTACCGCGCCGCGTTTCAGTCGCAGGCAGGCGAGCAGGCGCGCGGCTACGCCGGACGGCGGGGCGTCGCGGCGGAGCTGCAGGAGGAGTTCGGGCTGGGCTATGCGCCGCGCGACAACGTGGTGGCCAGGGCGCTGGAGCGCGCCGGCTTCACGCCGGAGCAGATGGAGGAGAGCGGGCTCGTTCTGGCCAGCCAGCATGGTCCGGGGTTTTATGACCGTTTCCGCAACCGTCTCATGTTTCCGCTGCACAGCGAGACGGGCAAGCTGATCGCCTTTGCCGGGCGCGCGCTGGCCGAGGGCGACGAGCCGAAGTACATGAACTCGCCCGAGACGGCCATCTACCGCAAGAGCGCCGTGCTGTATAACCTGCACCGCGCGCGGAAGCCGATCCGGGACAAGACCTACTCGATCCTGGTGGAAGGCTACATGGACGTGATCGGCCTGCACGGGGCCGGATTCGCCAACGCGATTGCGCCCTGCGGCACGGCGTTCACCACAGGGCAGGTGCAGATGCTGCGCCGGCACTCGGACAACGTGGTGGTGAACTTCGATCCTGATCGCGCGGGCATGGCCGCCGCCGAGCGGGCCATTCAACTGCTGCTGGACGAGAGCATGCGGATCAAGGTGCTGGCGCTGCCGGGCGGGCTGGACCCCGATGAGTTCGTCAACGAGCGGGGCGCCGAGGCTTACCTGGACGCGGTCCGCCACGCCCCGCGCTATTTTCACTGGCTGGCCGACCGGGCCCGCTCCCAGTTCGACATGAGTTCGGCCGAGGGCCGCATGGCGGGCCTGCAATTTCTGATGCCCGCCATTCAGAGGATTCCCGGCAAGCTCGAGCGCGCCGCCATTGCCGGCGACGTGGCCGCTTATCTGAACGTTGACCGCTCGCTGGTGCTCGACCAGTTCCGCAAAATGGCCGTGACCAGGGGCGCCCCGGCGCAGGCGCCCGCGCCGGAAAGCGTTGTGCCGGCCAACGAGCGCCTGCTCCTGCGCTGCCTGCTGCAATCGGCCGAGGCGCGCGATCAGTTGTCCGAGCGTCTGGCCGGGCTTGTAGAGACTCAGCCGCTGGCCTCGGCGTCCGTGTTCCGCGCCTTGCTGGCCGTGGGCGAGCCGTTCGACTTCGCCGCCCTGGAGTCCCGTCTCACGGAATCGGACCGCACCCTGCTGGCGCGGCTCGCTTTTGCCGATGAGTTAGAGAACGAGGATCTGAGTGTGAGCCAGGCGCAAGCCTGTTTGACGCGCATGGAGGCATCGGCCCTGGAGTCGCGCCGCGCGCAGTTGAAGCAGCGCATCCGGGAGGCCGAGCGCGCGGGACGGATTGACGAGGCTCTGGCGTTGATGGAGGAGTTGAACCGCGGCCAGTGAGCGTCCGGACCCCGGCCCAACCCGTGGCCGATCCTTTGCTTTAATAGGAAAGAGGTTTCGGGGCGTTGCGATGAGGTTGTGACGAGGTTGTGATGAGATTGGTGGAACGCATCGGCATGGGGCAGGCGCGAAACCGCGCACGCCGGGCCAACCGGCACATGCCGTTCTAGGGGATACCTGATGTACGACGAAATGGGAGATCTCGGACCGGAGGAACGGCGTCGCGACCGCGAACTCGACGACCTGATCGCCGACCTGGAGACGGCGAGCGTCGATACGCTGGACGACCCCAAACTCGACCTGGACAGGGCCGAGGCCGAGGAGTCCGAGGAGCTCGAAGCACTCGACCTGGCGCAGGATCTCTCCGATAAAACCACCGATCCGGTGCGCATGTATCTGCGCGAGATGGGCACGGTGCCGCTGCTGACCCGCGAAGGCGAGATTGAGCTGGCCAAGCGCGTGGAGCGCGGCCAGCGCGGCATGATGAAGTCGCTGTCGCGGTCGCCTTTGGTGGTGCGGCAGTTGCTCGAGATCGGCCAGCAGGTGGCCGCCGGGGCGCTTCCGGTGCGCGACGTGCTGCAATCGCCCGACCCGCCCGCCTCCGAAGAAAACTACGAGGAGCAGACCAGGGAGTTTCTCGACGCGGTGGAGGAAATCGACCGTCTCTACCGCAAGGCTCTGCAGATTCAGCAGAAGCTGCCCGCCGTGCCGCGCGGCACCAAGCCCAAGCAGAACCGCACCGTGCGCATGAGCCTGGCCCGGGCCGTGATCAAGCTCTCGCGGCGCATCTGCGCCCTTCCGGTCACCAGTGAGATGCGCCACGCCATGGCGCAAACCGTGCGCATGGCCGTGGAGCAACTGAGGCCGCTCGAACGCGAGATCGCCCGTTCGCAGCGCCAGCTCGAAGAGTACCCGGCCACCTCCAACGGCTCGCGCGACCTGCGGAAATCGCACAAGCAGACGCTGATGAGCCTGCAGGACATGGAGCAGGACTACGGCGCCACCACGGCCGACCTGCGGCGCACGCTGCGCATCATCGACCGGGGCGAGTTCGAGGCCGAGACCGCCAAAAAGCAGCTCATCGAAGCCAACCTCCGCCTGGTGGTTTCCATTGCCAAGCGTTACACCAACCGCGGCCTCCAGTTCCTCGACCTGATTCAGGAGGGCAACATCGGCCTGATGAAGGCCGTGGACAAGTTCGACTACCGGCGCGGCTACAAGTTCTCCACCTACGCCACATGGTGGGTGCGGCAGGCCATCACGCGCGCCATCGCCGACCAGGCGCGCACCATCCGCATTCCGGTGCACATGATCGAAACCATCAACAAGCTGGTTCGCATGCAGCGCGCCATGCAGCAGGAGCTGGGCCGCGAGGCCACCACGGAGGAACTGGCCAAGCGCATGGAGCTGCCCGTGGGCAAGGTGCGCAAGGTGCTGCGCATCTCACAGGAGCCGATCTCGCTGGAGACGCCCGTGGGCGAGGAGGAGGAGTCGCATTTGGGCGACTTCATCGTGGACAAGCGCGTTGTGTCGCCCTCGGAAGCGGTCATCAATCTCAACCTGCGCGAGCAGACGGCCGAGGTGCTCAAGACGCTCAGCCCGCGCGAGGAGAAGATTGTCAAGATGCGCTTCGGGCTGCTCGACGGCAGCGAACACACGCTCGAAGAGGTGGGCCAGCAGTTTGCCGTCACGCGCGAGCGCATCCGCCAGATCGAAGCCAAGGCGCTCCGGAAACTGCGCCACCCCTCCCGCTCTCACAAGCTGCGGGCATTTCTCGAAAACGGCAGCGGCGAATAAACGCGCCGCACGGCGTCCAGGCAGACGGCAGGCACCATGTGCTCCCACGGCTCGCCGGCGGCCATGCGGCGCCGCACCTCGGTGGAGCTGACCGCGTCCCAGCCGCCGGTCCACTCGATTCTGCCAATGCCGTGCGCCAGTTCGCCGGGCGCTTCGTAGCCACCCCGGCGGGCGGCCACCAGCAGACGGTACTCCCGCAACTGTTCGGCCATGGACGGCAGACCATCGTATGGCCAGGCGGCGGCGCGTTCGGCCGCGTCACGGCCGCACACCAGGTGAATCTCGGCGTCCGGAAACAGGACCCGCGCTTCGCGCGCCATTTCGAGGAACAGTCCTCCGTCACTCACCGCCGCGCCGGTGCGCCCGCCGGTGAGCGGAAGCAGGGTTTCCAGGCGTTGTGCCAGCGTGGCGCCCGTGTATTCCTTGTGCGGCAGCGCGCGGGCCAGGACGGCCAGCACGGCGTCGCACTGATCCAGCGCGGCGGCCAGCAGGGCCTCATGCGCGCGGGTGGGCGGATGATAGGCGGCGGGCAGCAGCGCCAGACGGCGCGGGGGCGCGGAAAGGGCGCGGAACAGCTCCACGGAATTCACGATAGCAGGCCCGCCGCACCGCGCCGCGCACGGCCAGCCAGGGCCTTGGGCATGGAGGGACGGGCGTGTTATAGTTGCGTCGATATATGCGCTCTCACTTCGTGAGCGGCAGTTGCGCGCACTGGCGCCAAGACTCGATTTTTGTGTAAGGAGTGTGTGGAGTGAGTTCCAAAAAAAAGCCTGAACAAGAACTCCAGGCCGTCCGCACCTCCGGCTTCTCGCGGCGCGGTTTCCTGGGAACCGCCAGCGCAACAGCCGGAGCCGTGGGGGGCGGACTGTTGGAGCAACCGGCGCAAGCGGCTCCGCCCGCCGGCATCATGGGTCCGGGGGAGATCGAGATCACGCTCACCATAAACGGCAAGGCCACTCCGGTGAAGGTGGAGCCGCGCACGACGCTGCTGGACGCCTGCCGGGAGCGGCTGGAGATCACCGGCGCCAAACGCGTGTGCGACCGCGGCACCTGCGGCGCCTGCACCATGCTGGTGAACGGCAAGACGGTGTATGCGTGCACGGCGCTGGCCGTGGACATGACCGGCAAGAAGATCGAGACCATCGAGAGCCTCACCGCAGGCGGCAAGGCGCACCCCATTGTGCCCGCTTTCGCCAACCACGACGCCCAGCAGTGCGGCTACTGCACGCCGGGCATGGTGATGGCCTCCAAGGGGCTGCTGGACCAGACGCCCAATCCCACCTACGAACAGGTGAAGGCCGGGCTGGGCGGCAACCTGTGCCGCTGCGGCACCTACGTCGGCATTCGCAAGGCCGTTCTGGACGCGGCCAAGGAGCTGCGCGCCAACGGCGCCCGGAAGAATGGAGGAAGCAATGCCTAACTACAGCTATCCCCCGATGGAAAACCGCCGCGTGATCGGCAAGCGGATCACGCGCCTGGATGGCGTCGAAAAGTCGTCCGGCAAGGCGAAGTACAACTCCGACGTGCGGCCGGCGGGCACGATTCACGCCGTGGGCGTATTCAGCCCGCATGCTCATGCGCGCGTCAAGTCGGTGGACACCTCGGCCGCCGAGCGGGCGCCGGGCTTTGCCGCCGTCAGCGTGGTGGCCAAACCGGGCACCGAGGTGAACTGGGCGGGGCAGGAGATCGCCTTTGTCGCCGCCGACACCGAGGAGCGCGCGCGGGACGCCGCCAGCCTGATCAAGGTGGAGTACGAGGTGCTGCCCCACCTGGTGCGCGAGGAGAATCTGGCCAAAGCGGGCGTGCGCGGCAAGCCCGCCGGCGAGCAGGTGACGGGAGACCCCGACGCCGCCTTCGCGGCCGCCGGAACCGTGAGCCACGAGGCCGAGTACGGCATCCCGGTGATCACGCACTGCTGCCTGGAGCCGCATGGCCAGGTGGTGGCTTGGGATGGCGCGGCCAATCAGATCAAATACTGGCCCTCGACGCAGACGGTTTCCGCCGTGGGCGGCGATCTGGCCAAGCAGTTGGAGCTGCCCGCCACCAACATTCACGTCCACCAGGACCACATTGGCGGCGGCTTCGGCTCCAAGTTTCAATCCGACGTCTGGGGCGCCGAGGCGGCCCGGCTGTCCAAGAAAGCTGGCGGCAAGCCCGTGAAGCTCTACCTGGACCGCCGCGAGGAGCTGACCATCGCCGGCGTGCGTCCTTCCGTGTTCGGCAAGGTGAAGCTGTCGGCCAACGCGAGCGGCGAGCTGACGGGCTGGGATTCGACCACATGGATGACGGGCGGCTTCGCCGGCGGCGGTTTGAACGCCGACCTGCTGCCGTATGTGTTCCGCAACGTGGCCAACCGGCGCATCAATCACACGGCCGTTTCCACCAACTGCGGCACGTCGCGCGCCTGGCGCGCGCCGAACCATCCGCAGGTTTGCTACATCACCTGCGCGGCCATGGAAGACCTGGCCGCCAAGATGAAGATGGATCCGGTTGAGTTCTTCCTGAAGAACGTCGACAAGACGGCTCGCGCCGGCACCTACCGCGGCCAGATCATGAAGGCGGCCGAGATGATCGGCTGGAAGAAGAACTGGAAGCCGCGCGGCTCCTCGCCGGGCACGGTGAAGAGAGGGCTCGGGTTAGCCGTCGGCACCTGGGGCGGGGCCGGACACGCTTCGCAGTGCCGCGCCACCATCAACCCGGATGGCTCGGCCGTGGTCGAAATCGGTTCGCAGGACCTGGGCACCGGCACGCGCACCATCATCGTGCAAGTGGCCGCGGAAACCTACGGGCTTCCGATGAACGCGATCACGTTGAAGCTGGGCGACAACATGTACCCGGCCTCGGGCGCCTCGGGCGGCTCGACGACCGTGGGCGGAGTCAGCGCCTCCACGCGCAAGGCCACAGTGAACGCCCTCGATAAGTTGTTCGCCGCCGTGGCGCCGTCGCTCGGCGTACCGGCCGAGCAGTTGGAGGCGGTGGATTCGAAGATCCAGGTGAAGGGCAATCCGGCGAAGTCGATGGCGTGGAAGGCGGCCTGCGGAAAGCTGGGCGTCAGCGCCATTGTGGAAACCGGGGCCAACGACCCGCGCAACCCCATGGGCCTCACCACGGGCGGCGTGGGCGGCTGCCAGATGGCCGACGTTTCCGTGGACGTCGAAACCGGCGTGGTGAAGCTGAACAAGATCGTGGCGGTGCAGGACATCGGCCTGGTGATCAATCCCAAGACGGCCGACAGCCAGGTGTACGGCGGCATCATCATGGGCATCTGCGCGGCCCTGTATGAAGAGCGCGTGATGGACGAGATGACGGGCCGCTTCGTGAACGCCGACATGGAGTTCTATAAGCTGGCCGGCGCGGGCGACATCGGCGAAATCGACGTGCAGTTCGAGATCACGCCGGACAACGACAAACGCGGCGTCATCGGGCTGGGCGAACCGGCCACGGTGCCCACCATCGCCGCCATCGCCAACGCGGTGGCCAACGCCATCGGCGTGCGGCCTCCCGTGCTGCCGCTGACGGCGAAAAACGTTCTGAACGCCCTGCACAACACGACAAGGAGGTTGGCCTAATGCATTCCTTTGAATACGCCTCTCCGGCCACGCTGAAAGAGGCTCTTGGCCTGTTGGGCGGCTCCTGGTCCGACGCGGCCGTTCTGGCCGGCGGCACCGATCTGATCACGCTCATGAAGGAGCATCTCGCCGAACCCAAGCGCGTGGTGAACATCAAGGGCATCAAGGAACTGGGCGGCATCGCGAAGTCCGGCGGCGGTCTGCGCATCGGGGCCGCGGCCACGGTGGATGAGCTGCTGTCGAGCGCCCTGGTGCGCGCCGAGTATCCGTCGCTGCTGGCGGCGGCGCGGGGCATCGGCTCGCCGCAACTGCGCCACATGGGCACGGTGGTGGGCGACCTGTGCCAGCGGCCTCGCTGCTGGTACTACCGCAACGGCTTCGGCCTGCTCGCGCAGAAAAACGGCAAGAGCCTTGTGGATGACGGGCAGAACGAGTTTCACGCCATCTTCCCCAAGGGCGCGGCGAAGTTCGTCAGCGCCTCCAGCTTCGCTCCCGCGCTGATCGCTCTGGGCGCGAAGCTGAAAATCGCCTCTCCTTCGGGCGTGCGCGAAGTGAACGTGGCGGACTTCTTCAAAGCGCCGTCATCGGATGCCGACCGCGAGATCGATCTGCATCCCAATGAGATCGTCACCGCGATTCACATTCCGGCCGCCAAGGGGGCCAGGAACGCCACCTACGAGGTGCGCAACCGGGAAGGTTTGGACTGGCCGCTGGCTACGGCCAGCGTGTCGCTCACGATGAAGGGCTCCAGCGTCAGCTCGGCGGCCATCGTGCTTGGCCACGTCGGTCCAACTCCGGTGGTGGCCACGGCCGCCGCAGGAAGCCTGGCGGGCAAGACGATCACGGAGGCCACCGCCGAGGAGGCGGGCAAAGCCGCCGTGGCGGGCGCCACGCCGCTTTCCGACAACGGCTACAAGGTGCACCTGGCGGCCGTGGCCGTCAAGCGCGCCCTGCTGGCCGCCGCCGGCAAGGCCTAGGCTGTTCCCACTGGTTTGTCATGAAGTCCCGGAGGCCTTACCGCCTCCGGGATTTCGTATTCTGAGGGTGAGCAGAGAAGGAGCGCCATGGAAACCACCGGAGCCAGTTCGATCGAGGACGACCGCTGCGGACTGTTGCGCTGGAAGGGCCTGTACATCCAGGCCGAATGGGATCCCTCCGTGCCGCACTCGGGCGACCGCAATTTCTGGTGCCACAAAACCCAAAAATGCACGGGCCCCGATGGCGGGCTGGTGGACGACTACGAGTGCAACGAAACGCGCGGCTGCTACCAGCCGCTTTAGTTCCCCGCCCCGCGCGTTGCTCCGTCTTGCACGCCCGCATCGAATTCTCATAGACTCTTAGCAGGAGGTTGAGACCGTATGAAGGGCATTGTTGTACTGGGACTGGCGGCCTTGGCATTGGCCGGGTCCGCGCTGGCCGGCGTTCGCGGAGCCTACATCGAGGCTCGCACCGCCGACGTTTACACGGGAGCCTGTTTCGCCAACTCGGAAGCCGGATTGGTGGGCGAGCTTGCCGTAATGGGTTGGAAGATCGACAAGGGATCCTGGCAGGGCGTCAGTCTCGATGGGCTCTCCGTGGTGGGCGTGATCAAGGCGAACTCCACGCTGGGCGACATCAGCAACACCACCTACCCGGTGAAGAGCGTGCTGATCATCGACGAAAAGGCCACGCCCGAGCAGCGCCTGGCGTTACGCGCCTTCGCGCAGCGCATGGGGGGCGACCTGTTGAACGACGTCGCGCGCGTGGAATACCAGCCGGTTGAACTCACCGTGGAAGACGGCAATCCGCATAACGCCACAGCCACACTGACGGCGGGCGCGCTGGCCAGCATCCGGACGCGCGCGGTGAAACGGAGTGACCTCAGTTGCTCGCACGAAGAGGTGTGGTATCCGCCGTTAACCAAGGTGGGACACTTCATGCCGGCGATCGCCGTGGCGCACAGCTACCAGGGCGAAGGGCTGGGAACGAAGTGGTCGAGCCCGGACAAGCGCAGCGCGTTCGTGGCGGACTTCCAGGCCAGCGAATAAGCGGACTGCTTCCGCACATCTGTTGCGGCCGGACATCTTGCGGCGCGGCGGGGCTTACGGCCTACCGCGCCGTTCTGATTTGCAGCGGCTACCGGCCATCGGGCCGCGCGGCCATCCAATAGCCGGGCCGCGTACGGACCTCATGACGCGAGGGAACCGTAACCACCTGAATCTCGTGCCAGCCGCCCTCGTTCTGATTGCTCGGGCTGTAGCTCAGCAGGTACTGGCGGTGCAGTTCCTCGCCGATCTCACCGATGACGCGCTCCAGCGTGTTCTGGTTGATGAAGCTGTACTCGCGGCCGCCCGTGTACTTGGTAAACACCTCGGCCGGGTTGTCGAAGAAGATCGACTTGGTTTGCCGGAACAGCTCGACCAGCAGGGGCGTGAAGTTCGCGGAGTTGCCGCTGATGCCGAAGGCGGCCTGGTTCGTGCTGGGCGTCATCGGCTGGCCGGGGATGCGGGCGCGCTGGCCGGGCGCGTAGGGATCGAAGCGTGGCGGCTGGCCTTTGTCGGTCAGCGTGGTCACCAGACGGTTGATGTTCACCGTATAGATCTGGATGTTGTGGATCTGCGCCTCCAACAGCGCTTCCCGCATGCGGCCCTCGCTGCCGCGGTCGATGGTTTCGGTGACCATGAGCAGCACCTTGCGGTTCCCCTTGGGACGGTTGCGCAACATGCGCGTGCCGGAAAAGACGGCGTCGATCATGGCGTGGCTGCTGGAGCCGGGGTTCAGCGATTCGAGCGCTTTCGAGATGAGGCGTCCGTCGCTGGTGAAGTCCTGCAGCGTGCGCATACGATGGTCAAAGGCGAGCAGCGCCGCCTCGCCATCCTTGCCGGTGACAAGTCCTTCGATGAGCGGACCGATTTTCCGGATGGCGGGCAGAAAGACGTGGGCGTTCGAGCTGCATTGCACGGCGAGCACCAGCGAGATGGGCACGAAGCTGACGTCGAGCTTGATGTCCTGCTCCTTGCCGTTGTCGAGCAACTTGAAGTTGCGCGCCTCCAGGCCGTTCACGAACTGGCCGCCGCTGGTGACCGTCACCGGCGCCACCACCACGTTGACGCCTCCGGTGAAGGTGGGGCCCTGCTGCTCCTGCGCCGCCGCCAGACCGCACACGGCCAGCAGACAGAACGCGGTTCTCATACTCGGTTCGACGCTCATGATCAGTGTCCGGTTTCCCCCATCAGCAGTTTGTGGACGTGGACTACCAGATCCAAAATAGCATCGAGCGATTCCACCGCGCCCTTGGGCGAGCCAGGCAGGTTCACGATCAACACGCGGCCGCGCGTGCCCGCCGTCGCGCGCGACAGCGGCGCCAGACGCGTCTTCTTCCGGCCCTCGGCTCGCATCAGTTCGCCGAAGCCGGGAATCTCTTTTTCGATCACCTCGCGCGTGGCCTCGGGCGTGACATCGCGTTCGGCGACACCCGTGCCGCCCGTTGTGAAGATGACGTCGCAGCCGCCGCCGGCGGCGCTCTCGCGCAGACGCTCCGCAATCAGGACCGCCTCGTCGGGCACAACGGCAATGGGCGCGACGGCGTAGCCCTCGGCCTCCAGACGCGCCCGCACGGCCGGACCGCTGGCGTCCTCGCGCGTCCCGCCGAAACAGGAGTCGCTGATCGTGATCACCAGCGCCCTCACGCGCGTCTCCAATCGCCGCTCTTGCCGCCGGTCTTTTCCAGAAGGTAGACGTCCTGAATCTCAATTCCCTTGTCGAGCGCCTTGGTCATGTCGTAGACGGTAAGCGCGGCCACGGCGGCGGCGGTGAGCGCCTCCATCTCCACGCCCGTTTGCGCCGCGATGGAAGCCGTGGATTCAATGCGCACGCCTGAGCGCTCCACGGTCAGCGTCACATCGACGTGCGTAAGCGGCAGGGGGTGGCACAGCGGGATCAACTCGGCCGTCTTCTTCGCGGCGAGGATGCCGGCGATGCGGGCCACTTCGAGTGGGTCGCCCTTGGGATTCTCCGGCAGCGCTCGCAGCACGCGCGGCTTCAGCTTGACAAAGGCGTGGGCGCGGGCCATGCGCGTTGTGGGCTGCTTGGCCGAAACATCCACCATGCGCGCGCGTCCGGCGCCGTCGTAGTGAGAAAGCCGTTGCGTCATCGTGGAATCACCTGAATCCAGTCTCCCGCCGCGTAGTGTTCGCGTTCGTCGCTGGCCACAAGCCACGAGTTGGCCCGGGCCATGGCGGCGATGTCGCTCGATCCGGCCCACGGCACGAGTGCGGCCGTCGCCCCGTCGCCGGCCAGACGCGCGGGCAGGAAGCGCGTCAGGCCGGGCTTGTGCCGGAAGTCGTGAGCCAGCCGCGCCGAAAGCAACGGCAAGGGAGCGCCGCTGGCCCCGGCAAGCAGTTGCACGGCGGCGCGCCCGAACAGTTCAAAGGTCGCCATGGTGGAGGAGGGGTTGCCAGGCAGTCCGAAGAAGAAGCGGCCGCGGGCGCGTCCAAACACGAGCGGCTGGCCGGGTTGAATCAGCACGCGGTCGAAATAGAACTCCGCGCCGAGCGCCGCCAGCGCCGGTTCAACGAAGTCGTATTTGCCCGCCGAGACGCCGCCGGACAGCAGGAGCAGGTCGTGTGTGAGCCCCGATTCAATCGCGCGGCGCGTGGCCTCCTCGTTGTCGGAGACCGAGGGAAGAATCACCGGTTCGCCCCCGGCGCGCCGCACCTGCGCCGCCAGCGCCCATGCGTTCGAGTTGCGCACCTGCACCTCGGTTGGGCTCTGCTCGACGGGAACCACCTCGTCGCCGGTGGAGAGAATGGCCACCCTGGGACGCCGGTACACGCGCGCCTGCGTGGCCCCGGCCGAGGCGAGCGCGGCCACATGCACAAAGTCCATCAGCGTTCCCGCGGGCACGAGCACCTCATTCGCACGGCACTCGGAGCCGGCGGGATTGATGAAGCCGCCGGGCTTACCCGGCTTCTCCGTAACGACGCGCCCGCCTTCGCGCGCCGTGTGCTCAACCATCACGATCTGATCGGCGCCGCGGGGCACGGGAGCGCCCGTCATGATCTCGACGGCCTCGCCCGCGCCCACCTCGCCCGCGAAGACCCCGCCGGCGCGCACCTCGCCCACGACGCGCAACGATCCCGGCAGGTCGGATGAGCGCACGGCGAAGCCATCGCGCATGGAGCGCGGCAGGGGAGGCTGGTCACGGTCGGCGCGTACCTCTTCCATCAGGACGCGGCCGGCGGCGTCGATAAGGCCGGTCATCTCGGTCCTGGGCATGTCGCGCAGAGCGAGGATGCGTTCCAGCACCACCGCGCGCGCTTCCTGAAAACGATAAGTGGGCACTCTCGTCATTCTAAACTTGAGCGAGTGCCCCATCGCCTTTCGCTGGTCCGGATGCGTGACGCCCTGCGCCGGGGCAGCCTCTCGCCCACTGAGCTGATGGACGCGCACATAGGCGCCATCCAGCGCGAGAACTCACGGTTGAACGCATTCACCGAATTAAACCTGGAGCAGGCCCGCACGGCCGCGCGCGCGCCGCGGCCCGGCGCGTTGTCGGGCATTCCCGTTACCATCAAGGCCAGTCTTGCACACGATTCCACCGTGGCCCGCCGGCTGCGGCAGGCCGGAGCGATCATCCTCGGCCGCACGAACACGCCGCCGTTCCTCATGAACTACGAGACCGACAATTTCGAGCACGGCCGCACGAACAACCCGCTGGACACGTCGCTCACGCCGGGAGGCTCGTCGGGCGGTGAAGCGGCGGCCATCGCCGGGTTCATGAGCGCGGGCGGAATGGGCAGCGACGGGGGCGGCTCCATCCGCTGGCCCGCGCACTGCTGCCGCATCGCCGGACTGAAGCCGGCGCCGGGGCGCGTGCCGGCTACGGGTCATGTGCCCGAGTGCCTGCATCCCAGCGGCTTGCTGGGCGTGGTGGGTCCGATGGCGCGCTCCACCGCCGACCTTGCCGTGTTGTTTGAAGCCGTGGCCGGCTACGATCCCTCCGATCCGTTCAGCTCGCCCGCGCCGGTGCGTCCCGCGCCTGACGTTCTGCCGCCGGTGGCGCTGGCCGACTGTTGGGCGCTGGAGGAATCCGTTCGGGCGCGGCTGCATACGGCTGCGCGCGTGTTGCACGCCGAACCCAAACTGCCACCCGTGTTGCAAGGGGCGTTCGCACGGGCGCATGAGTTGTGGCGCTTCTTCTTCTGGCGCGTGAACTGGCTCACCGTGAAACTGCTGGTGCGGGGCAACGAGGCGAAGCTGCATCCGCTGGCGTTGGAATGGTTCCAGGAGGCGCGCGCGCAACCCGAACCCACGGCGCATGAGCTGCTGGTGCATCTGGCGGCGCGCGACCGCCTGCGCGCGCACGTACTCGACGCCATGAATCAGTTCCCGGTGTTACTCTGCGCCCCGGCCACCATCGAAGCGTTTCCGCATGGCGGCCGCGCGCGCTTCTCGCTCGACTGCGTGCGTCCGCTCACCTTCGCCAACGTGCTCGGCCTGCCGGCGCTGGTCACCAGCACAGGCGTGCAACTGGTCGGGCGGCCGTTTGAAGAGGAGATCCTTCTGGCCGCCGGGCAACGTCTGGAGGAAGCGGCGGGTTAAGCCGGCCGCCGCCCCGGAGGAGCAATGCCGCCAGGCGCGCATGCTACGCTCGAATGTTCATGCCTGATTTTGACGTAGTGGGCGTGGGGTTGAACGCCACGGACACACTGTTGCTCGTCTCGCGGTTTCCCGCCTACGCCGGCAAGGAGCCTTTCGACGAAGAAATGCTGAGTCCCGGCGGGCAGGTGGCCAGCGCCATGGTGGCCTGCGCGACGCTGGGGTTGCGGACGAAGTACGTGGGCACGGTGGGCGACGACGAACGCGGCCGCATTCAAATGGAAAGCCTGCTTTCCTCAGGCATCAATCTGGACCACGTCCAGGTGCGCGCCAACACGCCGAACCAGACGGCGTATATCGTCATCGACCGTTCGACGGGCGAGCGGACTGTGTTCTGGCGGCGGCCCGATGAACTGCGGCTCGATCCCTCCGAAATCACCGAAGAGATGATCGTCAACGCCCGCCTGCTGCACATTGACGGCCACGACACGCCGGCCGTCGAGCGCGCCGCCCGCATCGCCCGCGCGCATGGCATCCCCGTGACGGTGGATGTGGACACCATCTATCATGGCTTCGACCGCGTGCTGCCGTATGTCGACTACCTGATCACAAGCTCCGAGTTCCCTTCCCGCTACACGGGCGAGAACGATCCCTTCAAGGCCCTGGCGATGATCCAGCAGGAGTATGGCATGAAGCTGGCGGGCATGACGCTGGGCGCTCAGGGATGTCTGGCCCGCTTGGACGGCAAGTTTCACTACTCGCCCGCCTATGTCGTGCACTGTGTCGATACGACGGGCGCGGGCGACGTGTTTCACGGCGCATTCTGCTACGCCCTTGTGCGCGGCTTGCCACTGATGGACGCGCTGGATTTCTCCAACGCCATGGCGGCGATGAACTGCACGGCGATTGGCGCCCGCGGCGGCATCGCCACGCACGATCAGGTGCGCGCGCTGATGGCCAGGGCCGAGCGGCGCGTGCAGAAGGAAGTGGCCGGGCGCGCGGCGAAAGGCTAAGCCTTGATTCCCTTACGCGACTCGCTGCCCAGCCGGAACAGGCCTGTCGTCACGGGCTGGCTGATCGCCCTCAACGCGCTGGTCTTCCTGTTTGAACTCTCGCTCGGCCCCGAAGGCCGCGAGTCCTTCGTGCACTCCTTCGGCATGACGCCGGACCGCTTCGCCTGGAGCACGCTGCTGACCTCGATGTTCCTGCATGGCGGCTGGCTGCACCTGATCGGGAACATGTGGTTCCTGTGGATCTACGGCGACAACGTGGAGGACATTCTCGGGCCCTGGCGCTATCTTGTTTTTTACCTGGCGTGCGGCATGGCGGCCGGCCTCACGCACCTGGCATTCAACCTCGACTCGTCCGTGCCCACCGTGGGCGCCAGCGGCGCCATCGCGGGCGTCATGGGCGGCTATCTGCGCCGGTTTCCTCATGCCCGCATCGTCACGCTGCTGCCGCTGTTCATCTTTTTCACCACCATCGAACTGCCCGCGTACGTGATTCTGCTCTACTGGTTCGCCATCCAGATTTTCAGCGGCGTGGGGGATTCGGCGCGCGCCGGCGTGCAGGAAGGCGGCGTGGCGTGGTGGGCGCACGCGGGCGGCTTTGTGACGGGCGCTCTGCTGGTGGGAATATTGGAACAAAGGAACCGGCGCCTGCCGCCGGGCTACCCGGGCTACTACTCGACATGACCATACGGAATCCCTACTTCGACACCGATGAACCACCCCGCATCGATGCGCTGGCGATTGCCGCGCATCCCGACGACGTGGAGCAGACATGCGGCGGCACGTTGATCCGCCTGGCCGAACAGGGCTACCGCACGGGCGTGCTGGATCTGACGGCGGGCGACATGGGCACGCGCGGCACGCCCGAGTTGCGCATCGAGGAGTCGGAAGCCGCGGGCGGCTTGATGCTGCTGAAGTGGCGCGGCAATCTCCGGCTGCCCGACGCGCGCCTGGAAAACACCCTCGCCGCGCGCATGACGCTGGCCACGGAGCTGCGCCGGTTGCAGCCGCGGCTGCTGATTCTTCCCTACTGGGAAGCGCGCCACCCGGACCACGCCAAGGCAAGCGAGTTGGGCTACGAGGCGGCATTTCTGGCCGGGCTGCGCAAGCTGGACCAGTACACCGAGCCGCACCGCCCGCGGAAGATTCTCTACGCCTCGCAGTACGCCAACGTGCCGCCGTCGCTGGTGGTGGATATCACGTCTCAGTTTGACCGGCGCATGGAGGCGTTGCTCGCCTACCGTTCGCAATATGGCGCACAACAGGAAGGCTCGGATTTGTTTCCCGGCGAGGGTGAGATCCGCGAACGCCTGGCCACAGTGGCGCGCTTCTACGGCAATCTGATCGGCGTGAAGTATGGCGAGCCGTTCGTGGTGAAAGAGCCCGTCGCCGTCGAGGACGTCATGCAACTGGGCCCGCGCAGCATCTAGCCCGCGGAGCTCCGTCACTCGGTGTCCTGGTAATCATCCTTCAGCCGGTACAGCTCCTTGCGGAGCGACTCGCGCGTGGCGGCATAGGCCGGATCCGCATAGACGTTGCGCATCTCGCGCGGGTCCTTCACCAGATCGAACATCTCCCATTCAGGCGGCGTAGGCTGATCCACCGAGCCCTTCTTGCCGAGCCCTTGGCCGTAGTAGTAGATCAGCTTGTGGGTGTGCGTGCGGACGCCGTAATGCGCGGTGACGGTGTGACCGCCGCCGAGGTGCATCCAGTAGCGGTAATACATGGATTGCCGCCAGTCCGCTGGCGTGTGGCCGGCCAGCACCGGCGCGAAGCTCCGGCCCTGCATCCAGTCCGGCGTCTTCTGTCCGGCGTACTCGAGAAAGGTGGGCGCGAAGTCCACGTTCAACACGATGCCGGAGCTGGTGCTGCGTGGCTGGATGTGTTTGGGATAACGCACAAGAAACGGCATGCGCATCGTCTCTTCATACATGAAGCGCTTATCGAACCAGCCGTGATCGCCCAGAAAGAAACCCTGGTCTGAGGTGTACACGACTATGGTGTTGTCCTTAATCCCTTCTGCGTCCAGATAGTCGAGCAGGCGTCCGACGTTGTCGTCCACGGAGCGGATGCAACGCAGATAGTCCTTCATGTAAACCTGATAGGCCCATTTGCGCATGTCGTGCTGCGAGAGCCCCTCTGGTTTGGGGACCTTCAAGTCGGTCTCGTTGAAATCCTCGCCCACGCGCAGCGTGGCCCGCTGCGATGCGCCGCCGCGCTGGGAGAGGTCCTCGTAGAGGTTGTCAGGCTCTGGAATGTCTTGGTTCTGGAGCCACGTCTGATACTTCGGCGAGGGCTGCCAGGGGCGGTGCGGCGCCTTGTGATGAGACATCAGGAAGAAGGGTTTGGCTTTGTCGCGGTTCTTAAGAAAGTCCAGCGAAAAGTCGCCGATGATGTCGGTGCAATAGCCGGAATGCTGCTTCCGGCCTTCACGCGTCAGGAACACCGGGTCGTGATAGGCGCCCTGGCCGGGCAGGATATTCCAGTAGTCGAAGCCTTGCGGATCCGATTGCAGGTGCCACTTGCCGACGATGCCGGTTTGGTAGCCCGCGTCGCGCAGCAGGTGGGCCACGGTGGTCTTCTTGGGATCGAGCGTGTCGTTCAGCGTATAGACGCCGTTCTTGTGGCTGTACTGGCCCGTGAGCACGGCCCCGCGCGAGGGCGTGCAGATGGAGTTCGTGGCAAAGCAGTTGTCCATGCGCATGCCTTCGTTGGCGATGCGGTCGATGTTCGGCGTCAGGTTCACGCGGGATCCGTAAGCCGAAATGGCATGGGACGCATGATCGTCCGACATGATGTAGAGGATGTTCGGTTTGGGGGCGCCGGCCCGCTGGGCGCGCGCCAGAACGGGCGCCAAAGCCGCCCCGGCGGCCGCCTGCATTGCCCTGCGCCGGCTCACTGTCGATGCGTTCATGGCGGACAGTGTATCGTAGCCGGCGGCGTGGTGGCGCGGCGCGGCGCGCGCCGGCGGAATTGCCTGCTAAACTGAAGGTTTCCCCTGAAGCTGTATTAGCAAGGAGCATTCACCCCGCATGATCGCAGCCACCCAGCTACGCCCGGGCATGGTTATCAAATGGAACGGAGACCTGTACTCGGTCTTCAAGAAGGAACATCGAACCCCGGGCAATCTGCGCGGCTTTGTCCAAGCCAAGTTGCGCCGGCTGTCCAACGGATCCATCTACGACCACCGTTTTTCCTCGGAAGACAAAGTGGAAAAGGTGTCTTTGGACGAGCATGAGATGGAGTATCTGTATGACGATGGCGAGTCGTACTACTTCATGAACTCGGAGTCGTTCGAACAGATGCACCTGGGCAAGGATCTTCTGGGCGACGCGGTGGACTACCTGATTCCACAGTTGAAAGTGACGGTGGTGTTCTACGAGGGCACGCCGATTTCGGTGGAATTGCCTCCTTCGATCGACATGAAGATCGTGCAGACCGAGCCGAGCCTGAAGGGCGCCACGGTTTCCAATGTCACCAAGCCGGCGACGATGGAGACGGGGCTCGTCGTGCAGGTGCCGCCGTTCATCAGTCAGGGCGAAGTGATCCGCGTATCAACCGCCGACGGCAGCTATCTGGAGCGCGCGGGCTAGGCTCTCCTCTTCCGCCTCATCCACGGTGCGGAGGTCGAGCACCAGGCGGTCCTGTTCCATCCGGGCAATCACGGGCGGCTCGCCCAGGCGCAGCCGCTCTTCCCATTTCCTGCCATCGCCGGGCAGCGCGACAAGCCACGTGGGAAGCGTCTGTTCCGGCGTGGAGCCCCCGCCGATGATGCTCTCCCCGGCCGTTACGGTGGCCCCCATCACCGCCGCCAGGCGTTCCGCGCGCACGCGCAGCGCATCCGGCGAGAGGCGGATCATGCGCAGGGCGGGCAGTCTGTCCCACTCCTCGAACAGCGCCGCTCGCAATGTGTTCTCCAGCGCCGAGGTGACAAGCTTATCCACGCGCAAGGCGCGGTACATGGGGTGGCGGCGCAACTTTCCAACGAGATCCTCGCGCCCGGCCAGGATGCCCGCCTGCGGCCCGCCCAGCAGTTTGTCGCCCGAGAAACTCACGAGGTCAACGCCGGCCGCGAGCGCCTCCTGCACGCGTGGTTCGTGAATGCCCGCGCTGGAAAGAGGGGCAAGGCAGCCGCTGCCGAGGTCCTCGTACACGGGGATGCCGTGCCGGCGGCCCACGGCCGCCAGTTCCTCGCGCGAGGGCCTGCCCGTGAAGCCGCTCATGCGGAAATTACTCGGATGAACGGTCATCAGCAGCCGCGTGCGCTCGCCGATGGCCGAAACATAATCGTCAATATGCGTGCGGTTGGTAGCGCCCACCTCCACCAGCCGCGCGCCCGAGGCGGCCATGATATCGGGGATGCGAAAACCATCGCCGATCTCGATCAGCTCACCGCGCGAAACGATGGCCTCGCCGCCCGCGGCCAGCGCCGCCAGCGCGAGATACACGGCGGCGGCGTTGTTGTTCACCACAATGGCCGGGCAGCCGAGCAGCCGTTCCAGCAGCGCCCCCGCGTGCACGTCCCGCTTGCCGCGGCAACCGCCCGCCAGATCGTATTCGAGGTTGGAATAGTAGCTCGCGTCCCCGGCCGGCGCCAGCGGCGCGCGGCCAAGGTTCGTGTGGAGAACAACACCTGTGGCATTGATCACGCGCCGCAGCGAGGGACGGCGCAGAGCATCCAGATTGGCCCTCACCTCGGCGGCGATATCCGGCGCCTCCCCGCCCTGCCGCGCCAGCCTGCGCCGGGCGCGCTCCAGAGCTGCGCGGACTTCATTCACCACCAGCGCGTGCGGCGCATTGATGCCGGCAAGCCGCGCCAGCACCTCATGCACCGCGGGCAGCGCGCGCAAAGCGCGGTTTACTTCGGAAACATCTTCCACAGTTCATCCAGCTTCGGCCGGCGGCCGTATTCGCACAGCTCGAAGGATTCGGCGCGCACCACTTTGGCCGCCGCGTCCTTGCCATAGCGTTTTTCGAGCACGGCGCGCTGCTCGGCCGACACAGGCTGCGACCACGACTTGTTCATCCAGGCTTCGAGCCACTTGCGCCGCGCCACCTTGTCCTTCGGCACATCCTGCAGCAGGTGGTCCACCCAGGGCAGCCACTCATAGAACTGTGACTCGTGCGCGTCGAATGCCTCCAACTTCGTCTGCCACACGTCGTCGATGGCGACCACCACGTCGTGTCGGAACGGCGCCGGCTTCTGGAAGTTGTCGTTGTAATAGAGAAACACGGGGTTGTTGTGCAACGGCTCGGCGTCGGGCACGACGTTCGGCACCACCACCATGTAGGCCGCGTCCTGAATCAAAACGCCCGTGTAGCGGTGATCGGGATGATAGTCGTTGGGACGCGGCGCGATGACGATATCGGCCTTCCATTCGCGGATGGCGCGGATGATCTGCTTGCGCACTTCCAGCGTAGGCAGCAAATCGCCGTCATCGTTGTCGAGTACCTGATACTCGGCGATACCGGTGCGCCTCATGCTTTCCTGCGTCTCGGCGTAGCGGCGCTTGGCCAGAATGCCGCCGCCCATGGACTGGTGGCCGGCGTTGCCGTTGGTGACCGAAACGAACTTCACTTTGTGCCCGGCGCGGGCGAATTTCACCGCCGTGCCGCCTGACTTGATATCACAATCGTCCGGGTGCGCGCCGAACATGATCACGCGCAATTGTTGCTGCCCCCAGCAGGCCGAAGCCAGCAGGAGAGATAGAGCCAGTCGTAGCTTCATATCCGGAAAGTTTAGCTCACCTGTCCGGCGTCTTCATCGCGGGCCTCGCGGTGCAGGTCGGTGAGGCGCATCCGGGTCAGCATCAACGCCACAAAGCCGGCCATCCAGAGCGGCACGGTAATGACAAAGAAGAGCAGCGTGGCAAAGCCCGTGGCGGTGTCGCGGTCGATGCCCAGCGCGCCCAGGGCGACCAGCACCAGGGCTTGAAAGGAGCCAACGTTGCCTGGCGCCTGCGGCAGTATGGTGCCGATGCGCAGCACGGCGAGCACGGCGGCGGCCTCCCACGGCGAGCGGTCCAGATGGAACCCCTTCATGAACGCCCACAGCGGCACGACTTGCAGAGCCAGGTGCAGTCCGCTCGCCAGGAACGAGGCGGCGAACCAGCGCGAGCGCCCCATGTCGTGCACCCCGTCGACGACGTGCCTCAGCATGCTGCCCCAGCGCGAGCTGCGCACGGCTTCCTGCGCCCGCGATTTGTGCAGCACGGCCCACAGCACGAGCGCCGACACGCCGCCCAGCACCAGCATCAGGACCTGGCTGGCGCGCTCCAGCCATCCCGGCAACTCGACGATCAGAGAAGAGATGTAGAAACAGATCACCAGCCAGATGCCGTCCATCAGCCGCTCGATGATCACGCTGGAGGCGACCACGGGCAGCGGCAATCCGCTCCACTTGCGCATCAGGTATACGCGGATCACCTCGCCCGAGCGCAACGGCAGAATCTCGTTGGCGAACAGTCCGATGTAAACGGCCTGCGTGGCCTTCCATGTGGAGACCGCGGCCAGCGGCCGCAACAGGTAGCGCCAGCGCACACCCTGGCAGACGTACACGGCGATGTCACTCAGCATGGCCAGCGCCACCCAGTGCAGGTCCGTCGCGGCCACACGGTGCAACTGGCCTTTCCAATCGAAGCCCCGGTACACCCAGTACAGGCAGGCGATGGAAACGGCGTATCCGATGGCTGGTATCAACCAGGTGGGAGTCTGTCTGCTGCGCTCCCCCGGCTGGGCGTCGCTTGGGATCAAGTAACCATCATATCCGGCGGAACACGGCGTCCGGTTCTTTGGGGGAACGGCGCGACCGCGCTACACTGCCTGTCTGAGACCTCTCATGAAGAATCCGCGTCAAGTGGCCGTCCTTGGAGCCGGCACCATGGGATCGCGCATCGCGGCCCACTTCGCCAATGCGGGTATTCCCGCGCTGCTGCTCGATCTGCCGTCGCAGGAGGGCGGAGACCGCAGCGCCACGGCCCGCAAGGCCATCGACACCGCGGCCAAGGCCAAGCCCGGCGCCCTGTTCACCTCCTCGTCCGCTTCACGGATCACACCCGGCAATTTCGACGACCACCTTGCCGGCATCGCCTCCTGCGATTGGGTGATCGAAGCCGTAACGGAAAATCTCGCAGTCAAGCGCGCGCTCTGGGCCCGTGCGCTCGAGTATGCCTCGCCCGCGGCAATTCTCTCGACAAACACGAGCGGCATCCCGCTGTCGCGCATCGCCGAAAGCTTTCCCGCCCAGGCCCGCTCGCGGTTTCTTGGCACACACTTCTTCAACCCGCCCCGCTACCTGCACCTGGTGGAGGTGATTCCCACGCCCGAAACCAGTGCGGACGCCATCTCATTCGTCTCGCAGTTCTGCGATGCGCGGCTGGGCAAGGGCGTCGTGGTCTGCAAGGATACGCCGAACTTCATCGCCAACCGGATCGGCAGCTTCTTTGGCGGCTCCACGGCGAAGTATGCGCTGGAGGGAGGCTTCAGCGTGGAGGAGGTGGATGCGCTGACCGGCCCGCTCATCGGGCTGCCCAGCTCGGCCAGCTTCCGCTTGCTGGATATCGTCGGCCTTGACGTGTGGGCTTTCGTCGGTTCGAACCTCCATGCCTTGACGCCGGACGACCCCTGGCGCGAGCGCTTTCTGCCCCCACCGTTCCTGGAAGAGATGCTCCGCCGCGGCTGGCTGGGTGAAAAGTCGGGCCAGGGGTTCTACCGGCGCGTGGGCAAAGGTGAGGCAAGAACGATCGAGGCGGTCGATCTTCACACGTTCGAGTACAAACCGGCGGCCAAGGTGGCGCTGCCCATTCTGGAAGAAGCGCGAGCCATCGCCGGCCTGCCCGAGCGGCTACGGTCGCTGGTGGCGTCCACAAGCCCGGCGGGCACGTTCCTGTGGAAACTTCTCTCGGACCACATGCTCTACGCCGCCGAGCGCGTGCCGGAAATCTCGGACCGCATTGTCGAGATTGACCGCGCCATGCGCTGGGGCTATGCGCACACCTATGGGCCGTTCGAGCTGTGGGACGCTCTTGGGTTCGAAGCAACAGCGCGCCGCATGGAAGCCGTGGGCCGTGCGCTGCCCGAAAGCGTCACCCGCATGTTGTCCTCGGGCGCGCCGGGCTTCTACCGCGCCGCGGACGCCGCCGGCACGCCACGCACGGAGTATTTCGATCTTGGAGCCGGCGTCTTTCGTGAACTCGAACCGCGCCCGGGCATCACCGTGTTGAAGGATTGGAAGCGGGCGCGTGGCGTGATCACATCCAACCCCGGCGGCTCGCTCATCGACCTCGGCGGCGGCGTATTGTGCGTGGAGTTTCATTCCAAGCTGAACTCGATCGGCGAGGACACGGTCCAGATTCTGCAAGCCGGGCTCGACGAGACGGCGCGGCGCCACACGGCGATGATCGTGGCCAATCAGGGCGGCGATTTTTGCGTCGGCGCCAACCTGATGCTCGTGCTGATGGCCGCGCAAAACCAGGAGTGGGATGAGTTGGACGCGGCCGTGCGCCGGTTCCAGAACATCTGCATGGCGTTGAAGTACGCGCCGTTCCCGGTTGTGGCGGCGCCGTTCGCGCGCACCTTGGGCGGCGGCGCCGAGATTTCGCTTCACGCGGCGCGCGCACAGGCGTCGGCCGAGTTGTACATGGGGCTGGTGGAGGTTGGCGTCGGAGTTGTGCCGGCGGGCGGCGGATGCAAGGAGATGCTGCTGCGGCTCGGCGATGCCCGCAAGGCGTTCGAGCTGGTGGGCATGGCCAAGGTATCCACGTCGGCCGGACATGCACGGGAGTTGGGTTTGCTGCGGACGGGCGATGCGGTCTCCATGAACCAGGAGCGGTTGCTGGATGACGCCAAACAACTCGCGCTCTCCCTGGCGCCCGGCTACGAACCGCCCGCGCCACAGTCCGTTTCCGTGGGAGGCGATCCCGCCTTCGCGCTCATGAAGCTGGGCGCGTGGCTGATGCGGGAGGGCGGCTACATCACCGGCTACGACATGGTGGTGGCCGAAAAACTCGCCTTCGTTTTGAGCGGCGGAAGACTCACCGCGACACAGACGGTCACCGAACAGTACCTGCTCGACCTGGAGCGCGAGGCCTTCCTCAGCCTGTGCGGCGACCCGCGCACGCAGGCGCGCATGCAGCACATGCTGAAAACCGGGAAGCCGTTGCGCAACTAAAAGGACACTTCCATGCCAGAAGCACTCATCATCGACTGCCTCCGCACGCCCGTGGGCAAGGCCCCGCGCGGCACGCTGCGCCACACGCGGCCGGACGACATGGCCGCGGCCGTCATTGGCGCGTTGCTCTCGCGATACCCGGCCGTGCCGGCCAGCGAAATCGACGACGTCATTCTCGGATGCGCCATGCCCGAGGGCGAGCAGGGCATGAACATGGCGCGCGTGGCGGCGCTGCGAGCCGGTCTGCCCGACCTGGTCCCCGGAATCACAATCAACCGTTTCTGTTCCAGCGGACTGCAGGCCATCGCCATGGCCGCCGAACGCATCCGCGCCGGCATGGCGCAGATCATCCTGGCCGGCGGCGCCGAAACCATGAGTCTGCTGCCGATGACCGGACGCAACCTTGCACCCAATCCCTGGATGGTGGACCACCGCCCCGAGATCTACATCAACATGGGACTCACGGCGGAGAACGTACAGCGCAAGTACGGCGTCACGCGAGAGGATGCCGACGCATTCTCATACCGCAGCCATCAGAACGCCCTGCGGGCGCAGTCCGAAGGCCGTTTCGATGAGGAGATCGTGCCCATCGAGGTGAGCGCCACGGCAGTGATCAACGGCAAGCCGCGTGCGGAGACCGCTCTCTTCACACGGGACGAGGGCCCGCGCGCCGACACGACGCCGGAGGCTCTGGCCAAGCTGCGTCCCGTGTTTCACGCGCAGGGTGCGGTGACCGCCGGTAACAGTTCGCAGATGAGCGACGGCGCCGCGCTGGCGCTGGTGATGAGCGATGCGAAGGCGCGCGAGTTGGGCCTGTCCGGGCGGGCGCGTTTCGTAAGCTTCGCCGTGGGTGGCGTGCCGCCGGAGATCATGGGCATCGGCCCCGTGGTGGCAATACCGAAGGCGCTCGCGCTGGCCGGGTTGACCTTGGACGAGATCGGCACAATCGAGTTGAACGAGGCCTTCGCCGCGCAGGCCCTTGCCGTGATCCGCACCGCCAAGCTCGATCCCGGCAAGGTGAACCCAAACGGTGGCGCCATCGCGCTCGGCCATCCGCTGGGCTGCACGGGCGCGAAGCTGTCGGCAAGCATCTTGCGCGAGATGGAACGCAACCAGCACCGCTTCGGAATGGTGACCATGTGCATCGGCGGTGGACAGGGGGCGGCAGGCATCTTCGAACGGTTGTGAGGCTGTGCCACAATCTCACTGATGGCCACAACACCCGCTTCCGCGCCCGCCCAGGTGGGCGGCGGATTCCTGCTGGCGCCCACGGACGCCGCGTCGGTCTTCACCCCCGAGGACTTCACCGGCGAGCACCGTGAGATAGCGCGCGCCACCGAGGCTTTCTTTACAAAGGAAGTGGCGCCGCACCTGGAGGCCATCCAGCATCAGGAACCGGGCCTGGCGCAGTCCATCTTGCGCAAGTCGGCCGAACTGGGACTGACGGCCGTCATGATTCCCGAAGCCTATGGCGGCATGGAACTGGACCTCGTCAGCGCGCTGATCGTAACCGAGCAGCTTGCCCGCGACGCCTCTTACGCCGGCTGGCATGGCGCGCACACAGGCATTGGCACGCTGCCGCTCGTGTTGTTCGGCACCGAGGAGCAGAAGCGGCGCTACCTGCCAAAGCTCGCCACGGCGGAAATGATCGCCGCCTACTGCCTGAGCGAACCGCACGCCGGCTCGGACGCGATGAACCTGAAGACGCGCGCCGACCTGAGCGAAGATGGCCGTCACTACATCTTGAACGGCCAGAAAATGTGGATTACCAACGGAGGCGGAGCGGATCTCTACACCGTGTTCGCCAAGGTGGGCGGCGAACACTTCACTGCGTTTCTTGTAGAGCGCGCCTGGCCCGGTGTCACGCCCGGTGCGGAAGAAAAAAAGATGGGCATCAAGGGCTCGTCCACCACGCCGGTCTATCTGGAAAATGTGCGGGTGCCGGTGGAAAATGTGCTGGGCGAGGCCGGGCGCGGACATCTGATCGCCTTCAACATTCTCAACCTCGGCCGCTTGAAGCTGGGACCCGGTAACGTGGGCGGCTGCAAAAACATACTCTCGGTTTCGCTGAAGTACGCGCAGCAGCGTACGGCATTCGGCCAGCCCATCGGCGAGTTTGGCATGATTCGCCATAAGCTGGCCGAGATGGCGATTCGCACCTTCGCGGCGGAAACGATGGCCTATCGCGTGGCCGGCATGATCGAATCAAAGCTGAGTGGATTTCACTGGAACCTGCCCGGCGCGGCCGAATTGCACATGAAGGCCGCCGAGGAGTTCGCCGCCGAATGCAGCTATGTGAAGGTGTTCGCCAGCGAAGCACTGGACTATGTGGCCGACGAAGGCGTGCAGATTCACGGCGGCTACGGCTACCATCAGGACTATCTCGTGGAACGCGCCTACCGCGATGCGCGCATAAACCGCATCTTCGAAGGCACCAACGAAATTAACCGCATGCTGGCCACGGGCATGTTGATCAAGCGGGCGCAGAAGGGGCGTTTGGGGTTGGTGGATGCCGTGAAGAAGCTGCAAGCCGAACTGCTGAGCGGCGCCGGTGGCGGCGGCCTGAGTGAGCCGGAACTGGTGGCGTCTGCCAAGAAAGCTACGCTGTTCTGCCTGGGCGTGGCCTACCAGAGCTTCGGCAATCAACTCGACAAGCAGCAGGAGGTGCTGGCTTCGATCACGGACATGGCGATGAACGCCTTCGCCATGGAAGGATGCGTGCTGCGCACGGAGAAGCTGCGCGGCTCGGGGAAGAGCGAACTGGCCGCGATGTACACGGCGGTGTTCTGCCGCGAGGCGCTGGAGACCATCGAATCCGCCGCGCGCGCCGTGCTGGCCGCGGCAAGCGCGGGCGACGCTCTGCGCACGAACCTGGCCATACTGCGCCGCTTTACAAAGTTCGAGCCCGTGAACGCGATCGAACTGCGCCGCGCCATCGCCGGACGCCTGCTGGATGCCAACCGGTATGTGGTCTAGCCCGGTTGGGCCCGTGCTACTGGTGCTGGTCGGATTGCCCGCCTCGGGCAAGTCCACATGGCTGCACACGAACGGCATTCCCGCCATCAGCTCGGACCAACTGCGCGCGCTGCTGGCCGACGACATCACCGATCAGACCATCAACCGGCATGTGTTCCTGCACGTGCGGGCGCTGGTGCGCACGCGTCTCCGGCTGCTGCGCCCGGTAACCGCGATTGACGCCACCAGCGTCGCGATCCAAGGCCGCGCCGCCTACATCCGCATCGCCCGCGCCCACGGCGCCCGCGTGGAGGCCGTCTACTTCGACACTCCGCTGGATGAATGCTTGCGGCGGAACACATCGCGCGAACGGTGCGTTCCCGAAGCCGCCATCCGGAAGATGGCGTCGGAACTGGCGCCGCCTTCAACCGCCGAGGGATTTGACGCCATTCACATCGTTACGCCATAACGGCATGGCGAAGAAGGCCCACATCGCGGCGGGAATCAGCCCCAGAATGCCCACGGCCAGAGCGATGGCGCGAGGCCCCGCGCCCGCGTCCGAAGCCAGTCCTCCGACGTGAGTGCTGAGGGCAAGCATGATGACCAGCGCGGCGAAGTCCGCGGAGAAGACGCGTCCACGGAAACGGTCCTCGGTCTGCAACTGCACCAACAAGGTCTGCACCACCCAGATGACGCTCAGCCCGGCGTGCGCCAGAATGATGCTGGCCATCGCCGCCCACAAATTGGGCGAGGCGGCTAGCGCCACATAGCCGAGCGCGGAAGCCAGGAAGCCTCCCAGTATGGCGATGCGCCGCCTGCCCGGCGCCTTGGATGTCCAGTTCATGACGGCGAACGGACCGGCCAGCGCCCCCACGCCTCGCGCCGCCATCAGAAGGCTCATGGACAGCACGGCCGTACCGGAGATGGGAAAGACACGCTCGCCGAACAGAGGCAGCAGAACGTGGTGCGCGCCCAGCAGTCCCATGCCGGCCTTGGCGAACATGAGCGCCAGCAGCTTGGCGTCTCGCAGCACGTATTGAAAGCCTTCGACCACCGGATGGAAGTCCACCAGATCGCGCGCACGCAGCGGAGGCGCCGTTTCCAAGTGCGATTCCGTGCAGCGGATGCTCCACAGCAGCCAGGCCGAGACAAGAAAGGAAAGCGAATTCAGCGCCAGCACCGCGTCGCGCCCCAGCACAACCGAAAGCAGGCCGCCCAGCGCCGAGCCCACCGCCAGGTTGAACGACCATGTGGCCGAGGCCAGCGTATTCGCCGTGCTCAACTCCTGCTCGCCATTCACGAGCGAAGGAAGAATGGCGCTGCGGCCGGGCTCGAAGAAGGCCCACATCACCGTTTCCAGCAGCAGCAGAGGATAAATAAGATAGAACTCACCGCTCCGGATGACATAGAGCATCGCGGCGATGATGATGCATCGCACGATGTCGGTCAGGATCATCACCGTGCGCCGGCTGAGACGGTCGTTCACCACGCCGGCCAGTGGCGACACCAGCACCTGCGGCAGCACCTGCAGCACGACGGCCGTGGCCACGGCGCTGGCCTTGCCCGTGCTTTGCAACAGCATGTCGTAGAGCACGACGGCGTAGAGCCAGTCGCCAATCTCGCTGACGATCTGGGCCATCCACAGCAGCCGGAAATTCCGGTTGCCGCGGATCAGTTGCCAGTAGCCTTCGCGCACGCCCATGACCGGGGGCCTAACGCGCTTCCGTGTACAGCCCCATGCGCTCCTTCACCAGGCGCACCGTGTCGCGGGCGGCGGGTTCCACGCGCGCGGCTCCTTCGGCCAGGATGCCGTCGAGATAGGCCGGGTCGGCCATCACCTCGCGGTAGCGCGCCTGGAAAGGTTCAATGTGCTCGATGGTTTTTTCGGCCACTGTTTTTTTCAAATCGCCGTAGCGCATGCCGCTGAACTTGGCGCGCATGGCCGCGTCATCACACTCGTCAAAGGCCTGATAGATCGCCAGCAGGTTGGCCACGCCGGAACCCATGGTGTCGAAATCGACGGCCGGGTTGGAGTCCGTGGTGGCGCGCATGAGCTTCTTCCGGATCACCGCCGGTTCGTCCAGCAGCGCCACGGCATGGCCCGCGCCACTGGCCGACTTGGACATTTTCTTATCGGGCTCATCCAGCCCCATAATGCGCGCGCCCACGCTGGGAAGCTTTGTTTCCGGCATCACGAAGGTGTCGCCGTACAGTGCGTTGAAACGCTGAGCGATATCGCGCGTCAGCTCCAAATGCTGCGCCTGATCGTCGCCCACCGGCACCACCTTGGCCTGATACAGCAGAATGTCGGCCGCCATCAGGACCGGATACTGCAACAGGCCGTCGCCAATGCTGTCCTGCGAATCGCTGTTCTCGCGGATGGCCTCGCTCTTGGCCTTGAACTGCGTCATCCGGTAGAGCCAGCCGATCGGCGTGACGCAGGTGAGCATCCAGGCCAGTTCGGCGTGCGCGGCCACCTGCGATTGAACGATGATAGAGGAGAGCTTCGGGTCGATCCCGGCAGCCAGGAACAGTCCGGCGATCTCGCGGTTCTTCGCGCTGAGCTGGGCCGGATCCTGATAGATTGTTATGGCATGTAGGTCAACGATGCAGAAGATGCTTTCATAGCTGCTCTGCAGGCGAACAAAGTTCTTAAGGGCGCCCAGGTAGTTGCCGATGTGCAGATTTCCGGTTGGTTGTACGCCGGAGAAGAGTCGTGATTTCATGCTGAAGAAAGGTGAACTCCTATCGTAAACGAACTCCGCATTGAGAAATGGGTTTTCGGTGGAGATGGCCTGGCCCGGGGCCCCGAAGGCGTTGTGCTGGTGCCGTTCGCGCTGCCGGGAGAACTCGTCCAGGTTGAGCCGGTGGACGCACGCCATCATGTGAAGCGAGCACGCATCACCAACGTGCTGGAGCCTTCGCCGGAGCGCATCGCGCCGGACTGCCCCTACTTCCAGCACTGCGGCGGATGCAGCTACCAACACGCCAGCTACGCCTTCGAGGTGTCGCAGAAGGTGGAGGTGCTGCGCGAGGTGATGGAGCGCGTGGGCAAGTTCGAAGCGCCCTCCGCGATTCCCGCCATCACCGGACCCGGCTGGGGCTATCGCAACCGCATCCAGGTTCATTTCGAGGATGACCGCATGGGATTTCACGAGGTGAACTCGCATGCGATCGTCGATGTGGCGCGCTGCCCAATTTCCTCGCCCAAGCTCAACGAGGCGCTGGAGCATTTGCGTGGCCATTTGAAGGAGCGGCGCTGGCCCTGGTTCCTGAAGACGCTCGAACTGTTCACCAACGAGGAGCAGGTGCAAGTGAATGTGCTCGACGCCGGGGACAAGCGCCTGGCCCGGTCGTTCTTCGATTGGATCGGGCTGGACCTGCCCGGCGCCACCGAGCCATCGCTTACCTACGGCGAGTTTCGCGTCAGCCACCGCAGCTTTTTCCAAACCAACCGTTTTCTCACCGGCCAACTGGTGGAGGCCGCGCTCGGTGGAGCCGAGGGAGCCACGGCGTGGGATCTCTATTCGGGCGTGGGACTCTTCTCACTGGCCCTGGCGCGGCGCGGCTTCGACGTCACGGCCGTGGAGGCCAGCATGAGCGCGGTCGCCGACCTGGGCCATAACCTGGAGCGCGCCGGCGTGAACGCCGCCGTCTACAAAGCCTCGGCCGAGCTGTGGATGGAAGAACAAACAGAAGCGCCCGATTTTGTTTTGGCCGATCCGCCCCGCGCGGGCCTGGGCAAGAATGGCGCACGCGCCCTGGCCCGATTGAAGCCAAAACAATTGACCATTGTTTCGTGCGATCCATCAACGCTGGCGCGCGACCTGGCCACGCTGCGCTCGGTGGGCTATGAGATCGAGAACATGACCCTGGTCGACATGTTCCCGCACACCAGCCACATTGAGACCGTGACCCGGCTCCGCATCGGGTAGCCGCGGTCTTAATTGCGCCCCGGGGTGCTGCGCCACATGCCGCGCAACTCGTAGAGGTTCCGCAGGTGGCGCAACATGATTTTTTCGCCCGCGCCGATTTCGACGTTCGTGGAGGTGTCGGCGCCGTAGCCACCATAAGCCGCCGTGCGAAGATCGGGAATGTAGCCCGCCCACACACCGCCGCTGCTGTATGTGTAGCCATAGAACAACGCGTGAGGCACGTCGGCCTGGCTCTTCCACAGGGTTTGCAGCTTGTGCATGGCCTCGCCGGGTACGGCGGCCAAGGCGATGTGCGGCGCGATATAGACAGTGGTGATGCCGGCGCCGACCGTCGCGGCGGGGTCCCAGCGGCCGGCCAGAGGGATCACCTCCTGCTTGGTGTGTATGGATTCGGCGGCGACAGGCTCCACGCGGCGATTGGCGCGCAGCACTTCGGCGGCAAGCAGTTCGCCCATCTTCCGCGACACTTCGAAGTCGGCCTCCTCGTTGCCCGAACGGCCCAGGAACAGGGGATTGATGTCACCGGCGCCACCCTGGACGAACATCACCTGCGCGCCGCGCAGCTCCTGCTCGGCCGCGCGCTGCATTACGCCGGGGTAGTCGCCGGAGTATTTGCAACTGCTGGGTCCCAACACGACGGCGTGCGTGGCGTAGTGCACCAGCAACGCCCGGGCGCCGCCCGCCGCGTCATCAATCCGCAGCAGGACATACTCGGGATCGACGGGCCCGTAGGGGACGCGCTCGGGGTTGTCAAACAGCGCGCGGGCGCGGCCATCGTCGCGCAGCAGCAACCGGTTGTAGCCAAGCTGCAGCGAACCGCGCGCCACGCCCAGCTTCGCCTCGAACATGGATTTCGACGCCTGCTCGATGGCCGTGAACACTTTCCCCTCCATATCGGCGCGGTATGCCTCGGCCGCCGCATCGCTGGCGGGTGAACTGCCGTAGGGCAGAAACGCGGGCGCGGAATGGGTGTGCGAAGCCGAAAGCAGCAGCACCGGAATCCGCAGCTCATCGGCGACGCGCTTCTTCAGCGCCGGTGAAACAATGCTGCCGAGGTCCAGCGTCACGATCGCCAGGCGCGAGCCGTCCACGTCGAGAACGAGCGCCTTGGCCATCAGCGGATCATGCACGCCATTGGCCGGCCCGCAGCGGCGGTTCGCGTAGCCGTACATGGTCATCAACGTGGTGGGTGTGATCTCCACTCGCGCCACGCCGGCGCGCAGCGCCGCGGCGAAGGCAGGAGCGGTGAATAACATCAGAGCGGACAGGGCAAGCGCGGCTTTCATGCAGCAGTCATGGTACCGCGCCGGCCTTTCCGGCGGGGCTACCGCGCGCCGCCGAGAATCCGCCGCAGCGTGCCGCCAAAGATGTTTGCCTGCGCTTCGGCGGAAACACCGCAGGCGTTGAGCATCTTCCGGTAGCGCTCGAGGGAGGCATCGAACTCGGACAGTTCGCCGCCAAAGACATCCGAACCGAACACCACCTTTTCAAACGCGCTCACTTTTGAGGCCGGCGTGTGCGGCGAAGCCACGCTCGACCACCAGAAGATGGACTTGAAGAACGTGGGCTCCTCCTGTTTCTTGATCAGCGTGGAGCCGGAGAGATCGAAATACAGGTTTGGATTCCAGCGGGCAATCTCACCAGCCCAACTGTAATCGGGATTGCCCAGGTGCGCGCCGATGATGACCGTTTTCGGATAACGGCGGGCGATGTTGTCGAGCAGCGTCACACGCAGGCGGTCCACGCTGACATCCTCGGCCACCTCGGGCCGCGTGCGGTTCACGATGCCGGTGTGGAACAGCAGCATCATGCCGTGGCGCGCGGCGCGGTCGTAGATGGGCGTGTAGGCCGGATCGTTGTAATCCCGGCGCGTGCGGCTGATCTCACCGAGACCGCGAAATCCGGCCTTGTGGAAGCGGTCGATCTGCGCCAGCACATCGGGATCGTCCAGAGCCACGTCGCCGAAGCCGATCAGACGGCCCGGATGCGCGGCCATGAAGCGCGCCGTCTGTTCCAGGTGCTCGGGCTTCACCAGCAGGAAGGCCATGCCGTCGTACTTGTCCAGCCGCGCCACCAGATCCTGCAGGAACCTCTCCTCGCCGTTGTGATGCACATGGGCATCGACGAGCCCGTGCGTTTGAGCCAGCAGAGAACCGAGAAAGAGAGGGAGCAGGAGTACGTGGCGCACCGGCTCATTCTATCTGGTTCGACAACCGGAAGTTCACGTCCACGGCGAGAATCACCTCCACCGCCTGGCCATTCAACAGCGTCGGCTCATAGAGCCACTGGCGCACAGCATCCAGCGCGGCGGGGGCTAGCAGCGGATGGCCGCTCACAAGACGCAGCGACTGCACCGCGCCCTCCCGGCTCAACACGGCGTTCAACTTCACCACGCCTTGTATGCGCGCCTGGCGCGCCAGCGGCGGATACACGGGACGCACCTCGCGAATCAGCCTCGGCGGGCGCACATGGCCTCCCACGATGGGGCGCTGGGGCGCGGCAGGTGCGGCTGGCGCCGCGGCAACCGGCTTCGGCGCGGGAGGTGGCGGCGCGGCCACCGGTTGTCCCAGGAAGGCCGCATCCGGCACGCCGGTTTGAGAGCCGCGCACGGCGTCCGCGCCGGTGAATCCCGGCATGGTGGCTACTTCGTCGAAGATGCGCGCGGCGGGCTTGCCGGGCACACGCGTGGGGGCCTCGATGGGGCGCGGCCGCACCACATGCGTCTGCGCGCCTGCGGCCATGGCGGCGCGCTTCACGCTTTCGTCCACCGGCGCGAGCTTCACGTGAGCGAGCCTCGGCGCGGGTGGGCGTGGCGCAAGTTTCACGGGCGGCAGAGCCGAGACGTGCGCCATGGGCGCGAGGATGGCGGCGGCCAGCATCACGCCCTGCAAAGCTGTGGACATCGAAAGAACCGCGGCACGCCGGCCCTTGGGCGCCTCGGGCGCCACGGCGGATTCAAACATGGAAAAAGCCCTCCGCCGTCTTGGACAGCAGGAGGGCCTGATTTGTTCCCACGCTTCCCGGCGCGGCGCGCAGCCGCGCAGCGGACTACATTTCGAGGATCTCTTTCTCCTTGGCCTTGGCCAGTTCGTCCACCTTCTTCATGAAGCCGTCGGTCATCTTCTGCACCTCGTCCAGGCCGCGCCGCTCGTCGTCTTCGCTGATGGCTTTGTCCTTCATCAGCTTCTTGAGCGACTCGTTGGCGTCACGGCGAATGTTGCGCAGCGACACGCGATGCTCCTCGGCCACGCCATGCAGGTGCTTCACCAGATCCTTGCGCCGCTCCTGGGTGAGCGCGGGGATGGGAATGCGGATCAGCTTGCCGTCATTGGCCGGATTCAATCCCAGGTCCGAGGCGCGGATCGCCTTCTCGATGGCTCCGATGACGGATGCGTCCCACGGTTGCGCGGTGATCATCGCCGGCTCGGGCACATGCAGCGTGGCCACCTGGTTCAACGGCGTCGGCGTGCCATAGTAGTCCACGCGTATGTTGTCCAGCAGGCTCACCGACGCGCGGCCGGTGCGGACGCTGGCCATGGCGTGCTGCAGATCGGCCACCGCCTTCTCCATGCGCGATTTCGCGCCAGATTCCACTTCCTTCACGGTTGTAGCGGTCATATTTTGTCCACTCCGCTGAGCGGCGGGCTTCCCTCAGCCGCGGATTTCGGTTCCCACGGACTCGCCCATCGCCATTCGCATTATATTGCCCGGCGTGTTCAGATTAAACACGACAATCGGGAGCTTGTTGTCGCGGCACATGGCCACCGAGGAGGCGTCCATCACCTTCAACTGCCGGGAGAGCACCTCGGTGTAGCCGATCTCGTTGTACATGACGGCATCCGGGTTCTGCAACGGATCCTTGTCGTAGACGCCATCGACCCGCGTGGCCTTGGCCAGAACCTCGGCCTTGATCTCCAGCGCGCGCAAGGCGGCCGCCGTGTCCGTGGAAAAGTAAGGGTTCGACGTGCCGGCGGCGAAGATGACGATGCGGCCTTTTTCGAGATGGCGAATCGCCCGGCGGCGGATGTAGGGCTCGGCGACGCTGGCCATGTGAATGGCCGTCATCACGCGTGTGGCCACGCCCGCCTTTTCCAGCGCGTCCTGCAAGGCGATGGCGTTGATCACCGTCGCCAGCATGCCCATGTGATCGGCGGCTACGCGGTCCATGTTCCGGGCCGCGGCGGCCACCCCACGGAAGAAGTTTCCGCCCCCCACCACAAGGCCGATCTGCACGCCTTCGCGCGCCACCGAGGCCACCTCCTCGGCCATCGCCCGCACCTTGCCGGGGTCGATTCCGAATCCTGCTCCGGCGGCCAACACCTCGCCGCTCAGCTTAAGCAATATGCGTTCGCGTTTGGCCATCGGCGAGGGCTCCGGCGCTTACTCGGCCGCTTCGCTGGTTTCGGCCGGAGCCGTGTCGCCCACTTTGAAGCGCGAAAAACGCGTGATGGTGATGTTCTCCTGCAAGCCGGCGATCTTGGACTTGATCAACTGGTCGATCGTCATCGTGTTGTCCTTGATGAACGGCTGATCCAGCAGGCAGACCTCTTCGTAGAACTTCGCCAGCCGGCCTTCGACGATCTTGTCGAGGATCTTCTCGGGCTTGCCCTCGGCGCGCGCGCGGTCGCGGGCAATCTCTTTTTCCTTTTCGAGCACCTCAGCCGGTACCTCTTCGCGCTTCAGAAAGCGCGGATCGGCGGCGGCGATCTGCATGGAGATGTCCTTCACCAGGTCCTGGAACTGGTCCGTGCGGGCGACAAAGTCGGTTTCGCAGTTCACCTCGACCAGCACGCCCAACATGCCGCCCGGATGAATGTAGGTGCCCACCTGGCCCATGCGCGCGGCGCGTCCGCTCTTCTTCGCGGCCGACGCCATGCCTTTCTTGCGCAGAATCGTCTCGGCTTCGGCCAGGTCGCCATTGGCCTCGGTCAAGGCCTTCCGGCAGTCCATCATTCCGGCTTGGGTTTTATCCCGAAGCGCTTTCACCATCTGGGCGGTAATCTCCGGCATTCTCTTTTCCTTCGTGCACTGTCGAACTGATGCCGGCGCGGGACACGGCTGTTGCGCCCACCCGCGCCGGGCTGCTTCCCTGCCCGGCCCGTTCACGAGCCGGTGGATTGTTAGTTATCCGCGTCGATGTTGGCGATGCGCTTGGGTACGAGGTCCGCCAAATCGTCCTCGCGCAGGCTCTCGCTCATCAACTGCTGGGCGTACTGCGGATCCAGATACTGGTTATACTCGCTGGCGCTGACGTCCACCGGCGTCTCGTCGGTCACCACGGCCGAGGCAAAGTCGTGCTCAGTGGCCAGGGCGCGGCCTTCGATGACGGCCTCGGCGATCTTGTTGGTGAACAGGCGGATGGCGCGCAAGGCGTCGTCGTTGCCCGGAATCACCCAGTCCACCATGTCGGGGTCGCAATTGGTGTCCACCACGGCGACCACCGGGATGCCCAGCTTCTTGGCTTCCTTCACGGCGATGGCTTCCTTGCTGGAATCGACCACGAAGAGCATGTCGGGCAGCCCGCTCATCTCCTTAATGCCGGCCAGGTTGCTCTGCAGGTGCTTGCGTTCCCGCTCCAGGCGTCCCAATTCCTTCTTGGAGCGGCTGGCGCCGGCGTCGTCACTGGCAAACAGCGAATCGAGGTCCTTCAACCGCTTGATGGAGCGCTGCACGGTGACGAAGTTCGTCAGCAGTCCGCCCAGCCAGCGGTTGTTCACATAGTACATGTTGCATCGCGTGGCTTCCTCGGCGATGGCCTCCTGGGCCTGTCGCTTGGTGCCCACGAACATGATGGATTTTCCCTGCGCGGCCATTTCGGCCACATAGCGCATCGCGTCCTTGAAGAGCTTTTGCGTTTTCTGCAGGTCGATGATGTAGATGCCGTTGCGTTCGCCGAAGATGTACTCTTTCATCTTCGGATTCCAGCGCTTGGTCTGGTGCCCGAAATGAACGCCCGCTTCGAGCAATTCCTTCATGGAAATGGAAGGCAAACTGAACTCCTGTGTGTGGCTCTAAGTGGATAAGCGCGACAGGCATGCCGTCCAAAGCGAGATTTGCATTGCCCGCGCAGAAGAAAGGCGGGACCCGGAAGGCCCCGCCTCACACCCTCCAAACTAGCGCTTGGAGAATTGGAACCGTTTACGAGCGCCCTTCTGGCCGTACTTCTTGCGTTCATGCGCGCGAGGGTCGCGCGTCAGCAGGCCGAGCGACTTCAGCTTGCCGCGCAACTCGATGTTGAATTCGCACAGCGCGCGGGCAATGCCCAGACGCACCGCCGCGGCCTGGCCTGTGGAGCCTCCGCCCATCGTGGTGGCCAGCACGTCGAACTTGTCCATCGTCTCGGTGGCCAGCAGCGGCTGCTTGATCATGGTGCGCGCCGACTGCGTCGTGAAGTAGGCCTCGGCTTCGCGGCCGTTCACCGTGATCTTGCCGTTGCCGGGCCGTAGAAACACACGGGCGACCGCGCTCTTGCGGCGGCCGGTACCCAAATTTTGAACCATCAATGCCACGAGTTACTGATCCTCTCTCGCTCAGGCCTGCGCCGCGAGCGCTTCGGGCTTCTGAGCCTGGTGCGGGTGCTTGGCGCCCGCATAAACCTTGAGTTTCCGGTACATCTGCTTGCCGAGTTTCGTTTTCGGCAGCATGCCCGAGATGGCCAGCTCGAGAATTCGCGCCGGACGGTTGGCGCGCATTTTCACCGCGCCGGTTTCCTTGAGCCCGCCCGGATAACCCGAGTGCGTGCGGTATACCTTCTGGCCTTCCTTGTTGCCGGTCATCACGATCTTTTCCGCATTCACGATGACGACGTGATCGCCCGTATCGAGGAAGGGTGTGTAGGTGGGCTTGTGCTTGCCCATCAGAATTTTGGCGGCCTGCGTGGCCACGCGGCCAAGGACGGCGCCGTCAGCATCAATCACATGCCAGGAGCGCACAAATTCCTTTGCCGACGGAACAGGGGTTCTCATAAAACAGACGTTCTCCGTGAGGAAACTACAAACACTTATCGTAGCCAACACACGGGCGGCGTGTCAAACGGCCGTCCGGCGGGCAAGCCTTAGCTGATCAACCCGTTGCGCAAGGCGAAGCGCACAATGTCGCCGGTGTTGTGCAGGTTCAGTTTCTCCATGATTTTACCGCGATGCGCCTCCACCGTGTAGACGCTCAGGTTCAGGATGTTGGCGATCTCCTTATTCGTCTTCCCTTCGGCGATCATCTGCAGCACCTCGCGTTCGCGGCTGGAGAGCAGATCAATCGGGTTGGTGACGTGCTTGCGGTAATCGGTCAGCACCGCGTCGGCAATCGCGGGGCTGAGATAGGCTTCGTTGCGGGCAACGGCGCGGATGGCGTCGACAAACGCATTTTCGGCCGCATCCTTTAATACATAACCGCGAGCGCCCGCGCGCAGTATCTCGCGCACATAGACGGCGTCGCGGTGCATGCTGACGGCCAGCACGCGCGTGCGGTCGCAGGTGTCGGTGATGCGGCGCGTGCCTTCAATCCCGTTCAACTCGGGCATGGAGACGTCAATCACCACCACGTCGGGCCTCAACTGCTGGGCCAGTTCCACAGCCTCCCGGCCATTCTGCGCTTCACCCACCACCTCCAGGTCGGCCTCTTTCTCAAGAATGAGTCCGAAGCCGCGGCGCACGATGGTGTGGTCGTCAGCAAGCAGAATTCGAATTTTCTTCCCCGCCATCTTCCTCCTGTCCGCGGAACGGCGTGTCGACCACCACGCGCACTCCGCCCTGCGAGCGGTTCTCCACCTTCACCTCGCCCCGCACCTGCCGCGCGCGGGCGCGCATGCCCACCATGCCGATGCCCGGATGTGGCGTGCGGAAGGGTTCGGGCATTCCTTTGCCATTGTCGGCAATCTCCATGCGCACATGGCCGCCCTGCACGGAGAGCGAAACGGTGGCCGCGGTGGCGCCGGAGTGCCGGGCGATGTTGGTCAGGGCCTCCTGCGCAATGCGGAACAACTGGGTCTCCAACTCGTCGGACAAGCGTCCCGAGTAGTTCGAAGAGTAGTCCACCTGAATGCGCGTCCGCTGCATGAAACGCTCGGAGAGCCAGCGCAGGCCGGCGTCCAGGCCGAAGTCATCGAGGATCACGGGGCGCAGCAGTTGCGACAGCTCGCGGATGCCCGACATCACCTCGTCCAGCAGTCCGAGCACCTCTTCGCGCTGGCCCGGCAGCTCCTCCGGCGTGATGCGCTTCATGATGCCTTTCACGCCCGCCATGGCCTGGCCCAGTTCGTCATGGATTTCGTGGGAGAACCGGCGGGCCACCTTTTCATGGCTCTCCACCAGGTTCCAGGAGACGCGGCTCAGCTCGCCGGCCTGCCACTCCAACTGCCGGAACGCCTTGTCGGTGGTCCAGATGGTGAGCGCCGAGCCGACCACGGCGAGCACGAAGCAGGCGCCCAGAATCCAGATCAGACCGCCGAGCAGATGCTGCGACTGCTGCTCGATCTGCTTTTCCAGGGTGGCGGCGCGGTCGGTGTTCAGCAGGTGCTCGCGCACCAGGTCGCGCGCGTTCGTTTGAATGGAGAGCGAACCCTCATAGCCAACATAGGCCGCGGCGATCACCAGCAGAACGGCCAGGCCAAACCCCAACACCATCACGCGTAACACCGTTTGCCTGGACATGGGAGTAGCGGGCCTGCGGGCGGGCGGCGCGCCGCGGCTCCACCCTTGAGTGTACGGCGAGAGGGCTTCGGATATGTGGACGGTCTGCACGCGATTGAGCCTTCCTAATCTGATGATGCGTGCGGAACGGCCGGCACGATATCACCCCTGCGGGCTATCGCCGCGTACTGCCGGAAGCCACCGCGCGAGCACTCCCCTGCGGGCAGCCCTTGCGCCCCCCCTTTCAGGCTATGGCCGCGCAGCCCGCCGGCGGGCCATCGTGGAAGGCGTAGATGATGACCCTGCCCCGCCGGTACGCCGGCCAGTTCTTACTTTGCGGATCGGCGCTGCTGCTTTTGCATGGCTGTTCCAAGCCCGAGCAGGCCGAGGCCGAAACGGTCCCGTCCGCGTCGCCGTCCGGCGCGCCTGCCGCCGGAGACAACATCGTTCACCTTGGGCCCGGCGCGCCCGAACTGAAGATGATGACGGTGGAGCCGGTGCGGTCCGTGCCGGTGCCGAGCGACGAAGTGACCGCGCCGGCCAAGATCGCCGCCAACCCGAACCGCGTCGGCCACGCCGTGCTGCCCGCGCCCGGACGCATTGTGCGCGTGCTCGTGAAGCTGGGCGATTCGGTGACGCGCGGCCAACCCGTGGTGACCGCCGAGAGTCCGGCCATCACAGACGCCGAGTATGGATTCACGCAGGCCGAAGCGGCGGTGCGCCAGGCCGAGCTGGCCGGCGCCAAGGCCGAGGCCGATCTGACGCGCCTGAACGATCTGTTCGAACACCAGGCCGTGGCGCAGAAGGAGGTGCTGGCGGCGCGCACCACGCAGGCGCTGTCGCTGTCGGCCATTGAACAGGCCAAGGCAATGCGCGAGCAGGCCCGGCGCCGCCTGGAGCTGCTGGGCCTGAAGGCCGGACAGTTTCAGCAGCACCTGACCATCACGGCGCCCATCTCCGGCAAGGTGCTGGCCGTCGGCGTCGTGGAGGGCGAGTTCCGCAACGAGATCAACGAGCCGCTGGTGACCATCGCCGACCTGAGCCGCGTGTGGGCCACCTCGGACGTGCCGGAAAGCAAGATCCGCTACTGCAAGGTGGGCGGCATGGCGAATCTGGAGCTGATCGCCTTCCCCAACGAAACCTTCCGCGCCCGCGTGACGCGCATCGCCGACACGGTGGATGGCGAAACGCGGACCATTCAGGTGAGCGCCGAACTGGACAATCCCGGCGGACGCCTGCGGCCGGAGATGTACGGCACCGTGCGCTACGCCGACTCGATGACGCAGGAGCCCTGGGTGCCCGGCGCGGCCGTGGTGCGCGTGAACGACCAGGACTTCGTGTTCGCCGAAGCGTCGCCGGGACGCTTCCGCGCCACGCTGGTGGAACTGGGCAAGCACCACGACGGAGGCTTCGCCATCCGCAAAGGCCTCCAGCCCGGCGACCGCGTGGTCACCAAGGGCGCCCTCTATTTGAAAGCCGCCCTCTAGGTTCCGGACCTTCACACCTCCATGCGAAAACTGATCTACTTCGCCATCCATCAGCCGCTGTTTGTCTTCCTGCTGCTGGCCCTGTTCATCGGCGCGGGCGTGTTCGCCTTCCGCACGCTGCCCATTGAAGCCTTCCCCGACGTTACCGACGTGCAGGTGACCGTGGTGACGCTCTACCCCGGCCACGCCGCCGAGGAGGTGGAAAAACAGATCACCATTCCGCTCGAGATCGCCCTGGCCGGACTGCCCCACTCGCTGCGCGTCTTCTCGCACACGCAGTACGGGCTCTCGTCCACCTACGTCACCTTCGACGACGGCGCCGACAACTATTTTGCGCGCCAGCAGGTGCTGGAACGGCTGCGCGAGGTGGACCTGCCCGAGGGCATTCACCCGGAGCTGGCGCCGCTGTCGAGCCCCATCGGCGAGATCTACCGCGTCTATCTGAAGTCGGACCGGCGCTCGGCGATGGAGCTGCGCACGATCCAGGACTGGGTGGTGGAGCGCAACCTGAAACTGGTGCCGGGCGTGGCCGACGTGGTGGTGCGCGGCGGATTCATCAAGCAGTACCAGGTGGTGCCGGACCTGACGCGCCTGAAATCCCACGGCCTGGTGATGCGCCAGATCTACGACGCCTTGCAGCGCGGCAACATGAACGCCGGCGGCGGCTACATCGAGCAGGGCGAGCAGCAGTTCATCATTCGCGGCGTGGGCCTGCTGCGCTCCGAACGCGACATCCAGAACGTGGTGGTGAGCGAGCGCGGCGGCGTGCCCGTGCTGGTGGGCGACGTGGCCACGGTGGAAACCGGCTACCAGCAGCAGCAGGGCATCGTGGGCATGGACGGCAACGACAACATCGTCAACGCGACCATCCTGATGCGCAAGGGCGAGAACCCCTCCATCGTGCTGGAAGGCGTGAAGGCGAAGATCGACGAGTTGAACCGCAGCATCCTGCCCAAGGACGTGAAGCTAGTTCCTTATTATGACCGCGCCTGGCTCATCGGCAACACGCTGAAGACGGTGTTCAAGAACCTGGCCGAAGGAGCACTGCTGGTGGCGCTGGTGCTGTTCCTGTTTCTCGGGCGCGTGCGGCCGGCGGCGATTGTCGCCATCCTGATTCCCCTGTCGCTGTTGGCCACCTTCATCGGACTGACGATCAAGGGCATTCCCGCCAACCTGCTGTCGCTCGGGGCGATGGACTTCGGCATCATCGTCGACGGCGCGGTGATCGTGGTGGAGAACATCTTCCGGCGCGCGTCGCAGGAACGCGGCCAGTTCTCTTCATTCAAGGAACTGGTGGCCGAGGCGGCCAGCGAAGTGGGACGCCCCACCTTCTTCTCGATGGTGATCATCATCCTCGCCCACCTGCCCATCTTCACCCTGCAACGTCACGAAGGGCGCATCTTCGCGCCCATGGCCTACACGATCACCTCGGCGCTGATCGGCTCGCTGCTGTTCTCGCTGACGCTGGTTCCCGTGCTGTGCGTGTACCTGATGAAGAACGCGCCGCCGGAGAAAGAGAACCTGATCGTGAGGCTGTCGCACAAGCTGTACAGCCGCGTGCTGCGCGTGGCGCTCGGGAGGCCGGGCGTGGTGCTGGCCGTGTCGGCCGTGGCGCTGGCGGCCAGCCTGATGCTGGTGCCCCGGCTTGGGTCTGAGTTTCTGCCCGAGCTGAACGAAGGCAACATCTGGATCAACTTCACGCTGCCGGCGGGCGTCTCCACCAGCGAAGTGAACCGCACGCTGCATCAGGCGCGCGAGCGTTTGCACACGATTCCCGAGGTGTCGCGGGTGGTATCGCAGGCCGGCCGCCCCGACGACGGCACCGATCCCAAGCCCATCAACATGGTGGAAATGCTGGTGGACCTGAAGCCGCCCGAGCAGTGGCGCGCCCACGCCACCAAGGACGGACTGATCGCGCAGATGGAAAAATTGCTGGACGACATGCCGGGCGTGAAGCCGTCCTTCTCGCAGCCCATCCGCGACAACGTGCTTGAATCGATCTCGCAAATCGACGGCCAGATTGTCATCAAGATGTTCGGCGACGACTCCTCGTTGCTGAAGAAGCGGATCGAGGATCTGCGCCAGATCGTCGAGCCGCTGCGTGGCGTGGGACGCGCCTTCGTGGACCGCGCCGGACACGTGCCGCAGTTGCAGGTGCGCATCGACCGCGAGCGTGCGGCGCGCTACGGGCTGAACGTGGCCGACATTCAGGACGTCATTGAAACGGCGCTGGGCGGACGTCCAGCCACCGAAATCTGGGAAGGCGAGAAACGTTTCAACGTGGTGATGCGGCTGCGCGACGAGGAGCGAAGCAACATCGACTCGCTGCGCGGGCTGCTGCTGGACGCGCCCGACCATTCGCAGGTGCCGCTGGACCAGGTGGCCACCATCGGCGTGGAAGAAGGCGTCATGAACATCAGCCGCGAAGGCGGGCGCAGCACGGCCGCCGTCGGCGTGTTCATCAAGGGCCGCGACATGGGCAGCCTGGTTCGCGAAATGCAGAGCGAGGTCGCCAAGAAGATGAAGCTGCCGCCGGGATACGGCATCACCTGGGGCGGCGAGTTCGAAAACCAGCAGAGAGCCATGAGCCGCCTGCTGGCCATCATTCCGGTGAGCGTGCTGCTGATCTTCGTGCTGCTGTTCGAGGCGTTCAAATCGGTAAAGAGCGCGGCGCTGATTCTGCTCAACGTGCCCTTCGCGCTGATCGGCGGCATTCTGGCGCTCTACCTGACGGGCATCCACCTGAGCGTGTCGGCGGCCATCGGTTTTATCGCCCTGTTCGGCCAGGCCGTGCTGAACGGCGTCGTCATGGTGAGCCACTTCAACCAGCGGCAGGAGGAGGGCGAGCGTTCCTACCAGGCTGTATTCGAAGGCGCGCAGACGCGGCTGCGGACGGTGCTGATGACCTCGCTGCTGGCCATGCTGGGACTGCTGCCCATGGCGCTGTCGCACGGCATTGGCTCGGAGGTGCAGCGGCCGCTGGCCGTGGTGATCATCGGCGGCCTCGTCTCGGCCACGGTGCTGACGCTGGTGGTTCTGCCCTCGCTCTACCTGCTGTTCCACGCCGGGCCGGATCCCAAGGAGTTGTAATGAGAATCTGTCTGCTTCTTACGCTGGTTCCTCTGGCGCTGTGGGCGCAGACGCCCGCGGCCGCGCCGCTCACCCTGGACGAGGCCGTGCGCGAAGCCGTGGCGCACAACCTCGACCTGGCCGCCGCGCGCTACAACATCAGCGTGGCCGAGGCGCGGCAGATCACGGCGGCGTTGCGTCCGAATCCCGTGCTGACGGCCAGCGCCGACCACCTGGACCTGCTCGGCACAGGCTACAACACGATCAACAACGGCGGTCCGAACGAGTACTCCTTGCGGACCGATTTCGTGCTGGAGCGCGGCCGCAAGCGCGAGGCGCGCATGAACCTGGCCGCCGCCGAGCGCGGACTGGCCCAGTTGGGCTTCGAGGACGCGATGCGCCGGCTGATGTTCGACGTGGCGGGCGCCTTCGTCGACGCGCAGTCGGCGCGGGAGAATCTGGCGCTGGCCGAGGACAACCTGCGCACGCTGAACGGCATCGTGGAGATCAATACGGTGCGCGTCCGCACGGGCGACCTGGCGGGCGTGGAGCTGGAACGCTCCCAGGTGGCCGCGCTGCAGTATGAGACGGCGGTGAAGCAGGCAGAACTGCGCCTGAGACAGTCCAAGACAGCGCTGCTGCTGTTGCTGGGTCGGCCTGGCGGCGCCTCTCTGGAGGTTACCGGCGCGCTGCGGCGCGACCAGAAGGCGCTGGCTTTGGAGCAGGTGCGTTCGTCGGCGCTCGAGCGGCGGCCGGACCTGCTTGCCGTGAAGCAGGCGCAGGCGCGGACGCAGGCTGACCTGCGTCTGCAACTGGCCCAAGGCAAGATCGACTACACGGCCGGTGTGGAGTACCGGCGGCAACAGGCGGCCAACGCCTACGGCAACTCGATCGGGCTGTTCTTCAGCGCGCCGTTGCCGGTGTTCAACCGGAACCAGGGCGAGATTGCGCGCGCCGGGCGCGAACTCGATCAGGCCGGCGCCCAGATTCGCGCCCTTACGGCCCGCGTGAACAACGAGGTGGATGCGTCCTGGCAGCAGTACGGCACGGCGCGGACGCTGCTGGAGTCCATCGAGGAGACGGTGCTGGCCAAGGCCAGAAGCGTGCGCGAGCGCACCGACTACTCCTACCGGCGCGGCGAGGCGAGCTTTGTCGAGTTTCTCGATGCGCAGCGTGCCTTCAACGACGTGATGCAAAGTTATAACGACGCCCGCGCCGGCTACGCCCGCAGCCTGTATTTGATCGACGCCGTGACGGCCGCCTCCCTGCCCTGAGCCCCGAACGGCCGCCGTGCGGGGGAAGACGCGCCGATCCGCGCTACAATCAAGGATTTGGTCCCCCTCACATGGCTAATCTGATTGTTCTTGGCGCGCAATGGGGCGACGAAGGCAAAGGCAAAATCGTCGACCTGTTCTCGGATCGTTTTGACATCGTCGTCCGCTACCAGGGCGGGCATAACGCCGGCCATACGGTCTGGGTGGGCGAGCAGAAGTACGTCCTGAAGCTGATTCCGAGCGGCATTCTGCGGCCGGGCAAGCTCGCCGTGATCGGCAACGGCGTGGTGGTCGATCCGAAGGCGCTCATGGAAGAGATCGCCACGCTGGAGAAGCTCGGCATCGGCGTGCACTCCCAACTGCGCATCTCCAACCGGGCGCATGTGATTCTTCCCTTCCACCGCATGGTGGAGCGCATCAGCGAGGACGCCCCGGGCAAGGCGATCGGCACGACGGCGCGCGGCATCGGTCCGGCCTACGAGGACAAGATCGGCCGGCGCGGCATTCGCATGGCCGACCTCGTGGATGACACGCTGTTCCGCGAGCTCTACACGCAGCTTCGCAAAGACAAGCGGACCATCGCGGCGGCCTTCGGCGTGAAGCAACTGGATGAGGATGTGCTCGAAGAGTACCTCGGCTATGCGGCAAAGCTCCGGGCCATGGTGTGCGACACTGCGTCGCTGCTGAACCATGCGATGAAGGCGGGCCAGAGGATTCTTCTGGAAGGCGCGCAGGGCACGATGCTCGACGTGGATCACGGCACATATCCCTATGTGACCAGCTCGAATGCGGCCTCCGGCGGCGCGGCCACCGGCACGGGCATTCCGCCCACACGCATCGGTGGCATCATTGGCGTATCGAAGGCCTACATTACACGCGTCGGCGCCGGGCCGTTCCCCAGCGAGGACCACGGCGAAAAAGGCGAACTGATCCGCAAAGGCGGCAACGAGTATGGCTCGGTGACCGGACGCCCCCGGCGCTGCGGCTGGTTCGATGTGCCGCTGCTGAAGTACACGGCCATGGTGAACGGCTTCGATTCGCTGGTGGTGACCAAGCTCGACGTGCTGGACACGCTCGAAGAGATTCCGGTGTGCGTGGCGTACAAGATCGGCGGCAAGACCGTGGAGAGCATGCCGGCCTCGCAAGGTGATCTGGCCAAGGTGGAACCGGTGTTCGAGATGCTGCCCGGCTGGCGGACCAGCACCTTCGGCATCGACCGCCTGGAGGCCCTGCCGGATCAGGCGCGCCGCTACCTGCGCTTTCTCGAGGAGCGGTCCGAGGTCGAGGTGGGCAGCGTATCGACGGGACCGGAGCGGAATCAGACGCTGATCGTGCCGGGTTCGAAGCTGGCCGGACTGCTGGGGTAAGCCGCCATGCGCGTTCTGGTGGCGGGGGGCGCGGGCTACATTGGCAGCCACACGGTGAAGGCCCTGGCCGAGGCCGGGCACGAACCGGTGGTGGCCGACAACCTGGAAAAAGGGCACGACTGGGCGGTGCGGTGGGGCGCGTTCGAGTTCTGCCAGTTGGGCGAACCGGCCGCCATCGACGCCGTCTTTCAGAAACACGCCATCGACGCGGTCATCCACTTCGCGGCCTACATTGAAGTGGGCGAGTCGATGCGCGACCCCGGCAAGTATTTCCGCAACAATGTCGGCTGCACGCTGAATCTGCTGGAGGGCATGCGGCGCGCAGGCGTCCGGCACATCGTCTTTTCCTCGACGGCCGCCGTCTACGGAACACCCGAGCAGACGCCGATTCCCGAGACGCATCCCAAACGGCCCGTAAACGCCTACGGGGAAACTAAGCTGATGGTGGAACACATGCTCGACTGGTATGGCGTCTGCCACGGCTTTGCCGCCGCCAAGCTGCGTTACTTCAACGCGGCCGGCGCCGACGCACAGGCCCGCATCGGCGAGGCGCACGATCCTGAGTCGCACCTGATTCCCCTCGTCCTGGCCGCCGCTTACGGACACCGGCCATCGATCTCCGTGTTCGGCTCCGACTATCCCACGCCGGACGGCACGGCCGTGCGCGACTACATCCATGTGGATGACCTCGCCCAGGCGCACCTGCGGGCGCTCGAACGCATACGGGCGACGGAGGCCACCTGCGAGTACAACCTCGGCACGGGTCGCGGGGCGAGCGTACGCGAGGTGATCGCGATGGTGGAGCAGGTCACCGGCCGGGGCGTGCCGGTCGTGGAGGCCCCGCGCAGGGCTGGTGATCCGGCCGAACTGGTGGCCGATCCGCGCAAGGCGCGCCAAGAGCTGGGCTGGTCGGCGGTGTCGAGCGAACTGTCGAATATTGTCGAAACCGCCGGCCGCTGGTACCGTGCGCATTTCGGCGAATGAAGCCGGCCAACGATACCTCCACAAGCAGGTCCAGATAGCCGCAACTGCCACGCGCTTGACGTGTTCCCACACCATTCGTTAATCTCCAGTAGGGAATAGGTGATTGACGCTTGGGACCTTTAAACATTTCCGTAAAAGGCGAATACGCGCTGCTGGCTCTGTTCGATCTGGCTTTGCAACGTCCAGGCGAGCCTGTGAAGATAGCGGGTATTGCGCGCCGGCAGAAGATTCCACAGAAGTTTCTCGAATTGATTCTGGCCGCATTGAAACAAGGCAACTTCGTGGAATCGCGCCGGGGCGCGGATGGGGGTTATCTGCTGGCGCGGCGGCCGCAGGAGATCAGCGTGGGTGAGATTTTGCGCTTTGTTGAGAGTGGGCGGATGGGGAAGGGGCAGAACAAACGGCGGCAGGATTCGCCGTTCGCCGAGATGTGGGGGCGTGTGGAGACGGCTGTGAGCGAGATTCTGGACACCAGTACGCTGGCCGAGGTGGCGCGGCGCTGGCAGGAGAGACAGAGCCGCTACGTCCCGAACTGGGAGATTTAGCACGAAACAACCGCGCCGGACAGCGGGCGCGGAGAATAGTCATAAGGAGCAATTATGGTTTTCAACGATAATTCCTTGAGCATCGGCCGGACCCCGCTGGTGCGCCTGAACCGGGTGACTCAGGGTTTGAAGGCGACCGTGCTGGCCAAGGTCGAAGGCCGCAACCCTGCTTACTCGGTGAAGTGCCGCATTGGCGCGTCGATGATCTGGGAAGCGGAAAAAAGCGGCACCCTGAAGCCCGGCATGGAGCTGGTGGAGCCCACCAGCGGCAACACTGGCATCGCGCTGGCCTTCGTGGCCGCGGCGCGCGGCTATCCGATCACGCTGACGATGCCCGAGACGATGTCGATCGAGCGCCGGAAGGTGCTGAAGGCCTTTGGCGCACGCCTCGTGTTGACCGAAGGCGCGGCCGGGATGAAGGGGGCCATTCAGAAAGCCGAGGAGATCGCCTCGGCCGATCCGAAACACTGGCTGATTCCACAGCAGTTCAAGAACCCGGCCAACCCGAAGATTCATTTTGAGACGACCGGTCCTGAGATCTGGGACGACACCAACGGCGGCATGGACGTTCTGGTGAGCGGCATCGGCACGGGCGGCACCATCACGGGCATCTCGCGCTACTTCAAGCAGGCGCGCGGGAAGAATATCGTGTCGATCGGCGTCGAGCCTTCGGCCAGTCCGGTGATTACGCAGACGCTGAAGGGCGAGCCAATCAAGCCTGGTCCGCACAAGATTCAAGGTCTCGGCGCCGGCTTCATTCCCGACACGCTCGATCTCAGCGTCGTGGACCGCGTGGAGCAGGTGACCAACGATGAATCCATCGAGATGGCCCGCCGCATGTCGTTCCAGGAGGGGATTCTGTGCGGCATCTCCTGCGGCGCCGCCGTGGCGGCCGCCGTGCGCGTGGCCGCCGAACCCGAAATGGCCGGCAAAACCATCGTCGTCATCCTGCCCGATTCCGGCGAGCGCTATCTGAGCAGCGTTCTGTTTGAAGGAATGTTCAACGAGTGAAACGGACCGGCGGGTGAGGTGGTTGGAGTAGCGGGCGCCTAAGTTGGGTGATGAGGGGTGCGGCGCCCGCTGTCGTAACGGGGATGTAATGTAGGCGCAGAGCCCCAAGGGGTGGTTACCCGGCCGGAAAATAATTTTGAATTTCAGGGCGAATTTTTCTCTTGACCTTTTCTTCGCCTCGCCGTATTCTGGTGGCGAACAAATAGCGAACGATTGTCGAGCAGAGGAGAGCCGCCTTGAACACAACACTTTCGGTACGGTGTGGAGTTTCCGGATGGACGCACGCCAGTTGGGAACGGGCAGTTTATCCGCGCCCCCGAGCGCGCGGCTTTCACGCCCTGGACTTCCTGGCCGGACGCCTGGACACATTAGAAATCGACAGCACCTTCTATCAATTTATAAGGCCTGAGCTGGCTCGCCTGTGGGGGGCCCAGGCGGGTCACAACGGCCAGTTCAAATTCACGGCCCGTCTGCACCGGCAGTTCACGCACGAGCGGCAGCTTGATGCGGCCAGCGTGGCTCGATTCACCCAGGGGCTGCAACCGTTGCTGGACCGCGGGCAATTGGGCGCGCTGCTGATGCAGATGCCCTCGTCGTTCCGCTTCACCAGTGAGAACCGTGACTTCCTGATTCAGTTGCGGCGAGCCTTTTCCGCCTTCCCGCTGGTGGCCGAGCTGCGGCACGCCTCCTGGACAGTGGACGAGGCCATTGGCACGCTTGTGGATTACCGGATCGGTTTCTGCAACCTGGAGCAGCCGAGGACCCTGCGCGCCACACCGCCTTCGTCGCGGCTGACCACGCAGGTTGGCTATGTGAAGCTGTACGGCGCCTCGGCGGGCCCGGCGTTTGCCGAATTTGACGACCGCACGGCCACGCGGAACGGGCAGCGCACGGGCAACGGCCACTTCTTCTCGCTGGCCGAGATGGACGCCTGGCTGCCGCGCATTGAACATCTGCGCCGGTTCGCCGGAGAGGTGTATGTGGTGTTCGCCAACGACGGCGAGGGCAAGAGCGTGGTGAACAGCATGCAGATGCAGTCGTTGTTGGGTGGCGGTCCTGTGGCGGCGCCGGCGCGTCATGCCGCGGCGGCCCATCATGATACGGCGCCGGCTGCCGGAGCGCCCGCGCTGTTCGACCTGGCCGCCTAAACCAGCCCGGCCTGCCGCATTGCGCCGCGCACGGTGGCGATGTCGGCGCGCATCAGGCGGAGGAACTCGGAGCGCTCGATGGTCATTCCCTTCCCCGTGTGCGCGTCGCCCATTTCGGGGTACTCCAGGTGCAGTTGCACGGGTCCGGTGAAGCCGGCCTCCTTCACATAGCCGAAGAAGCGCGGCAGGTTCACCATACCCTTGCCGAGGGCGCACCAGCGCGGGGCCCACACGCCGCGCGCGTTCTTTTCCCAGTAGAAATCCTTGACGGCGATGCCGCGCGTATAAGGCAGCAACATGCGCGAGGTGGACATCCAGGCGCCCAAGCCGCCTTCGACGGTGGCGTGGCCGATGTCGAAGTTGATGCTGATGGATTCGGGAGAGAACTCGCGCGTGACGGTGAATATGTCCCAGAAGGCGTTGCCGAACTGGCCGGGTCCGGAGTGGGTGTGGTACATGGCGCACATGCCATGGGCGCGGTTCAGGGCGTCCAGTTGCTTGGTGCGGTCGTAGAAGGCGGCGATCTGCGCCTCGGGCTTCTGCTTTTCGTCCCACCGGAAGCCGCCCCAACGGTAGCGTTTGATGCCGAGCGAGGCCAGCGTCTTCAGAATGGCCTCGGCGTGAGGCGAGGCGGCGTCGACAATGCCGGCGGTGACCATCGGCGTCGAGAGCCCCGCTTTGTGGATTGTCTCAACGGCGCGCGGCAGGTCGCTGGCGACGCGGGCGGGCAGTACATGGCCGCCTTCGCGGACGGTGAGGTCGACACCGTCGTAGCCGAGTTCTTTGCATAGCGTGGCGGTCTCGGCGACGCTGGTCCACTGGAAGTGCTTCGAGAAGGCGCACAACGGCAGGGCGGGGCTATTGGTGGCGGGAACGGCGGCGGGGGCGGCGGCGAGAGATCCGGCGGCCGAGGCGGCCAGGCCGGCAAGGGCGGAACGGCGCGTAAGCATGACGTTCCATAGTGTAGCTGGTGAGCCGGGCGCGCGGCCCGGCCTCTCTGTACGACGGCGGCTATTCGTCGTCGTGCACGAAGACGCTTTCAAAGGCCAGGTGGAGCACTTCGGGGTTCAGCTCCCAGGGTCGGCGTTCGAAGCGGATGAGGTCGATGGCGTGGTTGATGACGTCGCGCGGATGGCAGCGGCGGCGTTCGCGGCCCGTGGACCGGTAGTTCTGTTCGAGGAAGTTCTGAATGATCTCCTCGGTGTAGTCCAGTTGCTGCTCGTCGGCGTAACGGCGGAAGATCTCCACAAACTCCTCTTCCTCGGGGTTGCGCATGAGCATCTTATAGCTGATGCGGCGCAGGAAAGCCTCGTCGCCCAACTGGCCGGGGTTCAGGTTGGTGGAGAAGATGAGGAAGGAGTGGAACGGAACGTTCATCTTGGCGCCGTTCTGAAAGGTCAAATAGTCGATATGCCGCTCCATGGGCACGATCCACCGGTTCAGGATCTCGGCCGGGGTGCACTTCTGGCGGCCGAAATCGTCAATCAGATAGATGCCATTGTTGGCCTTTAACTGGAGCGGCGCGTCGTAGAACTTGGAGATGGCGTTGTAGCTGAGGTCGAGCACCTCGAGCGACAGCTCGCCGCCGGACACGATGAACGGCCGCTGCGTGCGGAACCAGCGCGTGTCATAGTCGGGCTCGAAGGCCATGGCCCGGATCTCGTCGCCCTCGTCGACGATGGGCTTGTGATAGACGGGGTCGAAAAGCTGGATGATCTGGCCCTGGCATTCGATGGCGTAGGGCATGTAGACCGGTTCCAGATCGATGTGGCACAGCGCCTCGGCGAGAAAGGTTTTTCCGTTGCCGGGCTGGCCATAGATCAGAAACGATTTGCCGGCGTTGACGGCCGGGCCGAGCTGGGTCAACATGCGCGGCGTGGTGACCATGTGCTGGTAGGCCTCTTTCAGGCGCTCCATGGTGAGCCAGCTATCCTTCCAGCATTGCGCGCGGACCAGCGCGGCATACTGGGCCAGCGGCACCGGCGCTTTGCCGGCATACTGGTTCTGCTCGAGATATTCGCGCGCGTGCAGGCGGCCCGCCTCGCTGAGGGCGTACACCGCCGAGATGGCGCCCATGCCCATCGAGCGGCGCACCTGAACCAGGTGCTGGCGCTTGAGGAATTCGATCATCTCGTCGATGACGCTGAAGCGGAGGCCGAGCGAGCGCGCCAGATCGCGCCCCAGTGTTTCACTGCGGAAATACAGTGTTTTCAGGATGAGCTGCTCAACCATGGCCTCCGGCAGACCTGTGTCGCGGAGGTTGGCCGGCAAGGCGGGCGTGGCCGGTCCCTCTTGCAGGGCCGTGGCCAACTGGGCAACCTGTTCACTCTGCATCTCCAACAATCCACCTAGGTCATCGGCAACGCCGCCGGAGATGTTTAGGTTGGTTCGCCTATAATTTTGCAAGGAGCTTCCATATGCCTACTCGCCGATCCCTGCTGCAGACCGCTGGCGCCGCCGTGGTCTACCAACTTGCCGACAAAGCGCCCCGGCTGCGCGCCGCCAGCGTGAACGACCAGGTGAACCTGGGTTTCATCGGCAGCGGCATCCGCGGCACGCAACTGATCGAGGATCACAAGTCGATTGCCGGGGTGAACTGCCTGGCGGTTGTGGATCTATACGACGGCTGTCTGACGCGCGCCAAGGAACAGATCAACAGCCAGATCATGACCGGCAAGGACTACCGGGCCATTCTGGACCGCAAGGACATCGACGCCGTGGTGATCGCCGTACCGGACCACCTGCACAAGAAGCTCACGCTGGACGCCCTGTCGGCGGGCAAGCATGTTTACATCGAGAAGCCCATGACGTGGAGCCTGGCCGAGGGTCCGCAGTTGATCGCCGCCGAGAAAGCCGCAGGGACGGTGCTGCAGGTGGGAAGCCAGGCCAAGAGCTCGGCGCTCACGGCCAAGGCCAAAGAGATCGTCAAGAGCGGCCAACTGGGCCGCGTGCACATGGTGCGCATGAGCAACCACCGGAACAACGCGCAGGGCGCCTGGAAGTACGCCATTCCGCCCGACGCCTCGCCGGAGACCATCGACTGGCCGAAGTTTCTGGGCCACTACAAGGGCAAGCCGTTTGACGCGCGCACCTTCTTCCAGTGGCGCTGCTGGTGGGAATACTCGGGCGGCGTGGCGACGGACCTTTATGTGCACCTGCTGACATGGCTGCACGAGGTGATGAGCGTCGAGGCGCCGCGTTCGGTAAGCTCGCACGGCGGCATCTTCAAATGGAATGATGGCCGCACGGTGCCCGACTACATGAACACGCTGTTTGACTACGACAGCTTCGTGGCCGATGTCTACGTGAACCTGGAGACCAGCGTGCCTTCGCGGCCCTGGACGATTCATGGCACGGAGGCGGCGATGTGGGAGGAGCGCGGCAAGCTGGTGGTGACCAAGGAGCCCGTCGACAACGACGTGCAAGGCTACGGCACCTACCAGTGGCCGAAGGCGATGCGCGAGCAGTACTACATCAGCAAAGGCTACCTGCCGAACGGCCGTCCGAAGGAGCCGCTGCCGCCGCGGCCTGAACCGGAGACGATCACCATCGACCGCGGCCTTTCGCACGCCGAGCATTTCATTCAATCCATCCGCACCGGTTCACCCTCGGTGGAAAACGCCACCGAGGGACACTACGCGGCGGGCGCGGCTCACGTGGCCAACGCCAGCTACCGGCAGAAGCGGCGGCTGGAATGGAACCACAGGACGAATAAAGTACGGGGCTAAGGCGGACCATTATGGCGGCACAGGCGCCGGGCAGGGCGGCGGATCTTCCCCTGGAGAATTCGAAAACGCCCCGCGCCGGGCGCCTGCTGTCTTTGGACGCTTTTCGCGGCGCCACCATCGCCGGGATGATCCTGGTGAACAACCTGGGCGACCATACGAACGCCTATTGGCCCTTGCTGCACGCCAACTGGAACGGGTGGACGCCCACGGACCTGATTTTTCCGTTTTTCCTCTGGATCATGGGCGTGGCCATGGCCTTCAGCTTTGCCTCGCGGAAGGCGCGCGGGGAGACGCCGGAGGCCTTCCTGCGCCACGTCGCCCTCCGCGCAGGGGCCCTATTTGCCATCGGCCTGTTCCTGAACGCCTTCCCGAACTTCGATTTCGCCACACTGCGCATTCCCGGGGTGTTGCAGCGCATAGCCCTGTGCTACCTGTTTGCGTCGCTGATCGCGTTCTACGGCGGCGGGCGCGGGCTCGTAGTGTGGAGCGTTGGCCTGCTGGGCGGCTATTGGGCGCTGATGAAACTCTATCCGGTGCCCGGCTATGGCGCGGGAATTCTGGACCAGCAGGGAAACTTCATCCAATACATTGATTCGCTGCTGATGCCGGGCCACCTGTACCGGAACCAGTTGCGATGGGATCCCGAGGGGCTTGTCTCCACGCTGCCCGCGATTGCCAACACGCTGTTCGGGCTTGTATGCGGCGGTATCCTGCGCTCCGGCGACGACGCGCGCACCAAGCTGCGCTCCCTGGCCGTGTGGGGCTTCGGGCTGGTGGCGCTGGGCCTGGTGTGCGACCGCTGGCTGCCCATCAACAAGAACCTGTGGACCACATCCTTCGCCCTGTTCACCTCCGGACACGCCTTTCTGGCCATGGCCCTGGCCTGGTGGCTGGCGGATTTGAAGCAGTGGACGCGTGTGGCCCAGCCGTTCGTCATCTTCGGGTTGAACGCGATTGCCGTGTATGCGCTCTCGAGTGTGCTCTCTGATGTGCTTTCGATCACCGGCGCCAAGAAGGCCGTTTATGACGGCTTTTTCCTGCGCATGGCTTCGCCCATCAATGCGAGTGCGCTGTACGGGCTGGCCCATGTGCTGGTGCTTTATGCGGTGGCCTGGCTCATGTACCGGCGTGGCATCTTCCTCAGACTGTAATTGGTGTGGAACTTTTCTGCACCAAAAGGCCCGGCCGGAGGCGGCGTGGGGAAGGTAATTGTTTTGTTGGGATTACGATTCCACGTCAAAAATGATTAAATTTTGTTAAGATAACGTTATCTTGACGGGATCTTCTCCCGAAAATACAATTCAGTAACGTCCTGTTCTCTCTATCGTGGGGACAGGTCTGGGTTCAAGTTTCGATTTAGAAGGGGTTTATGAACACAAAGACAATGTTTGTCGTGGTGTTCCTGCTCATTGGTTCACTCTGCTTCGGGCAGGTGAGCACAGGTTCAATGGCGGGAACGATCACAGATCCGGGAGGCGCCGCCATACCGAATGCAAAGGTATCGGCGAAGAACCTGGAAACCGGCGTCACCACTCAGACGGTCACCTCCGCGGCCGGGCTGTATGTTTTCGGCAGTCTGCCCGTAGGCAACTACGAGGTGGACGTCCAGCAGACGGGCTTTAAGAAGCTAGTACGCACGGGTTTGGAAGTCCGTGTTGCGCAGCGCGTGGGCCTGGATATGTCGCTGGAAGTGGGCGACGTGCAGCAGTCGGTGGAAGTCACCGCCGAAGCGCCGTTGCTCGAAGCACAGGATGCCACGCGCGGTCAGAACTTTTCCAACAAGTTCATGAACACGCTGCCCCTGTTCACAGGCGGCATCCGCAACCCGGAAGCCTTCATCCGTTACATGCCGGGCGTCAGCTCGGGCACGGCGGAGACCTCGATTTCCGGTTCGGGCGGCCGCGCCAAGGAGATTCTCCTGGACGGCGGCAGCGCGACGATTCCGGAGTCCGGCGGCGTGTCGTTCAACTTCCCCGCCTCGGAGCAGTTTGGCGAGTTCAAGCTGCTGACCGGAACCTACTCCTCCGAGTATGGCCGTTTCGGCGGCGGCGTGGAGGTGTTCATCACCAAGTCGGGCACCAACGATCTGCATGGCGGCGCTTTCTGGAACCTGCGCCGGGACATTTTCAACGCGGCCGGTTACAACGTGAACCGCAACCCGGCCAACAAGCCTGGCTTCCGCCCGAAAGAGCGTTTCAATGAGGCGGGCGCCGTCATTGGCGGCCCGGTCTGGATTCCCAAGGTGTACGACGGCCGGAACAAGACGTTCTGGTACTTCACCTATGCGAAGGATCTGCGTCCGGCTTCGCTCGGCTTCCCGGTGTTGACGGTGCCGACGGCGGCCTGGAAGGACGGCAACTTCGCCGGTTCGCAGACCATCTATGATCCGTCGACCACGGCGGGCACGACGCGCCAGCCGTTTTCCGGCAACCTGATTCCCAAGAGCCGGTTCAGCAAGGTGGCCAACGGCGTACTACCGCTGCTGCCCAATCCGACCGGCGCGGGCGTGGCGAACAACTACGCCTACGTGAACACCTCGGCCGTGAAGGATTACCACTGGAGCCTGAAGTTCGACCACGCGTTTTCCAACTCGAACCGCGTGTCCTACTACATGAGCCGCCAGAACCAGGACATTCAGAACACCACCAACTTCGACGGCCCGATCGGCAACGGTCTGGGCTCGAACTCGCAGCGTCCGGAAAACTACCGCGTCAACCATGACCTGGTGCTGAAGCCGACGCTGCTGATTCACTCGACGTTCAGCTTCACCCGCCAGCAGCAGGGCTGGGACAACCCGGCGCAGAAGGGATGGGGCTCCAAGATCGGCATTCCCGGCGTCAGCGGCCTGTCCGACGCCTTCCCCCGCGTGAACTTCAGCGGCGCCGACGGCCTGTCGGCCTGGGGCGTCCAGGACGGCAAGGTCTCCACCGGCACGCAGTTCAACTGGACCTATCACCTGACGCAGGGCATCACCTACCTGCACGGCAAGCATGAGTTGAAGATGGGCTGGGACTGGCGCAACCTGCGCACCTTCTCCAACCCGCTCGACCTGGCCGGCACCAACGGCCAGTTCTTCTTCAACCGCGCGCAGACGGCCTCGCCCACCGCGCTCACCACCACCGGCCACGCCTTTGCCAGCATGCTGCTGGGCGCCACCGATTCGGCCAACATGAACGTCACTCCGCCCACGCTGATCGCGCAGATCCGCTACGGCTACACGGCCGGCTACATCCAGGACAACTGGAAGGTGACCCCGCGCCTGACCCTGAACCTGGGCATGCGCTACGAGGTTCCCGTGGGCTGGCATGAAATGAACGGCGACTACTCGATGGTGGACATCAACAAGCCCAATCCGGGCGCGGGCGGGCTTCCGGGCACGCTCGTGTTTGCCGGCTACGGCGCCGGCCGCCAGAACGTGAAGCGGTTCTACCCGACCGACTTCAGCAACATCGGCCCCCGTGTCGGCTTCGCCTACCGCCTGGCCGACAAGACCGTGCTGCGCGGCGGCTGGGGCGTCTACTACCAGACGCTCGGCAACGGAGGCTGCGGCTGCCGCACCGGCTATGGCAGCGGACTGATGAGCTATGTGAGCGATGGCTTGAACGCGGCCCTGAACTGGGACAACGGTGTTCCCCGCCCGGCCGGGTTCGTCGATCCTCCGTCGTTGAGCCCCACCCAGGGCATCCTCTCCGGCGATATGGATTACATGTCGAGCACCTACGGCAAGGCGCCGCGCGTGCACGAATGGAGTTTGAACCTGCAGCATGAAGTGAAGAATTTCCTGCTGGACTTCGCTTACGTGGGCAACCGCGGCACGCGCCTGAACTCGAGCGTGGACATCAACCAGTTGCCGGCCAGCCGTCTGGCCCTGGGCACCATGTTGGGCCGCCGCATCTCCGATCCGCTGGTGACCGCCGCTGGCTTCAAAAAGCCCTACGACGCCTTCCCGGACAACCAGACCCTGGCGCAGTCGCTGCGTCCCTTCCCGCAGTTCTTCGGCGTCATCAGCCGCAACTCGGGCCAGGGCCAGACCTGGTACGACGCCTTCCAGGCCAAACTGGAACGCCGCTTCGGCGACTGGCAACTGCTGTCCAGCTACACCTTCTCGAAGTCGCTGGCGGCGAACCACTACCGCCAGATCTTCTCGCAGCACTTCAACGTCGGCGCGCAGGATGCCTACAACGTGAACGACATGAAGTCCTACCTGCCGTTCGACCAGCCGCACATCCTGAACATCCTCAGCTCCTATGAGCTGCCGGTGGGCAAAGGCAAGAAGTTCCTGAACTCGGACAACAAAGCCTTGAACTTCCTGATGGGCGGCTGGAACGTGTCGGCGGCCCTGCAGTACCGCTCCGGCGTCCTGTTCCAGGTGGCCACGCCGGGCAACCCGCTGGGCAACGGCGTGTTGTTCTCGCGTCTCACCAAGGCCAACCAGGTGAACGGCTCGGTGCGCACGGGCGTCGATTACAGCACGCTCGATCCGGGCAACTCCACCGTCCGCTTCTTCAACTCCGGCGCGAACGCTCCGTTTGCTTCGGCGCCCACCTACACGATGGGCACGGCGGCCTTGTATCACTCGGCCTTCCGCCAGCCGATGGTGCGCGAAGAGAACATCTCGCTCTCTAAGCGCTTCCGCTGGGCGATCAACGACACGCGGGCGATTGACTTCGTCTATCGCGCCGACATGTTCAATCTGTTCAACCGGACCAACTTCGGAGTGAACGGTACGATCGGCAACGCCGGCTTCGGCGCGGCCACGGGCCCGCAGTCCGGCCCCCGCATCATCACGATGGGCCTGCGTCTGGACTTCTAAGCCTGACGCGCGTTTACGGAAAGGGCCAGCCTACGGGCTGGCCTTTTTCTTTTGGTGCGGTCCTCTACCGGCGCGCGGCGCGCTGCTTGTCCAGTTCGGCGCGGAACGCGGCCAGCGACTTGTCCAGCCAGGCGCGGTAGTCCGCCGCGTTCAAAAAGAGTGCGGCGCTTGCGTCCGTGGCGCGGGCCTTGGCCTTTTCGGTGAGTCCGAAATCCCACCCGTGCCCCGAAAGAAAGATGTCCACGGGAAGCGCACGCATCTTGGCGATGGTCGATTCCACGTCACGCACGATGTCCGGGTAGCGAGCGTTGTCCACGAGTTTGTAGCCGGGCGTGGAGACGCTGCAGGCCACCAGCACGCGCAGCGGCCGGCCGGAGTCCTCGACGGTGAAGGCGTAGGATGTGCCCCCCTTGGTGTGGCCCGGAGTGAAGTGCGGCGTAACCGCCAGCGGGCCCACACGCACGGGTTCGCCGTCGCGCAAGGCTCCGTCGGGCGTCACGGGGCGGTAGGCGAAGCGGCCGGGCCAGGCGAAGTCGTTGACGCCGCCTTCCAGGAAGGTGGTGCGCTCGGCGGGGTTGGCCAGAAAACGCGCGCCGGTTTTCCGTTTCACCACGGCAATGCCGCCCGTGTGGTCGTTGTGGCCATGCGTGGCGAGAATCAGCTTGATGTCCGTGAAGCGGAACCCCAGCTTCGCCGTGTTGGCTTCCACCTGCGCTGCGGTTTCTTCAAAGCCGGTGTCGATGAGAACGTGGCCTTGCGGCGAAGTGAGCAGGAATGAGGAAATGCCCTCGGCGCCCACGTAGTAGAGGTTCCCGGCGATGCGGAAGGGCGCAACGGGGCGGTTCCATTCCGGGTTGGCCGGGGCATACTGGGCCCACACGGGCGCGGTGGCGAGGAGCAACGGCAGAAGACGAGTCAGCATAAACGGATTAGCGTAGCAGAACCGCCGCCAACGTCCGTGCGGCGATGCTATCCTACGCGGCATGACTCGCCGGATGGCTGTGCTGCTGTGGCTTGCGTGCGCGGCGTGGGCGCAGAACGAGGACGCGCTCCGCCAGGCCTTCGAGGGCCGCATTGTTGCCCCGCGCATCGACATGCCGGGCGACAGCAACGGCGTGGACATCCGTCCCGGCGAGGATTCGGCCACCAACGATTTTCAGATCGCCGAGGACATCCGCCGCTACGGCGTGGGCCTCCGCAAAGGCGCGCGCGCCAAGGTGACCGCCGTGCATCTGAAGAAGGACCACATTGAGCTGCATCTGAACGGCGGCGGCTTTGGCGGTTTCAAGGACCGCATGTTCACCTCGAACCAGGCGGTGGAGAAGTCCTACGAGGAGCGGCAACTCGAGCGTGAGCGCAGGACGGCTTCCACGCAGCGGCGGCGCTCGATTGACATGCGGCTGCGCACGCTGAGAGACCGCCGCGAGCGCGAAGAGGCCCGGATGAAGGAGCGCGCGGCCGGGGGCGATGTGACGGCGATGAGTCCGGAGCAGCTCCGGCGGCGGACCTCCGGATCGCGGTTCAACATACGCTTTGCGGAAGGGCAGCGCGCGCCCGAGGGCGTCTGGACGCCGGACCGGGTGCGGAGCGTGCTGGCGCCTTACCTGGAATTCCCGGTGGAATAGCGTCCCGGCCCCGGCGTTGATAGCCCCGGCGCGTGAGGGTTTCACCGGTGATGGCTGCTATAATGGACCTACATGAATGTTGCTGCCGCTGGGCCCGCGGACGGCCAAACGAAGCACATCTTGCTGCTCACCCCGCGTGGGTTTTGTGCTGGTGTTGTGCGTGCGATCGACGTGGTGAAGATCGCCCTGAACCTGTTTGGCGCTCCCATCTATGTGCGGAAAGAGATCGTGCACAACCGGCACGTGGTGGAAGAGCTGCGTTCGCTGGGCGCGATCTTCGTGGATGAACTGCCGGAGGTGCCTTCCGGGGCGCGTGTGATTTTCAGCGCGCATGGCGTGTCGCCCGAGGTGCGCCGCGAAGCGCAGGCGCGGAAGCTCGATGTAATCGACGCCACCTGCCCGCTGGTGACCAAGGTTCATCTGGAAGCGCTGAAGTTCGCGCGCGAAGGCTACACGATTTTGTTGATCGGCCATCGCGACCACGACGAGGTGATCGGCACGATGGGCGAGGCCCCGGCGTCCACCATCGTGGTGAGCGACGAGGCCGAGGCCGCCGTGGTGGAGCCGCCCAACCCCGAACGCATCGTCTATCTCACGCAGACCACGCTCAGCCTGGACGAGACCAACGGCATTGTCGGCATTTTGAAGCAGCGGTTTCCCAAGATGCACGGGCCGCCGGCGCAGGACATCTGCTACGCCACCGAGAACCGCCAGCAGGCGGTGAAAGCCGTGGCGCCGGGCATTGATCTGCTGCTGGTGGTGGGTTCGCAAAACAGCTCGAATTCGCGGCGCATGGTCGAGGTGTGCGTCAACATGGGCGTGCCCGCGTATTTGATCGACGACGAACGGTATCTGCGGCCGGAGTGGTTTCAAACGGCCGCGCGCGTGGGCGTCACCGCGGGCGCATCGGCGCCGGAGAACCTGGTGCAGGGCCTCATCCGGGCCTTGCAACAGCGCTTCGGCTTTACGTCCGTGGAAGCGGTCGAAATCAAGGATGAGGACGTGCGGTTCTCGTTGCCATCGGAGCTGAAAGCGCCCTCACAAAAACTGACGACGATTAGCATATGAGTAGTACCGGCTTACAACTGGCTCAATCCCTGCACATGA
>JADLCT010000046.1 GCA_020847045.1 Bryobacterales bacterium | reverse complement strand
GCTCGTCGGAGCCCTGGAGTGAGTTATGTTCTTGGGGCGACTCCATAAGCCTTGAAATGGCGTCCTCAGTGATGAGCGTGTCTCTTCCATCATACCCCTGGGCGCCCATCAACTCCCTCCGCGCCCGCGGAGCGCACCCAACCGCGTGAAACTGCGGGGCTTGACGGCGTTCGCGATTTCTGGCATGATCAGGATGGTTCAGTAAAAGGGCCGCTTGATGCGGTCACTGTTATCGGTTTGCCAGCTTGCAGTATTTTTTGGCAGGCCCGATGTTTTGCTGATCTAGCACGGTGCGAGCTTGGCCGCGGAAAAGCGGTGAACTTTCGTGCCGTATGCTGTTTGCTAGGCAAGATCCTATATTTAATGTGTGCGCTCGGGAGCGAACGTTAAAGACTCTCCGGGCGCACGCTTATGGAATCTTAGGGGCCACTCATAAATAATATCGCACCAGTAATCTGAACACTGACAAAACGGACTGGTTCACTCAGTTCCGGCTTTACCAGACAGCCATGGCCTCGAATCCTTATTTTATGTGATGTCGATGGATGTTGCGCGGCAGCGGCCTGCTTGCATGTGTTATGTTATAGTTCATAACACACAGGCTCAGCACTGCGAACTATTACATTATGCGCCCCGCCACATTCGATCCCTCCACGCTCCGCACCTACCTGCGGCAGCATCGAATCGCCGATTTGCCCTCTCTTAAACGCGCCCTGGGCACCTCCACCGACCTCACCGTTTTCCGCAAGCTCAAGCCGCTTCACCCGCTCACCAGCTACACCCACCGCGGACGCTTCTACACTCTCGCCGAGATCGCCCGGTTCGACGACCTCGGTCTGTGGTCGCACGAGTCCGTCTGGTTTTCCCGGCAGGGCACCCTGCTGGCCACGGTGGAAGACCTCGTCCGCCGTTCCCCCGCCGGTTATTACGCCCGCGAACTTGCCGGTCTCCTCCATGCCGAGGTGCAGGAGCCTTTGCGCCATCTGGCCGAAAAGCAGCGGCTGAGCCGCGCCGAGATCGATGGCCAGTTCCTTTACACCTCCGTCGAGTCCGGCCACCGGCGCCAGCAAACACTGGCCCGCCGCAGTGTCCACGCCATCCCCGGCATCGCACATGCCCAGGATCTGCAGATTCCGCCGGAGGAACTCAAAGCCGCCATTCTCCTGTTCTACGCGACACTGGATGAGCAGCAGCGCCGCCTTTATGCCGGGCTTGAGTCCCTGCGCGCCGGCCACGGCGGCGACCGGCTCATTGCCGGCTTCCTGCACATGGACCCGCACACGGTGTCGCGCGGACGACAACAACTGCTCGACCGCGACATCCTCGCGGGCCGTACACGCCGGACCGGGGGCGGCCGGCCAGCGCAGGAAAAAAAACGCCGCAAATAGCCGCCATCCTCCACAACCTGCTGGAGCACGACACGGCCGGCGATCCGATGACCGGCTTGCGGTGGTGCCGCCGCACCACCGTGACCATCGCCGAGGAACTCGCCGCCTTCGACATCTTCGTGTCGCCCAACACCGTCGCCCGCTTGCTGCACCAAATGGGCTACTCGCTCCGCGTCAACGCCAAACAGATCGCCACCACCGCCAGCCCCGAGCGCGACCGCCAGTTCACCTATCTCGCGGATCTGCGCGCACGCTTCCAGCGCCAGCATCTGCCCATCATCAGCGTCGACACCAAGAAGCGAGAGTTGGTCGGCAACTTCAAGAACCCGGGCCGCCGCTGGGAATGCCAGCCGCGCCGCGTTTATGATCACGACTTCCGCACAGACTCCACCGGCATAGCCATCCCCTATGGCATTTACGATGTGCAGGAAAACCGCGGCGCCTTCGTGGTCGGCGTCTCCCACGACACCCCGGCCTTCGCCGCCCACGCCATCGCATTGTGGTGGAACCGGGAAGGCGCCCCACGCTATCGCCGCTCACGCCAATTGCTCATCCTCGCCGACACCGGCGGCAGCAATGGCAGCCGTACTCTCGCCTGGAAAACCGAAATCCAATCCCAACTGGCCAATCAGCACCGCCTGGCCGTGACCGTGGCCCACTACCCTTCGGGCGCATCCAAGTGGAATCCCATCGAGCATCGCTTGTTCTCCGCACTCTCGCTCAACTGGGCCGGCGAGCCTCTCGACTCTTATCAGAAAATCCTCAACTACGCCCGCACCACCACCACTCAAGCCGGGCTCACCGTGACTGCCTACTTCGACCGGCGACACTACCCGACCGGCCTCAAGCCTTCACCCGAAGAGATCGCCTCATTACGCCTCCAGCGCCACGAGGTGCTGCCCGATTGGAACTACACCATCTCGCCCCAGATGTGAAGTTGTTCTTGCGCGGCCCCTAAGCGCGGCAAATGCCTTCGGCAGCCATGAATACCGCCACGGAAAAGACTCATGACCCGAGAAACGGTAGGTCACCATAGATCCACCTCCGTCGTCGGGAGCGGGCATCGGATAAATCTGGTATCAAAGTCCAAGAGGAAGCTCCAGTTGTCCATTGTTGAGGTCGTCAAGTAGCCTGTCCACGGCGTACCGGACGATTGTGGCCTTTGTAACCCGCCGCTCTCCCGCCAGGAGGGTCAAGCGATCCGCCTGCTCCGGGCTGAAGTAGATCATCAACGGCTTTCCGGTCCGCTTCACTCTCCTGACGTCCGGCTCATGCTTGGCCCTGCTTCGTGCCATGTTCTACACATGTATATACGTGTCAATAGGCAGAAGTCAATCCCCCTGCGCTTTCGCGCTTTCGCTGGTCTCGCCCACGTCGCCGCCCCACGGACGCCGCAACCTAAGGAAGCACGGCCATCCCACGAAAGGCGTCTGGGTGAAGCAGGTGTCGGAGTGCATCTCTATCGCCGATCACGGTTCCCTGGTCAAAAGCCACTTATCTTTGCCCGGCAGCTGCCAACTCGCCGCGCGTGGCCTCCTCAAGGCGAACCTTCCTCGGAGCCTCTCTCCCAACAACCTGAAACTGATTTCTCCCCTATCGAATTGCTCCTTCGGCGACAGGAGGCCCTCAGGCTCGTACGATCCGATGTCCCAAATGCTGATACGCCCAGCGCCATATTCACCTTTGGGGATGTTGCCTTGAAACAGAGCAAATTCCAATGCGTGGTCTTCCGTTAAGATCGCGAGTCGCTTTTCTCCGGGCGTGACGGGAGGACCCATCGGAACCGCCCAGGACTTCATCACACCACCTATCTCCAATCG
>JADLCT010000045.1 GCA_020847045.1 Bryobacterales bacterium | reverse complement strand
TCTCGGCTGATCTCACCAGCCGCGTCACGCCCTGCCAGTTCGGCGGCGATCCCGACTGCGCGCAGTGCGGCTGCATCGCCTCGATGGGACTCGCCTCGATCGGCCGCTACAAACTGGGCGGCGTCATCCCGCTCGGCCAGATTTTCAATGCCTCGGTGAAAGTGGGCCGCTGGCGCGCACGCTCTAAACGGAAGAATACTCCAGTAAGCGCCGTTCTCCCTGTAGTGCCCGCAACGGTGTCAGATCCTGAGTAACTTCGAGCGTACCCAGGTACTGCTTCTCTTCGTCGCGCACGGCGAAGTACCGGACGTGCACGAATTTTCCGTGGAACTCGATCCAGAACTCCGCCACGCTCTGCGAGCCATCCCGGAAGTCGCGTAGAATCCGCTCCACCGTGTCCACGCTTTTCGGCGGATGGCAGTTCTGCACCTTCCGCCCGATCACCGCGCGGCTGCGGGCGAAGACGCGGTCCGGCCCTTCGCTGAAAAACGCCACGCGGTCGCCGGCGTCCACGAACGTCAGGTCCACCGGCAGCGTTTCGAATATCCCCATCAACTGTTGCAGCGTCAAATTTCCGTTCGGCAGATGGATGCCCTGCCGCGCGTCGATCTCCAGCCCCTTCCGCACCACCTGCGATGGCGGCTGATATCCCTTGCGCGGCTCCACCAGGCACCATCCGTACCGCGGAGACGCCAGCCACACCTCGCCCCAATCCTCTTCGGTCAGCGTGTCGGCCGACATGGGGAACAGGATCTGCTCCTCCTTCATCATCATTTCTTCGATGCCGCGCAACGCCGCGCCGGCCAGCGCCGCCACATCGTCCGCCCCGGCGTGCAGCGCCGCGTCCAGCGCCTTCAGCTTCGCCCGGACTTCGTCGTCTTTGGCCCACATCACCTTCGAGGGACCCTGTATGCCGTGTTTTTCCAGCTTGGAAAACAGGGCGTGCTCCTTCCGCTGGTAATGCTTGTCGATATCGGTCAGCTCGTTGAACGCCAGCCGGAACTCGTAGCTTGCCGGTCCGCCCGCCGCGGGCATCGCCGCCCGCATCTTCGCCATGGACTCCCGCAAGGCCTCGTTCTCCCGTAAGAACGTATCCAGCGGGTGCCCCGGCATCGTCTTGGACGGCGGCGGCGGCACGATCACCTCGCGCACCACGCGCGAGTGCAGGTCGCACATCGAACGGATCTCCTCCACCTTCATCCCGCCGGCCATCAACTCCTGCTCCATGGCCACCACTTCGGCGTGATCGGTCTCGCGGACCACCGAGCGCATCTTCTCCCGCACCTCGTCTTCGCTGCCGCCCGCGTGCAGGTGCTGGATAATCTCCTTCATCGTCTGGATGCGCCGGGCCCGGTTGTTGATCAGTTCGCTCATAGCTGCTCCCAACCTACCCGCGCCGCGCCCGGGCCGTCTGCGACCACGGTCACACGCCCGCCTCCCCCGTTCCGGCTATCCCCCTCATCCCCTCCGCAACCGATGCCGTCCCGCCACCCCCTACGCGATAATCAAGTCATGATAATTGGCATCGAACATACCGCCATCGCCTCCTACGACATCGCCGCGCTGGCCAGGTTTTATACCGGTGTCCTAGGCTTCGTGATCAACTACCAGTCCGCCAACGCCATCTTTGTAAAGGCCCCCAATGGCGCCATGCTCGAACTGATCCATGCCGCCGAGGAGCGTGGCGCGCAAACCATGAAGACACAGGGCATCCGCCACCTCGCCATCGCTGTCAGCGATTTCGAGGCCGCCTACGAGCGGTTGAAATCACACAAGGTCACCTTCCTCACCGAGCCCCAGGAGTCCAAGGGCAACAAGGTTGTGTTCTTCGAGGACCCCGACGGCAACTATCTGCACCTGCTCTTCCGGGCCAATCCCCTGCCCTAAGCCGGCGTTACACCCGCCACAACATCACCGGGCGTCCACCCACCAGCACTCTCTTCTCGGGCTTCCAATCGCCCATGTCGAACTGGTGCGACACCACGCGGGCGCCCGGCTTCAGCTCCTTTTGCAGCTTCGGCCGCAGCTTCAGATTCACCGATGACAGCAGGTAGAGCGTCACCACGGTGGCCTCGCTCAGGTCGGCGTCGAACAGGTTCTGCTCGATCAGCTTCACCCTCGACTCCACTTTGTTTTGGGCCACATTTTCGCGGGCCTCCTGAATCCGGTCCGGGTCAATGTCGATGCCCACGCTGCGCGCGCCCAACTGCCGGGCCGCCATTACGACGATTCGCCCATCCCCGCACCCCAGGTCATACACCACGTCACGCGGCGTCACCGACGCCAGCTTCAACATGGCTTCGATCACCTCTTCGGGCGAGGGCACGAACGGCACCTCGCCTTTTCCTTCGATATACTGCGCCCGCCCGGGCCACGCCAAGGCGGGAAGCATACCCAGCACACACCGGCGAGTGGTCATGGGCGGATTATACGCGCCGGAGACGGCCGCGGCCAGCCTGTTCCGCCCGGCACTTCCACCTCACCCCCCGCGCCGCCGCATGGTCTCCCGCAGCAGCGTCTGCAACCTGGCCCGCTCGGACTGCGCGCCAGGCTCCCGCGCAATGTTCCGCACCTCGCGCGGATCGCGCTGGTAGTCGTACATCTCCATCCCTTCCTCGCCGCCGTTCCACTCCGTATAGCGGTAGCGCTCCGTGCGGATCGAGTACCCATCCACAAGCTTCCCTTTCGTCATGGCAGCCCCACGCTTCACCTGCGTCAGCGCCGGAGTGTCCCAACGCGCCTTCGGATTCTCCAGCAGCGGCTTCATGCTCTTCCCATGCAGGTTCCCAGGCACATGCGACAGCCCGCACGCCTCGGCCAGCGTCGGATACAGGTCCAGCAGCTCCACCGTCCGCCCACAGCCGCCCCGCCCCTTCACGCCGGCGCCCGCCATGATCAGCGGCATCCGCGACGCCGCCTCGAACACCGTCTGCTTCATCCACTGTCCGTGCTCGCCGTTACCATAGCCGTGGTCGGACCAGAACACGACCAGCGTGTTGTCCACCAGCTTCAACCGCTCCAGCGCGGCCAGCAGCCGCCCGACATTGGCGTCCACGAACGAGATCGACGCGTAGTAAGCTTGCAGCACCTCCTGCGTCTGCCGGCGCGTCATGCCCCAATTCGGTGGCTTCGTAAAGTAAGCCCATGGAGGCGCCATCGTCCCTTCGGCCTCATCATAGGGAATCGGCTCCAGCTTATCCGCCGGGTACATGTCGAAGTATTTCGACGGCGCGATATAGGGGCAGTGCGGCCGGTAAAAACCAGCCCCCAGGAAGAACGGTTCGTCCTTGTGCTGTTCCAGCAGCCGGATCGTCTCTTCGGCCACAATGCCGTCGGTGTGTTTGCCGTCGGCTTCGGGCGACGCATAAAAACTGAGTTGCGAACCAAACCCCTTCAGCATGGGCGTGTTGTTCGTCAGCTTTGGTTCCTCGTCCTTGTCCACGCCCCGCGGGTTCACCTTGTGGTTCCACGAAGGCGGGTCGTCCAGCCCGTCGGTGCCAATCTGTCCGGGGTTGCCATAGTGATAGATTTTCCCCACGCGCGCCGCGCAGTAACCGTTCTTCTGGAAACACTGCGGCATCGTCACGACATCGGGAATCACGCTGCGGAAGTGCGTGGTCAGGTTGTACACCTTGGTCGTGTCCGGGCCCAACCCCGTCATCAGCGACGACCGCGATGGACTGCACAGCGGGAACTGCGTGTACGCCCGGTCGAACCGCACGCCACGCGCCGCCAGACGGTCCAGGTTCGGCGTCTTCACCACGGGATGCCCGTAGCATCCCAGCGCGTTGTTCATGTCGTCGGTGGCGATGAACAGGACGTTGCGCTTTCGCCCACCGCCCGTCTGTCCGCTCAAGCCTCCCGCAAACGCGGCCGCTCCGGCCAGGAACTCTCTGCGATTCATCATGGCGGCCCTATTGTATACACATCAAAGCGCGGCCGGTATACACTTGACGGTTCCATGCGCCACGCCCTGTTGATCCTTCTGTTCGCCTGCGCCAGCCCGTTCCTCCTCGCGCAATCCGCGCCCGCGCCCACAGTGCCCGCGGGCGTCCTGCTGGACCGTGCGGTCCCCTACTCCAACGTCCTCGGGGGCCTTGTCCAGATGGATGTCGCACGGCCCCAAACCAAAGGGCCGCATCCTCTCGTCGTCCTCATCCACGGCGGCGGATTTCGCGCCGGCGACCGGGCCTCCTACCTCAGCCTCGCTTTCCGTCTCGCCCAGGAGGGCTTCACCGCGGCCACCATCAGCTACCGCCTGGCGCCCAAGTTCCAGTTCCCCGCTCCGCTCCACGACGCCAAGTCCGCCGTACGCTTCCTGCGCGCCCATGCGCGGCGGTTCGACATCGACCCCGCGCGCGTCTGCGCCCTGGGCTCGAGCGCGGGCGGCCACCTTGCGCTCATGCTGGGACTCACCGGCGGCATTGCCGCTTTCGAAGGCGACGGCCCCTTCCCGCACGAGTCCTCGCGAGTGAACTGCGTGGTCTCCTATGCCGGCGCGACGGACTTCACGCGCATCTACGCCAAGGGTTTCGACGCCGCCGCCGTTCTGCCGCAGTTTTTGGGCGGCGACCTGCGCACGGCTCTGCCCGCGCACATTCAGGCCAGCCCCATCTCGTGGGTCTCACCCGATGACGCGCCGGTCCTGTTCATCCACGGCACGGCCGACAACTACGTTCCCTACGAGCAGGCGCTGTGGCTCTCCGAGCGTCTGGCCGAAAGCGGAGTGGAGGCCCAGGTGGCCACCTTCGCCGGCGGCGGTCATGGCCTGCGTGGCGAGCAGCGCGTGGACGCCGACAACCGCGCCGTTGCTTATCTGAAAGTCCGGCTGATGCCCGCGTCCCGCCCCGCGCGCCGTCTTTGGGTGGCCAACCACGCCCGCGATGGGGCGGCGATGTTGATCGACTGGCCCAGCGGCCGCGTGCTGCGCTCCATCCCCAACAACGGAGGGCACGACGTGCAGCCGCTGGCCAACGGCAACGTGCTGATCACCACCGGGCGAGCGGCGCGCGTGGCCGAATACACGCCCGGCGGGCTGGAAACCTGGTCGCTCACCTCGCTGCACGGCCTGAAATATCCGGTGTGCGCCTCGCGGCTGGCCTCCGGCAATACCCTCGTCAGCGACACCATGGCCTCCCGCGTGGTGGAGTTCGACCGCGCCGGAAAGGTGGTTTGGCAATTCACGGATCCCAGCTTTCAACCCAGCTACCTGCGCTGCGCGCGCCCCACGCCCTCGGGAACGGTGCTCATCTCCAATGAGCACGACTCGGCCATTCTGGAGGTGGACCGCTCCGGCGCAATCGTCTGGCGCTGGCGGATGCCCAACTCGGCGGCTCGCCGCACCTACCAGGCCCTGCGCCTGCCCGATGGCAGCACCGCCGTCTCCATCTCCGAGCCGGGCGAAGTTCTCTTCCTCGACCGCTCCGGCAAGATCATCCGCACGCTCGGCAGCGGAGACGACCCCGCGCACGGCATCAAGTTCGGCTGGGCCTCTGGCTTCCACGTTCAGCCCGATGGCGGCATCTTTATCTCCGACTACTCCGGGCGGCGTCTCGTCGAGTTGAACGCCAAGGGAGAGCTTGTGCATGAACTGCGGACGCCCAACTGGGCCGTGGCGAGCGTCTGGGCGCCCTGAGCGCGCCACTCCGCGCGGATAACACGCGAATCCACGCACATTGCTTCGCTACAAGGGCCATTCTCGCGTACAATCCTGAGTGACACGAATGGCTGCCGCAACCAACCATCCCAAGCTGCTCCTGGAGGAGCGCCGGCGCGCCGTCGTCGAGATGGTCGAGGCGCGCGGCCGCATCATGATCGCCGACCTGGTCGGCCACTTCGGCGTCTCGGCAGTCACGGCTCGCGCAGACCTCGATGCGCTTTCCGGCGCCGGGTCGGTGGTCCGCTGCCACGGCGGCGCCGTGCGCGCCCTCGAGCCGACGCGCGATTACCCGGTCACGTTCAAAGCGGCGATTCACAGGCCGGAAAAGCTCCGCATCGGTCAGGCGGCGGCCCGTCTGGTGCGCGCCGGCGAAACCATCATTCTCGATAGCGGCACCACCACGCTGGAAATCGCCCGGCGGTTGAAAGCCATGGGCCTGCGCGGCGTAACGGTGATCACCAACGCCTTGAACATCGCCGCCGAGCTTTCCGACGCCGCCGGCGTCACGCTCATCATGGTGGGCGGCATCTACCGCCAGATCTCAGCTTCCTTCGTCGGCCCGCAGGCCGAGGCGATGCTGCACGAACTGCACGCCGACCGCTTCTTCCTCGCCGTCGATGGCCTGGACGCCGAGTTCGGACCCACCACGCCGGACATCCTCGAAGCGCAGTTGAACGGCCGCATGATGGAGGTGGCCAAGGAAACCGTCGTCGTCAGCGATTCGAGCAAGCTCGGCCGCCGCAGCCTGTCCCGCATCGGGCCCATCGAGAAGATTGCCCGCGTCATCACGGACAAGCGCGCCCCCGAGGAGTGCGTGCGCCAGTTGCGGGCCAAGGGGATCGAGGTGATCCTGGCTTAGCCCGCCCGAAGCGCGCCTAGAAGGTCAACCGGAGACGCAGGCGGATGGTGCGCCGGCTATCGACGCCCTCCTGCTGATAGCTGGTGATCAGCCGGCCGAAGTCGGGATTGCGCTGCACGTCCTGCACCACCGGCTTCAGAGTCTTGGCGTCCACGCCCAGCGTGAAATTGCCCAGCGAGCCGATGTCGTAGTTGTCAGGCGACAGCAGCGGGTGATTCAAAATGTTGTTCATGTCGGCGCCCAGCTCAATGCGCAGCCGCTCGCGGATGCGGAAGTTCTTGCGGATGCCCATGTTCAGGCCGATGGTGCCAGGGCCGGAGAGCAGATTGCGTACCGCCACCGAAGGGTCGGTGAACAAGCCGGCTCCCAGCGGCATCATGCCGAAGGCATCGGGGTTCCACAAACGGTCGCCCGATTTCACGTTGGGATCGCCGGTAACCACGGGACGAAACGTCGTGCCATAGAAGCCGCCCGTGGCGTCCAGTGAGCCCGAAGCCACGTTGCCCGGCATGATGGGATCGCAGTTATCGCAGAGCCAGAACGGCGTGAAAGGCGTGCCGGACTTGGCGAAGGCCTGCCAGGAAAGCTGCCAGCCGCCCACCAGGGCATCGAGCGCCTTGGGCATGTCCGCGCCGTAGCGTCCGCCACGCCCGACGGGCGACTGCACGATGCCGTAGGTGATCAGGCGGTGCCGCGAGGTGAACGCGTCCATGCCGTAATCGGCCGACGGGTTGAACTGGTTGTACGCGGTGCCGCCCAGGCTCGCATTGCCCGTATCGGGCGAGGTCGATTTCTGGTCCAGCAGCGTGTAAGAAACGTTGAACGTGAGGCCGTTGGCGAAGCGGCGGTTCACCTCGGCCTGGAAGGCGTTGCTGCGGCCGTGGCCGAAGTTCTGGAAGGATGTCAAGTAGCTGCTTAGGCCCGGATAGGGCAGCCGCGCCAGATCGGCGGCCGAATAGTCGCAGTCAAAATCGTCCGGCGTGCACGGTGTCACGCCGTCGCCGGTGGTGGTGGCCATCGGTTTGTCGCTGGGCGGAATCATGTTGTAGTCCACGCCCGAAATCAGCCGTTGCATCTTCGTGCCGAGATAGGAGAGCCGGATTCCGGTCTGCCAGCCGAGCGAGCGCTCCACGGTCACGTTGTACTGGTGCACGCGGGGCTGCTTCAAATTGAACGGAACCCAGTTGCCCGAGATGATGCCGCTGAGGGCGCTGGTGACGCCGCCCGACATGGGACTGGTGGCCGCGCCCGAGCCCGTGGGCCAGCCCGAAAGCGGCGCCGTGCTGGAGTTCTTCGTCAAACCCACCTGGAACGAGTTGGTGGCCAGAGGATCGCGGATGCCTTGCGCCGCCGAGGTCGGATAGAACATGCCCCATCCGCCGCGGATCACCATACTGTCGGTGACGCGCCAGGCCAATCCGATGCGGGGAGCGATGTTGCCGTAGTCGGTCTTGACGAGTGAGCGCGGCACGCCCACCGTATCCGCCGTGGTCACGCCATAAGCGATGAAGCGCGGGTCGATAAACTTCAACGTGCGCTCGCTGGGCACCACGAAGCGGCCTTTGCGTCCGCCCGGCCCGGCGAAGTCCGGATCGAAGTTCACCATCAGGTCGTTGTTCTCGGTGAACGGACTGACGATCTCATACCGCATGCCGATGTTCAGCGTCAGGCGCGGATGAATCTTAAAGTCGTCCTGGGCGAAGTAGCCCTGCTCCCAGTTGTGGACATCCATGGGCGGCCGGAACTGGTTCACGAAGCTAACCGTGTTGGCGGGCATGCCCATCAGGAAGCGGCTCAGCGGATCGGTGCCCGCGCCGCTGTAATTGATGAGCCCGCGCGGATTGCCGCGGCCGCTGGTGAAGCCGTCCTTGGCCGCGTTGCGCACCCAGTCGGCGCCGAACTTGAAAATGTGCCGGCCCTTCACCCAGGTGAGCGTATCGCCGAAGGTGATCAGGTTCTGGTCGATAGGACGGTAGGTGTTGCGGCCACCGTTGCCGAGCCCCTGAAATGCCGAGCCGAGGTTGATCGCCGGATGCCCATAGGTGTCCAGGGTGGACTGGCCAATCACTTCACCGTAGGCGTTGATGTCGCCCGCCGTGAAACCGATCGACTGCAGAAAGTCCCGCATCACGATGTTGCTGTGCCGCAAGAACGGCACGCGGTTGAATCCGCCGCGGGCTTCATTGATCACCGTTGGCGCGAACATGTGCGTCTCGGAGATGGAGACCGTATCGTTGCGGCGGTCGTTCTGCGTCAGCCCGAGCGAAACAAACGGCGCGGCCACGGAGCTGCTGGCGAAGTTCTGGCTTTGGGCGTTGTACACCACATACATGCGGTCGCGTTCGCTGAAGTCGTGGTCCACGCGCAGCGTGCCGAGATTGCGGTTGGAGGCGCCCGGCAGAATGGTCGAGAAATCGAGCAGCCGCCCGTTGCTGGCGACAATCGGAGCGTCCGTGCTCACCTGCGGGAAGTAGGTTTGCACCAGCTTCCCGGTGATGGGGTTCATCAGCCGCGACGGAATGCGCACGAACTTCGCCCCGGCGCCGTTCAGCGTATTCTGCGCCACCTCCGCCGCCGTCAGCGTGACACTGGCCGGGACGTTGGGCTTGATGGCGTCGGCCACCTTCGAAAAATCGCCCGCCAGCAGCGAGGGGTGCGGCAGCCGCGTGTTCCGCACATACACGGGATTGCGTAAATACTGCTTTTCAAACGCGGCGAAGAAGTAGGTGTTTTTCAACTTGGGCAGCGGGCCGCCGAAGGACCCGCCGAACTCGTTCAGGTTGAAGCGGGGCGTCGGGTAGCGCCCCACGGCGGCCGACGGCGTGAAGGCGGCCTGCCCGTTCTTGTCGCGCATGTCCCAGGCGGCCAGGGCGAAGTTCTTGTTGTCGTAAAAAAGCGAACCGTGATACTGGCTGCCGCCGCGCTTGGTGCTGATGCGGATGTTGGCGATGCCGGCATACTCGGCCGTGAACGTATTGGAAAGCACCGTCAGCTCGCCGATGGTTTCCAGCGACGGCTGGCTGGTGGTGGGGCCACCGAACACGCCCCCGTTGGTGCGCTGGCCGTCCAGCGAAAAACTCGCCCCGTAACTCTGCGCGCCGATGAACTTGAAGGAGCCGTTCGAGTTGCTCTGGGTCACGTTCGGGTTCAGGTAGAGAAAGGAGGTGTAGTCGCGGCTGTCGCGCGGCAACTCGGTCACCTGCTGGTTCGTCAGCGTTCCGCCCACGGTGGGATTGTCGGTCTGCACCACGGGAGCTTCTTCCCGCACCACGATGGTTTCGGCCGAGCGGGAAATCTCCAGACGGCCGTCGGCGCGCGCCGTGGTGGCGCCACGCAAAACCACGCCACTCAACTCAAGCGTGTTGAACCCCTGGGCCGAGATCGTAATCCGGTAGACGCCCGACTTCAACCCCACCGCCTCGTACTCGCCGAACTCATTCGTCTTGAACTGGCGCGCGGACTGCGTACCCGTGTCGGTAATGGTGACGGCGGCGCCGGGAATCACACCGCCGGAGCTATCCACCACCAGCCCGCGAATGGTGCCAAGGTCGGTGCCCTGCCCCCACAGCGCGAGAGCCAGGCAGAACAGTAGAGTGGCCGTGCGAATGGCCGGATGGTGACCCATGAGCGATCCTCCTTGCATAGTACAAAGAAGAAATAACACGAACAGAAACCAATCGCAAGGTTTTTATAGGCAAAAAATGGCAGATCACGGTACGCCAGGAAGTTGGGACCACGGCTCGACGGGCCCCGTCAGCGGATGCAGATAGTCCAGGAAGGCGGGCGTGACATCCAGTCCGCTGGCCGCCGCGAACTCCGCCGGCAGAAGACGTTCTCTGCCCGCCACACGCTCCAGCGGCGTCAGGAACGTGGAAGCCGCATAGGGCTGAGATCCTTCGCGGCGAAGAGCGGTCATGACGCCCGTCGCTCCATTCGCGGCGGCCCCGGCGGCGGCCAGTCCGCACAAGTGCGCGGCTTGGCGATCCGCAACCGAAACAAATAAACCGCAAGAGCGTCCCACCAGCCCAGGCTTCTCCGCCCGCGCGCGCAGACCCAGTTTCGCCGTCAGCGCCCGCGCCAGCGTGTGTCCCAGATTGGAGGCAAGCTCGTGCGCGGGACTGCCCGGACGGTCCAAATCGGCGCCAAACGGCTGCCCCTGTTCGTCGCGCTGCCCTTCGCACACGGCAATAAACACGCGTCCCAGGCGGCGGTAGACGCGTTCGGCGGCGGCGGCGATGGTCTCCAGGCTCACGCGGTGCTCCGGCAGCAGAATCAGGTGCGGCGCATCGTCCTCGTTGTGGCGCGCCATGGCCGTGGCGGCGGCGATCCAGCCCGCATTCCGCCCCAGAACCTCCAATACGCAAATGGGCGATGGCAGGGAGCGGTTGTCCTGGCCCGCATCGCGCGCGGCGCACGCAAAAAAACGCGCCGTGGAGCCATAGCCGGGCGAGTGGTCCGTTTCCAGCAGGTCGTTGTCGATGGTTTTCGGGATGCCGATCACCTGCAGCTCATAGCCCGCGGCGCGGGCACAGCGTTCCACGCGCAGCGCCGTGCCCATGCTGCCGTTGCCTCCGGTGTAAAAGAAGCAGCGGATCTCCTGGCGGCGAAACTGCTCCACGATGCGCTCACAGTCGCCATCGAGCAGCGCTTGCCGGCTGGAGCCGAGCGCGGAACCGGGGGCAAGTGCGATCTCATCCCACAAACTATCGCCGTGCATGGAGAGATCGGCGAAGCGTCCGGCGAGCAGAGCGGGAATCCCGCCCGGCGCGCCGAACAACAGTCCGCCCGAGGCGCGGACGCCGCGGGCGAGTCCGGCCAGGCTCGCGTTGATGACGGCCGTGGGGCCGCCCCCATGCGCCACGACTGCCTTGATGCGGCCCGGCATCTAGCGGCGTTCCGCCCCGGGCGTGACGATGTCCTCGGCGGCCTTCGCATCGCCCGCCGCCGGACCGCGCCAGACGCCTCCGCCGAAGGTGGTGACGTAAATACTGTCCGCGTGAACGGGATCCATCACCACGCGGTGTCCCCATTTGAGGTTGTAGCCGCGCAAACGCCGCCACGTCGCGCCACGGTCCGTGGAGCGCCACGCCGAGCCGCTGAAGCCGCACGCGTAGAGGTGGTTGGGGTTCCGCGGGTCCTGCGTGACGTCGTAGATATTCTGGTCTTGGCCGAAGAGGCGGCTCCAGGTGGCGCCGCCGTCGGTGGACAGCAGGATGCCTCCGTCACGGTTCACCGGGCGCGCCGCGCGTCCCCACAAGGAAAGGTAGAGGCGCTTAGGATCACCGGCATCGACGGTCAGCGCGTTGGGTCCGTTCACGCCCTCCGGCAGCGGCACGCGCGTCCAATGCTCCGCGCCATCCGTGGAGCGGTAGAGCGCCCCGTCGAGCGGGCCGCCCGCGCTGCCATCCTCGCTGCGCCGGGCCACCACCAGCCATAGCGCGCCATCGCGGGGCGATTCGGTGAGACGCCAGGCAAACGGCTCCTCCCCTTCGATGCCCTGGTTCTTCACAGCCCATGTGCGGCCGCCGTCGGTGGACTTGTAGACGCCGCGTCCAAACAGGGTGACGTACAGCGTGCGGGCGCCGGGCGGGCTGTTGCGGTCCAGCAGAATGTGCGTTGCGGCCCCCTGTGGCAGGTTCGCGGACAGAACCTGCCACGTTTTGCCCCCGTCACTGGTTTCGGCCACGCCTCCCTGGTAGCGCGAAACGGGTGTGCGCCGCCACATTTTCGGACGGGGCAGGTCATGGGTGCCGCTCAGCGCCGCCCACGC
>JADLCT010000044.1 GCA_020847045.1 Bryobacterales bacterium | reverse complement strand
CTGGTCCATCCACCCGCCCTGGCCCGTCACCGTCTCCACGCACAGAAAATCGCGCACCGAGGCCGCCCACTGCGCATTCGCATACGTGTTCACCTGCGACCCCGTGTTGTGCGTCGCCATCGGCAAATTGTAAACCTCGGCGAAATCGGCAATCCGCTTCGTCTCCAGAAATCCGCCCGAATTCCGCAGGTCCGGATGCAGTATGTCGCACCCCTGGTTGATGATGAAATCCTTGAACCCCTGCCGCCGCGCCAGGTTCTCTCCCGTGCACACCGGTACCTTCGAGCTCTCGCACAGCCTCGACCACGAACTCGTGTACTCCACCCCCAGCGGGTCCTCGAACCACAGCGGCTTGATGCCCTCGATCGCCTGCGCGATCTGAATGCCCGTCCGCAGATCGTACTCCCAGTGGCAGTGCACCATGATGTCGTGATCCCATCCAATGGCCTCGCGGCAGTTCTCAAACCCCTGCTGGATGTTGATCAGCTCCCGCGTCGACAGCACCCGGTTGGCCAGGTCGCGCCCCTTGTCCTCGCCCGGCCTCGTGTGCGGGAACCCGAACTTGTGCGCCGTGAATCCCGCCGGGTCGGCCTTCACCTTCGCCGCCCACTCCCGGCACGAGGCCTTGTCCAGCATGTTCCGCGGCGCCGCATGATCGTAGATCCGCGTCCTCTGCCGGAACCGTCCGCCCAGCAGCGTCGACGACGGCACGCCCAGCAGCTTCCCCGCCAGGTCCCACAACGCCATATCGATCCCCGAGGCCGCCCGCATGAACGTGTGCGCCGAACCGTCCGTCCGCGTGCCCGACAGGTTCGAGGTCCGCACGCCCAACGTCGTGTAGATCACGTCCAGCTCCAACGGATCCCTGCCCACCAGCCACGGCTTCAACGACAGGATCTGCTCCTTCACGCCCACGCCCGGCGTTCCGTATGCCTCGGCGATGCCATACGCTCCGTTGTCGGCCGTGATCTTCACCAGCACATACGTCCGCCCGCCTTGCAGCGTCATCGTCTGCACGTCGCGGATCTTCGCGCGCCCCTTCTCCGGCGCGGCCAGCGCGTGAAAATGAGTCAGGAACGGCGCGCCCGCGGCGGCGGCCAGAAATTGGCGTCGTGAGACCGGCATAATGTGCGAGAGCCTATCACAACCCCGCGCGGCCGATCACCGCAGCCCGGCGATCAGCAGCAGCGACACCGCGATCGACAACCCCATCGCCCGGAAGCCGATCGTGCGCAGTGGCGTCGCCATCGCCTCCTCCGTGCGGATGGTCTTCAGCTCATACGCGTGCACCGCCGCCGGCAGCAGCATCGCCGCCGCCGCCAGTGGACTCACCCACCACGCCGCCACGCCCAGCGCCGCCATCGCCGCCTGCATCACCCACGCCGCCCGCATGTACACCGGCGACTCGGCCCGCTTCGCCTTGGCCGCGATGCGCGCCTCCAGCCGCGCGTGCACCACCAGAATCCCCGCCGCCGCCTGCGCCGCCGACAGCAGCCATAACCAGACCGCCCACTGCGGCACGGTGTTTTCCAGCGACATCGCCACGGCCATTCCCGTCGACGTCAGCCCGAACGCGCTGATGATCTGTAGACCCACCGAACGCTGCCGGTTCTGCAACGTCATCCACACCGCGTACGCCGTCATTGCCACCGCGCCGGCGCCGAAGGCGATCACCCAGGAGAGCCGCCATCGCGCCGCCATCGCCACGCCACAGGCCGCCATCACCGGCGCCAGCGTCGCCACCCACCGCCGCGCCACCGGCGTCTCCGGCTTCGCATCCCGCCACAACCACCTCTGCCGCGCCAGCACCACCAGCGGCTCCCTCACCAGAAACATCGCCGCTGCCGCCGCCAGCGCCGGAATCACCACCCAGTGCCATCGCCAGGCGATCAACGCCGCACACACGGCTGGCTGCGCCAGCATCGAAATCGCCCCATGCTCCCTCGGCCACAACGACACGCCGCTCTTGCTTCCGCCTCTCATCCTCGCCTCACTCCCCCGTCTCTTTCACGCGCGCTGTTTGCCGGCCCCTAGCCGTCCTGCTGGCCATAGTATCTGCCCGCGCCGTGCTTTCTCAGAAAATGCTTGTCCAGCAGCGCTTGCGAAATCGCCTGCCCGCCGCCCAGCGCCACCGTCAGCGCCGCCATGTGCGCCACCTCCTCCAGCACCACGGCATTGTGCGCCGCCTCGGCCGCCGTCCGCCCCCACGCAAACGGACCGTGCTGGGCCACCAGCACCGCCGGCGTCCGCATCGGGTCCAGCCCTTCGAAACGCCGCACGATGACCGCCCCCGTATTGTGCTCGTAGTCCGCCGCGATCTGGTCCGCCGTCATCTCCGGCGTCACCGGAACCGGGCCGTGAAAGCTGTCCGCATGCGTCGTGCCCAGACACGGAATCTCCCGCCCCGCCTGCGCCCACGCCGTCGCGTGGCGCGAATGCGTGTGCACCACGCCGCCCACACCGGGGAAGGCACGGTACAGCGCCAGGTGCGTGGCCAGGTCCGACGAGGGCCGCAACGAGCCCTCCACCATGCCGCCGTCCAGCGTCGTGATCACCAGATCCCGCGCCGCCAGCTTCTCGTACGGCACGCCGCTCGGCTTGATCACCACCAGCCCCGCCTCCCGGTCGATGCCGCTCACGTTACCGAACGTGTACAGCACCAGTCCGCGCCGGACGATCTCGAGGTTGGCCTCGAGCACCTCCTCCCGCAGACGGTCCAGGCTCATGCGCCCGCTCCGCGCACGCGCGCCGCGATCGAGCGCAGGCGCGGCAGCACGCCACCCATCGCGGCCGGCTCGCTCGATGCCTGCCCCAGGCTGAAGTAGAGCTTCGAATAGATCTCGAACACCTCATTGCTCACCGCCGCCTGCGAGGCGTCGGGCTCGATGGTGCGGAACTTGGGGCACAACGCGTCCTGCGCCTCCTCCACCGTCCGGAATGCCCCCGCCGCGAGGAAGGCGAAGATGGCCGAACCCAGGCTGGTGACATCGGATTCGGGCACAAGCACAGGCTTGTTCAACACGTTCGCGTACACGCGGTTCAGCACGTTGTTCCGGCGCGGAATGCCGCCGCCGTTGATGATGCGCCGGATGGGCGTGCCGCCCTGCTCCATGCGCTCCAGAATGATGCGCGTGTGGAAGGCCGTGCCCTCGATGGCCGCGAACAGTTCGTCGGCCGCCGTCGAGGTAAGGTTCCAGCCGAAGGTGGCGCCGCCCAGCTCGGGGTTCACCAGCACCGTGCGGTCGCCGTTGTCCCATGTCAGGCGCAGCAGCCCCGTCTGCCCCGCCGTGTAGCTCTCCACCTCCGCCGAAAGTGCGCCCGCGTTCGTCGCCGCGCGCCGCGCGATGGCGTCGAAAATGTCGCCCGTCGCCGACAGACCCGCCTCCACGCCGGTCATCGCCGGATGCACGGAGCCGGGCACCACGCCGCACACGCCGCGAATGAGACGCGTCTCCGGACTGGCGGCGATGATGCAGGTGGAGGTGCCCACCACGTTTACCACGTCGCCCACCCGGCAGTTGGCCCCGATGGCGTCCCAGTGCGCGTCGAAGGCCCCCACCGGAATGGGAATGCCGGCGCGCAAACCGAGCTTCGCCGCCCACACGGGCGACAGATGCCCGGCCAGCTTGTCCGACGTGGCGTAGCGTCCCGTGATCCTGGCGCGCACGCCATCCAGCACGGGATCGACGGCGCTCAGGAACTCCTGCGAAGGCAGGCCGCCCCATTTCGGGTTCCACATCCACTTGTGGCCCATGGCGCAGATGCTGCGCGGAAGCTCATCGGGATCGGTGATGCCGCACAGCGTGGCCGCCACCATATCGCAATGCTCCAGCGCCGTGACAAAGCGCGAGCGCTTGTCCGGGTTGTGGCGCAGCCAGTGGAGCAGCTTCGAGAAGCCCCACTCGGAGCTGTACGCCCCGCCGCACCAGTCGATCGCCTCGACTCCCATCCTGTGCGCCGTTTCGGTGATCAGCAGAGCCTCGCGCCACGAGCGGTGATCGCACCAGAGATAGTAATCGCTCAGCGGTTCGAGGTTCTCGCCCACCGGCACGACGCTGGAGCCGGTCGTGTCCAGGGCAATCGCCTCCACCTGCTCTCCCTTCACGCGGGCGCCCGCCAGGGCCGCTTGCATGGCTTCCACCAGCGCGCGCATGTGATCGGCGTGGGATTGCGTGGCGTGGTCCGGATCATCCTTCCGGCGGTGCAGCGGGTACTCGGCCGATCCCGAGCCGAGGCGTCCGCGCCCGGAATCAAACAGCGACACGCGCACGCTCAGCGTGCCGAAATCCACTCCGGCGGCAATGCTCATGCCCGCGCTCCCCGGCGCTCAGTTGTGAAGGTAGACATCCCAACCAAGATACTTCGTCGTGGCCTCATGCACCGCGCCGGCGCAGGTGGACAGGCTGGCGGCCACGTGGTGTTCGAAACCCTCCTCGCAAATGTAACGCAGCAGCGATTGCAGGTTCGGGATGCGCACCACGCCCGCCCCGCCGAAGGTGCTGAGAGGATCGCTGGTGAACTCGCCCTGTCCCAAATAGCCGCGGATGACGCCGGAATCGTCGTCCGTGGAGAAACGGGCAAAGCTCATCGGCCCGGCCTTGACGCGGCCCACGCAGGTGCCGAATGTGTTCTCGCGGCCCACCGCGCCGGCGATGATCTCCTGGAAGTCCATTCGCACATCGTCGAAGAAGTGCTTGGGCAGGTTCGAGCAGTGGAAGCAGACGGCCTTGTCGGGATCGCCGCCATAGTTGTTGTTCCAGTCCAGCAGCGCGCTGGGCGTGCCGGAGGCCAGCCGCATGGCGTGCATGCCGATGACGCCGGCCACGTCCACCTCGCAGCCCGACGACATCAGGCCGTTGGACATCATGCTCATGATGGTGCAGGGCACGACGCCGAAGTACTCCTCCATCGAGGTCCAGCATTGGATGGCGCTGACGCCGAGAGCGTGGTCGCGCATCCAGCCTTCGATGACCGCGCCCATCCGGGCCATTTTCATGAGGGATTCGGCGGGAATGCCGTCCGTGTTCACATACGCGTGGATCTCGTCGAGCTTGGCGCGGGCGCGCGCATCGTTGGCGTCCATGCGCTCGATGCGGCCGAAGATCTCCGACAGGTCGATGGGCTCGACGGTGATGCCGTTGCGTTCGAGGATCTTCTCGCTGTAGCGGACGGTGTTGAACGCGGCCGGGCGCGCGCCAATGGCGCCCACGCGCAGCCGGCGCAGGCCTTTCACCGTGCGGCAGACGGCGGCAAACCAGTCCAGGTCGGCTTGGAACCCGGCGCTGCCGGGCTCGACGGTGTGCAGCGTGGTGAGCGAGTAGGGAATGCCGTACTGCCTCAGGTTGTTGCAGGCCGACATCTTGCCGCAGAAGCTGTCGCGGCGGTCGGCGATGGTCATCTTGCCGGCCGTGTCCGGCGTGGCCTGAATCAGAACGGGCACGGGGAGCGCGGCGTCGCGCAGCGCCTCGGCGATGGAGCGCTCCTCGCCGAAGTTGGGCAGCGTGACGATGACGCCGTCAATCGAAGCGGCGTGCGCGCGGAAGAGCGCGCCGCAGCGGAGAGCCTCCTCGCGCGTTTCGACGGCCCCGTGGCGGGAGTCGGAGGTTCCGAGCACGATGGCCTTATGGCCGGCCGCTTCCAGCGCGCGCAGCATCTCTTCGCGTCCCGAACTGGCCAGGTGGCCGGGAAAGAAGCCGCGGTTGCCAACGATCACTCCGAATGTGTTGGACATGGGGAAGGTCTCTAGGAACGCTTGCCTGGCAGATGGGCGTAGGAGTAGCCGAGGCCCACAACGAGAAGCACGGCGCCCCACCAGATGCCGGCGTGCAACTCGTGCAGCACGGGAGGCCGCTCGGGCGGCGCCGCCAGCGAGTAGACGCCATAGCCAAGAATGAGCGCGCCATAGATGGTGAGCAGCGCGCCGATGAAGAACCAGATGGAGATGCCGGAACCGGTGTGCATGGGATTACCAGAAGATCAGGTTGAGGATGACGAAGACAACCGAGACAGCCACGGCCCAGAAGGCCGGCCTGTGATGGAGCGGCGTCTGTTCCTCGCCCGGAATGTGCGTGCAGCCGTACACCAGTCCGGTGAGAGCGGCTTCGGGTTGTGGCCTGGTGCAGTAGCTGACGCCAACCGTAACGCCGACGCAGATGATCCAGGACCAGAGGCCGCGGTACATGTTCTCGGCCATGTCCTTGGCGTGTTCGGAGAAGGCGATGTAGCCGATGGCGGAGGGATCGGCTTTGACCCAGGCCCACATGGCGATGGAGCCGAGCGTGCCCGACAGCAGCCCCCAGAAACCGCCGGCCGGGGTGGCGCGTTTCCAGAGCATGCCGAGGATCACGGTGCCGAACAGCGGCGCGATGAAGAAGCTGAACAGGGCCTGCACATAATCCATGATGCTTTGGAACTGCATGACCAGGTACGCCGTGCCGATGCTGACCAGCACGCCGAGTATGGTGCACCAGCGGCCCATGGCGACGTAGTGCGCGTCGGAGGCGTCCTTCCGCATCAGGGCGCGGTAGATGTCGTAGGTCCACACGGTGGCGAAGGCGCTGACGTTGCCGGCCATGCCGGACATGAAGCCGGCGATGAGGGCCGTGATGCCCAGTCCCATCAGTCCGGGACCGCAATAGCGGGCGAGCATGAGCGGCAGCACCTCGTTGTAGCTGTGGCCGCCCGTGGCGATGGCTTCGGCCTCGCCGGTAAGGTGGAAGGGCAGCACGGCGAGCCCGAGCAGGCCGGGCAGAATGACGATGAACGGCACCATCATTTTGAAGGCCGCGCCGATGATGGGGGCAAGCTTGGCCGAGCGGAGATCCTTGGCGGCGAGAACGCGCTGCACGACGAGGAAGTCCGTGGTCCAGTAGCCGAAGCTGATGACGAAGCCGAGGCCGAAGACAATGCCGGTCCAGTGGATGCCCATGGGATTCCCGTTGAACGAGCCGAGCGTGGACCAGGCGTGCGTATAGGCGTCCGAGCCGAGGTTGGCGATGATGCGCTCCCTGAGCCCGGCAAAGCCCCCCGCCTCGATCAGTCCGAGAATGGGCACCAGCATGGCGCCGAACCAGATGAGGAAGAACTGGAGCACCTCGTTGAAGATGGCCGAGCGCAGACCGCCAAGCGCGACGTAGATGGCCACCGTGATGGAGGAGACCCAGATGGAGAAGTTGATGTCCCAGCCCAGGACAACCTTCATGACCAGGGCCATCGAGTACATGTTGATGCCGGACATGAGGACGGTCATGAAGGCGAAGGTGACGGCCGACAGCGCGCGCGAGGGCTCGCCGAAGCGGAGTTGCAGGTAGCCGGGGACCGAGTGGGTTTTCGAGATGTAGTAGAAGGGCATCATGACGATGCCGAGGAAGAGCATGGCGGGGATGGCGCCGATCCAATACCAGTGGACGGCGAGGATGCCGTACTGATACGCGGCGGCGGCCCAGCCCATGAGCTCGAGCGATCCGAGGTTGGCCGAGAGGAAGGAGAGGCCGGCGATCCAGGCTGTCATCTCGCGGCCGGCCAGGAAGAAGTCATCGCCCGTGGTGGCGCGGCCTTTGAGGTAGTAGCCGATGTACAGGACAAAGGCGAAGTAGATGGCGATGATCGCGAGATCGAGCGGAGAAAGCGCGATGAGATGAGTCATGGCTGGCGGCCGCCGGGGCCCAGGCCCGTAGCAAGAGCTTAGACACCATATCCGGCTGCGGCGGGGATGTCAAATAAAAAGGGGTGTGAACGCGGCGTCAGGCCGGGAGCGGATCGGCGCCGGGCGTTCCTGTGAGTTCGTCGAGATAGGCGGCGGCGCTGACGCGGTCCAGTTGCGCGCGCGCCGAGGCGATGCGTTCGCCGATGTTCATGTGGGAGGAGGCCGAGCCGACGAGGCCGCCGCGGAAGCCCTCCAGAGCCTGGAGGTGGCGCGTCCAGAGGGCGATGTCGCGCTGCTGTTTGGCGCGCAGACGTTCGGCGTACCATTCGCTGGCCAGCAGAGCGTCGCGGGTGAACAGGCCGCGCACGGCCGGGTCGTGGACGGTGAGGCCGTTGTAGCTGCCGCGCGCCATGATGTGCAGCAGGGCTTTGAGCGGCGGGCAGGCCGCCTCGACGCTGCCGTCGTCGAAGTAGAGCTGGGCGACGCGCTGCTGGGCGTCCACGATGGCGCCGACGCCGGCGATGAACGAGGCGCGGTCCTGCAGCTCCGGACGGAGCAGAGGCTCGGTGAGCACGGCGTCGGGGGTTTCAAAGATGCGCCCGAGGAAGCGCTCCACGAAGAGCGGCGTAATGCGGTAGCCGAGGCGGCTGGCGAGCACCGGGCGGCCCTCATGCTCGAAGTCGGAGACCGCCTCGAGATAGCCGTTGGCGATGAGGAAGGCGGGGTCGCGTTCGGCGACATGCATGCGGCACCAGACCTCGGGGACCAGCAGGGAGATGTCGTGATCGACGCGGTAGTGAGGGCCGACGTATCCGGCCGCCGTGGTGAAGCCGGCGTATCCGGTGAGGATGAAGCCGGTGAGCGCGTTGTTGAGATCGATGACCGGCGGCAGGGCGTTAAAGGGACCTTTGGTGAGCGCGCCTTCGCTGCCAAAGCCGGTTGTGGAGGGGGACTTGCCCGTCAGGCTGCAGATGAAGTCCATGAACAGCTCGGGCAGGTCCTGGTAGTGGATGGGGTTGTAGACGGCGAGCGGGGGCAGCCCGGCGGCGGGCTCGGCGGGATTGCCGCGGCGGCCGGCTAGAACCGAGTGGACGGGGAAATGGACCGGATGGGGCGTGGGGATCACGCGGTCCAGGCGCGCGCAGACCTCGGCGAGGTAGCGCTCGCGCGGGACGGCGAGGTCGGGGCGGTGCTGGAGGTAGCGGGGGTTCTTCGACGGTTTGCCGTCAATGAGGCGGGGGTGCGCGGAGGAGACAGCGTAGGTGGGCGATGCGCTCTCGACGAAGGAGGTGAGGAGCCGCTTCATGGGCTCGGTGTACTGGTCGAATTCGACGATGTGGCCGGCCAGGGCGCGGACGGCGTCGCGGGTGAGGGGTTCAAAGTTCGACAGGAAGGTGCCGGGCGTGGCGAGGTCGGCCTCGGCCTGTTTGTCGAAGCCTTTGTGGATGGCCTCGTCGGGCCGCTGGAAGAGGAGCGTCTCGCAGTTTTCGACGAGTTTGGCGGAGAGGTTGGGGTACTTGTGGTCGAAGTCGCCCAGCGATGCCGTGGGAACGATGACCGAGGCCGTGATGTCGTCCTCGACCTGAACCTTTTCGGCGGGGCGGAAGTCGGGCCGGAGTTTGTAAATGCGCCAGGCGCCGTTGGCGTCGAAGCCCATGCGGAGGTAGTTGGCGACAAGTTTGCGGCCGTCGAACTTCAACTCGTGGCCGAGGTAGCCGTTGATGCGGTCGACGCTGAAGTGCTCGCGCCAGTGGCCCGCCCAGTCGGGACGGTGGTAGCGCTTCACGGTGAACAGGATCTGGCGAATGGTTTGGGGGAGCTGGCGCAGCCACTCGTTGTGCGCGTCCGTGTATTCCGATGAAGGGGTGAACAGGCGGATGACGGAGCCGAGCGAGCGCGTGGAGTCGAGAATGTGGCGCTTGGCCCGCTGGGGCGGCTGCGGCTCGCGGCAGATGCCGGAGAAGTCCATGTTCAGGATGCGGTCCACCTCGTTCAGGTCGTCCTCATAGTTGCGGACAAAGACGGGGCCGCTGAGCAGGGCGTTAGCGATGGACTTGGAGATCTCGGACTTGCCGCCGCCCGACACGGTGCAGGGTTTATGGCAGAGTGTGCCGTGGGCCACGGTTCCCACCAGACGCCAGGCGGAGCCGAGAAGCTGTTTCTCCAGACGCACCCGGTAGCCGGAGGGCAGAACATAGGTTTCCTCGGGCCGCAGGGTGAGCGTGCGGAGCGCGCCTTCGTGCTGCCAGTGGATGGAGCCGGACGGGACGTGGAACTCGGCCTGGCCGGGCAGGTAGAGGATGTTGGAGAAGCGGCGGTCGATGGCGTAGCCTTCGGGCCTGCGCTCGACGAGCGGGCCGAGAAGGTTCATGGCCTCGTCGAAGCCGGACTTTTTGAGCAGCGTGGAGCGCTCGGAGCAGAACTCCTGGCCGAGGACGTAGCTGGGGAAGGCGATGGCACCGCCGGCGTGCTCCTCCTCGCAGTTGCCGTAGAGGTTGGCGGCGTAGCTGATCTGGGTCTTGATCTCCTTTTTGCAATAGCCGTAGTAATTGTCGGCGATCAGGGTGACCATGACGCCGCGGGAGTCGCGGCAGGTGAGTTTGAATGCCGCGCCGCCGTTGTAGAGCTCATCCTCGTCGCGCCAGCACATGCCTTCGCGGCGCTGGCGTTCGCTGGCGTCATGAAAGTGAGGCAGCCCGGCCTCTTTCCTGGTGATGCCGGTCAGGTGCGGGGCCAGGATGACGCAGCCGCTGTGTCCGGTCCAGTGTTCCGAGTCGAGGGCTGCGTCGTGCTCGGGGAGATAGGGGTCGCCGCCGTTGCCGAAGATGCCTTCCACGAAGTCGAGGTTGCTGATCAGGCTGGCGGGAGCAAAGAAGCGGACCTCCATGGTTTTTTCGGGGTCGCGCGCCGTGGCCGGGCACACCAGCGGGCGAAGCAGCAGCGAGCAGATGGTGCGGCCCTGTTTCGGCTGGTCCGCCGTGTAGGGCAGGGTGAGCAGATCGGGAGGCGGTTGGAAGGCGCGGCCGAGGAGGATGGCGAAGGTGCGGCGGGGGACGGCGATCTTGTCGGCGGGCACGGGAAGACCGTCTTCGGCGATGTGGAAGATGCCCTTGGTTGTGCGGCGGTCGCTCTTGGGGTTGTGGAGAACGCCCTGGGCGACGCGGTAGGAGTGCAGCAGGGGCGATGAAAACTGGTCGCCGTAGGCGGGCAGCGAGAGAATGCGCGCCATGCCGGGGCGGTCGAGGGTGAGCGTGTTGCCGGGGAGGCGGGGAACGCCGCCGGGGCAGACATCGCCGAGAACGGAGTCGAGGAAGGCCTGAATCCGGGCGTCGGAGGGGCAGAGTTTCCCGGCGAGGAGGATGTCTTTCTGGTGGTAGTTGCGCAGGAGCGGGCCTGCGAGGTGGAGGAACTCCTGATCGGGGAGTTGGGAGCAGGTGGGCAGGCCCAGGGCGGCCAGTTTGAGGTTGACGTACCGGTCCAGCTCACCGCTGGAGAGAGTGTGCGGGTGCTTCACACTCCATGGTATCGCGCGGCGGAGGGGCTGCCACCGGAGCGGCAGTCCCTCGCCGCGAATGGTTTACCAGAAGGCTTTGATGCCGAGTTGGATCTGGCGCGGATAGCCATTCTGGGTATTTCCCGTGTGGGGGAACATGGTGGCGAAGTTCGGATCGTTGGGGTTGGTGATGAAGCCGTCGTTGCGGCCGAAGAAGTAGTAGTTGGTCAGGTTGAAGGCTTCGGCGCGGAACTGGACGCGGAGGCGCTCGGTGATGACGGTCATCTTGCTGATGGAGGCATCCATGTTGAAGAGGCGCTGTTTGCGGATCTGGCCGGAGCGGGAGGGAAGATAGCGGTCCGGCGAGTAGTCGGCGGTCATGAGCCAGGCGTAGCCGGCCGGATCGGTTCCGCAGCCCTGGGAGACGCTGAACGATTGGGGAACGACGCGGCCGTCGTTGAACTGGCGCAGGACGCAGGGGTTCCAGCCGCGGACCTGGTGGGCCTTCCAATCCGGCGTGCCCGTGAAGCCGCCGCCGGGCGTGCGGGGGTCCTTCAACTGGATGACGTTGGCGGCCAGGTCGTTCGGCTCACCCGAGGAGAACTGGGTGTAGGTGGAGACCTGCCAGCCGCTGAGGAACTTGTTCAGGAAGCCGGAGACGTTGCCGCCGATGGCTTGGCCCTTGCCGAAGGGCAGTTCGTAGACGGTGTTGAATTTGAAGTAATGGGGCCGGTCGTTGAAATAGAGGCCCTGCTGCTTGATGTAGTTGGTGGCGTCGGTGTAGCCCCAGCGCTCGACCATCTTGCTGAGGGTGTAGTTGCCGAGCAGCGTCAACTGGCGTCCGATGCGGACGTTGTAGTTGACCTGCAGAGAGTTGTACCAGATGTTGGATTCGCCGCGGCCCTGTTGGAGAAGGTTGCCGTTGAACTGCGGGAAGGGGCGGTTCAACTGGAACTGGCTGATATTGGCGGCGGTGAAGAGGCTGGTGCCGCGGAACGGCTCCAGGCCGCGGAACGGGTTGGGCACCTGGGCGTTGCAATAGTCGGGCGTGCCGCCTTCGAGCAGGTTGCAGCGGCGGCGGACCTCCGGGGAGAGCACGTTCAGGTTGCGCTCGTCGTTGGCGCCGATGGTGCGGCTGCCGACATAGGCGAGGGAAAGCGTGCTGGTATGCGTAATCTGGCGCTGGAACTCGAGTGAGAACTGGTGGACGTAGGGGGTCCGCATGTCCGGGTTGTAGTGGGTGAAGTTCTGGCCGACGAAGGTGTTGTAGCCGAGCGTGGAGCCCACGGGCCGGTTGATGCCGTTCGGATAGGGGTTGCTGAGCAGGGAATTGCTCGCCAGGGTGCGGTCCGAGTCGAGCGAGTTCACCATGGGCGTCGAGGTCGAAAAGCCGATGGTCTGCAGGAAATTGTTGTTCGGGTTCATGAAGTACAGGCCATAGCCGCCGCGGACGACGAGTTTGTCGTTCAACTGGTAGGCGGCGCCGATGCGGGGCTGCCAGTTATTGAGATCCTTCACGCCGGTGATGCGCGGATTGCCGTTCACGCCGGCGAACTCGAGACCGCCGCGAAGGTTGCGAAGCTGGGGATAGCGCGCCAGCATGTCGGCCGGGATGAGGCCGGCTATGGGGCTGGGGGCCTGCTGGTTGAAGCCGCGGTTGATGCGGTTGTACTTTTCGTCGGCGGCGAGGTTGAGATCCCAGCGCAAACCGATGTTCAGAGTCAGTTTGCGGCTGATCTTCCAGTCATCCTGGAAGTACGGCGCGAAGTACCACTGGCGGAAGAACGGGTACACGGGATAGTTCTGCGAACCGCTGACGCCACCGATGAGGAAGGACGCGTAGCCGTCTCCGGCGGTGGGTTCGCCCTGGTTCCACAGCCGTTGGGTCCACTGTGTCTGGCCGGTGAAGGAGAGGATGTCGCCGCTGTTCTGCTGGATGAACTGGATGCGGCGCCAGTCGATGCCGAACTTCATGGTATGCGAGCCCATGATCCTGGTCATGCTGGCCATGAGGTTGTAGTTGTTGGTGATGTTGATGCTTTGGCCGCGGCCCAGCGAGGTGTAGCCGTTGATGTTCCAGCGGCCGAAGTAGACCGGGCTGGGCAACTGGCTGAGCAGGCTGGCGGGCAGGCCGAACTTGGACAGGTCGAAGTTTTCGTTGGCGCGGCCGAAGCCCTTCTCGATGAAACGGTTGCTGGAGGCGCGGACGTTGAACAGCGTGCTGGGCGTGATGGTCCACACCCAGTCGGCCACGTAGGCGTCGTTGATGCGCTGGAAGGGCTGCTGGCCGTCGGTGCCGGGGGCGTTGTCGATGCCGTTCACGGAGCGGTCCTCGGTGCGGTCGTTGGAGGCATGGCGGAAGTAGGCGCGGTGCTTTTCGCCGATGTTGAAATCGAACTTGAGGATCAGGTTGTAGAAGTTGTCCACGGCCGGGTACTCGGGGTTCAGGCGGTTTTGCACCGCATAGCGCTGGCCCGGGGTGACGGCGTTCGGTTCCGGCATGAACGCGGTGACGGCCTTGGCGACGGGGCTGATCATGCTGGCCGGGATCTGGTTATTGGGGAAGGGGGAGCGAACGGGGTCGCCGTTGACCATCTGGGCCGAGTAGGGATTGTAGATGGTGACCGGCTGGCCGTTGGCGGCGGTGAGCTTGCTGAAATCGCCGTTGCGCATCTCCATGGCCGGGTAGGAATTGCGGAGGAACTGGGGCCAGAGCTCGTAGTAGTTCTCGAAGCTGCCGAGGAAGTAGCCGCGGACCTTGCTTTCGCGGGTGAGCAGTTTGGGGATCAACAGGGGGCCTTCCAACTGGAAGCCATACTGGTCCAAACGGTGGCCGGGGCGGGCCGCGCCCACGGCGTTGTTCTGGAATGTGTTGGCGTCGAGAAATTTGCGGCGCAGAAACTCCCAGCCGGTGGCGTGGAAATCGTTGGTTCCGCTTTTGAGCACGACGTTAAAAACGCCGCCGCCCGTCTTGCCGTATTGGGCATCGTAGGAGTTCTGCTGAATGGAGAACTCCTGCACGGCGTCGACGATGGGGACATAGGCGATGTTGTTGTTTCCACCCTGGCCGTTATTGGGAGCGCCGTCCATGAGGAACTCGTTGTTGGACTGGCGGCCGCCGTTGACGCTCCACTCGGCGATGGCGCCGTTGTCGAACGGGCGCTGCCAGATGGCGGCCCCCCGGAAGGTGACGCCCGACATCATGGCGCCGAGCATGAACGGGTTGCGCGCGTTCAGCGGCAGCTCGGACACCTGCTTGGTATTCACCACGGCAATGCGGCTGGCGGTTTGGGTTTCCAGCAGAGCCGCCTCGGCGGTAACATTCACCGATTCGGCCAGAGATCCGACTTCGAGCGAGACGTCGATGCCGGCGATCTGGCCGACGGTAAGGGTAATGTTCTCGCGGTTGAACGTCTTGAAACCGTTGGCGGTAACCGTAAGTTTGTAGCCGCCTGGGCGGAGGAACGGTATGGTGTAGACGCCGGAGGAGTCCGAAGTGGCCGACGAGGTTTCATTCGTCGCGGCGCTGACTGCCTGAACTTTCGCATTCGGGACGGCGGAGCTGCTGGCGTCCAGGATGCGGCCGGAAATGGTGGCCCGGAACTCCTGCGCAGGCAGCAATGTGGCTAGCAACACGCCGCACGTCAGATTCAAGATTCTTGGCTTAGTACACACGCAAGCCTCCCCATTGAGACAAAGTTGCCGTGGAACGGTACCCGTTAACCCACCGCCACAAGCTGGGGTCAGATGTTAGCACAGCCTGGAAGGCGTGTATATCGCAAACGTAAAGGCTTGCTTTTGTTAATAATGCCTATGTCAAAACACAGGTTGGCGGCGGATCTGGAGAGCTTCGCTAAGCCTTGGCGTAGGCGGCCGTGAGCCTACGGACGAACGCCAGGTTGCGGCGCATGTCGTTGGGGATGGACTGCGACGGTGAAACGGTTTCCAGGTTGGCGAAGCCGGAGAAACCGTTGAGCGCGGCGATGGAGGCGATGACCTCGGGGAAGGGGATGGCGCCTTCGCCGAGATAGTGAGGGTTGTCTTTGAGATGGAACTGGCAGATGCGGTCGCGGCCGAGCCAGCGGATCTCCTTGACGACGTCGAAGCCGCGGGGGGCGGAGTTGCCGACGTCGTAATAGACCTTGAGGGCGGGCGAGGCGACGGTGTCGAGGATGCGGGCATTGTCCGCGGCGGAGATGGTGTTCTCCAGGCCGAGCAGGATGCCGGCTTTTTCGGCGAGCGGGGCGAGCGGTTTCAGCACCTGGGCGACGTGGTCCTGTTCGGCGCGGGCCTCGATGGCTCCTTTGCCGAAGAAGGGCAGCAGCATGACGCGGGCGCCCAGACGGCGCGTGATGGGGATGGCATCGGCGATCCACTTGGCGCCGAGGGGGTCGTTCTTCAGGTAGTTCACATGGAGGATGTCAAGGCAGGTTCCGGCGAGGGCGGTCTTATGTTTGGCCGAGGCGGCGAGGTATGCGTCCTGGAGCGCGGCGTTGTCCAGCGGGAGCTTGTTCTCCGCGGGGCGGCGGCCAAGGCTGACCTCGACGCCATCAAAGCCGAGCGAGGCGGCCAGGGCCACGGCTTCGGGGTTTCCGGTGAGGCGGAGGTTCCAATCGGTGACGCCGATCCTGAGTTTTGCGAGCGGATTGGCGGCGGGGAGCGCGGCCGAAGCGAGGAGAGAGGCGGTGAACAGACGGCGGGTGGTCACGCCGTTATCGTAGTGCCGATGGGGCGTGCGGGGCAAGGGCCGTAACGGGGGCGATGATGTGGCCACCGGCGTGCAAGGTTGTGAAGTGGAGGCTCAGTTCCACCGGCCACAAGGAGGTGCGATGAAACGGTTCCTATTTGCCGCCACGATGACGATGTTCGCGTTGTCCCTACCCCTGCGGGCAGCGGGAGACGCCGCCAAGGGCAAGGAGATGTTCGCCAAGAAATGCGTGATGTGCCACGCCGCCGATGGGGCTGGAGCCCCAGCGATGAAGAAAAAGTTTGGGGACAAGCTGAAACCGCTGGGTGGCGCCGATGTGCAAAAGGCCAAGGACGCGGACCTGATCAAGACGTTCAAGGAGGCGGTGAATCACAAGCTCATCGCGAAGTCCATCACGGACGCGGACATGGAGAATCTGATCGCGCACGTGCGGACGCTGAAGTAGCGGCCGGGGGCGTAATGCGGGCCGGGCTCCTACAATGGGAGCTTGGCCCTCATTCTGAACGCAAAGGAGCTGAGCAAAGCCTTCGGCTCGGCTCCGCTGTTTGACAACATCTCGTTTACTTGCGCCGAAGGCGAGCGGATCGGCCTGATCGGGCCCAACGGCTCGGGCAAGTCCACACTGCTGAAGATTCTGGCGGGGCAACTGACGCCGGATGCGGGCGAAGTGGCGCTGCGCAAGAAGACGCGGCTGGCCTATGTGGCGCAGGATTCGGTGTTCGCGCCGGGGGTGACGGTGCGGGCGCGGCTGGAGCAGGCGCTGTCCGGCTCGGCCGTTCCGAACGAGGAACGGGAGGCGCAACTGGTGCGCACGCTGGGGCGCGCCGGGTTCGAAGATTTTCACGCCGAGGCGGCGTCGCTATCGGGGGGCTGGCGGAAGCGGCTGGCCATCGCCGAAGCGCTGGTGGCGGCGCCCGACGTGCTGCTGCTGGACGAGCCGACCAACCATCTGGACCTGGCGGGCATCGACTGGCTGGAGCAGCTTCTGGCGCAGCAGCCGTTCGCCTCGATTGTGATCAGCCACGACCGGTACTTCCTGGAAAACGTGGCCACGGCGATGGTGGAGCTGAATCGCGCCTACCCGGAAGGTTTGCTGCGTGTGGCGGGCAACTACAGCGCGTTCCTGGAAAAGAAAGACGAGTTTCTGCACGCTCAGGCCAAGCGGCAGGAAGCGCTGGAGAACATGGTGCGGCGGGAGATGGAGTGGCTGCGGCGCGGCGCGAAGGCGCGTACGACGAAATCGAAGGCGCGGATCGGCAAAGCGCACCAGTTGATGGACGAGCTGGGGGACTTGAATGCGCGCACGCGGACCGCCACGGCCAACATCGACTTTTCGGCGACCGAACGCAAGACCAAGCGCCTGCTGGTGTTGGAAGCTCTGCGGTGCGAGCTGGGCGGGAAGCTACTTCTGGACGGGCTGGACTTCGTGTTCACGCAAGGGACGCGCGTGGGGCTGGTGGGGGCCAATGGCAGCGGCAAGACGACGCTGCTGCGGCTGTTACAAGGCATGCTGCCGCCCACGGCGGGAACGGTGACGCGGGCCGACGGGCTGAGGATCGTCTACTTTGATCAGAACCGGCCGCTGGACCCGGACACGACGCTGCGGCGGGCGCTGGCGCCGGACGCCGACTCGGTGGTGTACCAGGGGCGCGTCATTCACGTGAATGCCTGGGCGGCGCGGTTTCTGTTCACGCAGGAGCAGTTGGGGCAGCCCGTGGGGCGGCTGTCGGGCGGTGAGCGGGCGCGGGTGTTGATTGCCCGGTTGATGCTGGAGCCGTCGGACCTGCTGCTGCTGGACGAGCCGACGAACGATCTCGACATTCCGACGCTGGAGATTCTGGAGGAGAGCCTGCTGGAGTTTCCGGGCGCGCTTGTGCTGGTGACGCATGACCGGTATCTGCTGGACCGTGTTTCCACCGTGGTGCTCGGGCTGGATGGGCAGGGCGGAGCGCAACGGTTCGCCGACTATGCGCAGTGGGAAGAGTGGCTGGACGAGCGGGCCAAGGCGAAGGAGCAGGCCGTGCCCGTGCCTGTCGCGCCGGTGGCCGCAAACGCACCGGCCAGGAAGAAGCTCTCCTATTTAGAGGCGCGGGAGTACGAAACCATCGAGGCGCGGATTGCCGAGGCCGAGGCCGAGGTGGAACGTTGGAAGATGGCCCTCGAAGACCCGGCCGTATTCTCCGACCACACCAGGATCGCCGAGGCGTCCGAGGCGCACGAACGGGCGCGGGCGGCGGCGGACGAGCTGTACGCGCGCTGGCACGAGTTGGAGGAGAAGGCGGGCGGCTGAGCGGGGGTTCAGGCGCGCTTGCGGACCAGCGTCAGCACGATCGTCATGGCGATGAGATGCAGGAAGCCCATCACCCAGAAGACGGCGCCGTAACCGAAGGCGTCCACGATGCGGCCGACGGCCGGCGTGGAGATCGCGCCGGCGAGTCCGCTGCCGAGTCCGACCACGCCCGCTGCCGAGCCGACCACCTCGGTGGGGAAGATGTCGTTGGTCATCGTCATCAGGTTGGTCTTCCAGGCCATGTGGGAGAAGGTGATCAGGCAGATGATGGCGAGGGCCTGCGAGGAGGGCAGGTAGTTCACGAGGATTCCCAGAGGCATGAGGAGTACGAACGGGATCATCGTGTGGCGGCGGGCGTCGAGCACGGGTTTACCGCGCGCGATGAGGCGGCCTGAAACCCAGCCGCCGAACAGTGAGCCGAGGTCGGCCGCCAGGTAGGGCATCCACGAAAAGAGCCCGATTTGGACCAGCGTGAAGCCGCGGACATCGCTGAGGTACTTGGGGAGCCAGAACAGATAGAACCACCAGACGGGATCGGCGAAGACGCGGGAGACGAGAAGGCCCCACACCTGCGGCATGCGGAGCAGAACGCGGTACGGGATGCGATGGCCGGGGCGGGCAGTGCGGCCTTCCAAAATGTAGGCGCGTTCCTCCTCCGTGATGCGGGGGTGGGACTGGGGGATGTGATAGAGCGCAAGCCAGGCGGCCAGCCAGAGGAAACCGAGCGCACCGGTGGCGGCGAAGGCGAACCGCCAGCCGTAGTGCAGGGTGACGAAGGCGATCAGGGGCGGGGAGATGATGGCCCCGGTGGCGGCGGCGGCGTTGACCAGCCCGTTGGCAAAGCCGCGCTCGCGGGCGGGGAACCATTCGGAGATGGCCTTTTCGGCGGCCATGAAGTTGCCGGATTCGCCGAGGCCAAGGAGGAAGCGGAACGCGCCCAGGCCGAACGCGCCGCGGGCGGTGGCGTGCAGCATGTTCGCGGCCGACCACCAGGCCATGAAGGTGGCCAGAGCTCGGCGGGTGCCCCAACGGTCGCAGAGCCACCCGGAGACGACATACATGAAGGTGTAGGGGATGAGAAACGCGGTGAGGATATTGGCGTACTCGGTGTTGCTGATGTGCAGCTCGCGCGTGAGGACCGGAGCGACAACGCTCAGCGTCTGGCGGTCGATGTAGTTGATGACGGTGGCCAGGAAGAGGAGCGTGGCGATGGTCCAGCGGAGGTTTTTCACCGCGCGGCTCCGGGGGGCAGGTTGAGGGTGATGCCGAGTCCGGCGGCGGCGGGTGCGGCGTAGCAGGCGTTCACGATGGAGATGGGAGAGGCCAGGAAGCGGTTGGCGGCGGTGAGCACCTGGGGGTTGTATTCGGCCAGGGAGCAGTTCTCAACGGCGGCGGCGTAGTGAATGGCCGCGGCCAGTTGTGGACCGAAAGCGATGGAGATATGGGGGACGACGGGGACGCCGTGGCTGGCGGCGAGCGCGGCGAGGCGCATGCCTTCGGTGATGCCGCAGCGGCCGAGGTCGGGCTGATAGACGCCCACCGCGCCGGCGCGGAAGAAGGGCAGCATCTCGTGACAGGTGCGGTAGCTTTCGCCGAGAGCGATGGGCACGGAGAGTTGGCGCGCCAGCGCGGCGTGGGCGAGTGGATCTTCGGGAGCGAGCGGCGCTTCGAACCAGAGAGCATGGCGCTGCTCCAGTTGCGCGCCGAAGGCCAGCGCCGATTCCGGGGTGTGCCGCCACAGGGCGTCCGCGGCGATCTGGCCTCCGGCGGCGAGGATGGCGTCGGCGTGCTCGAAAAAGTCCGCGGGGTTGTGGGTGTCGTAAAAGAGCTTTGCCTGGCGGAAGCCCTGGAGATCCGTTTCCCCTCGCGGGATGCCGCTGAGATAGGCGGGGATAACGCGTTTGGGCCTGGGGTTGAGTAGTTCGCAGAGGGGCTTGCCGGCAAGGTGCCCGGCGATGTCCCACAGGGCGATGTCGATGGCCGAAATGGCGTCGAGCATGAAACCGCCGGTCTGGCCGCGGACGCGCATGGTGGCGTACATGAGGTCCCAGAGTTCGGCGATGCGGGCGGGCGAGCCGTCGAAGGGCTGCCCGGTGACGGCGCCGGCGAGGATGTGGCTGACGATGGCGCAGGCGACTTCGGGCGCGACGGGGGCTTGCGCCTCGCCCCATCCAATGTAGCCATCACTGGTTTCCACGCGGACGAGCGCGGTTTCAAATTGCGTCGAGTAGAGACAGGGGTAGACGCTGGACCAGCGGTAGCCGCCGGGGCCCTCGCTGAGCGTGGTGGGCGAGCCGGCGGTGCCAGTGGCGGCGCCGATGTCCCTGGGGAGCCTGATGGGCAGCGCGGTGACGCTGGTAATGGTCATGAGCGCTCGGCGGCGACAAGTTCACGCAGGACGGCGAGTTCGGCGAGCGCCGCCGAGTCGAGAGACGAAGTGGGGTGGCGTACGCGCGCCGAGGCGATGACGCCTTCGGCGGCCAGGTTGTGCTTGGCCGCCGAAACGCCCAGTCCCGGCTGGAGTTCGAAGCGTAGCAGGGGAAGGGCGATGGAGAAGAGACGCCAGGCCTCATTCGTGTCCCCCTTGGCGAGCAGATCGAGAACGCGGACGAAGACCCAGGTGGCGTCGCTGGAGGGCATGACGCCTGCCGAGCCACGTCCGGCCTCCTCGATGAGGAACTGGCCGTTGAGGCCGCCGAACAGGGCGAGCGAAGGGGCCGCGGCGTGCAAAGCGCCGATTTTTGGAGCCGTGGGCGGCGCTTCCACCTTGACGCTGCGGACATTCTCGATTTCGCGCGCCATGCGGGCGAGCAAGGCGACGGGCATGGGGACCTGCGTCATCAGCGGCGCGTCCTGCACCATGATGGGGATGGTCACGGCATGGGAGATGGCGCCGTAGTAGTGCATGAGACCCTCGCCGTCGGGCTTCATGAAGTAGGGCGGCAGCACCATGAGGGCGGAGGCGCCCAGATCCTGCGCCTCTTTGCTGAGCGCCGCGGCGGCGTCGGTGCCGGTGTGGCCCGTGCTGGCCACCAGGGGCGCGCGTCCGTTGACGCGGGCCGCGATGTGACGCAGCATGGCGCTTCGTTCGGCGGCCATCAGTGTGTAGCCTTCGCTCGCGTTGCCGAACAGGCCCAGGCCGTGCGCTCCCTGCTCGAGCAGGTGTTCGATGAGGCGGTCCAACGAGGGGTAATCGATGCGGCCGTCGTCATGGAACGGCGTGACGACGATGGGAAATACGCCTTTGAGCATGGGTCTGGAGTGTCCTTCGTACGGGGAGTGAACTAGAGGCGCTGGGTCATGCTGAAGCGGCCGCGCAGAATGTGCGTGCGCAGAGCGCGCGTGAGGCGGGGCAGGTCGCGCGCCTCCAGGGCCGTGACGATCTCTTCGTGCTCGGCGTGCTCAATGGGCAGACGGGCCTCCCAGCCGGTGTCGTGGGAGTGGGCGCGGGCAATGACGAGGTGGGCGTGGAGCCCTTCGTAGGCCTCCGCCAGGCGGAGGTTTCCGGAACAGTCGATCAGCAGGCGGTGGAAGCGGGAGTTGTTCTCCTCGTGCGCCTTGCGGTCGCCTTCACTGTGGATGGGCCGGGCGAGCAGGGTGAGCAGTTCGTGGAAAGCAGCGGTCTGTTCGGGGGTGATGCGTTCGATGGCCTTTTCACCGGCCAGACACTCCAGGGCGCAGCGGAGGTCGGAGGTTTCCTCAATGTCGCGCGCCGTGAGTTTAGCGACGAAGGTGCCGCTGCGGGGGCGGATTTCGATCAGCCCTTCGGCGGAGAGCTGTTGGATGGCATGGCGGACGGGGGTGAGGGAGACGCCCAGTTTGCCAGCGATTTCATCAACTTGCAGCCGCTCGCCGGGGCTGAAGAGGTGGCCGAGAATGCCTTGGCGGAGAGCAAGATACACCTCATCGGTGGCGCGCTGGCGCTTGAGGTGCGTGAGTTGCATACAGACTTTAGGATATACGGGTGAGGGAGAAGGTCAAGCTGTGAAATCTGAAATTTTTTAGATTGTGGATCACTGCATTAATGTGCCACAATACCCGCGAGGGTTCGCTGTCTTACAAGTGAGGTGTGCCTGAGTATGAAGCGCAGAGATTTTGTCGCCGCCGGGATGGGGTCCTATTCCCTGATCGTCAACGCGAGTCAATTGCCGCCCCCGGCCTACACGCCGGGCCAGGCGGAGCTAACCGGGATCTTTCAGAGGCCGGAGTTTGACAGGATCGCTCCGTCGGTTCCTCTGGAAAAGACGCTGGCCGCGGAGCCGCACATGAGTCTGGTGGACCTGAAGACGGATGTCCTGGTGGCCGGCGGCGGATTGGCCGGCGTGCTGGCGGCGGTGTCGGCGGCGCGTCACGGGGCCAAGGTGGTGCTGGTGCAGGACCGTTCGCGTCTGGGCGGCAACAGTTCGAGCGAAGTAAAGATGCACGTGGTGGGCGCCAACAGCCACAAGAGCCGTCCCGGCTGGCGGGAAGGCGGACTGCTGGAGGAGTTCCGGCTGGACGACGCTGTGAACAATCCGCACCGCTGTTGGGAGATGTGGGATCTGCTGTTGTATGACAAGGTAATCAGCGAGCCGAACATCACGTTGTTGCTGGAGAGCGTGCTGTACCGCACAGCGATGAAGGGCGACCGGATTCAGGAAGCCCTGGTGCGCTGCGACAAGAGTGAGCACATTTACCGGATTCAGGCGAAGGTGTTTTGCGACTGCACGGGTGATGCGCGCCTGGGCCTGGAGTCGGGGGCGGAGTTCCGCTTCGGGCGCGAGGCGCAGAGCGAGTTCGGCGAATCCCTGGCGCCGGAGAAAGCCGACCGCGAGACGCTGGGGTCGAGCATTCTGTTCACGTCGCGGCTCTACCCGCGCCGGGTGCCGTTCAAGCCGCCGAAGTGGGCGCGCAAGGTGACCAAGGAGAGTCTGTTCAAGCGGTCCACGAACACCTGGGATTATGGCTACTGGTGGATCGAATGGGGCGGCGACAAAGATACGATCCGGAGCAATGAGCTGATCCGGTTTGAGCTGCTTTCGATCGTGATGGGCGTTTGGGACTACATCAAGAATTCGGGCGATCATCCGGACAGCGACTACTACGGGCTGGACTGGGTGGGCATGATGCCCGGCAAACGGGGCAGCCGGCGGCTGGTGGGCGATTACATGCTGCGGCAAAGCGACCTGGAGACGTCCAAGCCGTTCGCCGACGCCGTGTGCATTGGAGGATGGCCGCTGGACGATCATCCGCCGGGAGGGTTCGACCGTGTGAACCTGCCGCCGAACACCTCGATCCGGACCAACGAGGTGTACCATATTCCGCTGCGCTCGCTGTACTCGAAGAATGTGAGCAATCTTTTGATGGCGGGGCGGAACATGAGCGCATCGCACGTGGCGTTCACATCGACGCGCGTGATGGCGACGTGCGCGGTGGAGGGGCAGGCCGTTGGACTGGCGGCAGCTCTGTGCGCGCGGCATGATTTGGCGCCGCGGGCGCTGGCCCAAGATCCGGCGCGGGTAAAGCAGTTGCAGCAGATGCTGCTGCGGGACGATCAAACGATCACGGGCATCCGCAACGAGGACCCGGCGGATCTGGCGCGGCAGGCCAAAGTGGCCGCGTCGGCCGAACAGGACGATGCTCCGGCGCGCAACCTTCTGGACGGCGAGGTGCGCGACATTCCGAAGGGCGCGCGGCATCAGTGGGCGGCCAAGATGCGGCCCGGCGGCGTCTGGGTGGACTACGCATGGGAGTCGCCGCGGACGTTGTCGCAGATTCAGCTCACCTTCGATACGGGCTTTCAGAGGGAGCTGACGCTCACCTCGCTCATTGCCGCCAACGCCACGATTGTGCGGGCGCCGCAGCCGGAAACCGTGCGCGATTACAAGCTGCTGTACCGCGAAACGGCGAACGGCGAATGGAAACCGCTGGACGAACGCAAAGGCAATTATCAGAGGATGGTTCGCCACAACTTCAAGGCGGTCCGCGCGCAGGCGGTTCGGCTCCACGTCGAGGCCACCAATGGCGACGAACTGGCGCGCGTGTTTGAACTCCGCTGTTACGCCTGAAGCAACAACACTATTTTCGAAACTGGACGAGGTAAACGATGAAAGCCAAATTCCTGGTTGGGGTGGCCGTGCTGTGCTCGGCCGCCGGAACTCTGCTGGCTCAGCTACAGTCGGGAACGATTTCCGGAGTGGTCACCGACCCGCAGGACGCCGTGATTGCCGGCGCGCAGGTTGAGGTGAAGAACACGGGCACCAACGCGGCGTTCCGCACGCATACCAACGAGAGCGGCAACTACACGGCGCCCGGTTTGCCCGTGGGCGACTACGAGGTGGCCGTGCAACAGCAGGGCTTCAAGCGCGTGGTGCGCTCGGGCATACGGCTGCAAGTGAACCAGAACGCGCAGGTGAACGTGCGTTTGGAGGTGGGCCAACTGGCCGAGTCGGTGGAGGTGACCGGCGAGGCGCCTCTGGTGGACGCCGGCAGCGCCACCGTGGGCGCGGTAATTGAGAACCGCCGCGTGCGCGACCTGCCGTTGAACGGACGCAACGCCCTGGCGCTGACGCTGCTGAACCCCGGCGTGGTTTCCAACGCAGGGCCACTGAATTCGGGCTTTGGCGACCGTGGTACGCAGCTGTCGTCCATCTCGATCAACGGTTCGCCAAGCTCGATGAACAACCAGACGCTGGATGGCAACAACAACATCCTGAGCTATGTGGGCGAGGTGGGCATTCCTCCCGCGGTGGACGCCGTGGAGGAGTTCAAGGTGCAGAGCGGCGCCATGTCGGCCGAGTTCGGTTTCACGGCTGGCGGACCGATCAACCTGGTGACCAAGTCGGGCACGAACAACTTCCACGGCACGCTCTACGAGTTTCTGAGGAACGACAAGCTGGACGCGAGGAACACGTTCGCGCAGCGCCGCCTGCCGCTGCGGTACAACCAGTTCGGCGGCTCGATTGGCGGTCCGGTGATCAAGAACCGCACGTTCGGCTTCTTCAACTGGGAGGAGTACCGTTTGCGCCTGAGCACGCCGCGCATCGCGAGCACGCCGCTTGCCGACTGGCGCGCGGGCAACTTCAGCAACCTGCGCAACGCGAGCGGAACGTTCATTCCTGTGTATGACCCGTCCACCGTGCGGGCGAATCCAGCCGGCGCCGGGCAGGTGCGCGATCTCTATCCGGGCAACATCGTGCCCCAGTCGCGCTTTGACCCGGTGACGCGCAAAATTCTGGACTTCTGGCCGGCTCCGAACCGTGCTCCTTCCAACGCCTTTACGTTCGCGCAGAACTTCCAGGACGCTTCCCTGACGCGCACGAACTGGACGCAATGGAACATGCGAGCCGATCACCGCATCACCGAGTCGAATTCAATGTTCTTCCGCTACACTTCGGCGCGGCACCGCATTGGCGGCAACAGCATTTTCACCGATCCCACGGTGGGCCAGAACCGCGAAGACGACCAGACGAACCGGAACATCATGCTGTCCGACACGCACACCTTCAGCCCGACGATGTTCAACAACCTGCGCATCGGCGTGATGCGGCAGGCGTTCACCTTCGCCTCGATCAACTCGAACCGGGAGTGGCCGCGCAAGCTGGGACTGCCGGCGATTGTGCCCGCGGACCAGTTTCCCCAGATCGACTTCGGCTTCGGCACCATCGGCGGGCAGGCCAACGGCACGCGCACGTCGCTGAACTGGGATCTGCAGAACATGGTGACGAAGATCGCCGGGAACCACACGTTGAAGATCGGTTACAACCACCGCGTGCTCTATGGCGGCAACCGGCAGGGCGCCGCGATGTCGGGCGACTATTCCTTCTCCGGCCTGACGTCGAACCCGCTATCGCCGGCCGGCACGGGTTACAACCTGGCGCAGTTCCTCACCGGCGACGTGAGCAGTTCCTTCATCGACCGCATTCTGGGGAACTCGTGGCAGGGGCAGGCCGTCAGCATCTTCCTGCAGGACGACTGGAAGGTGACGCGCCGCCTGACGATGAACCTGGGTATGCGATGGGACTGGCAGCAGCGCCCGTATGAGCGGCACAACGGCCACATCAATTTCGATCCGAACGGCCGGGTGGGCAACAGCCCGTTCACCGGCACCACCGTGTATGCCGGATTGAACGGGCAGCCGCGCAGCTTCATCAACGGCGACCACAACGATTTCGGGCCGCGGCTGGGCTTCGCGTTTGACATCTTCGGCACAGGGAAGACGATCTTCCGCGGCGGCTACGGCATCTTCTATCCGTCGATCTTCTTCCGCACATGGATGGGCGACACGAACCTGTTCTCCACCAACCGCACAACCTATAGCGCTGCCGGGGCCGGCCGGCCGGCGTTCCAGTTCAGTGCGGGCTTCCCCTTCCCCTACCTCGAGTCGCCGGGCGCCGCGGCGGGCCCGTACGCGCTGCTGGGCCAGGGCGTGAACCTGACCGAGAGCTACGGCGCGACGCCGATGTCGCAGCAGTGGAATGCTTCGTTGCAACAGCAGGTGGGCAACTGGATGTTCGACGCCACCTACTCGGCGAACAAGGGCAACCACTTCGCGGCGGGCGGCTACAACCTGAACCAGGTGAAGCCGGAGACGCGCTTTGCGATGCAACAGGACTTGAATACTCCTGTGGCCAATCCCTGGGCCGGGCAGATTCCCGGCGGTCTGGGCGCGGCGACCATCACGCGCGAGCGGCTGCTGATGGCCTTCCCCTACTACAGCAGCGTGAACGTCAGGAACCCGCGCTACGGCAACTATACTTCGCACCAGTTGCAACTCACGGTGACGCGGCGCATGTCGCACGGGCTGCTGGTGAACTTCGCCTACACGGCGGGCAAGCGCATGAGCGATTCCAACCTCGTGCCGGTGGACTTCGGCGCGGCGGGCGCGGCTCCGGAGCAGACGGGCGAGAACGGCTACCAGGACGGGCTGTACAACCGGCAACTCAACCGCTCGTTGGATCCGGCCGACGTCTCCCAGCGCCTGGTGACGAGCCTGCTGTATGAGCTGCCTTTTGGCAACGGAAAAATGTTCAACCCCTCCAACGGACTGGCGCGGCGGCTTGTGGGCGGATGGCAGGTGAACCTGATCAGCGTGATGCAGACGGGCATTCCAATCACCGTGACCGGCGCGAACAACCAGCAGGCCAACCGGCCGAACTCGACCGGAGTGAGCGCCGCTTTGCCCCGCGGGGAGCGCACGCAGTACCGCTGGTTCGACACCTCGCAGTTCGTGAATCCGCCGCTGTTCACCTTCGGCAACATGGGGCGCGCGCTGCCCGATGCGCGGCATCCGGGCGTGGTGAACTTCGACGTATCCCTGATCAAGGACACGCGCATCACCGAGCGCTTCCGGCTGCAGTTCCGGGCCGAGTCGTTCAATGTGGCCAACCACGTCAACCTCGGGCTGGTGAACGATAACTTCAGTCCGGGCCCGGATGGCAAAAACGCCAGCGCGACGTTCGGCACGGTGGTGACGGCGCGCGACGCGCGTGTATCGCAGTTGGGTCTGAAGCTGATCTTCTGATCCGCTTCAGCGGCTAGGCCTCGCTGGAAGGGCGGCCGGCGGCGGAGAGATTCGCTGCCGCGCCGTCCCGTAGGGCGGCCATCTCCACGGAATCCTTTCCGGTGCCCGGAGCGGCGGGAAAGGTCATGATCACCTCGAATCCAGTGGGCTTGCGGTTATAGCATTCCACGGATCCGTGGCAGGCTTCGACGCAACTGCGGATAATGGCCAGCCCGAGCCCCGTGCCGCCGGTCTTGCGGTTGCGTGAGGCATCGACGCGGAAAAACGGCGTGAACATCTTGGGCAGGGCCTCTTCCGGCACGCCCGGGCCTGAATCGGCGACGCTGATGCGTACACTGGCCCCGCGGCGTTCGGCCGAAATCTGAATGGGACCGCCGGCGCCGGCGTAGCGCACGGCATTGCGCACCAGATTGGACACGGAGCGGAAGAGAAATTCCGGTTCCGCCGTGATCGTGAGGTGCGCCGGGACATTCACTTCCACCTGAGCGCTGTCGCGCGCCTCGGCCCGGACGGCGCGCTGGACGCCTTCCAGTACGTTGACCGGTTCCAGTTGGAGTGTGCCGGCGCTCAGTTCCGCCTTGGCGAAGGCGAGCAACTCGTCGGTGAGTCCGGCCATGGTTTCGACGTCTTCCTTCAGGTCTATGACGTAACTCTGCCCGTCGGGGCCGGCCTTTCGTTCGAGAATGCTCAGAGCGAGTTGCATACGCGCCAGTGGCGAGCGCAGTTCATGCGCGACATCGCCCAGGAAGCGTTTCTGGCCGCGGGTGAAGCTTTCCAGCCGCGAGGACATGCGGTTGATGGCCGCGCCCAGGCGGCCGAGTTCATCCTGGCGCGAGTCGCTGACATGGACGTCGAAGTTGCCTTCGGCGATCTCCGCCGTGGCGCGCATCATCCGGGCAGTGGAGCGCGTGAGGCCGTGGACCAGCGGAAGCCAGCAGAGGAACGACACCGCGATGGCGGCGGCGCCGATCCAAAGCCAGGGCTGAATCTGAAAGAAAAACGGGTTGCTATAGAAAGTGGAGGAGACGATGAGCAGCGTGGCTCGTACCGGCTCGCCATCGCCCTCGGGCGGCAGCATGATGCGCACGCCGGCCCAGTAGGGAACGGCGCCATCCTCAATGACCATCAAGGGAGGCGACGGGTTGAAATAGGGAATGAAGCGGAAGTGCCGGGAGCGCGCCTCCTCGGCCGCCTGCTTGAGTTCACGCTCCTGCTCGTGGTTCGGAGCCGGGGGGGCCTGCGGCGTCTGCGTGGAGGAGTCCTTGCGCTCGCGGAAGAGGGGGAAGCCGGGAAAGCCGCGCTGCGGTGGGCGGATCAGACGCTCATGCACGTTGGGCGGCAACGTAAGTTGCGGGCCGGCCAGGTACTGGCCATCGTTGCGGATGAGCGAGAAGGTGACGCCGTGTTGCTCGGAATAACGCGTCAGCAGGTTCGTCCACTGGGAGCGGTCGTGTTGCTGCATATCCAGGGCCAGGCTGCGCGAGACGCTGCTGATGCGGTCGCGGGCGGTGGACATCAGGAAGGATTCGAGCTCCTCGCTCAACTGCCAGCGTACGAAGACGACGAAGACGACGGCGAGCAGCACCACGTTCAGCAGCGCCAGCAGGGCGAACTTCATCGACAAGGAAAAACGGGTCTTCATTCCCATGCCTCGCCTCTGGGCTTTCTCATGCGGTAGCCCGCGCCGCGCACGGTTTCGATGAACCGTGGTGATTTCGGATCGTCGCCAAGCTTCTTGCGCAGGGATGAGATGTGAACGTCGATGGAGCGGTCAAAGGACTCGAAATCGCGGTCGGCGACTTCGAGCAGAAGGGCTTCGCGGGTTTTGACGCGCCCGGCCCCCCGGGCGAGTGACAGCAGCATGTCGTACTCGATGGGAGTCAGCACGAGGAGCTTTCCATCGAGCATCACCTCGCGGGCTTCGGGGTGGATCGTGAGCGGACCGACCGTGACATGAGCGCCGGCATCCTCCTCGCGCGACTGGGCGCGGGTGGTGAGATAGGAGCGGCGCAGCACGGCGCGGAGCCGGGCAAGAAGTTCGCGCGTGGAAAAAGTTTTGGGCAGGTAATCGTCGGCGCCCACTTCGAGGCCGGCGATGCGGTCCGGTTCGTCGCCGAGGGCCGTCAGCATGAGCACGGGGACCTGGCTGGACTTGCGCAGCTCCCGCAGGACCTCCATGCCATTCATACCCGGCATCATGACGTCGAGGATCACGGCTGAATAAGTTCCTTCCAGAGCCAGCTTCAATCCGGCCGAACCATTGTGCACGAGATCAACCTGATAGCCGAGCGGTTCGAGGTAGTCGCGGAGCAGGCGGGCGAGCTTCTCGTCATCGTCCACAATGAGCAGCCGGGTTGGGGAAGCCGCGGTCTCCAAGGCCGCCGGACCATTCATGTGTGACGCCGCCTCCTTCTCTCCCCTTCGATAGTACACAGAGAAAGAGTAATTTTGTCATGGATTTACCCAACCTTTACATGCGTGGCGAAAGGGGATGAAACGGAAAAGACTAAAGTTTCAACATTTACCCAACCTTTACACAAACAGGGCGAGGTCCACATAGAACGTTTACGTTCGGCTGAGAAGCTGGAGATGAAGAAAGGGAGGCAGGCAGGTCATGAGGCAGGATTCCTGGTTACGAGTACAGACGGCGGTGATGGCGGCACTGGCGCTCATTTGCGGCGCGGGTGTGATTCTGTCGCAGCGTCCGGACGGCTTGCCGCGCATGGATCCGTCGAAGATGGCGCAGCAGCAGTTGGGTGCGCTGAAGGCCCGTCTGAATTTGACGGCGGCTCAGGAGTCGGAAATCAAGCCTTTTCTGGACGCGCAGAGTAAGCAGATGGCCGAGGTGTGGGACAAGACGGCGCCAGGATCGCCGTTGCCGGAAGCAGTTCTGCGGACGATGAGGGAGAGCCGCGCAGTTACGGCGAAACGAATTAGCGAGGCGCTCACGGATGAGCAGAATGCCGAGTACCAAAAGATGATGAGCGAACGGCGTGATTCTTTGCCGGGCAGCTCGCGAGGCGGACCGGCGCGGCAGTTGTAAGGGCGGGCGAACACGAACAGGACCAGGATGAACTACTTACTTTTTTTCTTACTTACAACCCTGACCCTCTTTGCGCAGCAGCCGGCGAGGCTGTTAGGCACGGTCACGGCCACCGATGGCAAGGCGATTCAGGTGACTACCGATCAGGGACAAAAGACCACCGTGCTGCCGACGCCGCAAGCGCGCTTGCAAAAGGTGGCGCCGGGCGAGCGGGATTTGAGCAAGGCGCAAGCCATCACGCTGGCCGATGTGCGGAACGGAGACCGCGTGATTGTCCGCGGCGTCACGGCCGATGGCGGCATTCTGGCCGATTCGCTGATTGTGATGACGGCGCGGGAGATCTCGCAAAAGAATGACGCTGAACGGCAGATGTGGCGCGAGCGCGGCGTGTTTGGCGTTGTGGAGAGCGTGGACGCCAAGGACAGGCAGGTGAAACTGCGCACGCGCGTGGGCATGGAGACGAGGACATTCACGGTGGATGTGGATGAGAAGGCCGAAGTTAAGCGTTATGCGCCGGATTCGGTGAAGTTCAGCGACGCGGTGGCGGCGAAGGTTGAGGAAATAAAGAAGGGCGACCAGTTGCGCGCGCTTGGGGAGAAGAACGAGGCGGCTTCCCAACTGAAAGCCGAGCGCGTTGTGTTTGGCACTTTCCGTACATTCGCCGGCACGGTGTTGCATGTGGATGCGGCGGCGAAGTCGCTTCAGTTGAAGGAAGCCGACGGCAAGAAGACCTTGACGGTGCACACGACGGCCGATTCCACCTTGAAAATGGCGCCGGCGCAGATGGGCATGATGATGGGGCGCAGACCGGAGATGGGGCCTCGTGGGGAAGGCCCGATGGGGCCTCGCGCGGGCGGGCCACATCCGGGCGGTGGGCCTCCGGATCTTGGCGGCATGCTGGAGCGGATGCCGGCGGTGGAGTTTTCTTCGCTGAAGCCGGGCGACACCGTGATCGTCGCCAGCACGCTGGGGGCGAAGCCGGACACCTTCACGGCGATTACGCTGCTGGCCGGCGCGCAGCCGATTCTGGACATGCTGGCGGCCAGCCACCAGGCGTCGCAGGCGCGCCAGGGGCCGGGCCTTTCGATGGGAGGCTCCTCCGGCATGGGCGGCGGCGCGGGTGGCGAAGGCGGGTTGGGCGGTTTGGGCATCGGGATGATGCCGTAACGCATGGGTACCTTTTGTGATTCGAAAAGCAGGTTGCAGATGAATGTTCACCAAACCTTGATGACGCTGGCGCTGTGTGGCGCGGCACTTGTTGGACCGGCGGCCGTTGCGCAAACAGCGGGCATGCGCGGGCGTGTCACCGACCCATCGGGGGCCGTGATTCCCAAAGCCGATGTCCGGCTGCGCGACGCCAACGGACGCGAGCAGCGCACCACGACGAATGAACTGGGCGTGTATGAAGTACGCGTCACCCGACCGGGCAACTATACGCTGGTGGTGCAGTCCAAGGGCTTCACGCCTTACGCGGTGGAGGGTCTGGACGTGCAGTCGATGCTCACTTTCGACGTGCAGATGGCCATTGCCACGCAGTCGGAGAAAGTAAACGTGCAGGACGAAGTGCAGGGCGTAACCACAGATCCTGTGGACAACGCCGGCGCGATCACGCTGCGTGAGGAAGATCTGAAGAGCTTTTCCGACGATCCCGATACGCTGTCCGACGAGTTGCAGGCGCTGGCCGGTCCTGGCGCGGGTCCCAACGGCGGGCAGATCTACATTGACGGCTTTACGGGCGGGAACATGCCGCCGAAGTCGTCGATTCGCGAGATCCGCATCAACCGCAATCCCTATTCGGCGGAGTTTGACCGCATCGGGTTTGGCCGCATCGAGATTCTCACCAAGCCGGGCACGGACAAGTTCCGTGGCGATGCCTTTTTCAATTTCAGCGATGAGGCGTTGAACTCGCGGAACCCGTTCGCGACGAACAAGCCGCCGTATCAGACGCGTATGTACGGGGGCCGCATCTCGGGGCCGCTGAACAAGAAGTCGTCGTTCGGACTGGACATCGAGGGCCGCAACGTGAATGAGAATGCCGTGGTGAACGCCACGATCTTGAACACGCAGTTGATTCCCACGCCGTTCCAGCAGGCCGTGGTGACGCCGCAGACGCGGTATTCGATTTCGCCGCGCCTGGACTATGCGCTCAGCGAGAAGCATACGATGGTGCTGCGGTACGCCTTTTCGCCGATGAACTCGGAGAACCGCGGCGTGGGCGAGTTCGCGCTGCCATCGCGCGCCTATGATACGCGCGACCGGGATCATACGCTGCAACTGACCGAGACGGCCGTGCTGAGCGCGCGGGCGATCAACGAGTTCCGCTTCATGTACCGGCGCTCGACGCTGGTGCGGGATGGCGACAATACGCTGGCGGCCATCAATGTTCTGGATGCGTTCGATGGCGGCGGCGCGCAGATGGGTTTGGCGAACCAGCGCACGAACGGCTACGAGTTCAACAACTCCACCAGCTACATGCGGGGCAAGCACACGTTCAAGTTCGGCGGCCGTGTGCGGGGCAACACGATGAACGACATTTCGCCGAACAACTTCGGCGGCACCTACTCATTCGCAGGCGGACTGGCGCCCGCGCTGGACGCGAACAACCAGTTGATCGAGGGGGCGGATCTGGTTCGGATCACCTCGCTTGAACGCTACCGGCGGACGCTCCTGTTCCAGGGGCTGGGGTACACGGCGGGACAGGTGCGGACGCTGGGCGGCGGCGCGAGCCAGTTGACGATCAATGGCGGCAATCCGGCGGCCAACGTGCGCCAGTGGGACTCCGGTCTATTCGGCACATGGGACTGGCGGGCTTCGGCGCGGCTGACGGTGAGCGGCGGCCTGCGCTGGGAGGACCAGACGAACATCAGCAACCATAACAACTTCGCTCCGCGGCTGGGACTGGCTTACGCTTTGGATGGCCGCAACGGGAAAGCCACCAAGACGGTGCTACGGCTGGGTAGCGGCATTTTCTATGACCGCGTGGACGAGTCGCTCACGTTGAACGCTCTGCGCTTCAATGGCGTGAACCAGGTGAACTACATCGTTCCCAATCCCGACTTCTTCCCGAACACGCCTTCGGTGGGCGCGCTGGCGCCGTATGCGAACGTGCTGACCATCCGCCAACTGGCCAGCAACATCCGCACGCCTTACCTGTTCCAGAGTTCGGCGGGCATTGAAAGGCAGTTGCCGAAGAGCACCACCATGGCGGTGAACTATATCTTCAGCCGTGGCGTGAACCTGCTGCGCTCGCGCAATATCAACACGCCGTACGCGGGCGGCGAGCGGCCGTACGGCAACGTAGGCAACATCTACCTGTATGAGTCCACCGGTTTCAGCCGCCAGCATCAGGTGATGACGAACTTCAACACGCGGTTCAGCCGCTATGTCAGTTTGTTCGGCTTCTACCTGTTGAATTACTCTCGTGGCGACACCGATGGCTCCGCCAGTTCGCCGGCCGATCCCTACAACATGCACAGCGAGTGGGGGCCAACGAGAATGGACACGCGCCACCGCTTCGTGATGGGTGGTTCGCTGAACGCCAAATGGGGCATTTCGCTGAATCCGTTCCTGATGGCATCTTCGGGCTCGCCGTTCAATATCGTCACCGGCCGCGACACCAATGGCGACTCGATGTTCCTGGACCGGCCCGCGTTTGCGGGCGGCATGACCGGTCCGGGCGTGGTGCAGACGGCGTATGGCAATTTTCTGCTGAATCCGGGCCCGAACGACACGATCATTCCGCGGAACTACGGGCGTGGCCCGAGCCAGTTCTCGGTCAATATGAGGCTGGGCAAGACGTGGAGCTTTGGCGGCGAGGGCGGGGCCGGGCAGTCCGGTCCGGGCGGCGATATGCCGATGGGTCCGCCACCGGGCGGCGGCCGGGGCATGCGCGGGGGCGGCGGATTCCATGGTGGTCCTGGCGGAGGCCATGGCGGACCGGGCGGGATGTTCGGCGGCGGAACCTCGCGGAAGAAGTACAATCTGACGCTCTCGGTTCAGGCGCGAAACCTGCTGAACACGGTGAATCTGGCTACGCCCACGGGCAATCTGCTTTCGCCGTTGTTCGGCATCTCGACACAGACCGCGGGCGGTTTCGGACCGATGGGCGGCAGCGCCGGACCGAACCGGCGGATCGAGCTGTCGCTGCGGTTCTCTTTCTAAGACCGGCTTCACAGGGTTCCTGCCGCGGCCTCCCACCCACCCTGGCCAAGGCAGGCGGGCGCGACTTCTCCCCAGGTCGCGCCCATTGTTTTTTGGACCAGAGCGCCGGCATGTGGCCCGGTGCACAGGCCATTGGGGCGCTACGGCGCCCGGCGGCGGCGCTACAATGGGCGGTCATGCTCTGGCCGCTCGACAGCCTGCTCGGCTTTGCCATGCAAGAACAGGATGGCGATCTCGGGAAGGTGCACGATTTCTTTTTCGACGATGCCGAGTGGCGGGTGCGCTACCTCGTTGTGGAGACCGGACGGTGGTTCCACCGCAGGCGTGTGCTGATTGCCGCGGGCATCGTTTCCGCGACGGCCTGGGAACGGCGGCAGCTTTGCGTGCCGCTGACCAAGGAGCAGGTGCGGAACTCGCCTCCTGTCGATACCGATGCGCCCGTGTCGAGGCAGCACGAGATCGAAATGCAGGTTCACTACGGCTGGCCGGCGTATTGGACGATGGAGCCCTACACGCTCACGCCGCCTCCGGAAGCCGTCACCAACGCCACCGAAGAGACGCCGCGCGGCGACCCGCACCTGCGTAGCTTCCGAGAGGTGACCTCCTACCGGGCGTGGTCAGGCGAAGGTTTCGCCGGGTTTGTTGAGGACTTCTATGTGGACTCCCAGACGTGGGAGATCACTGCGTTGCGCGTCGCCCTGGGCGAGTGGTGGCCGCACAAGGTGGTGATGCTTGAGCGGCGCCGCGTGCTGGAGATTTCGTGGCGTGAAAAGCTGGTCCGGTTCAATATGACGCGCGCGGAGATGGAAACCGCGCCCGCGCCACCGGCCCGGACGAAACAGGCCGCGGGGCGGGGTGCCGGGCCCGGTTAAGGCAGCGGCAGGTAGCGGTGGGTGACGTATTGGACGTGCCGCACCTGGTCGGCCTTGCCCTCCACCTCGAGCAGCACCTGGAAGTAGGGAGACCTCCGGCCGCGCGGACCGCTGGGAGGGTCGGCCGCCAGGCGGCTGTCCAACTCAGCCAAGTGTTCCGGGCTGACGGCGTATTGCGCCGCTCCGCTAGTGGTCCATGAGTGTAGTCCGCTGAGGTAGAGCGTGCGCGTTTCCGGTTCGGCGCCTGGGTAGATGGTGAGCAGGCCGTGCACCTTGCTCACACCGGAACCGCCACGGGGCACATAGCGCGCCTGCTCGCCAGGAAGCGGGTTCAGATTGATGAGCGCGCCGCTGTCAGCCG